>JAJEFK010000002.1 GCA_022820505.1 Acidimicrobiia bacterium | reverse complement strand
CGTCATCTACAACGCGGCATTCGCGCCATTGGGCCCGTTTCTGGACAATTCCGAACCCGAGATCGCCCGAGCAGTGGATGTCAATATGCGTGGACCGATGCTGGCAGTGCGGGCGCTGGCTCCGGCGATGTGCGATCGGGGACGGGGAGCCGTGGTGCTGATGTCGTCGTTGTCTGGCCTCCAGGGGACGCCCAACATCGCCGTCTATGCGGCGAGCAAAGCCTTCAATACCCACCTCGCCGAGAGCTTGTGGTATGAGCTGCGGTCCCGCGGCATCGATGTTGTCGCGTGCTGCGCCGGAGCGATGCCCACCCCGGGATACCAGAAGAACTTCGGCAAGAAGGTGCCTGGCATGCTGAGCCCGCAGGAGGCCGCCCGCCAGACCCTCGATGCACTCAGCCGGGGGCCTCGCTTCGTGCCGGGATTCGTCAACCGTATGACAGCGGTGCTCATGGGGCGTCTGCTGAGCCGCCGCAGCGCCGTGCGCGTCATCGGCAGGAGCACGAGAGACGTGACGTGATCGACTTCCTGGCGGGCTTCTTCGCCCCGTGGGCTGTCTTTGCCGTCATCGGAGTGCTGCACCTGCTACTGCCAGCGCGACGTGTGACCGGCTATGCACGCCATGAACGCAGCGGGGAGGCGCTGAGCTACCGCATCAACGGCCTGCTGGTCTTCACAGTCACCGTGGCGCTCTGGTGCATCGGCTGTGTCAGCGGCGTCATGGAGTGGGACTGGTTGTGGCACCACCGCTGGTCGGGGGCCGCAGGCGCGCTGACGCTGGGGCTGCTGGCATCGGCTGCGGTGGTGGTGGGGGCACCGCCTGGGGGAAAGCGGCTGCTCGCCGAGCTGTATCTGGGACGCCGGGCCAACCCGCAGCCATTCAGGGGCCAAGCCGACGCCAAGATGTACTTGTACCTGGCGGGCGCGACGCTGCTCGAGCTCAACCTGCTCTCGTTCGCCGCCCACCACTTCGAGACGTACCCCGATGACGTGTCACCGGGGGTCGTGCTGTACGTGGTGCTGTTCAGCTGGTTCGTGTGCGACTATCTGGTCTTCGAGCACGTCCACCTGTACACGTACGACCTCTTCGCGGAACGGGTGGGGTTCAAGCTCGTGTGGGGCTGTCTGTGCTGGTACCCGTACTTCTACGCCGTCGGCCTGTGGGCCGTGGCTGATCGCCCCAACCCGCAGGCGCCCGTCTGGCTGACGGTCGTGGCTGCCGTCGTGTTCCTGTTCGGATGGACGCTGGCGCGCGGATCGAACATGCAGAAGTACAGCTTTAAGCGAGACCCCGAGCGATCATTCCTGGGACTGGCGCCCCGGGCGCTGTCCGACGGCGAGAGCAGCCTGCTCGCCGGCGGCTTCTGGGGCTTGTCCCGGCACATCAACTACCTGGGCGAGATCGCCATGGCGAGCGGGCTCGCGCTGGCCCTGGGGCGGCCTGCGGTGGTCTGGCCGTGGCTGTACCCGCTGTACTACGTGCTGCTGCTGGTGCCGCGTGAACGCGATGATGACCGGCGCTGCGCCGCCAAGTACGGCGAACTGTGGGAGCGGTACCGCAGTCAGGTGCCGTGGCGCATCGTGCCCCGGATCTACTGAGGCACATGAACGCCGAGACGAACTCGGGCGATCGGGGGCCTCTGCGAGCGCAGCCCGGGGGCATCGACGAGTTCGACGCTGCGTGGCAGGCCACCGTCGGCTCGATCGCAGCGGCGCGGCGACAGCCCGGCGACGGCGGTGCAGAAGCCGTCGGCGTCACGGTTCTGACGGGTTTCCTTGGCAGCGGCAAGACCACGGTGCTGCGCCGGCTGCTGACTGAGCCGGCTGGGCTGCGCATCGCTGCCGTGGTGAATGACATCGGGCCTGTCAACATCGACGCTGCTGCTCTCGAGGGGCTGCATGTCGCGTCACGAACGCCCGACCGGGTCGAGCTCACGAACGGATGCGCGTGCTGCGCACTGGTAGACGATCTTGCCGAGACGCTGGAAGGGCTGGCAGGTGCCCAGACGAGCGATGCCATCGTGGTGGAAGCCAGCGGAGTCGCCGATCCCGCCACGCTGGCGCTGGCCGTCGAGGGGGCCGCAGGCTGCACGCTGGACGGTGTTGTTGCCGTGGTGGATGCGCAGCAACTGGCTTCCCAGCTGAGCGACCCGCGCGTCGGACCCGCCGTGCGTCGTCAGATCGATGT
Organism: Acidimicrobiia bacterium; assembly: GCA_022820505.1. Taxonomy (GTDB): domain Bacteria; phylum Actinomycetota; class Acidimicrobiia; order Acidimicrobiales; family Poriferisodalaceae; genus Poriferisodalis. Next base: position 181,870 of record JAJEFK010000002.1, on the reverse strand, counting down.
GGCTCACCTGGTGGTGCTGTCAAAGGTGGATCTGGCAGGCGGCGACGAGGCTGCAGGGTTGACGGATCAACTCAGCCGGCTTGCGCCGGGCCGGATGGTCGTTCCTGCGGTGCACGGCCGCATCGACCCTCGGCTGCTGCTCGGCGCTGCACTGCGTGGAGCGACCTTCCCAGCCGACGCAGGAGAGCACCCTTTCGAGGTGGCGAGTGCTGTCGTGACGCCGGCAAGACCGTGGGAAGTGGCCGACGTCGCACGCTGGTTCGAGTCATCACCGACGGGCCTGATGCGGGCGAAAGGCTGGTTCGCCGGCTCTGACGGAGGCTGCCACGAGGTACAGGCCGTGGGCAGGAGCTGGCGCATCGTGCCTGCCGCCAGCGCGCACGTCCCGGCGATCGTGCTGATCTGCAGTTCCCAGGAAGCCGTCGACGGCGCAGCCGTCTCCCTGCGGCAGCTCGGTTAGCTGAGCAGCCAACCCAGCAGAACTGTCGCCTAGTCGGGCGCTCCGGCCATGTGCTGGCGCATCTCGGGAGAGGGAGGTCCAGCCGTGCCCCAGCGGTCGGACAGCTCGGGCGTGCGGGGCCAGGTACGCGGCACCCACGTCGCCTCGTCGACTTGCTGGACTTCGGCGGTGATCTCGGGAACGGTGCCGGCGGGGTCGACGAAGTAGCCGAAAGCGTTGTTGCCCGGCCCGTGGCGTCCGGGACCCCAGCCCACGGTGTGACCCGCCCGATTGAGCCGCCCCAGCGATGCCATGTAGGCGTCCAGCGATGAGACCTCATACGCCACGTGATTGAGCGAGGCCCACTCGGCCCGGTTGAACGCGATGGAGTGATGGTCGGTGTTGCAGCGCAGGAACACCATCTGGCGCTCGCTCCAGTCGCTCACCCGGAAACCCAGCACGTCGCACCACCAGGTGCACAGCGCTTCGATGTCTGCGGTATTGAGCACGACATGCGCGAGCTTGACCGGCGCGGCACCGGTGTCGAGCGGTCTGACCGCCTCCGTGCGGGCAGCCAGCTCGACAACACGCCCTTCTGGGTCCGCGATCCGGAATCCATAGCCGCCGCCAGCACGATCCAACTCGGCGGGCTCGCTCAGCAGTGCCACGTTGCGTTCTGCCAGCCCGGCTGCCGCAGCGTCGACGGCCCGGTCGTCGGCGAGTCCGAGGCCGATGTGGTCGATGCCATTGCGATCTGTTCGCTGCAGTTCGAGCACGTGATGCTCCGGGCCTGCTGCCCGCAGCACGGCGGTGCCATCATCGGAATCAGCGAGCCGCTGCAGGCCCCAAGGCCCTGAGTAGTAGTCGACGCTCTCGTCGAACGCCGCGCAGCGCAGCGAAATGTGACGGAGGTGAGTGACCGCCCACGACGCTGAACTCATCGCTCAGTCCTCGTTTCGTCGAGCGCGGCGAGCACGGTTTCGGGCGTCAGCGGCATGGAGGTGACACGGACGCTCGTGGCATCGGCGACAGCGTTCGCGATGGCCGATGCGATCGGCAGCATCGCTCCCTCGCCGAGGCCTTTCGAGCCGAACGGTCCCGGGCCGTGGCCCTGCTCCTGGGTGATCGACACGAACTCCGCTGGAAGGTCGCTGGCCCGTGGCACCCGGTAGTCGACGAGCCTGCCGTTGGTCAGCGCGGAGCCGTCGAAGCGCATGGTCTCGAACAGGGCACCGCCGAGCCCCATGATCGCCGCGCCCTCGTCCTGGCCCCGGCAGGCGCCCTCGTGCAACACCGTGCCTGCATCGCCCGAGACAACCAACCGGTGCACCGTCACTGCGCCGGTCTCGGCGTCTACCGACACCTCCGCGGCGCCCCAGCCGTACTCCCACGACACGCACGGCGACTCCAGCGGGGCCCGGCTCTCGGTGGGTGCCTTGAAGAATCCCTCGCCGGTGAACTCGTAGCCGGTGCCGCCGTAGACGCCCATCACCATCGGTGCCAGAGGACGGGGCTCAGGCCCATTCCTGTCGTCGCTGCGATCTTCGCCTCCGCTGCCAGTCTCGGTAGTCACGTGGATGAAGCCGTCCGCGAAATCGAGACGCTCCAGCGGTACGCCGAGCTCTGTCTTGGCGAAGAGCAGAACCCGCAGCCGCGCGGCCTCGGCGGCTTTCTGGACGGCCTGGCCCATCACCGAGATCGCCGACGATGCGTTGGTGCCCTGGTCGAACGGGGTGTGGTCGGTGTCGATGTCGGACCAATGCACGCGAGACCGTGGCAGCCGGAGAATGCGAGCGGCCACCTCTCGCAGGGCGGTCTGTGCGCCTTGGCCCATCTCGACGGTGCCGCACTGCACCCAGGCGTCGCCCGAAGTGGCCACCTTCACCCGGGCCTGTGCCGGTTTGTTCACCCCGCCCGAGTCCTTGAAACCCACCGCGACACCGCGACCTCGCCCCGCCGGACGAGGGCTGTCCATCCCGATGTGCGACGCCACCAGCTCGAGCCCCTCGACGAGATCGGAGTCCATGGCTGATTCGCCCGGCACGTACGACTCGCCCAGCCCGATCAGGTTGCGGCGGCGCAGCTCCACCGGATCCATGCCGAGCCGTTCAGCGATCATGTCGATCTGGCTCTCGCAGGCGAAGTTGGCCTGCGTGCCTCCGAAGCCCCGGAACGGGCCGGCCGGAGTGGTGTTGGTGAGCACTGCATCGGTGACCGAGCGGATGTGCTGCCAACGGTACGGCCCCGCCACCCGGTAGCCGGCCTTCTCGGCCACCAGCGGGCTGGCGTCGGCGTACGCGCCGGCGTCGAGCAGCACCTCGGCGTCTCGGGCCACCAACGTGCCGTCGGCCATGACGCCGGTGCGAAGCGTCAGGCGGGCGTTGTGCTGGCGCATCGTCCAGAAGCCCTCGTCGAGCGTCAGGCAGTAGCGGACTGGCGCGCCGGCCTTGAGCGCCAGCAGTGCTGCAATGGGCTCGGTCTTGCAGCCGTTCTTGGCCCCGAAGCCGCCGCCGAGATAGCGGACGTGCATGCGCACCCGCTGCTCGCCGATGCCCAGCAGGCGAGCCATCTCCTTGCGAACCGGGAACGGGTTCTGGCAGCTCGACCACAGCTCCAGCCGGCTGTCGTCGCCGGTGACCTGAGCCGACCACCTGGCCACGGCCACGAAGGGTTCGAGGTGGAGATGCTGCTGGCGGCCGTCGAACGCGAAGACGTCCGTGAAGACGTGGTCGCAGCCGTTGAATGCCCCAGGATCGCCGGTCTCGTAACCGAAGCGGTAGCAGACATTGGGGCGCGGCCGGGCGCCTCCGCTTGCACCCTGTCCGTAGGCGGGCGTCATCCCCAGCGGCGCTTCGGGGAAAATCTCCGGCGCCCCATCTGCAAGCGCTTCGTCGAAGTTAGTGACCGCCGGCAGCGGCTCGTAGGTGACCTGCACCAGTGAGAGCGCCCGGGCCGCATCGAGCTCGGTCTCGGCGGCGATGGCGACCACCGGATCGCCGATGCAGCGCACGCGGTCGAGCGCAAGGATCGGCTGATCCTTGATGAAGTAGCCGTAGCTGTGCGCGGCGACGAGCGGCGCATCCGATGGACGGTGCTGGAGGTCAGCGGCGGCCCACCGGTCACGGTGCTCGCCGTCGAGCAGGTCACGGCGGGTGAGCACGGCCCGCACACCGGGGGCCTGCTCGGCGGCGGCGGTGTCGATGCGGGTGACGAGCGCATGGGCGTGGGGCGAGCGGAGCACCTTCGCGTGCAACATCCCCGACAGCGCCACGTCGACGGCGTACGGCGCGGTGCCGGTGACCTTCAGCGACGCGTCCGACCGGGTCATGTCGCCGGTACCCGGAGTGTGTCGGACCGGTCACGCAGTGCGGCCCCCGCTGCCTCGACGGCTTCGATCACCATCAGGTAGCCGGTGCAGCGGCACACATTCGAGTCGAGCCAGTCCACGATCGTGCTGCGGTCGGGATCCGGATGGTGCGCCAGCAGGGAGCTGGCGGTCAGGATCAGGCCAGGTGTGCAGTAGCCGCACTGGAATGCGCTGGTCTCGGCGAATGCCTGCTGCACCTCTCGCATGACGGCGGGAAGGCTCCCGGTCGGCTTGACGCCTGGGGATTCGTTGGCCGCTTCGATCGTGTGGATGTCGCGCCCGGCGGCCTGCCAGGCGAACGTGGAGCATGACGCCGTGGGCAGACCGTCGACCAGCACCGTGCAGGCGCCGCAGACTGCCTGATCGCAGCCGACACGGGTTGCACTGAGGCCAGCCCGGGAGCGGATCGTGTCAACCAGCATCTCCGAGACCGGCGCAGCAGCCTCGAAGGGGCTGCCGTTCAGCTGCATCTCGAGATCCAGCGAGCCGGCGTTGCCGGCCACCTGGCCGTCGCCTCGTCGTGTTCTCGCTTGGCCGGGTTGCCCTGTCGGCGCAGCGCTCTCACGCTGGGGATCGTCGCCGGGCGACAGTTGTCCGGTGTCATGGCCGGGGCTCGCTGGCGCGCCTGCTGCGTGCACTTGCACGCAGCGCTCGATGAGTACCTCGATCACGCGGCGCCGGTATCCGGATGAGGCATTGGCGTCATCCAGCGGCTCGCCGAGCGAGTCCAATGCGGCACGCACGGCGTCGAGATCGACCCTGCCACCGGCGCCGTGGGCACCGTCGGCTCCGTCAGCGCTGTTGGCATCGAACTCGAGTTCGATGATCTCGACGTTGCGATACGCGCAGCCGATGGCGGCGTACCGATCGCCGACGGCCACCGAGGCGACCGGCTTGAGCGATCGGTCGTACACGACACGGCCTTCAAGCGGCACCTCGCAGCCCACCAGCAGCCTGCCCGCGGCCCGATCGGCCACCGAGCAGCGCTGCTCGGTGCCGCCGGAATCAAGGAAAATCAGCGAGGCGCCAGCTGCTGCCAGGATCGGTGCCGAGTCGTAGCCGGTGTCAAGCGACATGAGATTGCCGCCGACGGTGCCGGCGGTGCGAATGCGCACGTTGCCGATCGTCCGCCACGTGGCAGCCAGGTCAGGTCGATGGGCAAGCACCAGAGCGTCGGACTCGATGCGGGCGTGCGTGACCGCCGCCCCGATGAACAGCGCGCCGTCATGCAGCGAGATCTCGGTGAGAGCTTCGAGCCCGCCCAGCCGTACCACGGACTCGGTCGATTCACCGTGCCGCAGACGCTGGGCAACGTCGATGCCGCCTGCATGTGCCCACGCTCCGTTGGCCACGCTGGCCGCTGCGTCGGCCAGCGACTCCGGCCGAAACAGCGTGAACGGCTCGATGCCCAGGTGGCTACGCGAGATCAGCCCGCTCGATGACGAATCCTGCGCGGCTTCTGGCTCGACGGTCATCGCAGCCTGCCTCGATGTCGGCTGGTTGCAGGAGTCGTCATCGGTCCGCCGCGGGCATCTCAACTGGAGGCACGAACGGCACCGGCATCGGTCCGAGTGCCTCGCAGTCCACCCGGATCAACTGCGGGCTTCCCGCATTCATGGCTGCCTCGAACGCACGGGCGAAGTCGTCAGGCGTTAACGCATCGGAATAGCCCATGTCGAATGCCGTTGCTGCCGAAGCAAGATCAGGGGTCAGCAGGTCGACGCCTGAGCGTCGGCCGAGGTGCTGGTCCTGGGTATTGCGCAGCACGCCATAGCCACCGTCGTCGAAGACTACGACCGTCACCGGCAGGCTCTCCTGGGCGAGTGTGGCCAGCTCGCCGAGCTGCGGCGCAAGACCGCCGTCGCCGACCATCACCATGGTCGGCTCGGTGGGACGGGCTACCGCGGTGCCGATCGACATGCCCACAGCCTGACCGATGCCGCCGCCGCGGGGCACCACGTTGGTGGCGGGATCGATGATCGGCAGCAGGCGGTTGCCCCACGAGCTGTTCGGGATGGTGATGTCGCGGACACGGGGCGCCCCATCGCTGAGCACGCTCGTCATGATGTCGCAGATCTTCGAATACGGCCCGATGTCGCGGCGCAGCCGCGCCCGGCATCGGGTTCGGGCCGCGGCGACGGCTGCGCTCCACGCAGGCTGCGCTGCTGCCGCTCCACCCGCCAGTCGCCGACTGAGTGCATCGAGCACGACGCCGGCTTCGCCCACGATCCCGACATCGGTCGGATACACCCGCCCGACCGCTGCAGCGTCGACGTCGATCTGGACGTGCAACGGAGGCACAGCGAGGCGGTAGCTGCGGGTTTCATTGGAGCGGAAATGCGTGCCGACCGAGATCAGCAGGTCGGCTTGGCCGAGCAATTCGGCGCCTGCCGCCGAGGCCGCGAAGTTGCCGATGACCCGTGCATCGGTCTCGGGCAGCACGCCGCGGCCTGCGTTGGAGGTGAACAGGCCAGCGCCGGTGTGTCCCAGCAAATCGTCGATCTGCTCCCCGCTGCCGACCGCACCGCCACCTGCCCACACCAGCGGCCGTTCCGCAGCAGCGATGAGTTCGGCGGCGCGGTCCAGCGCGGCATGGTCAGGTCCGGGCACTTCAGCCGAACCTGACGAGTGCGCTGTCGCGCCACCCGCAGACGACTCGAACGGGACCGTTTCGCTGTACTGCAGGTCGATCGGCCATTCCAGGCTGACCGGGCCGCGCGGGTGGCAGCCCAAGCGACCGGCAGCTGCAGCGAAATCGGAATGCGCATCTGCTCCGACAGTTGCCGCCGACACCGAGCAGGCCTGCAGCAGCCCGAGCTGGTCCCGGGTCTCATGGATCACGCCACGGCCGCGCCCCATGTATTCGCTGGGAATCTGGCCGGTGACATGCATCACCGGCGAGCCCGCGGTCAGGGCCTCGACAAGTGCACCGGCTGCATTTGCTGCGCCGGTGCCGGTGGAGGTCACCGCGCACCCGGGCGTACGGTTCGCACGGGCGTACCCGTCGGCGGCATTGACGGCTGCTGCCTCGCTGCGGGTGGGCACCCATCGCAGCTGATGCGTCAGGGCATCGACCAGCGGCAGGTTGTGCACGCTCACCACGCCGAACGCAGCCTCGACGTCGAGTGTCCTCAGCACCTCGACGAGCAAGTCGCCGCCGTTGCGAGCGGGTCCGTCATTCATGACATCACGAAGCCGCCGTCGACGACGATGGTCTGACCGGTGATATAGCCGGCGTCGTCCGAGAGCAGGAACGTGACTGCGCCAGTCACGTCCTCCGGCTGCTGGGGTCGGTTGATGGCCCGGTTGGCGGCGTACAGAGCATGACGCTCCGCGGGGATCCTCTCGGCCGACGGCCCTTGTGTCAGCCCTGGTGCCACAGCGTTCACGGTGATGCCGTGGTCGCCCAGTTCGCGTGCCATGGCCCGTGTCAGCGCAATGAGCGCTCCCTTCGAGGCGATGTAGTGCGCCAGCCGGGGCGAGCCGTACAGCGCCGCATCCGACGCGATGTTGACGATCCGGCCTTCGCCTGCGCCGATCATCTGCGGGGCGAGCGCCCGACTCACCAGCCACGGCCCCCGGGCATTGGTGGCGTGAATCCGATCCCACTCCTCAGGCGTGATGTCCCAGAACGTCTTGCCGCCCACGGCGTCGGCCAGGCCGGCGTTGTTCACGACGCCCCAGAGCCCGCCGCTACCCGAGACATGAGCGGCAAGATCAGCGACCGACGACTCGTCGCTCACATCGGTCGGCACGAACTCGGCAGCACCGCCGGCGGCCCTGATGTCGCTCACGACCTGCTCGCCGCGCTCGGGCACCAGCTCGGCCACCACGACCGATCCGCCATCGGCGGCAATCGCATGCGCCATGGCCTCGCCAAGCCCGCGCCCAGCGCCTGTGACGACGACGCGGCGACCGTGCAGGCTCATGCTGGAGCCGGTCGCGCTGACGATTCAGTCCCGCGTGATCCCCGCCATGGGGGAGTGCGGGGGATAGGTGGGCAGCTGGGGCTTCGATGCACCCAGCATGACGACGAACAGAGCGTCTGTTTCGCCCACATTGCGCAGCGATCGAGCAGTGCCCGCCGGGATCTTGATGAGATCGCGGTAGCCGAGCAGCCGGCTGGCGGAGTCATCGCCGTCGTGGATTGTTACCTCGAGCTCGCCTTCGAGCACGAAGAACGCTTCCTCCACGTCGTGGTGGGTGTGCTCAGGGCCTTCGGCGCCTGGCGGCAGCAGCATGTTGGAGAAGGTGAAGTGCTCGGCGGCCAGCGCCCGCTCGTCACCCTCGTGGTTGCCGGTGCCGCCCGAGCCGATGTAGCGGATCTGCGCGCGCCGGTACTGCGGGCCTGCTTTCGTCTGAAACGCCAAAGTGTCCCAGTCCTCGCGCCGGCTGTCGCGCATGGCGCACATGTCGTCGATCCGAGCCTCCAGCTCGGCAGCTTCGGCGGCGGTCTGGGTCATCGTTGGTGTCCTGTGGTGGTCGGCGGTCGCAGGTTACGTGAGGCCCGGCATCAGTCAGCCAGGGCAAGAGGTTCCGGGGGCGTCGGCTCGTCGAGGCCGAAACGCTGCCGTTGCGCCTCGAAGTCCGGCTCGAGCGCCCGACGCAGGTGCACCACCGGTCGGTCTGCCTGAGCGAGATGCTCGTCGCGGCGGGCTTCCTCGACCGTGCGCAGGCCCTCCAGCATCTCCTTGTCCTGATTGAGCACGTGCAGGTGGGTGCCGCGCAGGCGCAGCCGGTACAGCGTCCGCCAGATGCGACGCTCGCGGCCCGACACCGCACGGAATCGGGGGAAGTGCACGAGCGTCGCTGCATTGTCACGCGGCGTCAGGAATCCCAGGATCCGCAGCGGCGGACCCGGCCCGGCGCTGGGCGGCAGCGGGATGTCCAAGCGGACGTACGCAAGCTCGCCGGTGTGGATGTCGATCCAGTCGAAGTTGGTGCCTGTCTGATCCCGGCGGCGGACCTCGAAGCCGTCGTCGTGATCGTCGACCACCACACGGTCGTTGGTGATCCCCTCATTGAGGGTGATCGAGCGGGCATGCAGGAACGGCGCATGCATCAGATCCACGAGATTTTCCAGCCCGAGCATCCAGTTGGCGCCCCATTCCACGGTCTCAGGAAACGTCGAGTAGCGCTCGTCGGTGAATTCAGCCGGGAGCCTGAGCGGTGCAGGCTCGTTCTCGCCGATCCACGCCCACAGATAGCCGGCCTGCTCACGGACGGGATAGCTCACGCTGACGCGGGTGCGCTCCGCCAGCGAGCAGGCGCCACCCTGGGACGGCACCGATATGCACTGGCCATCGCCGTCGAACCGCCAGTGGTGATACGCGCACTGCAACTGGCCGCCGACGACATCGCCGACCGACAGCCGGGCGCCCCGGTGCGGACACAGGTCGGCCATGAGTCGTACCGCGCCGTCACCGTCGCGCCACGCCACCAGGTCCTCGCCGAGTAGGCGTGTCGGCACCGGCTGGCTGCCGACCAGATCGGCCACACCCAGCAAGTACCAGCGATCCCGCAGTCCGAGACGGGGGTCGCCCTTGGGCAGTTCGGGCGCCGGAGGCCAGATCGGCGGTCGTCGCGCCGCACTCCGCGCACCGATCCCCGAATACTGGGAAAGGCGACGCCGACCGAGCTCAACCAGCGCCTCGGCCTCCGTTCGAAGCGTCCGAAGCGCTGGCGAAGTGGCCGCCCGCGGTGCCGACACCATGGCTTGCCACTGTATTCGCGGTGACTGAGGACTCAAGCGGTGAGGCACAGATGTCTTAGCGGAGGCGACGGCAGGACCCTCAGCGACGTTGCGACCTGCTGGATCGCTGGTCGCTGAGGGTCCTGCCGCCTCCGCAGCGGGCGCACCTGCCTGCGCGGGTTCAGTCTCCGGTGAGGTGTGCCACCCGCGGCATGACGTCGTTGGCCAGCAAGTCCATCGAGCGGCGCCAGGCCTCGGGTGCCTCGGAGTAGTCGAAGCAGAACAGCAGCAGGTGGCCGAACCCTCCGACGTCGGCATAGACCTTCTCGATCGACGCAGCGACGGTCTCGGGTGATCCCACGAACCAGTTGTTACGGGCGCAGTACTCCACGGTGACGACGCCGTCCGCAGGCGGGTTGCGCTCGTCGATGAGGAACTTGTGGAAGTCGAAGGCGCCGAGCAGCGGGATGAAGTACTCGGTCATCATCCGGCCCATCATCCCGCCGTAGGACAGCTCCCAGGCCTCCTCATCGGTTGGAGCGACGAAGACTTCGCGGACCATCCGCCAATCGCTGCGGCTGACCTCGCGCCCTGCCCGGCGAGCACCGGCCTCGTAGGAATCCCAGTGCCCGCTGACGTACTGCGGGTTGAGGTTGAGGCTCATCGGGATCCAGCCCTTTTCACCCGCCATCTCCAGCGTCGGCGACGGCGAGTTGAGCCCTGCCACCCCGATCGGCGGGTGCGGCTGCTGCAGCGGGCGAAGGTGATGCACGAGGTCCATGTCGGGCATGCCGTGAGGCACCGAGCCCTTCCAGTGCTTGCCGTCGTGGGTCCAGCCGGGCTCCTGGCTCCACAGGTTCAGGATGAACTCGACCGATTCCTGGGTCATCTCGCGGTTCTCGCCGGCCATGCCGTCCACGCCGAACATCTCCCAGTCGCTCGGCAGTCCGCTGGCGGCGACGCCGAAGTTGAGCCGCCCCTCGGAGATGTGGTCGAGCAGCGAGATGCGGTTGGCCAGTTCCGCTGGGTGGTAGTAGGGCATCAGGAAGCCGCCGGGACCGATGCGGATGTTCTCGGTGCGCTGGAGCGCCGCGAGCGTCAGCAGGTCCGGCGCAGGATGCGGCTCCCACTTGGCGGCATGGTGCTCGCCGATCCAGGCTTCGCCGAACCCGAATTCATCGGCCCACTCGATGACCTGCAGGTCCCATTCCCAGCCCTCGCGCAGATCGCGCTCGGGCGGGTGGCTCGGCATGGTGAACAGTCCCAATTCCATCGTGACCCCCAGTCAGTCTCAGCGACGCGCAGACCTTCGCCGCGTCGCCGCAACTTACTGCGGCTACTGAACCCCGTCATCTGTGCCCATCTAGCCTCCTCTTTTGAGCTCATATCGCAGCGAGATGACTCGTTGGCGTCGAGCGGGGAGTTCGCAATGCCAGTTGATCCGGATCGGGAGACTTGGAAACCGGGAATGTCCTGGGAGGATGCGATCGCCGAGATCGCATACCTCAAGGAGCTGGCTGCCGAGATGGGCGGCCCGGAACGCATCGACCGCCAGCACCAAGGCGGTCGGTACACGGTGCGCGAACGCATTGCCAAGATGGCCGACCCGGGCTCGTTCGTCGAGATGGGTGGGCTCATGGGCGGACCCGAATACGACGGCGAGGGCAACATCATCGGCTTCACGCCCGGCGGCTACGTGATGGGTCTCGCCGAGCTCGACGGGCGGCCGGTGGCGATCGGCGGCGACGATTTCACGATCTCTGGTGGCAGCCCCCACAACGTCCACAAGATCCCGCACCAGTTCGCCCAGCCGCTGGCCATCACCTACGGCATCCCGTATGTGCAGCTGCGCGAAGGCGTCGGCCACAGCTCACGATCTGACGAAGAGTCGGGCCAGATGGCGCTGCCGGAGGGCGACATGTGGTGGCAAGGCGTGGAGATGCTGACCAAGGTGCCGGTGGCTGCGGGGATCATGGGTTCGGTCGCGGGCTGGCCCGCTGCTGCGGCGCTCATGTCGCACTTCACGGTGATGGTGAAGGGCCAGTCGCAGATCTTCCCGTCAGGCCCGCCAGTGGTGCAGCGGGCTACCGGTGAGACGCTGTCGAAGGAGGAACTCGGCGGCTACCGGATGCACGTGTACGAGAGCGGCCAGGTGGACAACGTGGCCGAGAGCGAGGAGGACGCGTTCGACCAGATCAGGCAGTTCCTCTCGTACTTGCCCAACACGACCGCGCATGTGGCACCTCGCGTGGACACCGGTGACCCGCCTGATCGCCGGCCCGAGGAGTTACTGAACATCATTCCCACCAACCGGCGAGCGGGCTACGACGCCCGGGCGCTCATCCGCCACGTCGTCGACAACGGCGAGTTCTTCGAGATGCGCCGCCACTACGCAGGGGCGATCATCACCGGGTTCGCCCGGCTCGATGGTTACAGCGTGGGTGTGGTCGGGAGCGATCCGATGCGGCTGGCCGGCGCCATGGACGGCGACGGCGCCGACAAGTACGCGCACTTCGTGGACCTGTGCGACGCGTTCAACCTGCCGATGCTGATCTTCCTGGACATGCCCGGGTTCATGCTGGGCTCTGCTGCTGAGCGCAAGGCCACCATGCGCCGGGGCGTGCGGGCGCTGATTGCTTCAGCAGAAGCGAGCGTGCCCAAGGTGGAGTTCAACGTCCGCAAGTCCTACGGCGTGGCCGCCGATGCACCCAACAGCATCGGGCTGCCGCATGCGCTCAACCTGCGCTTCGGTTGGCCCGCGGGGGAGTGGGGCGGCATCCCGATCGAGGGCGGCGTTGCGGCGGCATACCGGCGCGAGATCGACGCCGCACCCGATCCAGAGGCGCATCGAGAGATGATCGAGGAGCGGCTGCTGCGGCTCCGCTCGCCGTTCAAGGCAGCAATGCACGGCGATGTCGTCGATCTCATCGATCCACGAGAGACCCGCCGCCTGGCGTGCACGTTCGTGAAGCTGGCCCAGCCGGTGCTCGAGGAACTCGCCCGTCGCCCCAACAAGCGCGCCGTCCGCCCCTGATCCCGCCGAGGGAGGCGACGCGGGCGCCGCGCCGTGATCGCCCAGTGGCCATAGCGAGTCCACGGTTAGCGTGACGCCGTGACTTTGGGGAATGGGCTCAGGTTCGGGTGGCTGTCGCCGTGCATCGGCAACCGGTGGAGCGATCACCGGCCGATTGTGGCCGACCAGGTGGAGTGGCTCCTGCCTGAGGTGATCGGGCACTTCGACTCGCTGTGGATCGCCGATCACTTCTACGGGTTCGATGCCAAGACTGATCCATTCCTCGAAGCGTGGACAACGATCACCTGGTGTGCGGCACGCTTGCCCGATGTGCAGCTGTGCCACCACGTGCTCGGGCACGGCTACCGGCCGCCGGCACTGACAGCCAAGATGGCGGCGACACTGCAGTACCTGTCGGGCAACCGGTTCATCCTGGGCATCGGGGCCGGTTGGCGGGGCGACGAGTACGAGGCGTACGGCTACGAGTTCCCCTCACCGAAGGTGCGATTCGCGCAGCTCGAAGAGGTGGTCACGATCTGCCGGCTGATGTGGACGCAGGATGACCCCAGTTTCGAGGGTCAGCACTACCGCATCGACGGCGCGGCGGCACCTCCCTTGCCTGAAGTGCCTCCGCTGATCTGCATCGGAGCCTCGGGAGAGCAGATCGGCCTGAAGGTTGCCGCCCGCCACGCCGACATCTGGAACACGCCATGGCGGCGGGATCTCGAAGCGCTGCGACGCAAGTGCGGCATCGTGCTGAGCGAGCTTGAGCGTCTCGGGCGCGATCCGGCAGGCCTGGAGATGTCGACCACTGTCGAGCGGGCACTGCCCGCGACCGACAGCGAGTCGGCCGAGTACGCCGAATTCCTGGCCTCGCTGGTGGATGCGGGGATCCGACACTTCGTGCTCGACTTCGGCAACCCCGACAGCGCCGAGGCGGCACACCGCTTTGCCGAGCAGGTCATCGCCCCTCTGCGTGCGAGCTTCGGCTAATCGAACGCCACGACGCTGGTGCCAGTGAACTCGACAGCGACCGAGTCACCGCGCCGAACCTCGGGGTCAGGTCCGCAGCGCACGCGCAGGAGCGCTCCGTCGAGATTCGCCACGACCATCGAGTCGTGCCCGTAGAACTCCACCAGTTCAACCTCGGCGGTGCTGCCGCGGGCCAGGCGGAGCTGCTCGGGGCGCAACATGACGTTGACGGCGCCTTCAGTGCCGGCCGCTGAAGCACCGTTGCCGTCGCAGCCGGCTGCGTTGCTGAGGGGGAGGAGTCCGAGTGGGGTGTGCGCGAAGCCATCCGAGGCACTGCAACGCACCCAAGATGCCGTGCCGACGAAGTCGGCCACGAACGGATCGGCGGGCCGACGGTAGAGACCGTCCGGTGTGTCGACCTGTGCGAGGCGGCCTTCGCAGAGCACACCCACCCGGTCGCCGACCACGAAGGCCTCGTCCTGGTCGTGGGTCACGAACACAGCCGTGATCCCCAGCTCGATGAGCAGCCGCCGAACTTCGCTGCGAACATCCTCACGCAGCGACGAATCGAGGTTGGAGAAGGGCTCGTCCAGCAGAAGCACCCCCGGACGAGGTGCCAGTGCCCGCGCCAGGGCGACGCGCTGCTGCTGCCCGCCCGACAGCGTGGAAGGCATGCGTTCGGCGAACCCCGACAGACCCACCAAGTCGAGCGCTTCGGCGATGCGGCCGGGAGTCCGCTTCGACCGTTCGAGCCCGTAGCCGACGTTTCGGCCCACGGTGAGATGCGGGAACAGCGCCCAGTCTTGGAACACCATCCCGACACGGCGCGACTCGGGAGCCACCCAGGAACCGCCCCGGCCCGGTGGCCCTGAGACGAACCGTTCGCCGAGCTGAATGGTGCCGGCAAGTGGACGTTCGAGCCCCGCGATCAGGCGCAGCAGCGTGGTTTTGCCGCACCCGCTGGGGCCGAGCAGCGCGACCGATTCGCCGGGCTCGACACGCAGTGACAGGTCCTGCACCGAGTAGCCGTCTCGGGCAGTTTCGCCGGCCGGGCCAGCGCCGTCGGAGGCGTCGGCTGCTTGAGGTTGGCCGTACGAGTGGGTGACGCCCTCAAGGATGATTGAGCGCGCCCCCGGCCAGTGCCGATCTCGGCCGTTCCGGGCCAGATCATCCGGCGCAGCCGGGTCGACGTATCGCGGGTCTCGCCTTGACCGAAATGCCCGGACCCTGCGCACCAGCCGAAGTATAAGCAAGGGACTCAGCCCGTATCCAGATGACCGAATGCTGAATAGTGACGATGCCTGCTGCAGTTCAGTAGGCATAGCTAACGCCCCAAGGAGCCGACGCCCGGAGGGCCAGAGCTACGCGACCCGTGCCGCAGTAGGTTGACGCCAACAAGCCGGCAGAGCACGGGGGGCGAGCTGTGGCGCTGACGAATGATGATCGAGTAGAGATCCGGGACCTCATCTCCCGCTACAACAAGGCGATCGACACCGGCGATGCCGACGGATACGCCAATACGTTCACTCCCGACGGGCAGTTCATCGGGATCGTCGGCACGTTCAACGGCCGAGACGAGCTGCGGGCGTTCGCCGCTGCTTATGCCACCGAAGAGCAGTACGCCGAGTTCGCTTCTGCACAGCACTGGGTAACCAACGTCGTGGCCGACGGCGACGGATCCGAGGCCACCGTGTTCAGCCACTTGCAGATGGTCAAGCCGTTGGCCGACGGCGGCAGGATCCTGCTGGTCGGGCACTACGACGACATCGTCCGCAAGGTCGACGGCCAGTGGCTGTTCGCGCAGCGAATAGTGGTCTCGGACGCCTAGCCGAGCCCGCCGAGCATCACCGGAGAGAGCATCGTGCCGCAGACCGGCCCACCGCACGGCAACACGTCAGCAAGCGCGTTCGACATGGCAGCCAAGATGGCCGAAGGCCTGCCTCAGCCGGCAGGGGCATGGACGCCGATCCCGCGCTTCAGCTTTGTCGGCGGGAACAACGACTCGCCGAGTGTGCCGGTGGGCGGCCTGACCGAGGCGGCCATGGCGGTGCTCGCAAAGCATGGCTCCGAGCTCGCCACGTACAACCTCGGCGGCAATCCGCAGGGCTTCGAGGGGTTGCGTGAGTTCGTCGCCGGATCGCTCGCCGCGAATGCGCATATGCCGACGAGCAGCGAGCAGGTGCTGGTGGTGTCCGGTTCGCTGCAGGCGCTCGATCTGGTCAATGCAGCGTTCCTTCGCCCGGGCGACGTCGTGGTGGCCGAAGAAGCGACCTACGGGGGGATGATCTCGACGGTCGCCCGGCGAGGGGCCAGGTGCGTCGGCGTCGAGCTCGACGACGACGGGATCGTGCCGGACCGACTTGCCGGCCTGCTTGACGAGCTGGCTGCAGCCGGCACACCGCCCCGATTCATCTACACCATCCCGACGGTCCAGAACCCCACCGGTTCGGTGATGCCGATCGAGCGCCGGCGGGAGATCCTGGCCATCGCTCGGCACTTCGGCGTGCCGATCTTCGAGGACGAGTGCTATTCCGATCTCCAGTGGACCGGAGAGCGCCCGCCGACGCTGCGCGCACTGGACTGCGCCGAAGCCGAGGGGCAGAGCGCAGTGATCTACTGCGGCTCGTTCTCTAAGTCGATCGCGCCTGCGCTCCGCGTCGGCTACATCGTGGGCGACGTGCCCATCGTGCGCCAGCTCATGGCCCTCAAGGACGACGCCGGCACCGGTGCAATCGAACAGCTCGTGCTCGCCGAATACGCAGCAGCCCACTTCGACGACCACGTAGCCCAGCTGCGGGAAACGCTGCGAGAGAAATGCGCGGTGATGCGCCACGCCGTGAACACCCACATGGGTGCGCTGTCACAAGTGGCGATCAAGCTCGGCGGACCGGTGCAGGTGACCGACCCCAAGGGCGGCATCTTCGTATGGCTCACGTTCCCAGCCGGCACCGACACGTCGAGCTATCTGGCGCCAGCGGCCAAGCGAGGCATCCAGTTCAACGAAGGCGCAGCCTGGTCAGTAGACCCCCAATGGGGAGCCCGTCGGATGCGCCTGTGCTTCGGCAGCCTCTCCCAAGACGACATCAGCGAAGGCGTAGCCGCCCTCGCCGAAGTGATCGTCGCGAACTAGCCGTGGGTGCTAGCGCGGCGAGATAGGCGGGGTGTTCGCTGACAGGACCCGCCCCGCCGGGCGGCACAGAAGCTCTAACCGCGGCCGTGGCGCAGGAGCTTGCCCGGTGTGGCGCCCGTGCACTCCCCGTCTTGGAACGTTTCGACACCGTTCACCAGGATGTGCCGGTAGCCATGCGCACGCTGCACGCGACGCCACTCGCCGCCGGGCAGGTCGTAGACGGCCTCGCCGATCCATTCGGGATCGATGGCCAGCTCGTCCATGTCATAGACGAGCACGTCGGCCGGGGCGCCCTCCTTCAGTACACCGCGATCCTGGAATCCGGCCGCATGAGCTGCAAGCGTCGACATCCGGTAGTGCGCCTCCTCGACCGTCAGCCGCTGCTCGTCACGCACGATCCACGCCAAGAAGTCCGTCGTCCATGCACCGCCGGTGAAGAACTTGGTGTGCGCGCCGCCGTCGGACACGCCAGGGATCGTGTACGGCGAGTCGGTGTACACCGCCGACATGTGGTCCACGTTGAACTCGGGACCCTCGCCCAGGAACTCCGTCTTCAGATCGGTCTCGAGCGACAGGTCCAACATCACGTCGATGTAGTGCTTGCCTTCCATCTCGGCGATCTCGCCCAGCGACTTGCCCACGTACTTCTGCAGGTCTTGACGTCGCGCCACGCCCTGCACGACCAGCTTGCGGGGCGGCCCGCCGACCGCGCCCTGCGTGTTCGCGAACAGCGTCGCCGCCTCGTCGGTCTCGGCACGCAGCCGATCCCGCACGGCAGGGTCTTTCATCTTGCGGATCTTGTCCTCGAGCGATCCCGTAGTTGCTTCGCGCCACGCCGGGCTCGAGTCGTACAGGTTCCACTCGTCGAGCGAGAAGGCGAAGCCCGTGCGGATCGAAGCGCCCTGGCCGAAGATGCGCAGCCCGTCGTTGTGGGCCTGCTCGAGCCACTCGAGCCGTTCCTCGTGCACCCGCGGGTTGCGCTGGCTCACCGGCACCACGTTGTCGATGATCGGTCGCCCGCTGACCTCGGCCAGCCGCCGCTTGAAGTCGAGATCCTCCGGATTGTTGACGTCGGGGCTCGTGGCCTGCGTGAGCTGGATGAAGCCCTCGTCACGCTCACGCAGCACTTCGGCCAGCACGAAGATGTCGTCGTCGATCATGGTGTCGGTGACCATCGGCGAGCCGTCGAAGTCGGCCTGGGTGGAGTTGGGGCCGAGACGCTGGATGGAGAACCCGCACAAGCCGGCGTCCATGCCCTCGTGCAGCAGGCGCTGCATCTCCTTGCGCTCCGCGTTGTTGGCAGGACGGGTCTTTGCGGCTTCGAGCCCCATCACATAGATCATCAGCGAGGCCGTCGGCATGTACTGCAGCACGTTGACGCCCTTCGGCGCGCGGTCCAGCGAGTCGAGATACTCCGGGATGGTCTCCCAGTCCCACTTCGGCAGCATGCCCTCCTGCATGGCCGCCAGCGGGATCGCCTCGGTGCGCACCATCGTGAGCATCGACCGCTCGCGGAAGTCGGGCTTGCACGGGGCGAAGCCGAAACCGCAGTTGCCCAGCACCACCGAGGTCACCCCGTGCCAGCTCGAGATGGAGCAGTAGGGATCCCAGCGGATCTGCGCGTCGTAGTGGGTGTGCAGGTCGATCGTGCCCGGGGCCACGATGCAGCCACCGGCATCGATGACTTCCTTGGAAGGCTTGTCGGGACGGCCGCCGATCTGGGCGATCCGCCCGTCGGAGATCCACAGGTCGCCGCGGAAGCTCGGCACGCGTGTCCCGTCGACGATCGTGCCGTCCTTGATGTGAATGTCGTATTCCTCCACGATGTCCCCCTCGTGACTCAGCGCCCAGCTCGCTGTGGCACCGAATGCGGCATCGCTGTGGGACAGCGCAGTCGCTCGGGTGGCGCGAGCCGGAATCCCCGCGCCAAAAAACCTAACACAGCTTCGTAAATCGATGACGCACGGCGCATTGCACGAGGGCCGTATGAAGCGTCAGAAGATGCTGAAACCGCCGTCGATCTTGATGACGTCGCCGGTGTGCCAGCGGGCGGCGTCGCTCATGAGATACACCGCGATGGCACCGAAGTCGTCTGGCACGCCCCACCTGCGCATGGGAATGCGCGGCATCACGTTGTTTACGAACTTGTCCCAGTTGAAGAGCCGCTCGGTCATGGCGGTGTCGATCCAGCCCGGGATGACAGCATTGGCGTTGATCTTGTAGCGGGCCATCTCGACCGACAGGCCCATCATCATTGCCAGCATGGCGCCCTTGGTGGCTGCGTAGGCCTGGCCGCGGGCGGCTCCTTGGATCGCAGTGCCGCTCGAGGTGAGCACCAACGAGCCTCCCTCGCCCTGGCCGATCATCTGCCGGGTGGCGGCGCGCAGTGTGAAGAACACGCCGTGCAGGTTCACGTCGATGACGCTGAACCAGTCCTCGTTGGAGTGCTCGTGGAAGCCCTGCTGGTTCTGCGTGCCGATGCCGGCGTTGGGGAAGCAGGCATCGACGCGCCCGTAGCGCTCGACCACTGCCGCCATGGCCTCTTCCACCTGCTCCTCGTCGGAGACATCGCAGCGAAGGGCACTGGCGGACGGGTTGATCTCGCGCAGCTCGGCCTCGGCCGCCGCGTTCTTGTCGGGATTCGTGCCCCAGATGCTGACGTCGGCACCGGCAGCAGCGACGCCGCGGGCGTAGCCCAGCCCGATGCCGCCGTTGCCGCCGGTGATGACAGCGACTTTGCCGGTGAGGTCAAAGCCGTCGTACTGGTACGCCACGCGGTCTCAGCCCTTGATCTGGCGCATGAACATGCCGTTGTCGAAGTAGTCCCGCCAGAAAGTGATCAGGCCGTCGTTGACTTCGAAGATCCCCATCACCGGCAGCTCGATCAGGCGACCGGAGCCGGTGTGGAAGCGGTCGACCCGCTCGTTCATCACGGTGTTGCCGGTGGCCGTCTGGCGGACGACCTCGAACTCCACGGGTCCGTCGCCCTTCGTCAGGCCGCTCAGGAACTCCTTCATGGCGTCGGGGCCAGTCATGTCGCCGACCGGCACATTGTCGTAATAGACGTCGTCGGAGACGTGGGCGGCCGCCCCGTCGAGGTCCTTCGCTTCGATGCAGGCAATGAATTTGCCGACGACCTCGGTGGGGGTATCGGTGGCTGAATCTGACATGGCAGGCCTGTCCTCTCGTGTCCGGGAATGGCTTGGCGTTACCGGCCTCGGCCGAGGCGTTGGCTTCGGCGCGGTCCTTGTCCTAGCACGCGCTGCCGGACAGTGCCGCGGCTGCTGTCGCTGCCGCTGTTGTGCCCGTTCAGCGCTCACTCAGACAGCACAGACGCCGCAAGCCCCGGGAGTAAGGTCACCGGGCTATGGGATCGGAGCACATGAGGAGTTATCGATGACGGCGAGCGCTAACCGCCGACCGCTCGCAGGGATCCGGGTCTTCGAGATCAGCATCGCGGTGGCGGCACCGTGCTGCGGCAAGGCCATGGCGCATCACGGGGCCGAGGTCTTCAAGGTGGAGGCCCACAGCTATCCCGATGTGGCCCGAGCGTTCGGCTCAGCATGGGCTCGCGATCCCGAGCTGGCGGATGTCTTCTGCGACACCGGTCCCTACGTGCCCGAGATGTCGGCCGGCAAGCGCTCGGTTGGCCTCGAGCTGAAACAGCCGGAGGCACTCGAGGCGGCGAAGCGCCTGCTGGCCACATGCGACGTCTTCCTGACGAATTTTGCAGCGCCGGGCATTGCCGAGCTGGGACTCGACTACGAATCCGTCAAACAGGTGCGCCCCGACATCATCTATGCAGGCATGACCGGGTTCGGGGTCGACCCCGACAAGCCGTACTACCCCTTCCGTGCTTTCGGCCCGAATCAGGCACCGCTCGTGGGTTGGGACGCGCTCACCGGCTTCCCGCACGAGGAACCCGCCGGCATTCCCTCCATCGCTCCGCCGGACTACATGGGCGGGTTGCACACCATGCTGGCGATTGTCACTGCCCTGCACGAACGGGATCGCACGGGCGAGGGCAGATTCATCGACATCAGCCAGCTCGAGACGACGGTGTCGTTCCTGGGTCCGTATCTGGTGGGCCAGGACCTGGGAGTGCCCGAGCCGTTTCGCAATGGCAACCGGGTGTCGTGGGCGGCACCTGCGGGGATCTACCCATGCGCGGGCAACGATCGCTGGATCGCCGTCGAAGTGCCCGATGACGAGGCGTGGCAAGCGCTGGCGGGTTTGGCCGAATGGTCTGATGTGCCTGCGCACGACGCCGTTGATCAGGCGGCGTTGTCGACCTACCCGCACGCCACGCTGGCCGATCGCATCGCCAACCACGATGCGATCGATGCCGAGCTGTCGGCGTGGACGAGCCGCCGCAGCCCCCAGCAAGCGGCTGCGGAGCTGCAGGCGCTGGGCATTGCGGCGTACGAGGTGCTGAACCACACGGGCGTGCTGGCCGATCCCCAAGTGCACGACCGGCGTCCGTATTCGATTGCCCCCAGTCCACGACTGGGCCGCGACCTGTTCGTCCGCAACCCGGTGCGCATGAGCGCGACGCCTCCATACGTCACCCGCGCCGGTCCCAACATGGGGGGCGACACCGTCGACGTCCTCACCGAGATCGGTTATGCGCACGACGACGTGGAGCAGATGGTCGCGGACGGGACGGCATTCGTCGATGCTCGACCCGACGTCGTGCTGGAGCGGCCCTTCGACCGCTGGTACGAATCGGTCGGGATAGCGGAGTTCTACGACGCCGAGGGCAACATCACCGGCGGCAATCAATGAGCGCCGCACAGCAAGGCCACGGGCCGTGGAGCGGCATCCGGGTGCTCGACCTGACCGGGCTGTCGGGGGCGTATGGCACCCGCGTCTGGGCAGCGCTTGGCGCCGACGTGATCTGCGTGGAGCCGCCCGCCGGGAATCCCATCCGCAACATGCCGCCGCTGGCGCCCGGTCACGAAGGCCCCGAGGCCAGCTTGTGGTGGGCGTACTACGCGGCGTCGAAGCGCAGCGTGGTGCTGGACCCGACCGACAGTGAGGACGCAGCGGCGCTGGTGAAGCTGATCGGCTCGGCTGACGTCGTGCTCGACGATGCGATGCCCGCTGCACAAGAGGCCTACCCGTGGCTGGCAGACGCTGGTGAGGGAGGTCTCGGTGTAGCCGGGATCGTCGAGAGGTTCCCGCACCTGACCTGGGTCTCGATCACACCGTTCGGCATGACAGGTCCGCGACGTCACTGGCGTTCCTCGAATCTCGTCGCCTGGGCATCGTGCGGGCTGGCGTCCACGGTGGGCTTCCCGCATGGCCCCCCGCTGGCTCCGGCTGGAGAGATCGGCGTGCTGATGCACGGCGCCTCGCTGCATGCGGTGATCGGCTCGATGATGTCCGTGCGTGCACGCAACCTGGCCGCGGCGGCCGATGAACCGGCGCTCGGTCAGACCATCGACCTGTCGCTGCAGGAAGTCGGATTGTGGCTGTCGCCCGAAACCGGTGTGCCGCTGTATCTCGACGACCAGGTGCCTCGGCCCCGGGCCGGCAACCGCCGGCCGGTCACCAGCCCGATGGGCATGTATCCGGCCTCGGACGGCTACGTGGCGATCATCGCGATCCAACCGGCTCACTGGAACGCGGTAGCGCAGTGGGTGCACGAGCTGACCGGCAACGAGGGCATCCTCGACGAGATCTTCATCGACATCGTGGTGCGCCGTGAGGCGTTGGAAGCCGTGGATGCGTGGGTCGAGGAGCTGACCACCCGCTTCACCAAGCAGGAGCTGTTCGTGGAGGGCCAGCGGCGGCGCATCCCGATCACCCCGGTCAACACCGTCGGCGATCTGCGTCACGACCCGCATCTCGAAGCGGTGGGCTGGTGGCGGCCCGAGGAGCACCCGGTGCTCGGCACCTACACCGTGCCGGGTTCGCCGTTCAGCACCGACGGCGATTGGTGGGCGTGGCAGCGGGCACCGATGCTGGGCGAGCACACTGACGAGGTGCTCAGCGAGCTGACCTAGCGGCAGGCCCTGGAGCCCTCAGCGGGGCGGGTCGAGCAGGGGCGGACCCGTGGCTGAGACGGTGACCGGGTCGCCCACCGAGACCACTACGCCTTCGGGATCGATGGTGCACGCGATGCCGAACATGGCGTTGCCTTCCAGCATTCCCCGCATGCCTGGCGAGAAGCCTTCCGCGACCGAGCACCAGCGGTGCTTGCGCAGCACGAGGGCGGGTTCGCCGTGGCGTTCGCCGGTGTCCTGATCGATCTGGGGGACGGCACAGCGGGGCCACACCACGCGAGCGCTGAGCTCGGCCGGGCCGATCGAGAACTCCGTCCAGGTGTCCTCGGACCACGGCTCGTCGTTGGTCACGATGAGATTCGCCCGGAATCGCTCGATGCCGAACGGCTCCGAGGCGCGTGCCACCAAATCGTCAAGCGAGGCCGTATTGGCCACGAGCACCGGGGCGGCGTCAGCGAAGCCGGTGAGGCGTCCCCGGAACAGCCGCATCGGCCGGGAGGACTCGGGGGTCAGCGCCGCGAGCCTGGCCGGGAAGCCGAGCACCTCGCTGAAGAACTCGGCCGCCTCGTCTCCTGCATCGGCGCATGCCACTTCATCGCCGATCAGTGCGAGAACCGTGGTGTCATTGGCATCGGGCCGTTTCACGTCGATCGTGCCCATGCCGGGTGCGCTGATCGTCAGCCCGCCGTCGATCGGCACGGGAACGACGGTGGCAAGGGCTGCGTTCTGGCGCTGCGTGACCGACTCGCCGAGTTCACCGGTGCCATCGGGGGCCGTCACCACCTGCCATGCACGGTCGCCCTCGAGCCCAGTTGCAGCGACCAGAGCCGAATCGAGCTCGATGCGGCGACAGCCCTTGATGGGGTGAATGGTGATCCCGGTGAGCGTGCCGGCGGCCTCACCGTCATGTTCATCTGTGGCCATGCTCAGACCCTAGGCTCGCCGCGCACCGGTGTCTCGGCCTCGGCGCGAGGCTCTGCAGATCTTGGGAGGACGAGCAGGCATGGCACTGCAGGGGTTCGAACGCCGCCACCGGCCCAAGATCGGCGTCGGGCGTGCCGAACCCCCGGAGTGGTTTCTGGACCACACCGACCTCAGCATGCACGCGCTGGGCCCGGGGGCCGATCTGGAGGCCGAGTGGGTGGCTGCGGGGCTGCAGCTTCCGGATCGCTCGGCGCTGCGCCGGTACCGGCTGGAACGGGTCCGCGAGCAGTTGCGCGGCGCAGACTGCGATGCGGCACTGCTGTATGACCCGTTGAACATCCGCTACGCCACCGACACCACGAACATGTCGCTGTGGACCATGCACAACGCCGTCCGGTACGCATTCGTCGCGACAGAGGGCCCTGTGGTCGTATTCGAGTTTTCCGATGGGGAGTTCTTGGATGCGCACTCAGAAGCAGTCGACGAGATCCGGCCAGGGACGTCGTACATCTACTTCAAGGCGGGACCGAGGTCAGAGGAGATTGCCGGGCGCTGGGCGTCGGAGATAGCCGATCTGCTGGCTGAAGTGGCCCGAGGAACACGACGGCTCGCGGTGGACCAGCTGGATCTGACGGGGTCTCGCGCTCTGGAATCCCGCGGCATTGAGCTGGTGAGCGCAGGTCCGATTATGGAATTGGCACGTGCGGTGAAGGGTCCCGACGACCTCGCCGCCATGCGCTGCGCCATCCACGCATGCGAGTCTGCCATCGGCGAGATGTACGACATATTCGAGCCGGAAGTGAGCGAACTCGATCTGTGGGCGGAGCTGTGGGCGGGGAGCCTGCGGCGCTACGGGGAGTGGGTCGAGACCAGGCTGCTGTCGTCTGGGCCGCGAACGAATCCTTGGTACCACGAGGCCAGCAGCCGTCGGGTGCAGGCTGGGGAGTTGATGGGTTTCGACACGGACCTGGTGGGTGCGTACGGAATGTGCGTCGATATGTCGCGCACATGGCGCTGCGGGGGCGGTGCCCCAACGTCGGCACAACAGGACTGCTGGTCGCTCGCCGTCGAGCAGATCCATCGCAACACCGAACTGCATCAGCCCGGGGCGACCCTGCGCGAGATCACCGAGAAGGCGTGGTATCCCGACCCGGACAGCTACCGCGGCTACACGGTCATCTCGCACGGGGTCGGGCTGTGCGACGAGTACCCGGCCATCTACCACCGTCACAAGTGGGATGCCGTCGGCTACGACGGCGTGCTCGAACCCGGCATGGTGATGTGCGTAGAGGCCTTCATCGGCGCTCGGTCCGGCGGCGAGGGCGTGAAGCTGGAAGAACAGGTGCTGATCACCGAAACCGGCAATGAGGTGCTGACGACCCTCCCGCTCGGGCTCGTCTAGCTGGTTGGACCCGTCGAGTCACGTCCTCTGTGGCGGGCTGTCAGCTCGGATCCGCCAGCAGCTCGCGCTCGTGCTGCTCGAAGGTGACGAGGAGTTGGTTGGCTTCGACGGCATCGCCGGTGCTGCAGCGGACCTCTGCGACTGTGCCGGCCCCGTGCGCCGCCAGCGAGTGGAGCATCTTCATGGCCTCCACCACCACGACCACGTCGCCGGCGGCCACCACATCGCCGATGACGACGGGCACCTCGACGACCACGGCGGGGAACGGTGCCGCGACTGCGTCGACGGAGCCCGTGTCGTCGGTCGCGGTGGGCGCCCACGCGTCGGCCCGGTCGGGCACTTCGAAGGTGACGGTGTGCCCGGCGATGTTGACCGCCACCGAACTGGCGTCGGCGCTGCTGGCCGTGGCGAGAGCCTCGGTGCCGGTGCCGTTCAGCGCCTCAGCGGCCACTTCGCGCAGCTCGCCTGCGCCGTCACGCAGCAGCACTGCTGCCTCGGCACGGTGCTCGGTGAGGC
Source organism: Acidimicrobiia bacterium (assembly GCA_022820505.1). Taxonomy (GTDB): domain Bacteria; phylum Actinomycetota; class Acidimicrobiia; order Acidimicrobiales; family Poriferisodalaceae; genus Poriferisodalis. The sequence continues at coordinate 156,407 of JAJEFK010000002.1, read as the reverse complement.
GGAAGGATCCCAGCGCCGACCACGGGCTGGCAGTCTGCGCAGCCCGCTGGCTCCTCAGCCGTGCCATCCATGCCGCCGCTGCTGCCGGTGCAGCGTCGTCGCTCGACGGAGGCTCGCCCATCTCTGCGGGTCCGAGTGCGTCGATGACGTTGGTGGTCATCTCACCGCTTCGCAGCGCGGGCATGTCGGTCAGCCATCGCAGGAAACCGGCATTGGCAGGAACTGGCCCCACGACGAGCTCATCGAGCGCATCGCGCAGGGCATCCAGCGCCGATGCCCGGTCGGCGCGCGTGACGATCAGTTTGGCGATGAGCGGGTCGTAGTAGGGAGTGACCTCGGACCCCGCCGAGACCGAGGCATCCCAGCGCACGCCGTCAGGCACCGACAGGTGGCGCACTCGGCCTGCCCGCGGGCTGAAGCCATCGTACGGATCCTCGGCGTTGATGCGGGCCTCGATGCTGTGGCCGGTGAACGTCACATCAGACTGGCCCAGGCCCAACGGCTCGCCGGTCGCCGCCCGCAGTTGCAGCTCCACGAGATCGAGCCCCGTGATCGCCTCCGTGACGGGATGCTCCACCTGCAGGCGGGTGTTCATCTCCAAGAAGAAGAACTCGCCGCTGGCTGCATCGACGATGAACTCCACCGTGCCCGCGTTGTCGTAACCGATGTGCCGGGCCAGCGCCACGGCGGCCTCGTGCAGGCCGTCGCGAGTGGCGGCAGGCAGGTTCGGCGCCGGGGCTTCCTCGATCAGCTTCTGGTAGCGGCGCTGCGACGAGCAGTCGCGAGTGCCGAGATGGATGACGCTGCCGTGCCGGTCGCCGACCACCTGCACCTCGACGTGCCGGGGCCGGGAGATGTAGCGCTCGACGATGACGCGATCGTCGCCGAAGGAGCGCAGCGCCTCGGTGCGTGCCTCACCCAGCGCAGTGTCGAAGTCACCAGCCGAATGCACGATCCGGATGCCCTTGCCGCCGCCGCCGGCCGAAGCCTTGACCAGCACTGGGAACCCGATCTGATCCGCAGCAGCCGCCAGGTCGCCACCGCTCGCGCCCGGAATCGTCGGCACCCCGGCTGCTTCGGCCAGGGCACGTGCTTCGATCTTTGCTCCCATCCGAGCGATGGCCTGCGGATGCGGCCCGATCCAGACCAGGCCCGCTTCGGTCACCGCTTGGGCGAAGGCTGCGTTCTCGGAGAGAAAGCCATAGCCGGGATGCACGGCATCTGCGCAGGTCTCGTGCGCGGCCGCCAGGATCGCATCGGCATTGAGGTACGAGCGGTCCAGTGCAGCGGGGCCGATGCAACAGCTCTCATCTGCCTCTGCGACGAACGGAGCCTCCCGATCCGGCTCGGCCCATACGGCCACCGTGCGCCAACCCAGCCGACGGGCGGTGGCGAAGACCCGGCTCGCGATCTCTGCGCGGTTGGCCACCAGCAGCTTCACGTCATTGATCCTCGTGCCGATGCAGCTGGGCTACATCCGGTAGACGATGCCGCTGCCGGGAGCCGGGGCATCCTGGCGTGCCGCCAGCGCGAGGCACAGACCGAGCGCGTCGCGGGTGTCGGCGGGGTCGATGAGCCCGTCATCCCAGAGGCGAGCAGTGGCGTAGTACGGGTCGCTCTGGCGCTCGTACTGATCGGCCACCTCGGCCCGCATGGCAGCGATCTCGGCGTCGGTGGTCTCGGTGCCGCGCATGCCGGCCAGCCGGATGTCCACCAGCACGGTCTGGGCGGTCTCGGCGGACATCGTGGCGATCCGGCTGTTCGGCCAGGCGAACAGGAATCGGGGGTTGAAGCCTCGCCCGCACATGCCGTAGTTGCCGGCGCCGTAGGAGCCTCCGATGAGCACCGTGTAGCGGGGCACGGTGGCGTTGGCCACTGCGGAGACCATCTTCGCTCCGTGCTTCGCTATGCCGGCAGCCTCAGAGTCACTGCCCACCATGTAGCCCGTCGTGTTCTGCAGGAACAGCAGCGGCACTCGGCGCTGCTCGCAGAGCTCGATGAAGTGCGTGGCCTTCAATGCGTCGGAGGAGAAGATGATCCCGTTGTTGGCGATGATGCCGACTTGGAAGCCCCAGATACGGGCGAAGCCGCAGGTGATGTGTTCGCCCCATTCGGGCTTGAACTCGCCGTAGCGGGAGCCGTCGACGAGCCGGGCGATGATCTCGCGGGCGTCGAAGCCGATGCGGTCGTCGGCGGATATCACGCCGTAGATCTCGTCCGGGTCGAAATGCGGTGAGTCCGGCTCGGTCCACGACAGCCAGTTCTCACGATGACTCACAGGTCGTTGGTTGGCGGCTGCGCACAGCTCGCGCAGCTTGCCGTAGGCAGACCGCTCGTCGGGCGCCATGTAGTCGGACACACCCGAGATGCGCGTGTGCAGCGCTGCCCCGCCCAGGTCGTCTGGCTCGATGATCTCGCCGAGGGCAGCTTTCACGATCGGCGGGCCGCCGAGGTAGATGCGGCCGATGCCCGACACCATGATGACTTCGTCGCTCAGCGCCGGCACATACGCCCCGCCGGCAGTGCAGCCGCCGAGGACCACCGAGATCTGCGGCAGGCCTTGGGCGGACAGCCGGGCCTGGCGGTAGAAGCTGCCGCCGAAATGGTCCTTGTCGGGGAAGATGTCGTCCTGCAGCGGCAGGAACGCGCCGCCCGAGTCCACCAGGTAGACGACGCCGAGGCCGTTCTCGGCAGCAATGTCCTGGGCTCTCACGTGCTTCTTGATGCTGATCGGCAGCAGCGAGCCGCCCTTCACCGTGGCGTCGTTGGCGATGAACATCCACGGCACCCCATGGACCACGCCGATACCGGTGACGATGCCGGCGCCGGGAGCGCTGTTGTCGTACATGTCCCATCCCGCGAGCGTGGAGAGCTCCAAGAACGGCGTGTCGGCGTCGCACACCAGGTCGATGCGGTCGCGCGGCAGGATCTTGCCGCGGCTGTGATGGCGCTCGATGGAGCGCTCGCGGCCCGCACCGCCCGAGATGGCGAACTGCTGGCGATCCCGCAGCGTCGCGAGCAAGTCGGCATAGGCAGCCGCGTTCTTGTCGAACTCGCTGCCGGCGGTATCGATGCGGCTCTCGAACTGTCTCATCTGCGGGCGGTGTCCCTCAGCCGGGGCGTTTCCGTCGCCGAAGATCGTACGGGGCGCGCCGGTGTGCGTCCTCTTCTCCTAGAAGTTGGGATCGCCTGGGTCGAGGCCCAGCAGCACCTGTCCTGCAGTATCCATCTGGTAGCTGCCGACCATGAAGTGGCCGGCGACGGCCCTCACGTCGTTCAGCAAGCCGCCGAGCGGCGACGAGGTGTAATTGGCGGTGCTGCCAGTGGCCGTCACCAGCGTCTCCACTGCAGCGATGCAGTTCTGCACGCTCCATGAGCACGCGAGGCGCGCACGGGCATGCTGCGCCGGCGTCACGTCGCCGCAGGCAGAAGCGGTCTCCCAGATCTCCGACAGCACCTCGGCAACGAATGCCCGGCCGGCACCGGCGAGTGCGGCGGCGCGGGCCATGGCCGCCTGGGCGTCGGGCCGATTGGCCAGCGCCGAGCGGTTGTACAGCGGGGTCTTGGCCGTGGCCAAGGCTGCGAACTCGTCGATCGCCCGATCCGCGATGCCCGATGCCACACCGGTCTTGGGGAACGGGAATCGCAATCCCGACGGCAGGCGGTAGTAGGGGTGCTCGTTGGGCTTGGGCAGCGAGTGATTCTCGACGACCGAGGCCCGCTCATCGGGCACGAAGTACTCATTCAGCACGACGTCGTGGCTGCCGGTGCCCCGCAGGCCCACGGTGTGCCAGGTGTCGTCGATCAAGGCTGCATCGGCCGGAATGAGCACGAAGCACAAGTTCCTCGGCCGGGTGCCGTCGACGATGTTGGCCAGGATCCACCAGTCGGCGGCGGTGCATCCGCTGACGAATGGCCACCGGCCGTCCACGACCCAGCCGCCGTCTGCAGGCCGTGCCACTCCCTTGGGCACCCCGGAACCGGCGATGACTGCGTTTGGATTGGTCGCGTAGAAGCCAGTCACCGTGTCGGGCTCGAGGTAGGCGGCAAAGATCTCGGCTTCCTCATTGCAGGTCATGGCCACCCAGCCCGTTGACGGGTGCTCGTAGGCAACCCGACGGCTGAACTCGATGAACTCGGCGGGATGGCGCCCACCGCCTCCGAGCTCGGAGGGCACCAGCAATCGCATGAGGCCGAGCTGCCCCAACTCGGCGATGATCTCGGGATCGGGGTAGCGCTCGGCGTCGCTGTGCTGGCCGCTGGCACGAACCCGCGCCAGCAACTCGTCGGTGAGTTCGGACGGAGGCGGGTGCCGCCACGGCGACGGGCTGTCGGCCATCTGGGCAAGCTAACCGCCGCGCAGCAGCGAGCGCCTGCGTATCGTCGTACCGGCCCACACTGCGCAGGACTCGTTCCGGCGCAGCGCCAGACACATCACGAGCGTGAGTTCAGGGACCCGCATGACGGCACTCGAAGCCTCCCAGCACACGGCATCCACGCCGCTTGCGGGCATGACCGTTCTGGATCTCACCGATCACCGCGGCGAATTCGGGCCGTGGTTGCTGGGCGAGCTCGGCGCCGATGTGATCAAGGTCGAACCGGCCGGCGGCACTGCGGGCCGGGCGGCGCTGCCGCTGAGGTCGCAGCAGACACCCACGGGCGACCTGCGCAGCTGGCAGTTCTGCGCGTACAACTCCAACAAGCGCTCCATCGTGCTGGACTTGGACGACCCCGACGACCGGCAGGTGTTCGAGGGCTTGGTCACCCACAGCGACTTCATCTACGAGTCGGGTGTGCCGGGGGCGCTGGCTGCCGCCGGGTACGGCCACGACGACCTCGCAACGCTGAACGAGCGGATCGTTCACGTTCAGGTCACTCCGTTCGGACTCGACGGACCTCGCAGCGGCGACCCGGCTTCGGAGCTGTCGCTGGCGGCACTTGGCGGACCGGCGAACATGCAGGGGATCTTCGAGCGGGCGCCCGTGAAGGCCTCGATCGCACAGGCCTGGCGTCATGCGGGTGCAGAATCCGCCGCGGCGGGCCTCATGGCCCACGCCCGCATGCGCGTCACCGGTTCGGCACAGCACGTCGGCGTGTCGGCCCAGGCGGCGATGACCTGGACGCTGCTCAATGCCATGGAGACCCACGCGATCTGTGGGCGCGACTTCAAGCGCTCGGGCACGGTCGCGCAGCTGGCCGTGCCGCTCGAGATGCGCTACCGCACCCAGGACGGCTGGGCGATCGGTGTCGCCCGGGGCGTGGCGACGGGCCGGCTGCTCGACTGGTACATCGAAGAGGGCCTCGCAGACGAGAGCTGGCGAGCCGAGGAGTGGGACACCTACGACCTGCGTGCCGCGGCCGGCGAACCGATCAGCCGGACGTTCGACGAGCTCTACCAGGCGATGGTGGGGCTGTGCGAACGGCACACGAACGGCGCACTCCTGCAGCGTTCGATGGTGCTGAAGGAGACGATTGCGCCAGTCCACACCGTGGCCGACCTTGTCGAGTTCGAGCACCTGCGCGTGCGCGACTTCTGGCGGACAATCCAAGATGGGGACGCGGCGGGAGTCGAGCTTCCCGGCGGCCCTGCGACCATCGACGGTGTCCGTGTCGGCACCAAGCGGCAGCCGCCACGCCTCGACGAGCACGGCGCCGAGATCAGGGGGCAACTCGCTGAGGTCAGCGCCGATCCCGTGCCGCCGGCCCAGCTGCCCGCTCAACCGACAGCGTGGAGCGTGGGTGATGCCGATCTGCCTTTCGCCGGCCTGCGCGTAGCGGACTTCAGCTGGATCGGCGTGGGGCCCATCACAGCGAAGGCGCTCGCCGATCACGGCGCGACCGTGGTGCGGATCGAATCCAGCTCGCGACTCGACGGTCTGCGCGCCAACCCGCCGTTCAAAGACGACGTCATCGACATCGACATGGCCCACTTCTTCGGCACGTTCAACACGTCGAAGCTGAGCATCGACATCGATCTCAAGACGGCTGCTGGCGTCGACATCGCCCGCCGGATGATCGCGTGGGCAGATGTGGTGGTGGAAGCATGGACACCGGGCACCTTTGAGCGCACCATCGCCAGCGACGAACTGATCGCTGAGCTGAACCCGAAGGCAATCGTGGTGCACACATCACTGCTCGCCAGCGGCGGGCCGATGTCGGCGCTCGGCGGATTCGGCTATCACGCGGCCGCCATCGCAGGCTTCTACCCGATCGTGGGATGGCCCGACCTGCCGCCCGACGGCCCCTACCTCGCCTACACCGACACCATCTCCCCGCGGATCATCACCACCACACTGCTGGCGGCGCTGGATCGCCGTCGCCGGACCGGCGAGGGCTGCGTCATCGAAGCAGCGCAGCTCGAGTGCGGATTGCAGTTCCTGGCTCCCGAGCTGGCGGACTACGGAGAAAGCGGCACCGTGGCCACCCGCATGGGCAACCGCGACCCCGACATGGCCCCGCAGGGGGTGTACCGGTGTGCGGGGGAGGACCGGTGGTGCGCAATCACCATCGCCGACGATGAGCAATGGACAGCACTGGTGAAGCTCATGGATGCTCCGCAGTGGGCTCTCGCGCCCGAGCTGTCGACGGTGGAAGGGCGCCTCGCGGCCCACGATGCGATTGACGACGAGATCGCGGCGTGGACCGCAGATCAGGATGCAGCCACGCTGGAACGGCAACTGCTCGGGGCCGGAATCGCTGCAGGCATGGTGCAGCGCAGCAGCGACCTGCTGGCGGACCCGCAGTATGCGCACCGCGGCTTCCACCGGTGGCTGGAGCATCCCCGGATGGGGAAAGTGCCCTATTCGGGCCACCAGTACCAGATCGCCGGGTACGACCACGGACCGAGGTTCGCTGCGCCCATGATCGGACAGCACACCTACGACGTGCTCAGCGGCGAACTGGGCCTCAGCGACGACGAGATCGCCGATGCCGCCGCAGCCGGCGCGCTGGGGTGACACCTCGGGCCACGGCTTCGCCCTGTGCTTCCCGCTCTTGTTCGCTTCGCTCACGGGCCGCTCGGGCCCGGGGCTCAGCCTCTTAGCCTGACGCCGTGAGTGCTGCGGAACCCCTGCCGCTGGGGGTGCTGGATCTGGCGACGGTGTCGCACGGGGCGACCAGTGCGCAGGCGCTGGCAGAGACCGCTGAACTGGCTCGGGCTGCAGACCGGCTGGGGTATAGGCGGTTCTGGGTAGCAGAGCATCACAACATGGACACGGTGGCGAGCACGTCTCCGGCTGTGCTGATTGCGCACCTGGCTGCGCGGACCGCCCAGATCAAGCTCGGCTCGGGCGGGGTGATGCTGCCCAATCACAGCCCAGCCGTCATCGCTGAGCAGTTCGCCATGCTCGAGGCACTGCATCCGGGCCGCATCGACCTCGGCATCGGCCGGGCGCCGGGCAGCGACAGGCTCAGCGCGGCCGCCGTGCGCTCTGGCGGCTCGCCCGCGGACGGGGCCGTGGCTGACCCGTGGCAGGTTGATGACTTCCCGTCCAATCTCATCGACCTGATGGGCTATCTCGGCGATGTGCGTACTGCTGACGGCCCGTGGTCCGACTTCTCCGCCACGCCGGCCGCTGAGACCGTGCCGCAGGTGGTGCTGCTGGGTTCCAGCGGCTACTCGGCGCAGCTCGCCGGGTATCTCGGGCTGCCATTCGCCTTTGCGAACCACTTCGGCGGCGGCGGAACGACCCAAGCCGTCGAGCTGTACCGGCAGCGGTTCGAACCGTCGGCCGTGCTCGACGAGCCGTACGTGATCGTGAGCGTGGCGACGGTGGTGGCTGAAGACGCGCAGCGTGCCCGCTATCTGTCGGCACCGGGGCGGCTGCGACGCTGGGGCATCCGCACCGGCCGCTTCTGGCCGCTGTACTCGCCCGAGGAGGCTCAAGCTCATCCCGAATGGGAGCGCGCAGCCGCCATGCCCGGCAACTCCGTGGTCGGCGATCCTGACGATGCGGTTGCCGGGTTGGAGCAGCTCGCTGCCGAGACCGGTGCTGCCGAGCTGATGGTGCACACCACCACCTTCGGTCTGCCCGAGCGCATCGAGAGCCTCGAACTGACGATGCAGGCGTGGCAGCGGCGGGCGGTTGACGTGGCGGGGTCGGTTGAAGCGGCTGAGCCTGCCGTTTCCGACGTCTCGGTCTGCGTCCCATGAGTACGCAGGGCGGCGCAACTGCGCCCGACGTGCGCACAACGGCCATGGGCACGCACTTCGGGTCGTTCCTGGTCGACTCACGCGACGGCGAAGTCGTGGCGGTGCGCGGCCATCCCACCGACCCGGAGCCGTCCCACCTGGGGGAGTCGCTGCGCCACTTCGCGGAGAACCGGGTGATGCGGCCCTCCGTGCGACAGTCGTGGCTGGCAGACGGGCCCGGTGCGGCCACTCACCTGCGCGGCGAGGATCCGTTCGTCGAGGTCGACTGGGACACAGCACTCGACCTGGTCGCCGCCGAGTTGACGCGGGTGCGCGACAACCACGGCAATGCATCGATCTTCGGCGGTTCCTACGGGTGGGGCTCGTCCGGGCGATTCGGTCTGGCGTCGAGCCAGCAGCACCGCTTCATGCGCTTCTTCGGCGGCTGCACCGACCAAAAGGGCACGTACTCATCGGCCGCTGCCGAGGCGATCTTCCCGTACATGGTCGGTACGGGCTATCACGCCGGTCTGGCACGGCAGACCTCGTGGTCGGTGATCTGCGAGCACACCGAGCTGTTCGTCTGCTTCGGCGGCATGCGTGCCAGCAACAGCCACGTGACCTACGGCGGTCAAGGACCGCACCATCACAACGACTGGGTGGCTCGTGCGAGCAAGGCAGGGGTGCAGTTCGTCAACGTCGGACCGCTGCGTGACGACTTCGACAAATCGGCCGACGCACGCTGGCTCCCCATCCGGCCCGGTACCGACGTCGCGCTGATGGCGGGGATTATCCACACGCTCATCACTGACCGATTCGCCGATGAGGATTTCCTTGCAAGCCACTGTCACGGCTGGGGCCGGCTGCGCGCTCACATACTGGGCGAGGGTCTCGCCGCGGCCTGTGGCGACTGGCGCGGTCCCACGCCGTGGGCCGGCGCTGTCGACTACGACACCCCCAAGTCGGCACAGTGGGCGGCAGAGGTGACCGGCATCGACGCCGATGACATCGTCTCACTGGCGCATGAGATGGCCGCCAAGCGCACGCTCGTCAATCTCTCCCTGTCCACCCAGCGGGCCCACCACGGCGAGCAGCCCTATTGGATGGCGCTCGCATTGGCGTGCGTGCTCGGCCAGGTCGGGCTGCCGGGCGGGGGATACGCCTTCAGCTTCGGCACCCAGGGCAACACCGGCGCAGGGCAGACGCGGGCGCGCATTCCGGGCCTGCCCGTGCCGATGCGCCAGCCGGGGCCTCCCACCATCGCCGTCTCGCGTATCACCGAGATGCTGGAACGGCCACTCGAGCCGTACGACTTCGACGGCCGCAGGGGCCGCTTCCCCGACATCCGGCTCGTGTACTGGTCGGGCGGCAACCCCTTCCACCACCACCAGGACCTGAACCGCCTGATGCGGGCGTGGCAGCGACCCGAGACGATCGTGGTACAAGAGCCGTTCTGGTCGCCGGTCGCCCGGCGGGCCGACATCGTGCTGCCGGCCACGACGCCGCTCGAGCGCAACGACATCGGCGGCGCCGAGACGATGCTGATCGCCATGGCAGCGGTGGCCGAACCGGTGGGGGAGTCTCGCGACGACTACTGGATCTTTGCTCGCTTGGCCGAGCGCCTGGGGTTCGGGGAGCAGTTCACCGAGGGACGTACGGCCGACGAGTGGATCGAGGTCATCTACGAGATTCACCGTGCCGCCGATCCGCAGGCCCCGACCTATGACGAGTTCCGCGCCGAGGGCTACGCGATGGCCCCCGGCAAGGCGCTGATGGGGGAACCCACGCAGGTCTATCTCGATGCGTTCCGCGCCGACCCGGCCTCTAAGCCGCTGCGCACACCGAGCGGGCGGATCGAGCTGTGGAGCGAGACGATCGCCGGCTACGGCTACGACGACTGCCCGCCGCACCCGGCCTGGATGGAGCCATTCGAACGGCTGGGCGGTGCGCAGGGCGATCGTTGGCCGTTGCACCTGGTGTCGAACCAGCCGCGGTCGCGACTGCACAGCCAGTACGACCATGCAGCTCCCAGCCAGGCGACGAAGGTGGCGGGCCGCGAGCCGGTGCGCATGCACCCGGTCACTGCCGCGGCCCGCAGCATCGCTGACGGTGACGTCGTACGGCTCTACAACGATCGGGGCGCATGCCTGGCAGGGGCTGTTCTCGACGACGCCGTCATGCCCGAAGCGGTGCAGCTCTCGACGGGCGCCTGGTACGACCCTGCACCTGACGGCACCTGCCGTGCCGGCAACCCCAACACGCTGACCGCCGACGTCGGGACCAGCCGACTGGCGCAAGGACCGTCGGCACACACGTGTCTCGTCGAGGTTGAACGGTACGACGGCGAACCGCCTCCGGTGGAGTCGTATCTGCCGCCGGAGATCGTCCCGCTCAGAGACTGAGCCGAATGGCGACGCCGAGGCCGGCTCAGAAATCCAGCCCCACGGCCCCGCAGAGAAATGCCATCAGCGGTCGACTCTCGTTGCACCATGCTGTGATCACTGACGGGAACTCCGGCTTGAGGGCCACGTCGTGGTCGAAGTCGCGCACGGCGATGAAGCTCTTGCGCTTGAGATCCTCGATCATCGGGTGATCGGCGGACCAATCACGGGGTGAGCGCTTGAGCCGTTCGCCTTCCATGCGCCAGCCGTCGGACTGGCAGGTGTCGCGGGCCGCGATCCACGCATCAGTTCGCTCGTCGATGGCAATCCGGTACGCCGCCAGCGCGTCCCGGTCCGGCATCCAGCTGCCGGCCCCAAAGAAGCAGTTCTCGGTGTCCAGATGCACGTAGTAGCCCGGCGCGTGCACGTCGCCGCCCCGCACATGGCGGAACTGGATGCCCACGTTGGTCTTGTATGGCGTCTTGTCAGCAGAGAAGCGTGTGTCACGGAACACGCGCATCAGCGAGCCCCCGACCTTCGTGTCCCGTGCGGTCATGTGCGGCGAAGTCTCGCCCAACAATGCGCCCATGGCACGGATGAAGTCGAACGCAGGCTCGCGCACTTCCTCCTCGTAGCGCTCACGGTTCTCGTTGAACCACTCACGGTTGTTGTTCGCTTCGAGCTCTTCGAGGAACTCGAACAGCTCGGGTCCGAAAATGCCCGCGTCGTCGCTCATCGGTGTCCTTTCGGCTGTGAGTGGCACCTGCCGCATTCGCACCGTAGCGATCCACTGGAGGTGGACGAGTATGCACTGCCCGCACTGATGCGGCCGGCCAAACGTACGCTGTGGCGATGAGCGACGAGACGGGTTCCGGACCGCCGGGCACGACGGCGCACGAGTGGCTGACGGGCTTTGCCGCAGTGATCGGCGCGCCTGCGCCTGATGCGGTTGTCACCGATGCGCTGCTGAACCTGGCCGGCGCCGCTGCACACGACTCCGAGCGGATCGCCGCTCCCATCGCCTGCTGGATGGCCGGCGTTGCCGGTGTGGATCCTGAGGAAGCTCTCGGACGTGCTCGGCAGTACGTCGAGAGCCGGGCCGGTTGAGCGGTTTTCTGCAGTTGCTGCAGCGGCCGACCTCGGCCCGCAGGGCGTCCATCGTAGGCTGCGGTAGATGAGCGATCACCAGTTCGGGTTCCGCACTCGCGCATTGCACGCAGGCGGTCGGCCCGACCCGACGACCGGGGCACGCGCAGTCCCGGTCTATCAGTCCACGAGCTTCGTCTTCGAGGACGCGGCGGATGCGGCCGACCTCTTCGCCCTGCAGAAGTACGGAACCATCTACACCCGCATCTCCAATCCCACCGTCAACGCCTTCGAGGAGCGGGTGGCAAGCCTGGAAGGCGCGATCGGAGCAGTCGCAGCCGCCTCGGGCATGGCCGCTGAGTTCCTCACTGCCGCGGCGCTGTGCGAGGCGGGCGACAACCTGGTCACGTCCTCGGCGCTGTACGGCGGCACCCACACCATGTTCGACGTGACCCTCGGACGGTTCGGCATCGGAGCCCGCTTTGTCGACGGCGACAGCGTCGATGCATACGCCGCCGCGATCGATGACCGCACGAAGTTCTGCTACACCGAGATTGTCGGCAACCCGTCCGGGTCGATCCCCGACCTGGCCGGCATCGCCGAGGTGGCGCACGCTCACGGACTTCCGCTGGTCGTCGATTCGACCTTCGCAACGCCGTACCTGTGCCGGCCGATCGAGCACGGCGCGGACATCGTGATCCACTCCGCGACGAAGTTCATCGGCGGGCACGGCAACTCCATCGGCGGAGTCGTGAGCGAGTCGGGTCGCTTCGACTGGGGCAGCGGGCGTTTCCCGAACATGACCGAGCCCGTGGCCAGCTACAACGACCTCCGGTTCTGGGAGAACTTCGGCGAGTACGCCTTCTGCACCAAGCTGCGCGTCGAGCAGCTGCGTGACATCGGAGCCACCATGTCGCCGCTCAATGCCTTCCTGCTGCTGCAAGGCCTCGAAACGCTGCCCCAGCGCATGGACGAACACGTCGCGAACGCCCAAGCTGTCGCAGAGCACCTCGAGGCCCATCCGTCCGTGAGCTGGATCAGCTATGCGGGCCTCGAGTCGTCCCCGTACCGGGAGCTTGCACGCACCTACATGCCCCAGGGACCCGGCGCCATCTTCACGTTCGGCGTCAAGGGCGGCCGGCAGGCCGGCGCCGACTTCATCGAAGCTCTCCAGATGATCAGCCACCTCGCGAACGTGGGGGATGCCCGCACGCTCGTCATCCACCCGGCCTCGACGACGCACCAGCAGCTGTCCGACGAAGCACTGGCTGCGGGCGGCGTGAGCGCCGACATGATCCGGCTCTCGGTCGGCCTCGAGGACCTCGACGACATCATCTGGGATCTGGATCAAGCCCTTGCGAAAGCGGTGCCCTCATGACCATCGTCCACGAACCAGTCGACGGCTGGACCGAGCCGAGCGCAGCCGACCGGCTGGCGCTCATCCAGCGCACCAACACGGTGGCGATGGTGGGGGTCTCGGCGAATCCGGCCCGCCCGTCCAATTTCGTCGCCACCTACCTGCTCAGCTCGAGCACCGATTTCGACGTGTACTTCGTGAACCCGGTGGCCGACGAGATCCTGGGCCGGCTGTGCTACCCGAGCCTCGCCGATCTGCCGGTGGTGCCCGATCTGGTGGATGTCTTCCGTCGGCCGGCAGACCTGCCCGGCGTGGCCGAAGAGGTCGTCGAGATCGGCGCGAAGGCGTTCTGGGTGCAGCTCGGCTTGTGGAGCGCTGAGGCCGCACAGCTCGCGAACGATGCCGGCCTCGACGTCGTCATGGACCGCTGCCTCAAGATCGAGCACGCCCGCTTCCATGGCGGGCTGCACCTGGCCGGCTTCGACACCGGTGTCGTGGACTCGCGCCGTACCGTGCGCAGTCACTAGCCGGCGCGGCGAGCGTCATGCCGGGGCCGATGCAAGCCCGTCAGCGGGGAGACGACCGGCGATCGAGATGCGGACTCGCCCGGTTCGCGGCTGTCGCCTGCGCGGTCGTGCTGGTGCTGGCCGGCTGCGCTCCCGCCGAGACGGACGGACCGGCTTCCACTCCGACCGACACTGCCGGGCCCGCAGCCGACGCATCGCAGACGGCGCCCGAGGACGAGGCCACCGGTCCGGCAGATGACGCCTCGGCTGGTATCGCCGGCGATGCAGCCGCGGCGGATACCGGGCCGGTCGAGCTGACGTTTGAGGGCAGCGTCCCCGCCCCAGAGTTCCCTGCCGGCTACGACTGGTTCAACGTCAGCCGGCCCCTATCGATGAGCGGCGATCTGCGAGGCAAGATCGTCATGTTGGACTTCTGGACCCAAGGCTGCATCAACTGCATCCACATCATCCCGGATCTGCACCGGCTGGGCGAGGAGTACCCCGACGAGCTGGTGGTGGTGGCCGTCCACTGGGCGAAATTCGACAGCGAGAGCACGTCTGATGCCGTGCGCGGGGCGTCGATCCGGTATGGCCGCAAGCATCCCATCGTCAACGACAACGAAGAGATCCTGCGCAGGTCGTATGGAGTCAATGCCTGGCCGACTGTCGTCGTCATCGACCCGAACGGCATGGTGGTGGGCCAGTACGCCGGCGAGGGGGTCTACGCGGCGCTGGAACCCGTCATCGCCACGATGGCCGATGAGTACGGTCGCAATGGCCTCATCGATCCGACGCCGCTCGGTGAGCTTCTCGACATCGAGCCTGTGCTGCCGACCGTGCTGAGCTTTCCCGGCAAGGTGCTTGCGGACGAGGCAGGCGATCGGCTCTTCATCGCTGACACGGGTCGTCACCGGGTGCTCGTCGCGACGCTTGGCGGTGAGCTCATCGACGTGATCGGCAGCGGTGCCGAAGGCCGCGACGACGGCGCTTTCGACGAGGCTTCGTTCCGAAGACCCCAGGGCATGGCCCTGTCTCCCGACGGCAGCATTCTGTACATCGCAGACCGTGAGAACCATCTCATCCGGACCGCCGATCTGCGCTTTCGCACCGTGCGCACCATCGCGGGCACTGGAGAGCCGGTCACGTTCTTCCGCCCTGGACGCGCAGCGCAGACGGCTATTGCTTCGCCGTGGGATCTGCACCTCGAAGGCGATGTGCTGTACATCGCAGGGGCAGGGCGCCATCAGCTGTGGCTGATGCACCTCGGGACCGGGGTGATCGACGTCTTCGCAGGCACCGGCGCGGAAGGTCTCGACGACGGCGACCGCCTTGCCGCCACCCTGTCGCAGCCCTCCGGGCTTGCTGCTGGCTACGGCGTGCTCTATTTCACAGATCCCGAGGCCAGCGCGGTGCGGCAGGTGTCGTTCGGCTTGGACGGGCAGCTCGAGACGCTGGTGGGCAAGCACCTGTTCGTGTGGGGAGACGAAGTGGGGAGCTTCGAGGTCACGCTGCTGCAGCACGCCGTCGGCATCGAATTCGTGCCGGGCTCGCAAGGTTCCGGGCAGTTGTACGTCGCAGACACCTACAACCACCGGATCAAGGTGCTCGACCTGGACACGGCCACGTCATCGGTGCTGGTCGGCGACGGCACGCCGGGGTTGCGAGACGGCTTCGGCGCCGATGCCCGGCTGGCCGAGCCGAGCGGACTCAGCGCTACCACCCAAACTCTCTATGTTGCCGATACGAACAATCACCGCATCCGCATGCTGGACCTCGGTACCGGTGAGCTGAGCACGCTGGCGCTGTCGAATCTTGAGATCGCTGCGCTGACGATGGCCGGTGTGATCGACGACAATGTCGTGCTCCTGCCCCAGCGGGTCGCCCCCGGCAATGTCGAGATCGTCCTGGATCTCAAGGTGCCTGAGGACTACAAGTTCAACACCGACGGGCTGTTCGAGTTCGAATGGTCTGCGGAGGGTGATCTGGTGAGTCCGCAAGGCGCCGCCCGCTACGAGGCTCGGGGGCCCGAGATGCCAGTCCGGCTGTTCGGCACGGTCGGCGCAGACAGCGGCACGGCGGTGCTGACGGCCACAGCGGTGGTGTTCTACTGCCCCGCGGTCGATGAGTCCTTCTGTCTTATCCGGGATGTGAACTTCACAGCACCGATCGAGGTCGACCCCGCCGGTGGGAACAGCATCCAGCTCACGCACCAACTGCTGTCTGCCGAGGAGTTGGAACAACGCCTGGGAACAGGTTGACGACCAACGGCGACAACTCGTCCGAGCCGCCGCGCGCGTCGCCCCGGTATAGGCGATCACGAATGAGACAGGTCATTTCGGCGACGACGGCGCTGCTGATCGCAGCCGGCTGGTTCGCGGTACTGCCGGACGCGGCTGCACAGACATCCCGCGAGTCGGAGACCCCGCCGCTCGTCACCGTCGTGCCCGACGGGGAGTCTGGGGATTCTGCAGGTGAGCCGTCCCCGCCTCGGGTCGTGGCCGTGCTGCGCGGTCCAGGTGGGATCGGCTACTGGGTGATCGGCGTCGACGGCACGATCGAACCGGTCGGCACATCGATCCTGCCCATCGTGGGCGAGCCGCCTCAATTGACCGCCCAAGTTGTCGGCGCCCGTCTCGGGGCACCCGGGGCACTCGGCGTCTGGCTGCAGCTGGCGGACGACTCGGAGGTGGCCATCGGCGATCCGGGACCGACGGTCTTGACGGGAGAGGAGCGCCCCTTGGGTTGGCTCTCGGGAGTGGCGGTCCGTCAGCTGCTCTCAGGCGCGTGGTGGACCGATGTCGATCGATGGTGCACCAGCGAGCTGTCGTTGCCGGTGCGGATAGGGCAGACGATCATGACGGCCCTCGGCGAGCGCTCGCTCGGATTCGCTGTGGAGGAGGCACGTGACCGCCGGATCGCCGGCATCTTGGTGCAAGGGCCGGTGACCGAGCATGTCTGGCGCCGTATCGCCGAGCTGCAGGATTTTGCGGGCCGCGTTCCGCTGATCTTCGCTGTCGACGAGGAAGGCGGCCGCGTGCAGCGCCTCGCTGCGGTGGTGGGGCGCTTGCCCTCCGCCTCGGCCCAGACCGCCAGGTCACCCGCTGAGGTAGCTGAGGTGGCCGCGGATCACGCTCGCAAGATGTACCGACTCGGTTTCACCATGAACTTCGCGCCGGTCATCGATGTCGGCGCGGGGGAAGGCATCGGGGATCGCTCATTTGGCAACGACCCAGCCACCGTCACCGAGTACGGCATGGCGACAGTCGAGGGTCTCAGCGCCGGGGGAGTGGTGCCGGTGGTGAAGCACTTCCCGGGCCATGGCGCGGCCACTGCGGACACCCACGATCAATTGGCCTCCACGGCCCCTCTTGACGAGCTGCGCCAGCGCGACCTGATCCCATTTGCAGCAGTCGTCGGGGCCACTGACGCGGCGGTCATGGTGGGGCATCTGAACGTCCCCGGCTTGACCGGGGGGATGCCTGCCTCGCTGTCGCCGGCGGCGATCGACGGGGTGCTGCGGAACGAACTCGGCCACTCGGGGCTGATCGTGACCGACTCGCTGGTCATGGGCGCGATCCGCAGCCAGTGGTCCGTGAGCGAGGCGGCGCTGCTGGCAGTGAGTGCGGGCGCGGATCTTGCGCTCGTCGGCGGCCTGGAGGATGCCGATGCAGCCTTTGCCGAGATCGAAACAGCAGTTGCCGAGGGGCGATTGAGCCTGGATCGCATCGATGCCGCGGCAACCAACGTGTTCCGAGCCAAGGGCGTCTACGCCTGCACTCTCGTCGGCCGCGACGGCCTCGGCCGCCCCGTGCTGTACGACCCGACGCTGGTCGGCCGCTAGGCCGACAAATGAGACAGGGCCGCTAGGCCGAGCAGTGTGACGGCGGGCGCTAGGGGAGGGTGACGGTCACTTCGGGTTCAGGGGGCGGGGGGCCGGTCTCGAAGTTGCGGACCACCTGGCTCCAGGTGAGCTGCCACTCCTTCCAGTGAGCACCGACATAGGCGGGATCGGGCCGGTACGGGTGCACCGTCACCCCGAACTCGTTCCACTCGGGCGTGCTGACAATGTCGCTGCGGGCCGGTCTCGAACCGAAGCGGTCGGCGACGCCGAATTGGAACAGGGGCTCACCCATAGCGTCGATGAGCCGACCCCCGAGAGAAGCGTTCTGCGCTCCCGCGACCACCCCGGCATAGAAGCCGATCCGGACGCAGTCATCGGTTACGACCGCTATGTCCAGTGACGGTGGCAGCCCTGGCTGGTACTGGGCGTACACCGACGGCAGTCCCGTCGTGCCCCAGGTCATCGGCAATCGCCCGCGCAGCGATTCAAGCGTCACCGGATCAGGCTCGTCCTGGCTGATCGGTCGCTCAGCGGGCGGCTCCCCGCCGGCAAAACGCTCGAACGTGGCGAGCTCCCAGCTGGGGGCAAGCTCGACGTCCCACCTCAGCATCTGGTCGAGAACCTGGGGCCACGGCGTCGTTTCCTCGTCATCGCGCTCGGGATGCAGCCGCTCGAGCGCCACCAGCAAATACACGCCCATCCTGCTCGTTGCAGCATCCGGGATCACTGCGCTGCCCGCATGAGCCGGATCCCAGAGCGCATCCAAACCGCCAGGGACCGGCGGCGGCAAGAGCTCAGCGTCCGGCAGCTCATCGATGCGCCGTTCGGGCACGACGTAGAACGAGGGCAGGTAGTTCAGACAGGCGTCGATGTAGCTGATGGGCGTCATCGCATGATCGCCCACCGCCAGATCCTCGACCAGCGGACCGGGCGCCAGCGGCACATAGGGCTGAGTGAGCCCGCTGTCGATGACGTGTTGAAGGTCCAACGTGTCGACGCCGACAACCACGTCTGCGACCGGATGGGCTCGGCTGCGTTCGAGCAGATCGATCACGTCGTCGGGTGTGTCCTCCCGGTACACCACAATCTCGATGCCCGTCTCCTCGGTGAAGGCTTCCAGCGCTTCGGCAGGCAGGTGAAAGTCACGATGAGTCAGAACGCGTACCGCGGCAGATCCCTGCCCGGTCTCGGCGCACCCGGCTGCCATGAGGGCAATCGCGCACACGACAGCGGCAAGCGGCAGCGCGATCAGGCGATTCACGAGCATGCGCACATCGCTACGGAAGCGGCTTGCCATGTGTCTGCATCGCCAGCACGGTGCCCGATTGGACCCTGACATGAGCCTCGGGTTCGGTGAGTTCGTTGCTCAGGCCGAGCGATGCCGCGCTGGCCAGCGGCGTCGCACCTGTCAAGTTCCAGCGAAGCCCACTCGTGTGCAGGCTCGCGGTGCCGCCCACTGCCATCAGCGTCAGCAGGTTTCCGTCGTCGGCTGACAATCGCATGTTCATGTCCGACGTTGCCGCCTGGACGACGCTCGCACCGATGTAGGCAGTGAGCGGCAGCGCGGCATACCGGGGCCGTGCCAGCATCGTCACCGAGATCATCATGTGGTCGAGCCGGCCGCCGCCACCGCTGGCCAACGCAATCTCGGCAGGGTCCAGCCCCCAGGCGAAGCTCAGCGCCAAGTCCAGATCGCTGTGCGCTTTGTGTCGATCGTGTCGCCGGATCATCAGATCGGGCCACTGCCCGCGTGTCCGCTCGAGCATCGCAGCGTCAACGGAGTCGAGGTCGCCGACCACAACGTGCGGCCGCAGCCCCAACCGCAGCGTGTACGCCAAACCACGATCCACCGCGATGACGCACGAAGGCTCGCCGGGCGGGAGCCGTCGAGGCGCCACAGGACCCCCATCGATGAGCCAAACGCAGCGCGCATCAAGGTCCGTCACATCCGCGCTCACGCCACCAGTGTGACCCCGAGCGGTATGTCACAGATGTCATAGCGGGCGCACATAGGCACACGGCTCTGCCCGGTACCTTGCAGTTCAACGTGGACCTCGCCCGCCGGCTCGCCCGGCTGCCCCTGCTGGCCGTGATGATCGCGGTCTGCGCAGCCGTCGTGACGATCGGTGCCCGCGCCTCGGCACCGCACGCAGCGCGCACGCTCGATGCGGTCGAACGAGACCGAGATCACATCACCATCGATCTGCGTCCCGGCGCCCAGCGCACCCAGGTGTTCGACTCCGACGGCAATCCGATCGGCATCCTGGTGAACGACGTCGACCGCGAGATCATCACGCTGGACCAGGTGCCCGATGACGTGGTTGCCACGATCGTGGCGGTGGAGGACAGCAAGTTCTGGCTTCACAACGGTGTGGATCTGCGGGCGACGGCACGCGCCTTGGTCTCGAACGTGTCCGCTGGCGGGATTGCCTCGGGCGGCTCCACGATCACCCAGCAGATTGTGAAACTGCGTGTGGTGGGCAGCGAGCGCAGCTTCAACCGCAAGATCCGCGAAGCGGTCATCGCCGCCCGACTCGAGGAGGACTTCACCAAGGAGGAGATCCTCGAGTTCTACGTCAACGAGGTGTATCTCGGGAACGGGGCGTACGGCTTGCAGGCCGGGGCCGAAACCTACTTCGGCAAGGACGTCTCGGCGCTCGACGTCGGCGATGCAGCTTTTCTCGCGAGCCTGATTCGCAGTCCCGGTTTGTTTGACGGGTTCGACCAGAACATCGACACCATGACGCGACGCCGCAGCAGGTCGCTGCAGCAGGCCGTCGACGCGGGGATCATCACCGAGACTCAGCGGGATGCCTTCGAGCGGAGACCGCTGCCGAGCCGCAACCTGTCACCGCGCCGCACCGACGTTGCGCTCCGGCGCGACTACTTCCTGGTCGAGGTGCGGCGGTCACTGCTGGCAAACCCGGCGCTCGGCGACACCTATCAGGCTCGCTTCAGCCAGGTGTTCGGCGGAGGTCTGCGGGTATGGACAACGCTGCGTCCCGAATTGCAGCGGGCCATGCGCACATCGGTGGCAGAAGTCCTGCCGGAAGGCACAGGCGAGTTCGAGGTGTCCATCGTCAGCGTGGATCCGGCGACCGGAGCAGTGCATGCGTTCATCGGCGGCCCTGCCTTCAGCGATTCCGAGTTCAACCTCGCTACCCAGGGACGGCGCCAGCCAGGGTCGTCGTTCAAGACGTATGTGCTCGCTGCAGCGATCGAACGCGCTGGTCTGTACCCGTTCGACACCGTCAGCGGACAGGGCCCGTGCGTGTTCCCCAATCCACCGCTCGACGATTACGAGGTGAGCAACTTTGCCAACAACCCGGGCCGGGTGGCCACGCTGGAGGAACAGGCCACCGCCAGTTCGAACTGCGCGTTTGTCCGGTTGGGATTGATCACCGGTCTGGACGAGGTGGTCGGGATGGCGAACCGGCTGGTCGGCCGATCCGACGCAGACAGCTATCTGCCGTACCCGTCCATCTCGCTGGGAGCGCAGGAGATCACCCCGCTCGAGCAGGCTGTGGCGTACGGCACCTTCGCCAACGGCGGCGTGCGGATGGAGCCGTTCTATGTGACCCGCATCGAGAACAACTTCGGCGAGGTGCTCTACGAACATGTGCCACACGGCCGACGAGTGGTGTCGCAAACGACAGCCGACTGGGTGACATCGGTTCTGGAGGAGAACGTGCGGTCCGGAACCGGCACGCGTTCGGCGCTGCAGAGCGGTCAGGTCTCGGCAGGCAAGACCGGAACGACCCAGTCATTCCACGACGCCTGGTTCGTGGGCTTCACGCCGCACATGTCGACCGCCGTGTGGATGGGCCACCCAGACGAGCAAGTGCCGATGGGCGAAATCCAGGAACGGCGGGCCACTGGCGGCTGGATACCGGCGCGCATCTGGTCTGCCTACATGGAGCGGGCGCTGGCCGATGTGCCATTGCGAGGGTTCGCACCCGCGCCGCCGCCGCCACGGGCCAGCCAATACCTGTTTCTGTCGGGGGATACCTGCTCGGTCGCAATTGCCGTGTCGCCGTCGGAGCCCCCGCTGGAGTTCAGCCTGCCATGCAGCATGGTCCGCCCGACCGATGACAACGAGTTCGAGCCCCTGCCAGATGCGCTGTGCAAGGTTGCCGTCCCCGACGCCGGCGGCGAGTCAAGGTTCGAGTGGCTCCGCTGCACCCAGATCGCTGCCGAGCTCGGGGCGCGGGCAACCGAACCTGTGGGCGATACTGACGAGCCCCTGCCACCCGACAATACGGATGAGGCCGGTGCCGACAGCGGCGCGGACAGCACTGACGAGGACCACACCTGAGCCCGATGCACGTTCACTCGACGGACAGACAGCAATGACGCCCGAATCCGGTGCTTCTGCGCCTGGCCTCGTTTCCGGCGATGAGGTTCCCGGGCCGAGCCCGCTCGAAGTTCTTGCCCAGATCGGCGACCTCGACGTGCGGCTGGACCAGATCGTCCATCACGTCCGCAACCTGCCCGAACGCGAGATCCGGGCTGATATCGAGGCCCAACTCGGCGTGCTGGCATCCGAAGCCAGAGTGCTCGACGCGCAGATCGCAGATCTGGAGCGCCAGCAGCGCAGGCATGAAGACGAAGTTGCACGCATCGAGGCCAAGCGCGCCCACAATTCCGAGCGGCTGTACGGCAGCCACCTGACGTCGCCCAAGGAAGCCGAAGCGCTCACGGCCGAGGCAGACGCTCTCGGGCGGCACCAAACCGACATCGAGGATCAGATCCTCGAGCTGATGGAGGAACTGGAGCCGCTCACTGACGCCCGGGCCGACCTCGCGCAGCGCCAATCGGAGGCGACCGAGCGGATGGCCACCGTGGACGCCGCAATCGGGGCAGCTGAAAGCGAGGCGGGCGGCGAACGTGACGAGGTGCTCGACGAGCGGGCGGCGCTCGTTGCCTCAGCCGACTCTGCGTTGGTGTCGATCTACGAAGACCGCCGGGCTGCTGCCCGGGGCACGCCCGTGCTCGGCCGGCTCATCGGCCTCGCCTGCAGCGCGTGCCATCTCGAGATTCCCTCGGTCGACTACGAACGCATCACCAACCTCGATCCCGACGAACTTGCCGAGTGCCCCCATTGCGGGGCACTGCTCGTGCGCTGATCTGTTGGATCCGCCGGTGCGCTGGCGCAGGGGGCCGGGCTGATGCTGCTGTGGTTTGTGGCGACCTCGCTCGTGGCGATGCGCTGGTGCTTCGGAGATCCCGCGATCGATCATCGGCTCATCGTGGCGGGAGCCCTCCTGCCCGACGTGCTGCATGCCGCAACTGGCGGGGCACCGCTGGCTCACTCGCTGGCGTTGCCGGTGTGCGGCCTCGTTGCAGTGATGCTGCTGACCGTCGGGCGCCGGCGGGCGCGGCGCAGGTGGCTGGCGTTGCCGATCGGCGTTTTCTGGCACCAAGTGTTCGACGGTGCATGGACGCAGCCGGCGCTGTTTTGGTGGCCCTTCGGCGGCGATGCCGCCGAAGCAGCGCTTCCGCTGGCCACCCGGGGCATCTGGCTGATCTGCGCCATGGAACTGGCAGGTCTGCTTGGCTGCTGGTGGGTCTGGCGCTCCTCGGGCATAGCGCACCACTCGACGGCGCGAGCTGATTTCGTGCGAACAGGCCGCTTGGCCTACCGTGCGGGGCCGCAGTACCGGCGCAGAGCAGGCGGAGACGCTTCTTCATGAGCCCCATGAGCCACCACCGACCATGCTGATCCTCGTAAGCCACGGGCGCCCATGCTGATCCTCGTACGCCACGGGCGCACGAGTGCCAACGCGGCGGGCTTGTTGCAAGGACGCGTCGACAACGAGCTCGACGAAGTAGGCGTGCAGCAAGCGAATCAGATCGCCGCAGCACTGGCCCGAGCCGATCAGCGTCCGGATCGGGTCATCTCATCACCGCTGTTGCGAGCACGCCAGACCGCACAGGCCACCGCAGAGCTGACTGGGCTGGAGATCGCCATCGACGAACGCTGGGCCGAACTCGACTACGGCGAATGGGACGGGATCCCCATCTCGGAAGTGCGAACGTCTGACTGGCAGCGCTGGCGTGCTGACACCGGCTTCGCACCGCCCGGAGGCGAATCGCTGGCACAGCTCAACGACCGTGTCGACGCAGCGTGCAATGAACTGACCGCTGTGGCGGCGGGTCGGAATATCGCCATTTTCACCCATGTCTCACCGATCAAATCGGCAGTCAGATGGGCACTGGGAACCTCCGATGAGATCTCGTGGCACCTGCACGTGTCACAAGCGCAGATCAGCACCATCGGTTTTCGGGGATCTGTGCCACGACTCACGTCCTACAACGACACGTCCCACCTCGGCGACCGAGGTACGGAATCGACAGCAGCGTAGGCGGCAGCAGCGGTGAGTCGGCCTGTAGGCGGGATTCTGTCCGTCGGCTGCTGCCGTCGGGGTGGCCATCCATCTGAGCGGCCTACCCGGGATCTTCGGACGGGCCGCCCGATCCCTGCTTGGCCTTGCTCCGGGAGGGGTTTGCCGATCCGTCGGAGTCGCCCCCGGCGATGGTGCGCTCTTACCGCACCGTTTCACCCTTGCCTGTGACCGGACACCGGGCCCAGCCCATCGGCGGTCTGCTCTCTGCTGCACTTTCCGTCGCCTCGCGGCGCCTGGTTGCGAGCCAGCTCCCTGCCCTGTGGAGTCCCGACCTTCCTCGAACTGCGCCTTTCGTACTGCTCCGCACGCTGCGGACAGCCGAAGCAGCCCAATCCGCGGCCACCCGGCCGACTCACCGCAGGCTCGAATGCTACCCAGAGGCGCAGCCGTGGCCCGAGCGGCCCGTGAGCCCAATCGCATCAGAATGGGGAACAAGAGCGGGAAGCAACAGGCGAAGCCGCGGAACGCGCGCTCAGCGCTGGCGGCGACGCGGCTTGTCGACATCCAGGAGCGACCGTCGCCGCCGCTGGGCGATACCGGCCAAGATGCCGCCCAGCGTGGCCAGCGACGCTGCCAGCATCATCACCAGCGGGAGGCCGAGAGGTGCCACCGCGTCGCCGGAGCCGAATCGGCGGATCAACTGCACCACTACGGCGAGGACCATCACCGGGCCCGAACTGAGGACTGCAGACAGCAGCTGGTGGTTCGTTGCCCGGGCTGCAGCAACAGCGCCTCCGGCGATCATTCCCGCGAACAGCAGGCCGTTGACGGCGTACGCCGCTGCAGTTCGCTCCGCCACCCAGCTCCCGGCCACGACACCCACCACTAGCGCGGTTCCGGTGGACACCAGCGCGCCGCCGATGACCGCCCGCCGTTCGACGGTTCGACCGAACACTTGCAACAAGCTGCGCATGACGCTCCATACTGAACGCTCAATAAGGTCTTGACAAACACCAGCGCATCGGCAAGATTGCGCGTCAGATGCCTCCTGTCACAGCACCGGCCCCCTCCGCCACGCGGACCGCGAGCCCACGTTCAGCCGCTCCTGACCCCATCCGAGTTGTCATGGACCAGCACGGTGGGCTCTCCACGGATCTGCTCGCCTGGCAGCGTCATGCGGCGTGCCGGGGTCTGGAAGCCGAGATCTTCTACCCGCCCGACAGCGACGGCGATGACGAGGCCGCATTCGAGGCGAAAGCGGTTTGCGCAGCGTGTGCCGTGTCTGGCGAGTGCTTGGAATACGCCATCGCAGTGCGGGAGAAGGAAGGCGTTTGGGGTGGGCAGACCGCGGCCGAGCGTGTGCGCATCATCCGGCGTCGCCGCCGCGCAGCTGCACGCGCCCGCAATGCTCAGGCGGCTGCCGCATCGAACTGATGGGCAGCTCTGATCCTGACGAGGCTCATCCCCTTGAGCACTACGGCGGATGGAAATCGGTCCTCACGGATCTGGTCGCGGGCATCGACCTGAGCCCGGAGGTGGCCCGGGCGGCGCTGGGCAGCATCCTCAGCGAACGCGCGACTGACGCCCAGCTGGCCGGCTTCATCATTGCCCTGGGCATGAAGGGCGGTTCGGTCCCTGAGCTCACGGGCCTCGTGGACGCCATGCACGATGCAGCAGTTCCTCTGAAGGCTCCCGATGGCGCCATCGACATCGTGGGCAGCGGCGGTGCTCCGGTTCGGCAGCGGCACGCGCTCAGCGTGTCCACCATGGCAGCCTTCGTGGCCGCGGCAGCCGGCGCCGTGATCTGCAAACACGGATCCGTCGCAGCCACTTCCTCGTCAGGTTCGTTCGACACCCTCGGAGCACTCGGCCTGGTGATCGACCTCGACGGACCGGAGGTAGAGCGGTGCATTGCGGACATCGGCTTGGGGTTCGCGTTCGCCAAGAAATTCCATCCGGCGATGCGCTTTGCGGGACCGGTGCGCAGCGAGCTCGGCGTGCCCACGACGTTCAATTTTCTCGGGCCGCTGTCCAATCCGGCGCGCGTGAAACGGCAGGTGCTGGGCGTGAGCGACCCGGTCATGGCGCCACGGGTCGCCGGTGTGCTAGCGGCGCGCGGCTCGGAACGGTCACTGGTCGTGCACGGTGCCGACCGGCTGGATGAGATCACGCTGACCGATCTGACGCGCATCTACGAAGTGCGCGATGGCGAGATCGTGAATGAGTACCAGTTCGATCCCACGTCGATCGGGCTGGAGCGCGTCAATCGAGCGGAGCTGTGGGGCGGAAGCCCGCAACGCAATGCGGAAATCCTGCACGCGATCGTCTCCGGAGACGAGACCGGGCCCCGAGCCCAGATCGTGGAACTGAATGCCGGCGCGGGATTGGTCGTGGCGGGGTTGGCGGAGGACTTCGCCGACGGCTTCGAGATGGCGCGTGACGCCGTGGCTGACGGACGTGCTGCGGCAAAGCTGGAAGCGGCCGTCAAGCTCACGAATGAGCTGGCCGCCGGCTCCGCCTCTTGACGTGGTTGTCGGTCTCTCCCTGCCGTTCGGCGTCGGCGACATCATCCGATTGGCAGACACCTCCGATGATCGCCGCGCCTCGCTGGTCGGCACTACCGGCACCGTCGTCGGGGTGCGCCCGGGGGATCGGCGCGTGATGGCGATCGTGGCCTTCGATGAGGGGCCGGCAGAGACGGTCCTGGTGTACGGGATCGATGAAGCCGAAGTAGTCGAGCGCTACCGCCATGGGGTCGATTAAGCCTGCTCAGCTATCGCCGCGGTACTGCTCGGCTCAGGTGCGGCTGGTCAGCCTTCGAAGGAGGCCTCGGCGTCGTTCGTTCTCGTGCGCGGGGATCTCTACGGTTGCCAGGGCGGCAGCGAGGTCGGCTCCGCTAGCGAATCGTTCTTCGGGGGCCTTGGCCATGGCAGTCAGGATGATCTCGGCGAGCTCGGCGGAGACGCCTCGCTCTGCGGGGTCAGGCGGCGGCGTACGGACATGTGCGTGCAGCAGGTCGTTCCTTTCGCCGTAGAACGGCGCTGAGCCCACAGCGAGCACGTACAGCGTGGATCCGAGCCCGTAGATGTCGGTGCGAGCATCCACCGGCTGCGCCAGTGCCTGTTCGGGCGACAGGTACATGGGTGATCCATAGACGCGGCCGGGCGGAGACGGGGGCCCGTCGAGATCGTGTGCCAGGCCGAAGTCGAAGAGCACTGCTCGATCGCCGCCGTCGGGTTGGGCATCGAGCATGATGTTCGACGGCTTGACATCGCGGTGGACGATCCGGTGCTCGTGAACATGGTCGAGTGCTGCGCAGATCTGCTGGACAATGGCGATGCTCTCGGCGAGGCTCGGCGGATGACGGCTGGCGCACCGGTCGGCCAAGGTCTCGCCCTCCACGATCTCCATCTCCATGAAGTGGGCCCCGCCGATGACGCCGGCGCCGTGGACAGCGAGGACGTTCGGATGGCCCAGCCGCGCCATGAGCTCGTATTCCTGCTCAAAAAGTGAGCGGATCTCCGCCCGTGCCTCTGCGAACGGCGTCAGCACCTTGAGCCCGACTTCGTCGCCTCTCAGCGTCGTCGCCCGGTAGCAGTGCGCCACGGTGCCGCGGCCCAGCACCCCGGTGATCTTGTACGGGCCGTATTGGCGGCCAACCCAGACGTCAATTTGGTCTTCGTACATTGCACCGGCCGCGGCTCGAGCGCCGCTTCCAGCATAAAACGACGGAGGCTGAGCCCAGTGGCGAAGCCGTGGCCCGAGCGGCCCGTGAGCGCAGCGAACAAGAGCGGGAGGCAAAGGCACGTTGTGCCAGCCGGCAACGGCACACTTGGGCGATGACAGCGGGCGCAAACCGGTTGCTGCTTGAGCAGATCCAGCACGCTGCAGCGACCGCCGGTCTCGATGCCGTCGGCGTGACCGACACAGCGCCATTCGCACTAGCGCGGCGAGCCATCGACGAGCGCAAGGCGGCCGGTCTGCACGCCGGCATGTGGTTCACCTACGGGCGGCCGGAGCGCTCGACCACTCCTGCCGGCATCCTGGACGGTGCCCGCAGCATCGTGGTATGCGCTCGCAGATACGAACCGCCGGATCCCGACACACCTGAGGGGTCTGGGACCGCCCACAGCGGCAGAGGGGCCGTGGCGGCGTATGTGGCGAGCGATGCCTACGGGGAGTTGAGAGCCGGCCTCGAACGAGTCTGCGAGGTCTTGCGGCGAAATGGCTACGACGCCGTGGCCGTCTGCGACGACAATCGGCTGGTCGATCGAGCTGCTGCGGCCCGTGCCGGACTCGGATGGCTGGGTCACAACACCATGCTGCTGTCGCGAGAGCTCGGCTCGTGGACCGTGCTGGGTTCGGTGGTCACCACTGCCGACCTGCCGCGCTCAGACGAGGTTCAAGCCGACGGCTGCGGCACCTGCCGCCGCTGCCAGACGGCCTGCCCGACGGGTGCACTGGACGCTGCGGGCGTGCTCGACGCAAACCGGTGCTTGGCGTGGCTGGTCCAGGCGCCGGGAGTCTTCCCGCCGGAACACCGCGTCGCCCTCGGCGATCGTCTCTACGGCTGTGACGACTGCCAGACCGTCTGCCCCGTCAATGACGCTGCAGCCGCACCGACGCGCGGTCAGCCCGTCGAGCTCGGCATGCACAGCGACGGTGCTGCCCGTGGGAGCTCTTTTGGTGTCGTCGAATTGCTCCAGATGACCGACGATGACCTCATGGCCGCCTTCGGGCATTGGTATGTCCCCAGGCGACGTCCCGAGTACCTGAGACGCAATGCCCTCGTTGTGCTCGGCAACGTGGGCGACCCTGGCTCGCGCGCCGTCGACGATGCATTGCGCAGGTCGCTCTCGTCATCCTCGGACGTGGTCGCAGCCCATGCCGTGTGGGCGGCTCGCCGGCTGGGACGGGACGAACTGGTCGCCGAAGCACGATGCGCTGGGCTAGGAAGTCACGACCCTGACGGCCTGGTGGCGGCTGAACTCGCCCGCCCGGTACCCACACGGCACGCGACGGCCTGATGCGCCGCCACCTCTTGGTCACGAACGACTTCCCTCCCAAGGTCGGCGGCATCCAGAGCTACCTGTGGGAGCTGTGGCGCCGCCTGCCGTCCGAGGCCACCACGGTGCTCACGACACCCCACCGCAACGCCGCCCCGTTCGATGCCGCGCAGCCCATGCGGATCGTGAGAACCAGGGATCGTGTGCTGCTGCCGCATCCGGGCTTGACCAGGCAGATCCGTGCCCTGGCCGACGAGGTCGGCGCCGAGATCGTGCTGCTCGACCCGGCATTGCCTCTCGGCGCGCTGGGAGCATCGCTCGGCGTGCCCTACGGCGTGGTGCTCCACGGTGCGGAGGTGGCGGTGCCGGCACGATTGCCCGGCCTGTCTGCTGTGCTGTCACGGGTGCTGCGAGATGCCTCGCTGGTGATCTCAGCCGGCGGGTACGCGGCTGGCGAGGCGGAGCGATGCGCATCTCGTGAGCTGCCCGTCACCGAGGTGCCGCCGGGGGTGGATACGGACAGGTTCGTGCCTCTCGGGGCCGAAGACCGGCTGCGCGCCCGCCGCAACTTCGGCCTGGAGGGGGGACCGCTGGTGGTCTGTCTGAGCAGGTTGGTGCCGCGCAAGGGTTTCGATGCAGTCATCGACGCCGTCTCGCGTCTGAAGTCGAAACACGCCGGGTTGCAGTTGGCCATTGCGGGAGCCGGGCGCGATCGGCGACGGCTGGAGCGGCTCGCCCGGCGCCTCGGCGTGCCCGTCGTCTTCTGCGGTCGCATCAGCGGCGACGACGTGCCGTTGTTCATGGCGATGGGAGATGTCTTCGCAGCTCCGTGCCGCAGCCGGTGGGGGGGGCTCGAACAAGAAGGATTCGGCATCGTGTTCGTCGAGGCTGCTGCGTGCGGTGTGCCTGCGGTCGCCGGCCGATCAGGTGGAAGCCATGAAGCGGTGAACCACGGTCGGACCGGCCTGGTGGTGGAACGGCCAGGGGATGCGAGTGATGTCGCCACCGCCATCGATGACCTGCTGTCCTCGGAGCATGCACGGGCAGCTATGGGCAAAGCGGCGCGTGCATGGACAGAGGAGCAGTTCTCCTACGACGGGCTGGCAGCCAAGCTCGGAGCGGCCCTGTCCTGATGGCAGGTGCCGATGGCGGGAACAGCGGATGTCAGAACCGTGAAGATGCTGCGAATATGAGCCACTGCCGGCCGCGATCCTGAGACAATGGAAGCCAGCACACAGGACCCCTGACACAGGACAGAGCACGCAGCGATGATCGACGAGATGACGATGACGACGGTCGTGACTGCGTCGCCTGAAGACTGCTACGCGCTGATTTCCGACATCGAGCAGTACCCCGAATGGGCAACCGACGTTTCTTCGGCGACGGTGATCGAAAGCGATCCGGAGGGGCGAGCTGCCCAGGCGTCGTTCCGCGTCGAGGCACTGGGAAGGTCAGCGAGATACACGCTCGCCTACGACCACGGCGGGGCACCTCACCGCCTTTCGTGGAAGCTTGTCGACGGCGATGTCGTCAAGCAGCTCGACGGCAGGTACGAGTTCAACCCGGCAGTGGAGCCCGGTCGCACCGAGGTGCTCTACCAGCTCGCCTTGGAGCTCGCGGTGCCGCTGCCCGGTTTCGTCAAGCGCCGAGCGGAACGGCGCATCGCTCATACCGCGCTGGCCGACTTCGCGGCGCGTCTCGAATCGGGTCCCGCGAGCTAGGGCGCTGAGGGCCGCCAGCGCTATGGAATTCCGCCGGATCGGTGGCCTGCCGCCGTATGTGTTCACCATCATCGACACGCTGAAGATCGAGCGTCGGCGCGCCGGTGCTGACGTCATCGATCTGGGCTTCGGCAATCCCGACCTGCCGTCGCCCGAGCGTGCCGTGAAGAAGCTGGCGGAGGCTGCTCTCAACGCCCGCAACCACCGGTACTCAGCCAGCCGGGGCATTCCGAAGCTGCGGGCCGCAGTCGGCGACCTGTACCGGCGCAAATGGAACGTCGAGCTCGATCCCGACACCGAGATCATCAACACGATCGGAGCGAAGGAGGGTTTCTCGCACCTGATGTGGACGCTGCTGGCGCCCGGCGATGCCTGCTTAGTGCCTGCGCCGTCCTACCCGATTCACATCTTCGGCCCGCTCTTCACGGGCGCGAGCGTGCGAGAGGTGCCGCTCGACACCGGCGACACCTTCTTCGAGCGCCTGGTGGAACGTTTCGAGTACTCCTGGCCGCGGCCGCGGGTGATCGTGCTGTCGTTCCCGCACAACCCCACCACCGCGTGCGTGGACCTGGAGTTCATGCAGCGCATCGTGGACTTCGCGCGTGAACGCGAGGTGCTGCTCGTTCACGACTTCGCCTACGCGGATTTGGGTTTCGACGGCTACGAACCGCCGTCGATCCTGCAGGCGGAGGGCGCCAAGGACGTGGCAGTGGAGTTCTACAGCCTCACGAAGTCGTTCTCGATGGCGGGCTGGCGGGTTGCGTTCTGCGTGGGCAACGCCGAGGTGATCGCCGCGCTCGCGAAGCTCAAGAGCTATCTCGACTACGGCACGTTCCAGCCCATTCAGATCGCTGCGACGGTGGTCATGAATGAAGAGCAGGACTACCCCCGCGAGGTGCGAGAGACCTACCGCAACCGGCGAGATGTCCTGGTGCGCGGCTTGGGCCGCATCGGATGGGAGCTCGCGCCGCCGAAGGGGACCATGTTCGCTTGGGCCAAGATCCCCGAGCCGTACCGGCACATGGGGTCGGTCGACTTCTGCAGGCTGCTCGTGTCGGAGGCGAACGTCGCACTGTCCCCGGGGGTCGGCTTCGGCCCGGGAGGCGAGGGCCACGTGCGCTTCGCGCTGGTCGAGAACGAGCATCGGATCCGCCAGGCCATCAGCCAGCTCCGCGGTGCCCTCGACCAACTGGCACAGCCCGACTGAGGCCTAGAGCCTGGGTTCGCCGGGCGACCAGTGCAGCGTCCGTTCGAGCGCCTGCCGCCAGAGCGCATGAAGCCGATCAGCTTCGGCCTGATCGCCTGACGGCTCGAAACGCCGGTCCAGCCGCCACACCGACGCTGCTTCGACGGCGGACGACCACACGCCCTCTGCCAGCCCGGCCAGCATTGCCGCCCCCAAAGCGGTGGTCTCGGTCACGATCGGCCGGCTCACCGGCGCACCCAGCTGGTCGGCCTGGATGCTGCACAGCAGGTTGTTCACCGCTGCGCCGCCGTCGATCCTGAGCTCGGCGATCTCGCGCCCCGCAGCCGCACTCATCGTCTCGACGACGTCGCGGGTCTGCAGTGCCATCGACTCGATCGTGGCCCGTGCGATATGCGCTGGTGTAGACGCGAACGTGAGGCCCATGATCGCCCCCCGCGCTGTCGGGTCCCACCACGGACTGCCGAGGCCGGCGAATGCCGGCACAACCACGACGCCGGCGCTGTCGGGCACGCTCCTCGCCATTGTCTCGATCGATGCGGCGTCCGCAGCCCCGTCCAGGATGTCGGTGAGCCAGCCCACCGCGGAGCCCGTCGCGAAGATCGAACCCTCCAGCGCGAATGCGGGCCCAGAACCGAGGTCCCATGCCACGGTCGTGAGCAAGCCATCGACCGGCTCGGGACAGCGGTCGCCGACATTCATCAAGACGAACGACCCCGTTCCGTAGGTGTTCTTGGCCATGCCGACTTCGTGGCAGCCTTGGCCGAACAGTGCAGCCTGCTGGTCTCCGGCCACACCGCTGACAGCGATGCCCGGACCCAGCGCGGTGGTGTCCGCAGTGACGCAGAAGCGCCCGGCTGACGGGCGTATCTCCGCCAACGCCCGTATCGGCACCGAGAGCAGATCGCACATCGGCTCCGACCAGCCGCCGTCGTTGATGTCATAGAGCAGCGTGCGCGAGGCATTCGTGGGGTCGGTGACGAACGCGGCCCCGCCGCTGAGTTTCCACATCAGCCAGCTGTCGACGGTCCCCAGAGCCAGGTCTGCACTTGCCGGAACGCCGCCATGACGCAGCAGCCACTCAGCCTTGGTGCCGCTGAAATAGGGGCTGAGCACGAGACCGGTCATCTGCCGGACCTCCGGCAGATGACCGGCGGACTGCAGTTCTTCGCAGCGTGACGCCGTGCGCACGTCCTGCCAGACCAGCGCCCGTGCGAGCGGCTGCGATGATCGACGATCCCATGCCACGACGGTCTCGCGCTGGTTGGTGATGCCAATCGCCGCCACGGTGGGCGTCTGCCCGTCTTCGAGTGCCCGGAGGCCGGCGCAGAGCTCCTCGAGGGTGGCCACCGTCGCATCCCAGATTTCGTCCGGGTCGTGCTCGACCAAGCCGGGACCCGGATAGTGCTGGGGGAACGGCTGGTATGCGTACGCCACCTCGCCACCGGTCTCGTCCACCGCCATCGAACGCACGCCGGTGGTGCCGGCATCGATCGCTATCACGAGCGCCATGGAGCCTCCCGACTCATGATGACTGTCGTTTCCAACGGCCCGAAGTAGGGTCGCCCATTGTGAGGATTCTCGTGGTGGGGGCCGGCGAGGTCGGAAGCTACATCGCCGAGCGCCTCAGCCGTGAGGGCAACGATGTGATCGTCATCGACCAGCACTCGCGGCGCCTCGACGCGCTTGCCTCCGAGGTCGACCTGCTCACCGTGAACGGGAGCGGCACCAATCCCAGCGTGCTGGCCGAAGCCGGGGTTGATCGCGCCGAGGTCGTGGTGGCCGTGACCGATTCCGACGAGGTCAACCTGCTCGTGTGCATGCAGGCGAAGCAGGCGGGCGTGCCGGCGACCGTCGCACGGCTGCAGGACGGCGACTTGCGCGGCGCGCCAGGTCGCAGTCTGCGCAACGCCATCGGCGTCGACCTGGTGCTCGACCCCGATGAGCAGACGGCCGACGCCATCATGGATCTGCTCGTGTACCACGGGGTCACGGACATCAACGAGCTCGCGAACGGCGAAGTGCTGGTCGTGGGTGCGCGCCTGGCGGAGGATGCCCCGCTGGTCGGCAAGACCATGGCCGAGATCGGCGCGTATTACGAGCCCGAATGGGATTTCATCTTCGGCGCGCTGTCGCGAGGCGGCGATGTCACGGTCATGCGCCGCGAGACCACGCTGCAGCCCCACGACCTGCTCAGAGTGGTGTGCCGGCGCCAGGGGCGACGTGAGCTCATGGAGATCATGGGACTGAGCCGCTCAGACCTGCGCCGTGTGATGATCCTGGGCGGGGGGCGCACGGCTGGCTTGCTGGCTGGTCGGCTGCTTGAGCGACACATCGAAGTCGTCATCATCGAGCAGCACCACGAACGCTGTCTCGAGCTGAGCGAGCGCTATGCGGGCGCGCTCGTGCTGCATGGCGACATCACCGACATCGACGTGCTCGCACGCGAGGGCGTCGGCAGCTTCGACGCTGTGGTGGCCGTGACAGGCGAAGACGATGCCAACGTCTTGGCCTGCTTGTATGCCAAGTCTGAGGGGGCCACCGAGACCATCGCCGTCGTGCATCGCCTGTCCTTGCTGCCGTTGCTGGAGCAGGTGGGCATCGACGCTGCGCTGTCGCCGCGCACGGCGAGCGCCAACATGGTCTTGCGGATGGTCAGGGGCGATGTCACTGCCGTGGCGACCTTCCTCGAAGGCGATGTCGAAGTGCTTGAATTCGAAGTGGGTGCGGGTTCGAGCGCCGACGGCTCGTTCGTGCGCGAACTGCACCTCCCCGGCCAGATGCTGCTCGCAGCGATCGTGCGGGACGGCAAGGCCCGCATTGCCCGGGGCCGGAGCGAGCTGAGGGCGCGGGACCACGTGGTCGCCTTTGTGACGCCTGACTGCGTGGACGAGGTCAAGCAGGCCTTTCGGTGACACCCCGTCCGGCTCGCCGGGCTCGAGAGCGCGAGAGGCTTCGCCGTTTGGTGGTGCGAGCGGTGCGGGCCGCCGACGGCCTGCTGCACAGGTGGGCACGCGGACCGTACGAGTCGACTCTTGCCATCACGGCGCTGGTCGTGCTGGCCGCCGCCGCGCCCGTGTTTGCGGCTTGCGCCGTGTTCGATTGGCTGTTCGGCGGACGGGTTGCCGCGAGCGGGGCGTTCGGGACTGACTCAGTACCGCTGCTGCTCGCGGGAGCTGCCATCGCGCTGTTCGCCCTGGGCCTCCTGCGACTGTGCCGGTTCGAGCGGCGCATCACCGAGCGCCAGACCCTGACGGCGCTGGTACTCGGATCGTTCGCGGCCGTGGCCGCCGTCGCGGTTGCCCACCTCGCAACCGGTGCAGTGGAACCTTCTGCATTGGCAACGGCTTTTGCGGAGGCCGCCGCCACCATCACCGGCACCAACAGCACGACGATCGCAGGAGCCGATCTCGGCGGCGGGATGCTGGCCCTGCGAGCCGTGGGGCAGTGGCTGGGCGGGGCCGCATTCATCGTGGTACTCGTCCGCGTGCTGCCACATCTGGGCGTGGGCGGCCTGGACACGGACGGGGGAGTGGCGACCCGCTCAGCTCGCAGGCTGGCGCCCCGCAGCGCCGGCACGATGGGCCGCCTCCTGCTGCTGTACGGCGCGCTCACCGTGCTGGTAGCGGTCGGCTATGGGTTGGCCGGCATGCCGCTGCTGCAGAGCGGTCTGCATGCGCTGACCACGGCGTCGACCGGCGGCTTCTCCACGCAGGCGGCCTCGCTGGGCGCATTCGACTCGGCGGCCATTGAATGGGTGGCGATCTTCGGCATGGCGGCCGGAGGCGTGAGCCTGCCGCTCATGTTCTTGGCGATCCGGCGTCGTGACCCGGCCCGGTTCATTCGCAGCTACGAGTTCCGGCTGTACATCACGCTGATCGTCTTCGCCACGGTGGCGGTAGCGCTGTTGCCACGTGACGGCGTCGGCTGGACGCACCTCCTGCGCCCGGATCACATCCGTGAGTCGCTGTTCGCGGTGGTGTCGGTGATCTCGACAACCGGCTTCGAGACCACATCGCTCGTAGACCTGTCGACGGGCAGCCAGGCACTGCTGATGGTGCTCATGCTGATCGGCGGCATGAGCGCGTCGATGGCCGGTGGCTTCAAGGTGGTGCGCCTGCTGACGCTGGCGTCCTTCATCGGGCGGGAACTGCGTCGCGCCATCTACCCGTCGCTGGCCGAACGACTGCGCCTGGGTCGCTCGACCATCTCCGAAACGACGATCAGCCGCATCACGGGCGAACTGCTGCTCGCGGCGCTGCTGATCATCCCTGCCTCCATCGTTCTCGGCGCCAGCGGGTTGAACATCGTCGACGCGCTGACCTATGCCGTGTCCACGCTGTCGAACGTCGGGCCTGCCATGGCCCTCGCGGACTCGACCGGGCATCTGGCTGTTGAGGGCTCGACCGGCCACCTTGACGCGGCCAACTGGCTAGGTCGCATCACCGCCGGGCTGCTCATGATGTGCGGGCGTATGTCGGTGACCGCGGCGGCTGTGGCGCTGAGCGTTGCGGCCTATCCGGCGGTGGCGGCCGTGCGGCACGGGCAGTGGCGCCGGCGCCGCCCTCACGGAGTGCGAGCGCGATGAGCGCGACAGTGCTGGGGGGGCGACGCTTCGAGTCCACGCCAGTGCACATCAGCGGGGTGGCGCTGATGTTCGTGGCGATCGGCATGGCGGTCTCCGCGTGCGTCGCACTCATCGATGGCGGGGGAGGTGCGTTCGCGTTAGGGGCTTCAGCAGCAATCACCGCAGGCGTGGGCAGTGCCATGATGGGCAGCACGACGGCGTCGGACCGGGCGGATTCCCCGCTGGCGTTCGCCTCGGTGGCATGGGCATGGCTGGCGGTCTCGATCGCCGGAACGATGCCGTACCTGTTCAGCGGCGTGATCGCATGGAGCGAGGCCGACAACGCACTGTTCGAGTCCATCTCAGGATTCACCTGCACCGGTGCCACGGTCCTGGCCGACATCGACGGGGTTGCCCACGGCGTCCTCTTCTTCCGCAGCATGACTCAATGGTTCGGCGGCATGGGCTTGATCGTGCTTGCCGTGAGCGTGCTGCCCGCACTGAAGGTGGGCGGCCTGGAGCTCATCGCCAACGAGGCGCCCGGACCGACTGCTGATCGCTTCACGCCCCGTATCGCCGCTACTGCCCGGCGACTGTGGATGCTGTACGGGGGATTCACGCTGGCAGTGGCGCTCGCCCTGCTGGCAGCGGGAACGAGCCTGTTCGACGCGGTGGCGCACGCTTTCACCACGGTGGCAACCGGAGGCTTCTCGACTCACTCGGATTCGATCGACTACTTCGACTCGGTGGCTGTCGAGCTGGTGTTGATCGCGGGCATGATCACGTGCGGCGCCAGCTTCTCGATCCATTGGCACCTGATCACGCGCACCAGATCGCAGCGCCGGAGCTACTCGGAGCTGCGCTGGTATCTAACGCTCATCGGCGGTGCCGCCGTCGGGCTGCTGGTGCTGAATTCCGGCAAGCTCGGTTTCGGCGACAACCTCCGGGAGGCGGCGTTCTACGCAGCGTCGCTGGGGTCGAATACCGGCTATGGCCTCACCGATTATGCCCACGAGCAATTCTGGACACCCTCGGCACAGCTTGTGCTGCTGGCGCTGTTCGTCATCGGCGGCATGACAGGTTCGACCGCGGGCGGCATCAAGGTGCTGCGCCTGCAGATCGTGGCCCGTTACGCGATCCGGGAGGTCATCCGCGCCCGCCACCGCAGGGCCGTGCTGCCGATGCGCCTCGGTGACACCACTGTCGCCGAAGACGTTGCAGCCCGGGCGCTGGGCTTCGTGCTGCTGTATCTGGGCCTTGCTCTGGCAGGCGGTGTGCTGATGACTGCGCTGGGCAACGATCTCGAGACGGGATTCTCCGGCGCGGTCTCGGCTATCGGCACCGTGGGCCCGGCGCTGGGCGAGGCCGGGCCGACGAACTCGGCGCTGGCGTTCGCACGTGGGTCGCGGCCAGTGATGATGGTGCTCATGCTGTTCGGCCGGCTCGAGGTGTTCCCCACGATGCTGATGTTCGTGGCGGCGGTGCGTGCCGGCACCCGCTCGCGCTACCAGCGGCCGACCAGCACGCGCGGAACGCGCCGGCTCACACGGCTCCCCTCGCGTGAAGGGGGTTGATCATGACGAGACCGAGCGCAGCGGGGTCAGCGGCATCAGCTCGCTGAAGTCGTCAACCCGCAGCACACGGGGCAGCTCACCGGGCCGCACCTGAGCAATGGTGCCAGCCCCATCGGGCAGCGACTGCGCCACCCCGTCGAGAAAGAACAGCACGCCCTGGCTGTCACGTGCGAGTGCCGAGGCCGTGAGCACGAGCTGCGCCACAGCGCGTACTCGCTGTGCTCCCTCGACTTCGAAGAAGACCTCATTGAGGTGGATCGACACGACGTTGTTGCGCAGGAGCTGCACGTCTACGACCTCGGTACCGGCCGGGATCGCTGACTCGAGCCCGTTCTCGGCTTCGGTGGGCGTCGGGCCGGCGAGCAGGTTGTTGAGCGGGGCATCCAGGAATACAGGGGCTGCGAGTGGCCGCTGCAGCTCGACGAGCAGGCCGTCACGCAGGAAATAGACAGCGTGCAGGGATGCGGTAGGCGTGTCAGGCTCCGCCCCCACCACTGGTTCGTTCCGGTCGGGAAACACTCCTGCAGGCACTTCGATGTGAGTGGGCGCGTCATCAGTGGGCAGACCGCACGCAGCGGCTGCGAGCGCGCACACCATCGACGCGCTGAAGCGTCCCAGTGCGCGCCTGCCCCGCATGCGCCGATGCCACTTGCGGCTGGGGTGCCTCACCGGTGCCCCGCAATGGGCAGCTCGACCACGAAACGGGCGCCGCGTCGGCCGTCAGGCCGCGACTCGACATGCACTGAGCCCCCGTGACGCCGGGTGTGTTCGTACACGAGAGCCAGACCGAGACCGGCGCCGGTGCCGGCCCCGCGCTTGCGCGCCGCCGCACCGCGCGTAAAGCGTTCGAAGACCAGATCACGCTCGGACGGCGTGACGCCCGGCCCGTCGTCCTCGACTGCGACGCGCACCAGGTTGCCGGGCCGTGAGATCCCTACCCGGGTGACACCGCCACCGTGCTTTTCGGCATTGCGCAACAGGTTGTCAAAAACCTGTGCCAGCCCTCGCTTGTCGCCGATCACCACGGCATCGGTCGCAGCAGCACTGATGTTGAGCTCTACATCGGGCCCGAGTGTGCCGACGCGATGCTGGACCAGCTCGGTGATGTTGACGAGACCTCGCTCGAAGACCGATCCGTCGGCGTCGGGTCGGGAGATCTCCAGGAGATCCTGCACGAGCTGCTGGAATCTGTCGACTTCGGCTGCGAGCAGATCCAGTGCCGTTGCTCCCTGAGCAGACAGCTCATCGCGGTGACCGTTCAGATAATCGATCGAGCTTCGCAGGGTCTGCAGCGGCGATCGCAGCTCATGGCTGACGTCGGACGCGAACCGCGCGTCGCGCGCAATGCGGCGCTCCATGGCATCAGCCATGTCATTGAACGACTCCACGATCACCGCGAGGTCGGGGTCGTCGCTGCGCTCGACTCGCGTGTCGAATCGGCCGTGCGCGATCGAGTTCGCAGCATCGGACACGGTCGCGAGCGGCCGCAGCAGGCGCCCGCCGGCCCAGGCTCCGACGGCCACACCGATCAGTACCGTCAGCGCCGCACCGACGCCCAGAATCAGGCGCAAACTGGCAAGCGTGGCCTCGATCTCCGAGAGCGGGACAACCTCGAAATACAGCGTCTCGCTGAGCTGCGAGACCGCGGCCGGGCGCAGACGCAGGCCGAGAGCGAGCTGCGGGACGCCGTCGAGCCGGTACCGCATCGCGTGGGCCTGATCAGATCGTTCGACTGCTTCCACCAGTTCATCAGGAAGGTCGCTCGGCACGAGGGACGGTGACCGCCAGATATCGGACCCGGTTCGGACGATGGAACGGCTGCCGCTGAGGCTCGGAAGCGATTCGAGCAGCACGGCGAAATCAGGGCTCTCCGCACGCAGCGAGCCCTGCACTTGGGTTGCATTTGCGAAGAACTGTGCCTCAGAGGAGTCCTGGCGCAAACCCAGCATGGAGCCCCGGGAGAGGCTGTACGTCATCACCACGAGCAGGAACGCCGCCAGCATCGCGCCGAGAGTGAATGCACCGACAACGCGGGCGCGAAGCGGCAACCGACGCAAAGGACGAGGCCAGCGCAGCCTCATGTCACGCCTGAAGTCCGGTTGCCGCCATCAGGCACAGCAACCGGCGCAGGGGCCGCGGCCAGCGCAGCCTCATCTCACGCCCGCAGCTTGTAACCCAGGCCGCGAGCCGTCGCCACGTAGCGCGGGCTGGCCGGATCGTCCTCGATCTTGAGCCGCAGCCGGCGGACGTGCACGTCCACCAGGCGGCCATCGCCGAAGTAGTCGTAGCCCCAGACTCGTTCGAGCAGCTGCTCGCGACTCATCACCTTGCCGGGATTGTCGGACAGCTCGCAGAGCAGCCGGAACTCGGTCTTGGTCAGGTGCAACTCGTCGCCGCCCTTGGTCACGACGCCCTCATCGGGAAAGATCTCGAGGTCGCCGA
This sequence comes from Acidimicrobiia bacterium, assembly GCA_022820505.1. GTDB lineage: Bacteria > Actinomycetota > Acidimicrobiia > Acidimicrobiales > Poriferisodalaceae > Poriferisodalis. Next base: position 116,244 of record JAJEFK010000002.1, on the reverse strand, counting down.
CGGTTCGTGGCAGGCCGCTGCCGTCCACCGTCCTGCTTCGCCGCAGCAAGGCCCTGATGCGCGCCGACAACTCCTTGGGTGCGAAGGGCTTGGTGAGATAGTCGTCCGCGCCGGCTTCAAGTCCTGCAACGACGTCGTGCGTGTCGTCGCGAGCGGTCACCATGATGATCGGCACATGGCTGATCCGCCTGATGGAGCGGCACAGCTCGAACCCGTCGAGACCGGGCAGCATGATGTCCACGAGCACGACATCAGTGCTCTCAGGCGTGAATTGCTCGAGGGCTTCTTCGCACGACTCGGCCTCGCTGACCTGCCAGCCCTCGTCCTCGAGCGCGAGACGCAGCGCCGTACGGATCCGCTCGTCGTCTTCGACTGCGAGAACGTTGGTAGTCAACGCCGTGCTCCCTTCTTGCGGAGTTGTGCCGAGGCTTGGTCGGCCCATTCGCTCATCGAGCGCAGCACGAGGGCCGCGAGCGCAGCCACGCCTGCCGCGGCCGCGAGGGCCCCGATTGCCGTTCCGCCCAGCGCCGGCCCGACGCATCCTCCGCTGCACTGCAGGGCGCTCGTCGCATAGCCCGCGAGGCCGCCGCACACTGCCGCAACGACAATTGCAGCGAAAGCCAAGGCCCTGGCCAGAACCGAAGGCAGCGCGGTGGGCGCCGCAGTGAGCCCAACACTGTCGCCGTCGTCGTGCATGCTCACCCGCGCCATGGTACGACCAGGCGTACAGCACATCGTCAATGGCCCGTTCTTCCCGTTCATGGTCACCGTCTCCGCTCGGTACGGGTTCACGGGCCGATCAGGGGCGGAGCTCAGCCCCGCGCCTTGCGTGGCAGACTGCGCCAATGCCGGCTGACGTGCATAGATGGGCTGTCGCCGGCGGCATCCTCGCGCACGGTGATGCCGTGCTCATGGTCAACAACCGTCGACGCAACGGCAGCACCGACTGGAGCACGCCGGGCGGTGTGGTCGATCCGGGCGAGACCGTGCTCGGAGCATTGACCCGTGAGGTAGCCGAGGAAACTGGCCTGCAAGTATCGACCTGGGACGGCCCGCTGTACATCGTCGAGGCAGATGGCAGCGACGGACCCGGCTGGTTCCTGACGGTGGAGGTGCACGAAGCCCAGCACTGGAGCGGCGATCTGGATGTCGCCGATCCCGACGGCATCGTCTTCGATGCCCGGTGGGTACGCGTCGCCGAACTCGAAGATCTGCTCACCGGCCAATACGCATGGATGGCTGAGCCATTGCTGAAGTACCTCGCAGGCGGAGCGCCGCGAGGCCATGTGTTCCGGTACACGGTGACCGGGGATCATCGCGACGGATTGGTGGTGACGCCGGCAACCTCATGAGCCAGCCACAGCGTCGATCGCCCGATGAGGCTGAAACCGGCGAGCTGCCGATCCTTCATGTCGACATGGACGCGTTCTACGTGGAAGTCGAGCGCATGCGCGATCCATCGCTGATCGGGCGACCCGTGATCGTCGGGGGATCCGGCAGGAGAGGCGTCGTGGCATCCGCCAGCTACGAAGCCCGGGCTGCAGGCGTGCACGCCGCCATGCCGACCGCACAAGCACGTCGCCTCTGTCCGTCCGCCGTCGTGGTCACGTCGGACTTCTCCGGCTACATCGAAGCCTCATCGGCGATTGCGGACGTTTTCGAGTCGGTCACTCCCCACGTGGAGCCCATCTCGCTGGATGAGGCCTTCCTGGATGTCTCCGGTGCCCACCGGCTGTTTGGTTCATCGTCGGAGATCGCCTGGCACTTGCGCAACGCCGTACGGGAAGCGGTGGCGCTGGATTGTTCTGTCGGCGTTGCGTCGAACAAGACCCTGGCGAAGCTCGCGTCGGTCGCGGCAAAGCCGGCAGTGCACCCCGACGGACCCCGGCCGGGGCTCGGCGTCTGTGTAGTCAGTGTCGCGGAGGAATTGCGTTTCTTGCAGGCTCATCGTGTGGAGGCGCTGTGGGGGGTCGGCCCCGTCACGCTCCGCCGGCTGAACGAGATCGACATCTACACCGTGGGCGATCTGGCGGCTGTGCCGCTGAATCAGCTGGTTTCGACTGTCGGTGCAGCGCACGGCGCGCATCTCGCAGCGCTGGCGCAGGGAATTGACGATCGGCCGGTCCATCGGGGCGGACTCCCGCGTTCGGTGAGCCACGAGCAGACGTTCGAGACCGATCTGACCGGTGTCGAACGCGTCCGGAGCGAAGCGATACGCCTCGCCGATGCCGTCGCATCACGCCTGCGCGCCAACGGGTTGTCGGGACGAACGGTGACCGTGAAGGTCAAGCATCCCGATTTTTCGCTGCGCACGCGAGCACACACGCTTCCCGAACCGATCCAGACCGGACATGCGCTCGCCCATGTCGCGCAGAAGCTGATCGGCACGCTCGCCCTCGACGGAGGAATCCGCTTGCTGGGAGTTGCAGTGTCGAACCTGGAAGAATCGGCGTCTGCGGAGATGGCGCGTTCGACAGGATCGCTCGACGAGCGCGAGGCAGCTTCAGCAGAGCCTCATCAGCTGGCTTTCAACTTGGACCTGCCGCCCGACACTGCGACTGGGTCCGGTGATGAGGCGGTCTGGGGCCCGACGGGTGACACCGAGCTCGATCTCAGGCTCGCTGATGCGCTCGATGCCATTCGAGACCGTTTCGGCCGATCCGTGATCGCCCACGGATCGGCGGCTCTGCGTGATGGCACCGCGGGCGAGCGCCGTTGGGGCCGCTGAATGGTGCCGTACATCGGGGGTGCGTGGAAGTAGTGCCGGGCGCGGTCCTACACTGGCAGCAACATCGGCAATACAGCATTTGGAGCCTGTGCGTGCCGCTATCGGAAGACGAACAACGCATCCTGCTCGAGATCGAGAAGGACTTCTACGACACCGATCCGGAATTCGCGCGGGAGGTGTCGGAGACCACGCTGACTCGCCATGCGCTGCGCAACATCCGCTGGGCAGTGCTCGGCGGAATCCTCGGATTGGTCGGCATCGGCTTGGGTCTGCAAGTGCACTTTGCGCTGTCGTTCGTCGCGTTCCTCGTGGTCTTCGCCAGCGCGGTGGTGATCGAGCGCAATGTCCGCAAGATGGGCAAGCTCGGACTCGAGAAGGTCTCAGACTCGATCGCCAAGCGCTCGCGGCCGAATAGCCCGGATTCCTTCGGCGACCGCATGCGGCGTCGCTTCCGCAACGACCCCAGCTAACCCCTGCCACTCAGCCCGACGCGGTGCCGACGGCGCGAGCGGGGTCCTGCTGTCAGCGCGGACGGGCGGCATGCAGTCCCGATGCGGTCCCAGCGGCTGCGCGCAGACCGGATGCGCCCTTCGAGATGCTGTGCATCCAGCTTGGCTTCGGTGACCGTCTGCGGTGTCGGGGGCTCAGCCGCGTAAGCAGCCTCCTGAGCGGCAGCCGCCAATGAGCGCAGCTCGCCTGAATCGATGCGCAGCCGGCGGTCGACGCGATCGGCAAATTCGGCATGCGTCTCGACCGCGCGCTGGTCGAAACCGAGGTTGAACAGCGTTTCAGCAACGTCATCCCATGCGGCACTGACCGCGGCGCGCGCGTCGTGACGGGCGCGCCGGTGGTGCAATGCCCGACGGACTCGCACGGCCGACGGCACGATGATGAGCCAGCCAATCCCGACTGCCAGCACCGCATAGAACGGAACGACGAGCCACTCCGACCAGCTCCCCGTCGGTGCCTGCGAGCCCTCGAAGTCAAGGACGTCCACGAAGCCTTCGAGATCGCCTGAAAGGCCTTCCAGGTCCTCGAGGCCCAGCTCGCCGATGAATCCCGAGCCCGCTTCGCCGGCCGCCTCGGGATCGCCCGGCACCACTTGCTGGGGCGCCACTCCGGTGTAGACGACAGCCCCGGGGGCACCTCGCCCCGGCGTCGGCTCGAAGTACACCCAGCGTCCCGCAATCCAGACCTCGGGCCAAGCGTGGTAATGCTCGCCCCGGACCACATAGACGCCGTCGATCAGTTCGCCGGGCGTGAAACCCACCGCCACGCGCGAAGGCAAGCCGATCGCCCGGGCCATCGCAGCGTAGGTACCGGCGAACTGCTCGCAATAGCCGCGCCGATCTTCGAACAGGAACTGTTCCATGCGTTCGGCATCGTGCCCGCTGGGCACTCTCAATGCGTAGACGAAGTTCTCGAGGAAGAAGTTCTGCAGCGCCAGGGCCTTCGCGTACGGGCCGGCCGCGTCGGCTGTGATGTCAGCCGCGAGACCGACCACGCGCTGGTTGAAGTCGGATGGCAAGTCCAAGTAGTTCTCGGCGATGTCTGAGGGCACGTCCCCGCTGGCGGCCACGAGCCCTGCGACTGAGGGAACATTGACATTCGAGCTGACCGTGTAGGTCATGCCCGACTCCAGCTCGCTGCTGTGCTCGGTGACCAACGTGCCGGTCTCCGGGTCGTACAGCGCATCGGGGCCGTCGTATGCGACTGGCTCGTATGCGGCGGGCAGCCAGATGCTGTCGAGTGCTCCGATGGTGAACTGCTGGGTGAGCAATTCGCCGCTGGCTCGCCCATCCAGGTGCCCGGATGCATCCCCGTAGAGCTGCTCGGATCCCCAGAACGTTCCGTCGAAACGGCTGAGGCCTGAGACCCTCCAATATGCCGGGGCATCTGCCTCGACTCGGAACAGCTCGGCACCCGAGGTGCCCACCAGGCGACCTTGGGCGTTGACCAGGGGGCTGATCGTCACCCTCGACGCAGGCGAGCTGCCATCGAGGTCTTTCCACGAGACGATCGCTGGGGCGTCGCTGCCAGGGAGCAGCGGCACCAGCAGCGCAGCGCCAAGCGCTGCGAGGATTCCCAAGCGCAGTGCCGTGCGCATTGGCACGGCTGCGCGCCGCCGGTCGGTCGCGCCCACCGATGTCCGGTCGCCGGTGTGGTGGATTCCGTGTGCGGCCACGAACGCTGCTGCACAGACGACCATCGCAGCGGCACTGCGGATTCGCCATGCATCCGTGCCCAATGCCGCCACGAATGCGAGCACGCCGAAGGCGGGAAGCAGCCCTTCTCCTACTGATTGCGCGCGCAGTGCCAGTCCGTCGGCGACAAAAGCGGCGAGCCAGATGACGGCCCCGCCGACCAGCAGGAAGCCCGCGGTGGCCGGCGTCGGCGCTTCCACTATGCCGAAGGCATCCCAGGCCGCCGTCACGTCGGCCGCCGCTTGTCGCAGCGTCTCCGCTGTGGGAAGCAAGCGCAGCCAGAGTGTGTCGGAGTACAGGGCCAGTCCTTCGACGATGATCAGCATCACCGCCGATGCCGTCGCTGCGGCTGCGAAGGGCCAGCGCTGGCGCCGTGTGACTGCAGCCGAGGCATGACCGCCCAACGCCATCATGAGCCACAGCGGCGCGTAGTCCCACGCGTCGAACAGGCGGCGAGCAGTGAGAACCGAGAGCAGGGTCAGCAGCCAGAGAGAGACCTCCACCTGCCACAGGCTGCGCCCCTTCATGTGCGCAACGCGTTCGCTTGGGACGATGTCTGCGCTGCAGCCCACTTTGGTCCGAGGTCGGCCAGCGTGCTGATGTCGACAACTCCCGGGCCACCCGCTGGCAGGGCATCACCAGGTCTGCACACGCGGATGACGGTCATCGACGACGTGCGCGACCCCGCCGCCGAGATTGCTTCGGCATCTCGCGCCGCATCGAATGCGGTGCCTCCGAGCACCACGACCACTGCGCCTACGGCCGTCGCCGCGGCTGCCGCAAGCGTGCTGCGCAGGGATCCCTGCGCAGATGTGGAGACATCGGCGAGATGATCGAACAGCTGCGCCAAGCCTTCCCCCGAGGTCACGAAGCCGGTATCTGCGCCCGCCACCGTCAGCAGTCGCAGCGGGTCATGCCGAGTGGCGCTGGCAAGCACGACGCTCGCGGCCGCAGATACGGCAAGTTCGAAGCGCCCATCGGCGAGCGGGTCAGCGTCAAAAGCGGTGCTGCGAGTGTCGAGCACCACCGTGACCCGGCTCCGGCGGGGCACTTCGTCCTCCCGCACCATCGGGCGGCCGAGACGCGCCGTCGAGGGCCAGTGGATGCGGCGAACATCGTCGCCGGCGGTGTAGTCGCGCAGCGCATAGAAATCCTCGCCGATGCGCTGCAAGGTGTGGACATCTGCGGCAAGGCCCAACGGTTCAGGCCCGCGAGCCAGGCGCGGCGGCACCAGAGTCTGCGTAGCGGGATAGACGACCAGCATCGTCCGCGGGCCGTCGCCGACGGAGGTACGGGCCAGACCGAGCGGGTCGACGATATCGACCTCTGCTGGTCCGATCTCCAAACGGCCACGGCGTTGAGTGGGCAGCAGGTACGACGTGCTCAGACGCTCGGCGGCGAGCAGCGGGCCGACTCGCAGGCGCGCGCCGAGCGTGCCGGTCACCGGATCGGTGAGCTGGAGCACGGGGGCATGTCCGCCCAAGTTGGTGAGGACGAGCTGCACCCGTGCCTTGCCACCGGCATGGACACGCGCAGGTTGGACCGAACGCTGGATCCTGAGACGGATCCGTCGCGTCCGGGTCCACACCACCGAACCCGAGATCAGTGCGATCCCCGCCAATGCGAGCACCAAAAGCTCACCCATGCCGAATAGCCGACCGGCCCCGGCGGCGACTGCTGAGCCGATCCCGACGGACCAGCCCCGCCGCGTCAGCATGCAGCCCAGCCCTTTAGCCGGCGACGGTTGGGACGGCGACAGCGTCGAAGACGTCGCGCAGGGCTGTCTGGGGGGTCAAGCCCTGCAATTGCGCATCAGCACTCAGGCGGATCCGGTGACCGAGCACCGGCTCAGCGACGGCTTTCACATCGTCGGGCACCACGTAGTTCCGGCCGGCGGCGAGCGCGCGTGCCTGTGCAACACGCTGCAGGTCGAGCGTGGCGCGCGGGCTGATGCCCAGCGTGATCGTGCCGCGCTGCCGCGACGCATCGGCCACGGCGACGATGTAGCGGCGCAGCACCGGGGCGACGTGGACTTCGGTGACAGTGCGAGTCATCGCGAGCACCTCGCTGGCAGTGGCTACAGGCTCGAGCGTGATCTCGCTGGTGCCGTCGTGGAGATCGAGCACCTCGACGGCCGAATCTGCATCCGGGTAGCCGATGCTGACGCGCATCAGGAACCTGTCGAGTTGAGACTCGGGCAACGGGTACGTGCCTTCGTGCTCGATCGGGTTCTGCGTCGCAATCACCATGAACGGCTGACCGAGCGGTCGTGTGGTGCGATCGGTCGTGACCTGGCGTTCCTGCATTGCTTCGAGCAATGCCGCCTGCGTCTTCGGCGAGGCCCGGTTGATCTCGTCGACCAGCACGATGCTGGAGAAGAGCGCGCCAGGACGGAACTCGAAGGTGCGCTCACGTTCATCCCATACGTTCACGCCGATGACGTCAGACGGCAGCACGTCAGGTGTGAATTGAATCCGGCCGAACGGTGCGTCAATCGATGCTGCCAGTGACTTGGCGAGACTGGTCTTGCCGACCCCCGGCACGTCTTCGATCAGCAAGTGTCCGTCGCACAGCAGGCACAGAAGCGAGAGCCCGACCGCGTCGGGCTTGCCGCGAATGACCCGCTCCACGTTCGCAGTGATGCGCTCGAACGTCTGCCGGAATGTCTCGGCATCGGCCACGTGCGTTTGCGGGGCAGTGTGATTGCGCACGGCGTCTGGCTTTCGGGGCTGGAGAATTCCGTGTCGCCGGCCTCTGGGCCGGGACTCGGAGAACGCTGTGAGGCTACTCAGCATCACTTCACCCTCACCGTCGCCTCCCGCTATCGCTTCTAGAGTGGCCCGGTGCGCCGATCACGGACTCCACGCGGCCCCCGTATCGGGGCGGCTCTCGCGGCCGTGGCAATGCGCCCGCGGCTGTGGCTCACCGCTGGGCGAGCCATGAGGCGGCTCATCCCGCGGCGATGGTGGATGCGCCCTCCGTTCTTGCCGGTGCCTCACCGCGACTATGTGCGATTCCGGCTGTTGACCGCCGTCGGCTCTGACGGAAGTGCGGCAGCCGAACCTGCCGATCTGATCCAATGGCTGGAATGGTGCCGACGCTGGCCTTCCGCTGCTGCGGTACACCCGTCGCACGGAGCGCGTGGCCCTGAGCCGGCGCCCTTGGGGCCGTGACATGACTCCCGTTCGAACGATCGCTCACGCGCCGCAGCCTGTCGCCGACGCGGTCAACGGGAACGGTGCGATCAACGGTCATGCGGTCATTCGTGATGGGAAGGTCTCGCGGCCCCGCACCGTGCTGTCGGAACGGACGCTGGTGCTCAACGTCACTTACCAGCCACTGTCGATCACGACGGTGCGGCGCGCCCTGCTGCTGGTGCTGGCAGGCAAGGCTGATGTCGTTCACACCAAGCCCGGCAGCATTCGCTCGCCTCGTCTGACGATGTCGGTGCCTTCGGTCGTGCGCCTGAACTATCACGCACGGGCGCCGTACCGGAGGCGCGCCCCGCTCCACCGGCGGGCCGTGTTCGCGCGCGACGCCTACCGCTGCCAGTACTGCGGAAACCGGGCCGAGTGCATCGACCATGTCCACCCGCGCAGCCGCGGCGGCGAACACACGTGGGAGAACGTGGTGGCCTGCTGCCGGGCTTGCAACGTGGGCAAGGGAGACTCGTTGCTGTCAGAGAGCCGGTTCCGGCTGCGCCAGACTCCCTATGCCCCTGAGCCGCTCGCCGTCGTGGCGGCGATGCGTGGCGATAGCCCGACTGAATGGACCGACTACCTCGGCGACCTGCGACCTCAACTCGTCTGAGCTGCGCGATCCGATGGCGCGGGCGCCGTCTGCCATCGTGTGCCTGTGGCCGCGTGGGTACGCGACGAATGGCACGCAAGCGCCGAATTGCTGCACGCCCGTCCAATGCCGCGCGACGGCCGACGTCGCATCTCGTGGCTGCGCCCGACCGCATCCGCAGTGATCCTGGGTTCAGCCAGCCCTGACCCCTTTGTCGGCAGTCGAGATGATCTCGTCCGGCGGCACAGCGGCGGGGGATTGGTGTGGCTGGATCCTGAAATGAGCACATGGCTGGACCTGTTCGTCCCAGCTGGCGATCCCCTCTGGCATTCCGATGTCGGCAAGGCCTTTCATTGGCTGGGTCGCACACTGGCCGCAGCTTTCTCGGATGCGGGTGTGCCCGCCAGCGTCCATTCCGGCCCGTACGAAGCTGGGCCGTCAGATGGCCTGGTGTGCTTTGCATCGCTCGGCCCAGGCGAGGTCGTGGTAGGCGGTCGGAAACTCGTCGGCATCTCCCAGCGTCGTACACGTGAGGGCAGCCGTTTCCAGTGCATCGCCTATGACCGCTTCGGGCTCGGACCCCTCGCATCCGTCGTGGATTCCGCTACAGCCGCTCAGGTCCGCGACCGAGCAGTGGGCTGGGCCGATCTCGGCATCACAGCCTCACCCACCGACATGGCAGAACACATGGCGAGCTTCATCACCACCCACTCCATCGACTAGCGCCGCCGCCCTCCGCAGTGGGCGCGGCACATCTAGGGGTGGACAGTGTGGGTGCTTTCCCCATAAAGTGGTGCGAAGTGGTTTGCAAGGGCAGAGATGCCCATGCGAATCAGGTGCCCATTCGGACGCTGCGGAGGCCCTGCGGTGGAGAGTCTGTTCGTCGGTCAGCACGAGCACTCGCTCGATGCCAAGGGCCGCATCGTGCTCCCGGCGAGCTTCCGCAGCGCATTTGAGCCGTCCGGCTTCCTGATCAAGCACAGCGAGGGCTGCCTCGCACTCATGACGCCAGACCGATTCGGTGAGATCGCCGGCCGGATGTCCGAGCGCTCCCAGTCCGGCGGACCGCACGGTCGCGCAGCCAAACGCTCATTCGGGGCGGGCGCCGCCCGTGTCCTGCCAGACAAGCAGGGCCGCATAGCGGTTCCTGAGGAGCTGCGCCGCTTCGCCGGCCTGCAGCGCGAATGCGTCGTGATCGGCGCGATCGACGAGGTCGAGATCTGGGACGCGGGGCGCTGGCACGAGATGAACGCCCAGGGCGAATCGCTCCTGGCGGCACCTGAGCGCGGCATCGAAGCAGCGGAGCAGGCGTGAGCGTGTCCACCGCTGCCCGTTCCTTCCACGAGCCTGTCATGGTTGACGAGATCGCCGAAGTGTTCGCCCCTGTAGCCGGTGGGCTGTTCGTCGACGCAACCTTGGGTGGCGGCGGTCACGCCGAGGTGCTCCTGCGGCAGCATCCTGGGCGACAACTGCTCGGCATCGATCGCGATCCTGAGGCAATTGCAGCAGCACAGGAGCGGCTTGCGGCCTTCGGAGACCGAGTCACGCTGCGCTGCGAGCGATTCGACCGGCTCGGCGAGCTGGTCGATGCGGCTGCCGGAGGCCCGCTCACTGGTGTTCTGTTCGACTTCGGCGTCAGCAGTCATCAATTGGATTCGGGCGAGCGCGGTTTCTCCCACCGTCACGACGCCCCGCTGGATATGCGCATGGACTCCCGCTCGCGCCTCGATGCGGGCGTCGTCGTCAACACCTACGAGTTCGCTGAACTGCGAGATCTGCTGAGGCACCACGCCGACGAGCGCTACGCCCACCGCATCGCTGCGGCGATTGTGGCCGCCAGACCGCTGGGCACAACCCGCCAACTGGCCGACACCGTCAAGGCTGCGGTGCCAGCCGCAGCTCGGCGCGGCCGCCGTCATCCGGCGATGCGCACGTTCGCGGCAATCCGCATCGAAGTGAACGACGAACTGAATCTCATCGAACCCGCCATGCGAGCAGCGCTCGCGCGCCTGCAGCCTCGTGGGCGCCTCGCAACGCTCGCCTATCACTCAGGAGAAGACAGCATCGTGAAGATCATTCTGCGAGAAGCGGCCGACGGCGTGTGCGAGTGCCCGTCGACGTTGCCATGCATCTGCGGCGCCGCGCCCACCGTTCGCCTGCTGCGCCGCAAGGTCACACGGCCCAGCACTGCGGAGGTCGAACGGAACCCGCGCGCCGCCAGCGCCGTGATGCGTGCAGCAGAACGCCTCGAGCCTGCCCGTCGCTGATTCCAGCGCTCCCAGAGAACCGAGCTTCGCCCGATGGCCCTCGCAACTGCCCACTTCACCGTCGCGGATGCCCCGCCGGGACTGGTACAGGCGCCGATGGGTCGCGCCGTGGGGTTGCGTCTCGTGGGCGTGACTGCGCTGCTGGCTGCTGCTGCCATCACCGTGCTCGCCGGTCTCGCGGTGTTCCACTCGATGCTGGCTGCGGGGCAGTACCGGCTGTCAGAGCTGGAGTCGGAGATCGCTGCAGAGCGAGAGCGCCTGATCGATCTGCGCTACGAGCTTCAGACGCTCCATGGTCCCGCGGAGATCGAACTGATGGGGGTGGGGGCGCTCGGCCTGGTGAGCGCGACGGATCCCATCGATGTGCGGATCGAGCCTCGGCATATTGCTGCCGTCGACCCACCGCAGCGAAGCATCCATGAAGGTGGGGACTGGCTCTCGATCAAGACGCTGCTGACCGACGCGTCCACAGCGCATGACCGACGTTCTTGAGCACTCCGAGCGCCATACAGCTCCGGCGCCATGGCACCCGTCGATGGGTGCCCCGCCGGGGCTGCGAGCGCCAGCTGCCCGCTCGCGGTCCGCGTCGCGTGCCGGTCAGGCATCGCGTGTGGGCGCAACGTCAGCTCGACACGCTGATACGGCGAACGCGCGCGGGTGGCATCCGTCGTCGGGAGCGAAGGGACCACCTGGCGAACTGGGGACAGCATCTGCCACGGAGCGGACCGAACGGGGCGCGCGCGGGCGTACGGCTCGCGCTGGACCGCCGCGCCGGCGGGCGCTGCTGCTGATCATCGCCTCAGCCGTGGCGCTGGCCACCTTGGGTGCGCGCCTGGTTCAGGTACAGGTGCTCGACCGCGACACCTATGCGGCTCTCGGCGAGCGTCAGGGAACCGCACAGTGGGAGCTCGAATCGGTCCGCGGTGCGATCCTGGATCGGAATCTGAATCTGCTCGCCGTGTCGGACAACCTGCCTACGGTCTGGGCCGATCCCCGCCTGGTGACCGACCCGTACCAGACGGCTGCTGTGCTGGCGTCAGTGCTGGACATAGACGCTGACGTCATCGCCGAACGGCTCGCGAGCGACCGTCACTTCGTCTACGTGGCGCGTCAGGTGAGCTCCGAAGACGGGCTGGCAGTGCAGGAAATGCAGCTGGCCGGTATCGGCGTACGGGGCGAGTCCTCACGGCTGCGACCAAACGGGGACGACTTCGCGCGCGGGCTGCTCGGCGCCACCGACATTGATCAGAACCCGCTGGGCGGTGCTGAGAAACAGTTCGCGGAGGTGCTCGACGGGACAGACGGCCGTGAGGTCGCTCGAATCGCCCAGAGCGGGATGCCGTTGCCGACCGGCACCGAGCTCTTTGAACCTGTCAGCCATGGCGACGACGTGGTGCTCACGCTGCACACCCAGATGCAGTGGATTGCGGAGCGATCTATCAGCGAAGCTGTCAAGGCGACCAGTGCCAAGGGCGGCATGGTGGTAGTGATGCAAACCGATACCGGCGATGTCATGGCGTTGGCGGCGGTCGCTCGCGATCGGGACACGGATGAGGTCAGGCCGGTGGCATACAACCCGGCATATACGGACGCATTCGAGCCAGGCTCGGTTGCCAAGAGCTTCACGGTCGCCACGGCACTGGAAGCAGGACTCACCACGCCGGTCGAGGTGCATTCGACGCCGGCCGCCTACACATTCGCTGACAAAGAATTCATCGAGCCGTATTCCAAGCCCAGCGCCGACATGACGACGTCGGAGGTCCTCGTTCATTCATCGAACATCGGGACCATCAAGCTTGCCGAACGGATCGGCGCCACTGAATTGCAGCGTTCCCTGCGATCATTCGGCTTCGGCCGCCTGACCGGAACCGATGAAGCGCCGGCGTTGCCGGGCGAGAGCAGAGGAATCCTGCGTACTGCGAAGCAGTGGCGCGGCACCGACCTCGCCACGATCGCGTTCGGCCAAGGCATCGCCGTCACTGCGATTCAGCTCACCGCTGCGTACAACGCCATCGCCAACGACGGCGTCTACGTCACGCCGCGCCTTGTGCTGGGCAGCGTGGGAAGCAACGGCGCACTGCAACCCGCGGAACGCATCCCGACACGCCGGGTGCTGTCCGAGCGGACCGCGCAGCAGATGCAGACCATCTTGGCTGAAGTAGTCCGTTCGGGAACGGGCAAGCGGGCCGCCATCGAGGGCTACCAAGTGGCAGGCAAGACCGGCACTGCGCAGAAGCCCAGCCCTGACGGCGGTTACTCCTCCGACGCATACACCAGCTCCTTCGCAGGATTCCTCCCTGCCGACCGACCTGAGCTCACCGTGGTCGTGGTGCTCGACGAGCCGGATGAATACCGGGCCGCCATCGTTGCCGCGCCGGTATTCGCGGAGGTCGCCGAGTACGCCCTGCGCATGCTCCAAGTGTCGCCAGATGCCTGAGCAGCGCAGCAGTGCGCCGGCAGAGCCGATACCGCTGGAGGAATTGGCTGCGGCGGTCGGCGGTACCTGTGTGCTGCCTCCACGCCAGCGCAGTGACGAGGCTGCGGCACTGGCGGTCCTCGTGCGCGGCATCACACACGACAGCCGCTCAGTCACGTCCGGTGCGCTGTTCGGCTGCGTCGTAGGGCAGCGCCACGACGGTCATCGCTTCGCCGCTGAGGCTTTGGATGCAGGTGCTGCGGCGTTGCTGGTGTCGCATGTCCTCGATGTCGACGTGCCCCAGATCGTCGTGCCCGACGTGCGAGAGGTACTCGGGCTGGCGTCAGCCGCGGTGTGGGGACAGCCATGGCGCCGCTGCCCGGTCGTAGGCGTCACCGGGACATCTGGCAAGACCACGGTCACGCACGCAATCGCCGCCATTGCGAGCGCGTGCGGTACCACTTGTGAGGTCATGGGCACGCTGGACGGAACGCACACCACGCCAGAGGCACCCGACCTGTGCCGGCGTCTCAGCGAGGCTGCCGATGCGGGAGCCGGAATGGTGGTGCTCGAGGTGTCGTCTCATGCGCTCGCCCAGGGCAGGGTCGATGGTGCCAGCTTCGCTGCCGGCGTGTTCACGAACCTCAGCCATGAGCATCTCGACTTCCACAGGACGATGGAGGACTATTTCAACGCCAAGGCGCGCCTTTTCGACGGTCGCAGCGAGATTGCGGTGTTGAACGTCGCCGATCCGTGGGGTCGCCGCTTGGCATCGTCGGCGGCCGGCACAACGGCCGAAGTGATCGAGTGGCGGCCCTCCGATATCGACCAAATCGTGGTGAGCACAGTGGGCGTGGCAGGCCGATGGCGCGGCCGATCCGTGCACTGCGGGCTGCTGGGCCGGTTCAATGCCGCGAACGTGGCGGCCGCAGCAGCAACGGCCAGCGCCCTCGGATTCGACGATGACGCGATTGCGACAGCGATCGCTGCCATTTCTCCGGTACGAGGGCGACTGTGGCCTGTCAGCGGCCCAGAGGATGACATCACGGTCTTGGTCGACTACGCCCACAAACCAGACGCACTTGCTGCGGCATTGGCCAGCGCGCGTGAGCTCGGTGCCGCAGGCGGCCGTTTGTGGGCTGTGTTCGGAGCGGGCGGTGATCGGGATCAGACGAAGCGGGCTCTCATGGGCGCGGCAGCGGACCGCCATGCCGATGTGCTCGTGCTGACCTCCGACAATCCTCGCAGCGAGGATCCTGCTCGGATCGCATCCGATATCGCCGCTGGCGCGGTCAGTCGACGCGACGCAGACGACGGTTTGCATGTGGAACTGGACAGGTCGAGCGCCATCTCCTACGCCGTCAGGAATGCTCAGGCCGGCGATGTCGTCGTCGTCGCCGGAAAGGGCCACGAAACAGCGCAGGTGACTGCTGGGCATTCCGTGCCTTTCGATGACGCAGTCGTTGCGACCGAGCATCTGCGACGGCGCAGGAGCGCACAAACATGATTGCGCTCCTCATCGCCGCCAGTTCAGCCATGTTCGTGTCGCTGGTGGGCACTCGCTACCTCATTCCCTGGCTGCAAGCGCGCGGCGTCGGTCAGCCCATCCGCCTCGACGGCCCGCGAGGTCACATCACCAAGGCGGGTACGCCGACGATGGGCGGCGTCGCGGTCGTCACGGCAGCCGTGGTGGGGTACGTCGTCAGTCACCTGCGGGCCGAGACCGTCATCACGCGGTCGGGCATCGTGCTGCTGGCAGCCGTCTGCGCTGCAGGCCTGGTCGGCTTGGCCGACGACTGGATCAAGGTCAGCCGCGAGCGCAATCTGGGATTGAACAAGCGAGCCAAGCTGATCGGGTTGGTTGCCGTGGGCATCGGATTTGCCGTCGCGATGGTGTGGTGGGTGAACTTCGATACCGCGGTCGGCTTTACCCGGCTGGACGGCAACTCACTGCGGATTCCCGCCGCCGTGTGGATTCTGTGGGCAGTCATCATCGTCCTCGGCACGTCCAACGCAGTGAACCTGACAGATGGCCTGGACGGCCTTGCCGCAGGAGCTGCTGCGGTGGCGTTCGCTGCCTTTGTCGTGATCGGCTACTGGGCGTTCCGTCACCCCATCTCCTACGACGTCAAGCACCCGCTGGACCTCGCCATCGTCGCTGCCGCGATGGCCGGAGCGTGTGCAGGGTTCCTGTGGTGGAACGCCCCCCCGGCGCGGATCTTCATGGGCGACACCGGTTCGCTGGCCATCGGCACCGCGATGGCCGGGCTCGCAATGCTGTTGCACGTCGATCTCCTGCTGCCTGTCATCGGCGGCCTCTATGTCATCGAGACTGCATCGGTGATCATCCAGGTCGGCTCGTTCCGGCTCTTCGGCCGCCGCCTGTTTCGGATGGCGCCGATGCACCACCATCTCGAGTTGGGCGGCTGGCCGGAAACCACCGTGCTCATCCGTCTCTGGGTCGTCAACAGCCTGCTCGTCGCGCTGGCGTTGGGCATGTACTACGCCGATTTCTTGAGCCTGGATCTTGTCGAAATCCCGGCAGGTTCGTTGTGAGCGCGCCGGCTGCTCAGGAACCGGCGTGTGACGACGTCACGCCCGCAGACGGGCCGGTCGTCGTGGTGGGCATGGGAGTGACCGGATGGGCAGTGGCCTCCGCGCTCGCAGCACGCGGTCACGAGGTGATCGCTGCCGACGACCGACCCGGCGAGGCGGCGCGCAGAGGGGCCCGGGCAGATGTTGCATCCGGCGAGGTCCACGACTCCACTGATGCGACCCTGCTCAGGAACCTGATCTCGGACGCCGCAGCCGTCGTGCCAGCTCCGGGAGTGCCGCCGCGGCATCTCACGTACACGCTGGCAGCAGCGACCGGAGTGCCGGTGCTCAGCGAACTGGATCTGGCAGCGCAGTGGGACAGTCGACCCCTCGCAGCGATCACTGGCACCAATGGCAAGACGACGGTCACGGTCCTCACGGAGCGAATGCTGAACCGGAGCGGAATCTCCGCGGTCGGCGCCGGCAACACCGACATCGCCCTGGTGGACGCGATCGACCGTGAGGTGTCCACGTTTGTGGTGGAGGCGTCATCATTCAGGCTGCACCGGGCACGCAGATTCGCTCCCGCAGTCGCTGCGTGGCTGAATCTGGCCCCCGATCATCTCGACTGGCATCCTGACCTGCGCGACTACGCCGCCTCCAAAGCGAGGATCTGGGCAGCGCAGGGTCCCGACGATGTTGCGGTAGTTCCGTTCGGCGACACCGATGTCGAACCGTGGGCCTCCGGGATCCGTTCGCGGCGTGTGACCTTCGCGACGGCCCAACAGCTTGAGGCGCCGTCCGATGTGCGCTACGAGCGCGGCATTCTGGTTGCGCATGGCGACCGCGTCGTGGCCGCGGCGGAACTGCCCCGACGGCGTCCCCACGATTTGTCGAATGCTGCCGCTGCAACGGCTGTTGCGCTGGAGATGGGCGCATCGGTCGAGTCGGTGGCAGGGGAGCTGCGTTCGTTCGATGGGCTGCCTCACCGGCTTGCGTTCGCGGGTCGCATCGACGGCGTGCGCTTCTATGACGACAGCAAAGCGACAGCGCCGCACGCGACGGTCGCAGCGCTGCGGGGCTTCTCCGATGCGGTGCTGATCGCTGGCGGTCGGAACAAGGGCCTTGATCTCGGGGAGCTGATCGCTGTTGCCGAGCATGTTCATGGTGTCGTGGCAATCGGTGAGGCCGCTGGCGACGTGCTCGACTGCTTCAGTCAGCCTGCATGCGGCCAGATCGAGCTCGTCCGTGCCGATTCGATGCCCGATGCAGTGGAGGCTGCCCACCGGATGGCGCAACCCGACCGCGACGTAGTGCTGTCGCCCGGGTGCGCGTCCTTCGACTGGTACTCGAGCTACGGCCAGCGAGGCGAGCACTTCATCAGGGCCGTGGCTGAGCTTGCTGAGCGAATCCGCTCAGGGACGCCGAACGGGGGACAGCAATGAGCAAGCTGGATCTTCCGAGCACTCCCTCAGGTCGGCCTCCATCGGGCCCGTCGGTGCGCTACGCCGCACTCCTGTCTGCGGTGTTCCTGCTGCTGCTCACCGGCGTCGTATTGGTGCTGTCGGCTACGTCGGCGACCGGAATCGAGTCGTCCGACCGTCCCTGGCAGTACTTCACCCGACACCTGTGGTCGGTCGGGATCGCTGTTGCCGTGCTGCTCGTCACGCTTGGCGTTGACTACCGGCACTGGCGGCGCATGGCACTGCCCCTCGCAGCTGCGAGCGTGACCTTGCTGGTGATCGTGTTGGCGGTGGGCAAGCGCACCGGCGGCGCTCGTCGCTGGATTGAAGTCGGCCAATTCAGCGTTCAGCCGTCGGAGATAGCGAAACTGGCGCTCATCGTTGCGTTGGCTGCTTTTTTGGATGCCCGCAAAGATCAGATCGAGCGTCCCGACCGGATCCTGCGGCCCGCGATGCTCCTGCTCACCGCCGGGTGCTCGCTGGTATTGCTGCAACCGGATCTGGGAACCACCCTCATCCTGGCCGGCATCGGCGTCGGCATGCTCTTCGTCGCGGGCCTGCCAGGCCGCGATCTGGGGAAGATCGCTGTCATGGTCGTCGTGGCAGCACCGCTGCTGGCGTACGCGGCGCCGTACCGCCGCGCACGGCTTGCGGGCTTCCTGGATCCGATCTCTGAGCGGGCCTCAAGCGGCTACCAAACGTTCCAGAGCCTGGTGGGTCTCGCACAGGGAGGACTGCGGGGCACTGGGCTGGGGGCGGGCCAGGCCAAATGGGGCTGGGTGCCCAATGCACCCACCGACTTCATTTTCGTCATCGTCGGCGAGGAGATGGGACTCCTCGGCGCCCTCGGGCTCCTGACACTGCTGGGGGTCGTCGGCATCGGAGGACTCCGAACGAGCCAGAAGGCGCCAGACCTGTTCGGTTCCCTGCTCGCAGCCGGAATCGCGATCTGGTTCGTGCTCCAGACACTGGTGAACGTCGGCGGTGTGGTTGGATTGCTGCCGGTGACTGGTGTGACACTGCCATTCCTGTCCTTCGGTGGCTCGTCACTTGTAGTGACAGCAGCGGCCGCAGGTCTGCTGCTGAATGTGACGCGGCGATCCGGTTGAGCCGTGGCGACACCCGGCAGCGCCGCTGACGCCCCCAGCGTTCTGATCGCGGGGGGCGGCACCGCGGGGCACCTGATGCCCGGGTTGGCGGTGGCCTCCGCTCTGACCGAGCGTGGCTGGCCAGCGGAAGGCATCCATTTCGTCGGCAGCGCCCGGGGAATCGACGCAAAGATCGTGCCGGATGCTGGCTTCGGGGTGACCTTGCTCGGAGGCCGCGGCCTTACTGCACGCCGAGTGAACCTCACCAACGCGCGAGCTGCAGCGAGCTTGGCGTGGGCCACCTTGCGCGGCATCGCGCTCGTCGGGCGACGGCGTCCAGCTGCGGTGCTGTCGCTCGGCGGCTACGCCGCGCTTCCCGCGACGGTGGGAGCGGTGATCTGGCGCGTGCCGTTGGTGATCGCCGAGCAGAATGCAGTCGCATCGGCAACGAACCGCCTGCTGGGCCGATTCGCGCGCGCCGCGGCCGTACCCGTCCGCGGGACGGGGCTGCGCAGGGAAGTCGTGACCGGGAATCCCGTGCGTCCGGCAGTCGTCGAGGCCGCAGTTCGAGCAGGCGACACCCGTGCCGAGCTCGGCTGGCCTGCAGATGCAACCGTTGTGGTGGTGTTCGGCGGTTCGCTGGGCTCGCTCCGGATCAACACTGCCATCTGGGCGGCGTTGCCGTCACTGCGGGAGCGCGACGGCTTGTTCATCCATCACGTGGTGGGCGAACGCGACTGGGCTGAGCGACCGCCTCCACCGCCACTGCGACCCGATGATTCGCGCATACGTGACTGGTATCGCGCTGTGCCCTTCGATGAACAGTTGCCTGCTGCCTTGGCTGCGGCTGATGTCGCGATCTGCCGTGCTGGGGCCTCGACGGTGGCAGAGCTGTCGGTCATCGGCACGCCTGCTGTGCTCGTGCCCTTGCCGATAGCGACCAACGACCACCAACGTCGCAACGCCGAGGAACTGGCCGCCACCGGCGCGGCACGCGTCGTTGTCGATGCCGAATTCGACGGGGAACGGATGCTCGCAGAGCTCGAACAGGTGCTGGAATTGCGGAATCAGGAGGGGCCGGAGCGTCCCCCCGAGGGGACCTTCGGTCGTCGAGACGCTGCACAACGGGTGGCGCAGCTCGTGATCCAGCACAGCTCAGCAGTTCCTGGCTCGCTGGTGCACGAGGATCGTTAGCCGAGAGAGCACACAGCGTGAACACCTCGCCGTCCATCGATCCAGCGCTCCTGACCCAGGCGCCGTCGGGGCGGTCTCCTGATCTTGGAGAGCCTCGCAGCATCCATCTGGTGGGAGCCGGTGGCTCCGGCATGAACGCCATCGGGCTGGTGCTCGCCGAGATGGGCCATGCCGTCAGCGGCAGCGACCTACGAGCGGGTCCCGGCATGACGCGGCTCGCAGCTCACGGTGCCCGGGTCGTCATTGGACATGAGGCCGCCAACATCGGCTCGGCGGACATCGTGGCCCATTCGAGTGCGGTGCCCCAAGCCAATCTGGAGCTGGTCGAGGCCCGCCGCCAGGGCATTCCGGTGCTCAGCCGGGCTGAGTTGCTCTCAGGAATCTGCCAGCGCAAGCAGACACTGGCGGTCGGCGGCACCCACGGCAAGACGACTACTTCCTCGATGCTGGCGCTGTGTCTGGTAGCAGCCGGTGAACACCCCTCCTTCCTCGTGGGCGGCGAGGTGAACGAGATTGGCTCCGGCGCCGTTTGGGACACGGCGGGGGAGTGGTTCGTCGTCGAAGCAGACGAGTCTGACGGGACGTTTCTGGAGTTGGGCGCCGATGCGGTGGTCGTGACGAACATCGAGCCTGACCATCTCGACCACTACGGCAGCTTCGACGAGCTTGCGGCTGCATTCGAGGCTTTCGCCGGCAGTGCTGGAGGGCCACGCATCGTGTGCGCCGATGATCAGGGGGCAGCCGCGATGGCGAAGCGCATCGGCGGATGCGTGACGTACGGCAGAGCCTCCCACGCCGACTACCGGATCATCGACGCGCACAGCTCTCGTACCGGTGCGGGCTTCGAGCTGGTGGCCGGCGCGACGTCGATCGGCCGATGTGAGCTGCCGCTGCCTGGGCTGCACAACGTGACGAATGCGGCTGGTGCGCTTGCTGCGGCACTTGAGCTCGGCGCCGCCGCGTCACCGATGATTGACGCCCTCGGTCGATTTGCCGGCGTCGCCAGGCGATTCGAACGGCGCGGCGAGCGCGACGGGGTGTCGTTCATCGACGACTATGCCCACCTGCCGACCGAAGTAACCGCTGCAATCGCCGCAGCCCGCAGCGGAGGCTGGAAGCGGATTGTCGCCGTCTTCCAGCCGCATCGCTACTCGCGGACCGCGGCGCTCTGGCAGGATTTCGCGGACTCCTTCGCTGATGCGGACCAAGTGGTTCTCACCGACATCTACGCCGCAGGCGAAGTGCCTCGGCCCGGTGTGTCCGCAGAACTGCTGCTCGGCGCCGTGCTCGATGCCCATCCGTATGCGTCGGTGGCGTATCTCCCGGGCCGGACCGAGCTGCGGTCCTACCTGCGAACCTATCTGCGGTCTGGCGACCTGTGTCTCACATTGGGCGCCGGCGACCTGACGACGCTCGCAGATGAGCTGCTGCATGTCTCCTGAGCGCTGGTCAGACCCAGATGCAATTCGCCGTGCCGCCACCGTGCTCGGCGGTGAGGCTCGCGTCAACGCCCCTCTGGGCGCGTTGACCACTTCGAGAGTCGGTGGTCCCGCAGCGGTGGCGTTTGCGGCAAACGGCCCGTCCGACCTGCAACGCGTCTCTGAGGCCGCAGCGGCTTCTGGTCTGGAGATTCTTGTGGTCGGGCGAGGATCAAATCTGCTGGTCGCAGACCACGGCTTCGAGGGCATCGCACTCTTCCTCGGCGATGCCTACGGCAGGATCGAACTCGATCATGCGAACGCGACGGTCACCGCAGGCGCATCTGTGGCACTGCCAGTGCTCGCGCGCCAGTGTGCCTCGGCGGGCATCGGCGGCCTGGAATGGGCCGTCGGTGTTCCGGGTTCCGTGGGAGGCGCCGTGCGCATGAACGCTGGAGGGCACGGCAGCGATATGGCGTCGTGCTTGATCGACGCTGACATCGTCGATCTGCAGGCTGAGCCCAGAGACGAAGCTGAGGCCCGTGACGTCGATGCCATGGAATTGGGCTATCGCAGCAGCGGCCTCCAAGACTGTCACGTGGTGGTTCGCGCACGGCTGAGCGGTCGGCCAACGTCACCGTCGACGGCGATGGATCAGATCGCGGACATCGTCCGCTGGCGCCGGGAGCATCAGCCCGGCGGGCAGAACTCCGGTTCCGTCTTCGTGAACCCACCTGCTGAATCCGCAGGCGCTCGTATCGACCAGACAGGTCTTCGCGGCTTGCGCATCGGCACAGCCGAGGTATCGCGTGTGCACGCGAATTTCATCGTTTCGGATCCGGGCGGCACTGCAGCGGATGTCGTCGCTCTCATGGCCGAAGTCCGGCGCCGTGTGACTGAGTCGTCCGGAATTGTGCTGCAGCCCGAGATCCGCATGGTGGGCTTCGAAACGGCACCGGCGCCATCTTGAGCGATGGCCCCGGTTGATACGAAGCCTCCGGCACGGGCAGGGCGTCGCCGGCGGTGGCTGACCGTAGCGGCACTGGGCGTCGTCGCGACATCAGTAGCGACGATTCTTCTTGCAGCAGGCACATTCGAAGTAGACCACATCCACTTCAGCGGTCTGCATCGCGTGAGCTATGACGAGGCAAACAAAGCTGCGGACATCCGCATTGGAGACTTCATGGGAACTCTCGACACCGGCGAAGCTGAACGGTCGCTCGAGGAACTGCCCTGGGTCGCTGACGCTCGAGTCCGGCGGCGATGGCCTGCGAGCGTGGAAGTGGACATCGCCGAGCGCACCGGCGCGGCGATTGCATTGGCCGCTCCCGACAGCTGGGTTCTCATTGACATCGAAGGTCGCGTCCTCACTTCGCCGCTCGCGGTCTTGCCTGAGCATCCGCGCTTGTCAGGCATTGCTGCGGCGCCGGGACCGGGCGGCTTCCTCGCGAGCGATGCGGATGCGCTGCTCGCTGCGTTGAGTGCAGCCCGCGGGCAACCGGAGTATGTCGTTGCTTCGCTGTGGCGGGACAGACGCGGCGACATACGCGCTCGCGTGCGCCAACAGCCCGGCGACCTCATGCTGGAGGTGACGCTGGGGGACGAGTCGGCGATCGGGGCCAAGACTGCGGCAATTGCTGCAGTCATCGGGGAGATGACGACTTCTCATGCCACCTTGGATGTGTCGGTTCCGCACCTGCCGGTGCTCCGCCCGTCGGGCTAAGGGACTGAGCGCAGGGTCTTGCCGATCGGCAGAGGCGTCAGTACTGTCGTCAATTGCGCTATTTTCCCCCTAGAAGGTGCCCGTCAACGGCGCGTTTAGTGTCGCGGCCGGCCAGTGAACGCAAGGAGCCCTGTGGCCTCACCACAGAACTACGTGGCAGTCATCAAGGTGGTGGGCGTCGGGGGCGGCGGCTCGAATGCCGTCAACCGGATGATCGATTTCGGTTTGGGCGGGGTCGAGTTCATCGCCGTCAATACCGACGCCCAAGCCCTGCTGTTAAGCGACGCTGATGTCAAGCTGGACATTGGCCGCCAGCTGACTCGCGGACTCGGCGCCGGCAGCGATCCCGAAATCGGCACGCGGGCCGCAGAAGAGCACCGTGATGAGATCGCCGAAGCACTCCAGGGTGCGGACATGGTGTTCATCACGGCCGGCGAAGGCGGCGGCACCGGCACTGGGGGCGCTCCCGTAGTGGCAGAGGTGTCCAAGGAGGTAGGAGCGCTGACCATCGGAGTCGTGACACGCCCGTTTGCCTTCGAGGGCAAACGCAGGCAGATCCAAGCCGAACAGGGCATCGAGCGGCTGAAGGAGCGTGTCGACACGCTCATCGTGATCCCGAATGATCGGCTGCTGACCGTGGCGAGCGAGCACACTTCGATCATCGATGCATTCCGCATGGCGGACGACGTGCTGCGCGAGGGCGTGTCCGGCATCTCGGGCCTGATCACCACGCCGGGCCTCATCAATACCGACTTCGCCGATGTCAAGGCGATCATGTCGAGCGCCGGTACCGCCCTGATGGGAATCGGTCGCGCCCATGGCGAGAACCGCTCCAAGAATGCGGCTCGACAGGCAGTCTCGTCGTCGCTGCTCGAGGAATCCATAGACGGTGCCCGCGGCATCTTGCTGAACATTGCCGCGGGGCCAGAACTCGGGCTGTTCGAGGTCAACGAAGCGGCGGAAGTCATCCGCGAAGTGGCGCACGCCGAGGCCAACATCATCTTCGGCACAGTGATCGACGATTCACTCGGAGAGGAGATCCGCGTAACGGTCATCGCTGCAGGGTTCGATCGTTACGGACCGGGCCGCTCCGGGAGTGCTGCGCTGGGCCACTACGCCGCCTCGGAGGAATCAGGCGATGTAGCCGACCCGTTCGGCGACCTCGACGAAGACGACGAGTCGTTCGACGTGCCCAGCTTCCTGCGGTGACGCCGGGGCCATATCACAACTACGCCAAACTGCCGCACATCGAGGTCAATCGCGACCCCGCGGCGAGGCTGTACGGCTCGGCACGCCACGCTGACAGACGCTTCGGATGCTGACGCTTCGCCGCTGCTGCGGGAACAGCTTGGTGCGCATCTCGGTCAGTGAACGCTCCGACGGCGACAGCGCTCCGACGGACGGCAGTGCCCCCGGCAACGTGACTGTCCTGCGGCAGGTCCACGGCACGCGAGTCGTCGAGGTCGGACAGCCAGGAGAGCACCAGGGTGTGAGCGCAGACGCGGCGTGGACGTGGGCGCCGCGAGCCATACTGGCCGTGCGAACCGCCGACTGCGTGCCAATAGCGCTGTACGGAACCGATGCAGCCGGTCGAGGGGCGGTAGCGGCGGTGCACGCGGGGTGGCGAGGCCTGCTCGATGGCGTTGTTGCTGCGACCTGCGCCGAGCTCCGCCGCCATGGAATTCGTGGCGTACGCGCCGTCATCGGGCCCCACATCTGCCCCCAGCACTACGAATTCGGCGCCGATCAGCTGGACGCAGCCAGCGAGGCACTTGGGCCGTCGGTGTCGAGCACAACGCAATGGGGCAGCCCGGCGCTCGATCTGGGCGAGGCCGCACGGCTGCTGCTGCGCCGGAACGGGGCCGTCATCGACAGCGAGGTCGGCCGCTGCACTGCTGCCGATGAGCGCTATTTTTCGCATCGAGCTCGTGGCGATCAGGGCCGAACGGCTCTGCTGGTATGCCTCGAGGCTCAGCAGGAAGGCCTTCACGATCAATGATTGACGCCGATGAGGTCCGCCGACGCACAGAGCGCGTCCAGCATCGGATAGCTGACGCCGGCGGCGACATCGCTCACATCGGCATCGTGGCAGTGACCAAGGGCTTCGACAGTTCGGCCATCGAGGCTGCTGCTCGTGCTGGTTTGTCGATGATCGGTGAGAACTACGCCCAGGAGCTGCACGGGAAATGGAGCGAACTTGGCACCGCGACCAAGACCGCCGTCGAGGTCCACTTCATTGGGCGTCTTCAGTCAAACAAGGTCCGGCAACTCGCTCGAGTGGTGGACGTGTGGCAGAGCGTGGACCGGATGCGGTTGGTTTCGGAGATAGCGCGCCACGATCCCGGAGCTTCCATCTTCGTACAGGTCGACGTGAGCGGCAGCGACACGCAGGGTGGCTGCCCGCCGGATGAGGCTTCGTCTTTGGTGGCTGCCGCCCGTCGGGAGGGACTTGATGTGGCGGGTTGCATGGCCATCGGCCCGCAGAGTTCGCCGCCTGAAATCGAAAAGGCATTCGGCGAATTGGCCCGATTCGCCGACCGCCACCAACTCGAGCATCGCTGCATGGGCATGAGCACAGATCTCGAGGCGGCGGTCAGAGCTGGTTCGACCATGGTGCGAATTGGGACTGCGCTCTTCGGCAATCGCCCGCCCCGCAGTGCCTCAGTTCAGGGTGCCTGACCGCAACTTGACAAGTCGGTACCCTGTGCGGTCGAGGCAGCCCTTGATCGAGGCTGTCGTTTACCGAGGTTCTGCATGGCATCGTTCATGAAGCAGGCAATGAGCTATCTGGGCTTGGGTCCGGATGACAGCTATGCGCCGCCACCAGAACGCGCCATGCCTGGCGACATACCCACGGCAGAGGCATTTGCCGATCAGACCGGCCAGAGCGGCGTCACCGTCGTTGAGCGACCGACGGCAGCAACGCCCCAGGCCGCACCCGCTGCGTCGACTTCAGCCGTGCGTCGTGTCGCGACATCGACAGCACAGCCGTTCGTGCTGATGCCGCGAATGTTCGACGATGCGCAGCAGATCGGAGACCGCTTCAAGCGCGATCAACCGATCATCTTGAATCTGCAGGGGCTCGATCGCGATACCGCTCGCCGGCTCCTCGACTTCGCCAGTGGCCTGTGCTACGCCCGTGATGGAGAGATGCGCAAGGTCGCGAACGCCGTATACATGCTCGTGCCCGCGAATGTCGTGGTGAGCGATGCCGAGCATCATGCAGTTGCTGCGCAGGACGCCTCCGCGCAGGACGTCGGCCGCTGAAACGCTCCAGCGCGGACCCCCAAGCGGAGCGATGAGATGCTGTGCACGCTGATATCGCTCTACGTGTTCGCCATCTTTGCGCGTGTGCTGTTCAGCTGGATCCCGCTTGCTCCGGAGAGTCCGGTCATGGTTGTGCGAACTTGGCTGGTACGTATCACTGAACCGGTCATGGGTCCGTTGCGGCGAGCACTGCCCGCGGTCCGACTGGGCCGCGTGGCACTCGACCTGTCACCGATAGTGCTGATCATCGGACTGCAAGTCTTCGTGGCGGGCATGCTGCTGGGATGCTGAGACGCTGGTACATTCCGCGCCATGGTGAGCCCTGATTCTCCTTCCGTCGAGCCCTCCGATACCGAGGGCGAGGGCTTGCTCGAGACCATCGGCGCGCAGCTCGCGACGCTCGCAGCGCAGGTCTCCGAGATCGACCAGCGCATGAGCAGCGTGGAATCGGGAACCCCTTCACAGCCGGTGGAAGTGCGGCTGTCGCCCGAGACGGTGGCGCAGATTGCCGATGCGCTCGCTGCACTGCAGGCGGCAGGCAGTCAAGCGCTGGACGAAGCGTTCAAGACAGCGAGCGACGACCTCACCGAGGCGCTGTCGGGTCTCGTACGGTCTGAGATATCGAGGACGCTGACCGACGCCGGTTACACCGTTGAGGTCACCGAGGTCGCCGAGTCGGATATCGACAACGAGCCGTTCGACGACAGCACCGGCGCCGACACGGCCGCCGAGAGCGACGTGGACGAGCTGCCTGGGCCAGAGCCGATCGCAGCCTCCGTTCGCTCTGGGCCAGATGCCGGTGCCATGCCGTCGATCGTTGCGCCGCTGGCCGCGGCCGAGCGGGTTGACGCTGCGTACGAATCGATCAGTTCCGGGCCGGAGAGCGGCTCCGGCGACGAGGAAACCGATGACGTCGACGGCGATGTCATCGACACGGACCGGGCGCCGCTCCGGATCGACGAGCTTGATGATCCCTTCCTGGAGGCGCTGATCCGCAAGGAGCCTCTGTCTGCTTAGACAGCGGCCCGCGAACAGACCGCCAGATCGAAGTCGGGTTCGTCGCTGCCGTCGAGCCAGCGGATCTCCTCCGCCAACACAGCAGCTTCCACCAGCGGCTCGTGCTGACGGATCGCATCCAGGTTCGGCGGGCTCCAGCGGATCGTCAGATTGATGCGGTCGGTGACCTCGAGACCGTGCTCCTTGCGCGTTTGCTGGATGTGGCGAATCAGATCGCGAGCTGCGCCCTCCGCTTCCAACTCAGGCGTGACCGTGGCGTCCAGCGTCACGACCAGTTGCTGGTGTTCCAGCACTGATGTTGTGGACGGGTCCGCTGGTTGCAGGGTGAGCTGGTACTCGCCCTCGCGCAGCTGGTGGCCTCCGGCAATCACCGCACCGTCCGCAGTGACGCGCCAATCGCCCGTTCGGGCAGCCACGAAGACCTCCTGGACATCTGCGCCCAGCCGCGGTCCCAGCGCAGAGCCCTCCGGCCGCAGCACATGGGTTGCGAGGTCGTCAAGCTCATCGCGGAGCTTCACCTCCCGGACGTTGATCTCCTCGGCCAGAAGCAGGGCGAACGGTTCGAGCTGCTCGGCACCGGTGCCGGCCACGGTCACGCTGCGCAGCGGCAGCCGGACGCGCAAGCCGGCGTCTTCGCGCACTCGCAGCGCTGCCGAGGCCGCAGCGCGCACCGCATCCATCCGCCCGACAAGGTCAGGATCCAGCGGGAGCATCTCGGGGTCGGGCCAGTCGCTCAGATGCACACTGTCACCGCCGGTCAGCCCGCTGTAGATCTCTTCGCTGATCATCGGCAGCAGCGGGGCCGCCATGGCCGCCAAGATTCGCAGCACCGTGTACAGCGTGTCGAAAGCGTCAGGTTCGCCCGTGGTCCCGCCTTCGGCGGACAGGACGCGGGTGAACTCGCCCCAGAAGCGCGTCCGGCTGCGGCGGATGTACCAGTTGTTCAACGCGTCGATGAACGCCTGCAGCTCCGCAGCGGCCCCCGGCAAGTCGTACGCGTCGAAACTTGCCGTGACTGATTCCAGCGTGGCCCTGGTCTTGGCCAGCAAGTAGCGATCGAGCACATGCGGAGAGTCGGCTCGTACCTTGGCCTCGTAGCCATCGGCATTCGCGTACAGCGTGAAGAATGCGTATGAGTTCCAGATCGGGATCAGCACCTGCCGGGCGACCTCGTCGATGCCGCTGTCGGAAATGCGCGTATCGCCGCCCCGGACAATGTTCGTCGCCATGAGGTACCACCGCAGTGCATCGGAGCCCTGGTTGGCGAAGATGTCGGTGGGCTCGGTGTAGTTCCGCAGCCGCTTGGACAGCTTGTTGCCGTCGGCGGCCAGCAGCACGCCATGGCAGATCACGTTCTGGAACGCCGGCTGGGAGAACAGCGCTCCCGCCAGAACGTGGAGCGTGTAGAACCACCCGCGGGTCTGGTTGATGTACTCCACGATGAAGTCAGCCGGGAAGTTCTTCTCGAACCACTCCTTGTTCTCGAACGGGTAGTGCACCTGCGCGAAGGGCATCGACCCCGACTCGAACCAGCAGTCGAGCACCTCGGGCACACGTCGCATGGTCGAGCGGCCCGTGGGGTCGTCGGGGTTCGGGCGTGTCAGCTCGTCGATGAACGGCCGGTGCAGATCTGTCGGGCGCACGCCGAAGTCGGCTTCGAGCTCGTCGAGACTGCCGTAGACATCGATGCGGGGGCAGTCAGGGTCGTCGCTCATCCAGATCGGGATGGGCGAGCCCCAGAATCGGTTGCGACTGATGGACCAGTCACGGGCACCTGCCAGCCATTGGCCGAACCGGCCGTCGCGTACATGGCCGGGCACCCAGTTGATCTGCTGGTTGGTCTCGGCCAGGAGATCGGAGATCTCGGTGACCTTCACGTACCACGAGCTGATGGCTTTGTAGATGATCGGCGTGTCCGTGCGCCAGCAGTGCGGGTAGTTGTGCTCGTAGCTGTCGTGGCGCAGCACCCTGTCGCGTCGTTTCAGCTCGGCGATGATCTGCGGGTTTGCCTCGAAGACGTTGAGGTCGGCCCACGGCGTGACCGGTTGGGTGAAACAGCCCCGGTCATCCACCGGTACTGCATCCGCGATCTCGATGCCGTGGGCCTCGCAGAGCGACTGATCCTCCTCGCCGAAGCCGGGCGCCAGGTGAACCACGCCGGTGCCTTCGGTGGTGTCGACAAAATCGCCGGCGAGCACCCGGAACGCCTCGGTGCGATGAGCGAAGAACTCGAACATCGGCGAGTAGCGACGGCCAGCGAGCTCAGCGCCGCTCATCGTGCCCACGACGGTGTACGGCTCGAGGTCTGCGGCGTACTGCTCAAGACAGTCCGACGCGAGGACGTAACGGCCAGCACCGAGCGCCTCCGATTGCACCACGGCATAGGCGATCTCCTCGCCGACGGCAACCGCGAGATTGGACGGCAGCGTCCACGGCGTTGTTGTCCAAGCGAGCAGTCGCAACGGCCCGCCTGTGCCGGCTGTGTTGCTCGCGCCGGTCGGCTCATCGGTGTCGGCGAGTTCGAACCAGACAGTGATGGCAGGATCCTGGCGGGGTCTCGTGGCGTCGTCGAGTCTGATCTCAAAATTTGACAGCGGAGTCTCCGCTCCCCACGAGTAGGGCATGACCCGGAACGCCTGATAGACGAGACCGCGGTCCCAGAGCTGCTTGAACGCCCACATGACCGATTCCATGTAGGGCAAGTCCATCGTCTTGTAGTCGTCGTCGAAGTCGACCCATCGTGCTTGGCGGGTGACGGTCTTGCGCCACTCCGCCGTATATCGCAGCACTGAATCACGACATTGGGCGTTGAAGCGTTCGATGCCGAAATCCGTGATCGCAGCGCGTCCGCTCACGCCGAGCTCGCGCTCGGTCTCCATCTCGGCAGGCAGGCCATGGCAGTCCCAGCCAAAGCGCCGGTTGACGCGGTGGCCACGCATCGTCTGGTACCGAGGGACCACGTCCTTGACGTAGCCAGTCAGCAGGTGGCCGTGGTGCGGCAGCCCGTTCGCAAAGGGCGGACCGTCGTAGAAGACAAACTCGTCATCCGCGGACCTGTTCGCGATCGACGTCTCAAAGGTGCCTTGCTCGTGCCAGCGCGCGAGGATCCGTTCCTCGATCTGCGGGAAGTCTGCCTGCGCAGGTACACGTGGGTACACGGTGTCGGTCGGCTCTCGCTTCACCAGCGCCTCCTGGGCCTCGCCTGAGCCCACGAGACAGCGAGGGTACCCCTGAGGCAGGGAAATCAACGGAGTTGCGAACTGCCAAACGCAGTCGAAATCGGCGACCTAGACTGCCGCGTCGCTTCTGTGGGGAGGAGCCATGGCCACTGCGAAGAAGGCTTCCGCCCGTAAGGCTGCTGCGAAGAAGGCCCCCGCACGGAAGCGGGCAGCGAATTCCTCGAAGGCCAAGACTGTCGCAAGGAAGACAGGCACCGCGAAGAAGGCTGCAGCAAAGAAGAGCACTGCGAAGAAGGCGAGCACGGCCAAGAAGGCGCCTGCGAAGAAGGCCGCACCCCGGCGCAAGGCTCCAAGGCCCCGCTTCGGCGAAGTATTTCTCGAAAAGCAGCGGCAAGCGTTGCTGGCTGAGCGCCGTCGCTACACCGAGCATGCTGAGCGGTATGAGGCCGAGGCCGAGCAGCTCGTGAGCGAACGCGAGCCGGGCGATGTTCAGTTCGATGAGGAGTCGGGTGAGGGAGACTCCATTGCCGTGGAGCGCGATCGGGCGCTGCAGATCTCGGCTCGTGAGCGTGAGGAGATCGCCGAGATCGATGCGGCTTTGGCGCGTATCGAAGACGGCACCTATGGCATCTGCGTCGTCTCAGGCAAGCCGATCCCCAAGGAGCGCCTGGAAGCGATCCCGCACGCTTCCATGCGTGTGGAGGTCAAGAGCAGCGGACCGGCGTGGCGTCGGCCCTGACCGGCACGAGGTGTTCGCAAACCGCCCGTCAGCCCCGCGAAACCGTGTGACGCGCAACCTCAACATCGCCGTCGCCTCCAGCGCAGTTGTGTGCCTGGATCAGATCACCAAGGCGTGGGCCGTTGCCGCGCTCGACGACCAGATCATCGATCTGGTGTGGACGCTGCGCCTGCGACTCGTGCACAACACCGGATTCGCCTTCTCGACAGGGAGCGGTCTCGGCCCGGTGCTGGCGATTGTGGCCATCGTGATCGTGGGCGTGCTGTGGTCGTCTCGCCGTCGTGTGCAGGGACTCTGGGCCACGGTGGCCCTCGGCGGGATCATCGGGGGAGCACTGGGCAATCTCGCCGATCGAGTCTTTCGCGGCGCGGCCTGGGGGCGTGGCGCCGTAGTCGACTTCATCGATCTGCAGTGGTGGCCGATATTCAACGTGGCTGATGCCTCCATTACCGTCGGGCTGGTCATCGTGCTGTTCCACCTGTATCGAAGCGACCGGCGTCGGGCCAGGGCTGCCCGAGAGGCGTCTGGGTGAGCGATCGGCCCCAGCGCTTCGAGATACCGGAGTCGCTGTCTGGTGAGCGCATCGATCGAGCGCTGTCGCTGTTGACCGGGCGGTCCCGATCAGACACGGCGAAGATGGTTGCCGAGGGGTGCGTTCTGGTCGACCGCCAGATCGCGCGGGCCGGCTCGGTACGGGTTGCTGCTGGCTCGACCGTAGAAGTCACGGACATGCAGCTTTCCGAAGCACTCCGGGAGCAGCGCTATGAGATTGCGCCCGTCGATGTCCTGTATGCCGACGGCGACATCGTGGTCGTCGACAAGCCATCCGGAGTCGTCACCCATCCGGGCAGCGGGCACCCTGCAGGCACGCTTGCGGACGCATTGGTCGAGCGGTATCCGGACATGGCCGGTGTCGGTGAGCCCGGCAGGCCCGGCATAGTGCACCGGCTCGACCGGGGGACCAGCGGCGTCTTGGTGTGCGCACGCAGTTCGCGGGCGTATGACGCGCTCGTCGAGCAACTCTCAAAGCGGCAGATTCACAGAACCTATGCAGCCCTCGTACGGGGGCACCCCTCTTCGCCGACGGGCACGATCGACGCGCCGATCGGCCGGGATCGGGAGCATCGCACGCTCATGGCGGTCAGTTCCGAGGGTCGTGAGGCGCGGACGCATTACAGCGTTGTCGAATCCTATGTGCATCCTGCGGAAGCCTCGCTGCTCCGCTGCCGGCTCGAGACTGGGCGGACACACCAGATCCGCGTGCATCTGGCCAGCATCGGGCTCCCGCTGCTCGGCGACCCGACCTACGGCGTGCCGGACCCATTCGGCATCGGCCGCCCGCTGCTGCACGCGATCCGGTTGGCCTTCGAGCACCCTGCCACAGGTGTGGAGATGAGCTTTGAGGCGGAAATGCCAGGCGACTTCATGGAGGCGCTGAGACGCCTCGGTGCCGAGCCGTCGGTTTTCCCGACGGACTAGACCGCTACGGCGATTCGACGGCAGGCCTGGGCCACGGCGCGCGTCCCTGTGCGATCTCGGCCACAGCAGCGAGGCTGTAGGAATCCAGTTCAGCACGCATGCGATGGCCGACCGAGTCCCAGATGGCGAGCAACACGCACTGTCCCTCGTGGTCGCACGCACCATCTTGATGAGGCTGGCCGAAATCGCCGAGAGCGATCGGGCCGTCGACTGCTCGAATGATCATCCCGATCGTGATCTCGGCCGGGTCGCGAGCCATGACGTACCCGCCGCCGACGCCGCGCTTGGATCGCACCAACCCGGCCCCTTTGAGCGCCAGCAGGATCTGCTCGAGATAAGGCTGGGGCAGACCTGTGCTCTCTGCGATGTCGCGCACCGAGGTCGGCCGGCCGTTGTCATTGAGGACCAGGGACAGCAACGCGCGGCTTGCGTAGTCTCCCCGCGTCGAGACCGCCACGATGGCAGCGTAGCCCCGCTGCCGGCTCAGCCTCCTAGGGTCACCACCATGGAGGCAGGCGCCAATGGGCATCGCGAGGACGGCGAGCCGCTGGCACTCGACCGCATGCTGCCGACGTATGACGGCCGCTGCGTCACTGCTGTGGCACCGGCACTGTGCGCCGGCGTAGAAGCTGATCTCGTCAGCGATGCTGCTGCAGCAGCACGCACGGTGGTGCTGCTGGTCGTGGATGGCCTCGGCTGGCACCAGTTGCGCCGCCATAGATCGCTCGCACCGTCGCTTGCTGCGGCGAGCGACGCGACGCCGCCGATCACCACTGTTGCTCCGAGTACCACCGCAACGGCAATGACGTCGCTGACCACCGGGGCAGCGCCAGGTGAGCATGGACTCGTCGGTTACCGCATTGCGACTCCTCTCGGGCTGCTCAATGCGCTTCGCTGGCGGGCCGGCGGCCGCGATGTGCGAGCTGTGCTGCCGCCTGACGAGATGCAGCCCGTGGCACCCTTCTGCGGCCAGCCCGCCGCTGTCGTGACGCGAGCCGAATTCCGTCACAGTGGCTTCACCGGTGCCCACCTGCGAGGGGGAACGTTCTGGGGATGGCACGACCTGCCTGGCTTCGTCTCCGCGGTGCGAGCAGCGGTCAACAAGGGATTCCGATTCGTCTTCGCCTACTACGACGCGGTCGACAAGATCGCTCACGAGTTCGGACTCGGCGAGCACTACCGCGCTGCCCTCGCAGAGACCGAGCGACTGGCGGTTGCTCTGCGCAGTGATCTGCCGACCGAGACGCCGCTCATCGTCACTGCGGATCACGGTGTCGTCGAGGTTCGCGAACCGCCGGTGATGGTCGATCCCGAGATCGTCACGCTGACCGGCTGCTGGTCGGGCGAGGCCAGGCTGCTGTGGCTGCACGCCCGCGCCGGCGCCGAACCCGAGCTTCTGGACGCCTGCGAGCGCTACGCCGGTTTTGCAGAGATCGCGCCTGTCGAGCAGGTACTCGACGAACAGTGGCTGGGTCGTCATGTCACCGAGACCGCCAGGGCCCGGCTCGGCGATGTAGCGCTGGTGCCCAGGGGCCTACGCGCCTTCACCATGCCCGACGAGGACCAGCCTCACCACGCATTCATCGGCCGTCACGGGGGCCTCACCGCAGAGGAAATGCTGGTGCCGTTCGCGCAGCTCTGAACGATCTGGGCGGTAGTGCTGGGTCAGCGCGTGCCCAGTGTTTATGCGGTCGGGAGCACTGCGACCCGGCGGGGATGGAATTCTCGCCAGATAGCATTTTGCTGGTGGTCGGCGATCCAGTTCCAGACCCAGAGCAGGGCGAGTTGCTGGCGGGCGGACCACTCACAGAAGACGACGTCGACGACGAGGCCTTCGTTCCTGAACCGGCGAAGCTCATGCGCATCGGCGGCATGATTCGCAAGCTGCTCGAAGAAGTCCGCCACGCGGAACTCGACGAAGCAGGTCGCGATCGCATGCGCGACGTGTATCACCTGTCGGTTGACGAACTGGCAACAGCTCTTTCCGAACCGCTCGCTGACGAGCTGAACCGGATTGTGCAGCCGTTCGACGAGGACATCCCGTCGGGACCTGAGCTGCGGATCGCCCAGGCTCAACTGGTGGGATGGCTCGAAGGGCTCTTCCACGGCATCCAAGCTGCGGTATCAGCGCAGCAGATGATGGCAGAGCGACAGCTGCGCACGATGCGTGGCAACGCACTCGAAGCCGGCGGGCAGCCCCAGAGTTCGCCGGCGGCAGGGCGGGGCGGTGTCTACCTGTGAGCAATCACTGAAGGCAATAACCAATGGAATCAGCTGGCCGGAACCGGGGGATCGGCCAGCGAGCATCGCAGGGAGCGAGAATCACATGGCGCTCGAGGTTGAGACAAAGGACTGCACGGCACTCAGCGATGCTGAGATCTCCGAGATGGCCGAGCTGGTCACCGGCGAGAATGTTCACTTCGACGTCGGCCACCTGTCGAAGCAACGCGATGCGTGGGTGCTCATCACCCATGTACGAGACGGTGCCAAGCTCGCTGCATACGGCTTCTGCACGCTCGAGCGGGTCGGCGGCGACCCGACGGTGCTGATGGGCGCCGGGGCTACACGACGCTCGGCTCGCCGCGACAGCGCTCTGCGGGCAATGATGACCGACCAGATGCGGCGCGCCGTGCTGGCCTTCCCCGACGAGGACGTGCTGGTGGCCTGCCAGATGGCAGACGCAGCCGCATTCACGGCCTTCAAGCCGCTTGACCGGGTGGTGCCGCGTCCCGGCTACGAGCCGAACGGCGAGGACCGTGCCTGGGGGCGGCGCCTGGCCAAGCGTTTCGACGTGCAGGGCGAGTACAAGGCGCGAGAGTTCAAGGTCTATGGGGACGGCGGGCCCTCATTCGTGCTGAACCACACAGCACCGCGGCCTGAGAAGCTTGATCCGGCGATGATCGGGTTGTTCGACGGCTTCGATACCGCCAACGGCGATGCGCTGATCGCGTTCGGCTGGGCCAGCCGGGAAGATCTCGCGAAGCTGCTGTAGCGCTCGCCGCCCATGGGCTCGCACACGGAGGGCATGCGCTGGTGACCTCCGGATTCAGCGAGTTCGCCCGCCGCCGCAGGATGACCCGGCACTTCCTGCCGGATCGGGTCGATGACGGTCTGCTGGAGCGAATCCTCGACACCGCCCGCCGTGTCCCCTCGGCCGGACATGCGCAGGGCTTCGACTTCGTGGTGCTCCGGGGCCCTGGCGAGACGGCTCGCTACTGGGACACCACCCTGCCTCCGGACCGGCGCGAGAGCTTTCGTTGGGACGGGTTGCTGGCCTGCCCAGTCCTGGTCACGGTGTGGGCCGATCCGCAGGCGTACATTGACCGCTATGGCGAGGCCGACAAGGAACGCTCCGGCCTGGGCTCGGGCACGGAGGCCTGGCCGACGCCGTATTGGACCGTGGATGCGGCGTTCGCGTCGCTCGCACTGCAGTACGCGGCGCTCGATGAGGGTCTCGGGGTGCTGTTCTTCGGCATGTTCGACCATGCTGCCGCCGTGGCAGCAGCTCTCGGTGTGCCGCCGGCGCACGAGCCGATCGGCGTCGTGGCACTGGGCTGGCCCGATCGGGCGGCCGAGGCGTCCAGCGGTCCGGCGGCGAGTCAGGACAGGCCCCGCCGCCCGCTGTCCATCGACGAGCCGGGCGAAGCGGCGGCAGCTGACCGCCGCCCGTTGGTGCACTGGGGTCGCTGGACCGGCGGTTGAGTGCCGCTCTTTCGCCTTGCCGCGCAGCCTCAGGAACAGGCGTCTGCCGGTGAGCCGCTGGTAAGTTGCTGCGGGAACGGTCATCGAACACCGTTCGGCCGCGCCGATCCCGACCCGGGAGGAACACTGACGTGGGCGATGAGACTGCGCCAGATGAGATCGGGCCGAAGCAGATGGCGATGGTGGAATACCTCAAGCTCGGCGACGACCCGCACCTGGTCGCCTATGTCTGCGATGCATGCGGGGCCACGTACTTCGACCGGCGAAATGCCTGCGCCGCCTGCGGGGCACGCGACTTTTCGACTGGGCGGCTCGCCAACACCGGCGCAGTGCGGACCTTCACCATCGTGCATCGTGCTGCCAGGGGCGTGCCGGCGCCCTATATCTCCGCTGTCGTCGATCTGGACGGGGGCGGCCGGGTCAAGAGCAACATCATCAATATCGAACCCACGCCGTCCAACGTGAGTCTCGGCATGCGTGTGCGCCTTGCCACCTACGTCACTGCCACCGACGACGACGGCAACGAAGCCGTCGCCTTCGGCTACGAGCCCGAGGCGGCCTGAGCCTGCATTCCCCGCCCGCCCGACCCTGCCAACCGACAAGCGACAGACCCGACTCATGAATAGGGAGCACCCATGAGCAACCAAGACCCGGTGTGGATTCTCGGCACCTCCATGACCAAGTTCGGCCGTTATGCCGACAAAGACCTCATCGACCTGGCCGCAGAAGCCTCGCTCGGGGCACTCGATGACGGCGGGGTGACCATGGCCGACATGGACGTCCTGGCGGCGGGCTGCCTGTACGAGGCCAATGGCGGCGTCGGCCAGCGTCTCCAGAAGCAGCTCGGCCAGACCGGCATTCCCGTGTACAACGTCGCCAACGCCTGCGCAACGGGGGCGACAGCAGTCCGCACAGTGATGATGGCGATCAAATCCGGTGAGGCCCAGATGGGCCTCGCAGTCGGCGTCGAGCAGATGGGCAAGATGGGCATGCTCGGTGCCGACCGAGCCGCCCGCTCCGACAAGCAAGTGTTCGAGCGCAAGGGACGCTT
The DNA here is from genome assembly GCA_022820505.1 of Acidimicrobiia bacterium. Lineage (GTDB taxonomy): Bacteria > Actinomycetota > Acidimicrobiia > Acidimicrobiales > Poriferisodalaceae > Poriferisodalis. The sequence continues at coordinate 78,985 of JAJEFK010000002.1, read as the reverse complement.
CGGGTCCGTCGTCGGCGTCGAGGGGCGGCTCGGCACCAACATGATGCCCGGCGTGTTTGCCCAGGCCGGCATGGAGTACGCCTACGAGAACGACGGCGTGGGTTTCGAGCAGTTCGCCAAGGTGGCGCAGAAGAACCACGAGCACTCCACGCTGAACCCACTGGCGCAATATCGCAAGGCGTTCACGCTCGACGAGGTCATGAGCTCCGAGGTGATCGCCTACCCGAACACCCTGCTGATGTGCTGCCCGACCGGCGATGGATCGGCGGCTGTGGTACTGGTCTCCGACGAGAAGCTGAAGACGCTGCCGCGTGAACAGCAACGGCGCGCCGTCAAGGTCTCGGCTTCGGTACTCACCTCAGACCCCTGGACCGAGGGCTGTCAGGTGCAGCCCGACGTCAACACGCTCACTCGCAACGCCGCTGACGCGGCATACGAGGATTCGGGCGTGGATCCTGCCGATCTCGATTTGGTGGAGCTGCACGACTGTTTCGCAACCGCCGAGCTGAGGCACTACGACAACCTGCGGCTGTGCGAGCCCGGCGGCGCCGGCGAGTGGATCGACAGGGGCGGCCCGTGGCGCGACGGGGAGATCCCGGTGAACGTGTCGGGCGGCCTGCTGTCGAAGGGGCACCCCATCGGCGCCACCGGCGTAGCCAACCTGTTCGAGGTTGCCACGCACGTCCGTGGCGAGGCCGGTGACCGCCAGGTACCCGATGCCAAGGTCGGCCTGGCGCACGTGATCGGCCTCGGCTCGAGCTGCGGCGTGCACATCCTGGAACGCTCCGGCCTCTAGCCCGACTCAGGTACTGAACGCGGCGAGGGTGGGGGCGAGTTCGTCGAGGTACTGCAGGGTCTCGTCGGCTGAGGGCAGGTCGAAGTTGACGGGCGTGAGAATGAACTGGCTGACGCCGGCTCCGGCGTAGGACTCCAGCCGGTCCATGCGGGGCCGGCCCCAGATGTAGAGCGTGATCGGGATGTCGTCGGCGTTCTCGCGCCCCGCTTCGGCAGCGAGGCGGCGGAATCGTTCGATGCCGCCGAGCACGTCGGGCTTGCCGGTGGTGTTCATGACACCCACGTCGATGGGCGCCCACTCGTCGGCGTATTCCGCTGCATGCTGGATGCCCAGCGGGCCGGCGTTGCCGAGTGCGATGGGCACGGTGCCGTTGGTGGGTTTTGGGTAGATCCACGACTCGCTGTAGCTGTCCCACTCGCCCTCGAAGGCAGGCACGGGATCGTCGGCCCAGATCGAGCGCATCGCAGCGATGCGCTCGCGCATGGCGCCGTAGCGGCGGCTGAAGGGCATGTCGGGGCGATGGTCGGCGAGTTCCTCCTTGTTCCAGCCGACGCCGACGCCCAGCACCACACGGCCGCTGGCCAGCACATCGGCGCTGGCGACGGTGCGTGCGAGGTCGATGAGGTCGTGCTGAAGGATGAGGCAGATGCCAGTGCCGAGCGTGATCTGGCTGGTCCGCGCGGCGGCGACGCCGATGGAGACGAACGGGTCCATCATGTGGAAGTAGGTGCCGGGGAGCTGGCCGCCGTTCGGATAGGGGCTCTCGCGGGAGGTCGGGATGTGGGTGTGCTCGGGGTACCACACCGATGCGAAGCCGCGTTCCTCAAGTTCTTGCGCCAGGTCGCCTGGGTCGATGCCGCCGTGGTGATTGCCTGTGAGATACCCGAACTTCATGGCGCGCAGCCTACGAAAAACAGCTCAGTTGCGACCGAGTCTGATGCGCCGCTGTCAGCCGCGGCCGACGAGGGGCATGTTGTTGGCCATCACGGTCATGGTGAGCACGTTGGTGTCGGCGGGCAGTTCTGCCATGTACAGCACAGCACGGGCCACGTCGTCGACGTCCATCAGCGGCTCGGCACGGATGCTGCCGTCGGCCTGGGGGACGCCCGTGGCCATCGGAGCGGTCAGCGGCGACTCGGCGTTGCCGATGTCGATCTGGCCGACGGTGATGCCGTGATCCCGTCCTTCCAGCGACAGGGCCTTGGTGAGCCCGGTGATCGCATGTTTCGTCGCTGTGTACGGGGACGAGTGCGGGCGGGGTGTCTGTGCCGACACTGATCCGTTGTTGATGATCCGTCCTCCGGAGGGTTGCTGACGCTTCATCTGCGCGAACGCAGCGCGGGCGCACAGCCACGCGCCGGTCAGGTTCACCCCAACCGTGGCCAGCCAGTCGTCAACAGGCAACTCGTCCACCGGAACGGGTCGGGTGCCCATGCCGGCGTTGTTGAACAGGAGGTCCACGCGGCCGAACCGGTCCGAGGCTGCGGCGAAGAGCGCATCGACCTGCTCGGGATCGGACACATCGGCCGTCACTGCGAGTGCATCGGCGGCGCACTGATCCACTACCTCGTCAAGCAACTCCCGGCGGCGACCGCACACGACTGTCATCCAGCCGGTCTCCGAGAGTGCCAGCGCACACGCCCGGCCGATGCCGGTGCCGCCGCCGGTGATGATGGCCACGCCCTGGTTCATCGTCATGTTCCTTGCTGTTGCTGGCGCTTCTGGATGTTGGCCCACTCATCGCGCAGGCCGACGGTGCGGTGGAAGAGCGGTGCACCGGGACTGTCCGGCCCTGAACTGTCGGCGCAGAAATAGCCGAGGCGTTCGAACTGCACCACCTGACCGGGGGCGACGTCGGCGACAGCGGGTTCGGCGACCCCGGCGCACAGCTCGCGTGAGCTCGGGTGCAGGTCGTCGAGCGGATCACCGGTGCGCTCGCCCGGCAGCTCGGCATCGAAGAGCCGCTCGTACAGCGCCGCTTCGATTGGCACGGCGTGCGCGGCGCTGACCCAGTGGATCGTGGCCTTGACCCTGCGACCGTCTGGGGCTTGCCCGCCGGAGGTCTCGGGGTCGTAGGTGCAACGCACTTCGGTGACATTCCCGTCAGCGTCGGTCGCTGCGTCGGTGCAGCGAATGAAATAGCCGGCGCGCAGCCGCACCTCGCGTCCCGGCGTCAGCCGGAAGTACTTGGGCGGCGGTTCCAGGCGGAAGTCGTCATGCTCGATCCACAGCGTCCCGCTGAAGGGCACCTGCCGGGTGCCTGCCGATGGATCTTCGGGGTTGTTCGTCGCTTCCCGGTACTCGAGCACCGGTTCCCCGTCGTCGTCGATGGGCCAGTTGGTGATTACCAGCTTCAGCGGTCGCAGCACGGCCATCCGCCGGGGTGCAGCGGCATTCAGCTCGGTGCGCACGAATGATTCGAGCAGTTCGGGTGCGTGCCGGCTGTTGGTACGCGCCACGCCGATGAAACCGCAGAAGTCCCGAATGGCCGAGGGGGGGTAGCCGCGCCTGCGCAGGGCCCGCAGCGTCGGCAGCCGGGGATCGTCCCAGCCGTCGACATGACCTTCTTCCACGAGACGGCGAAGGATTCGCTTGGAGGTGATCGTGTGGGTCAGCTCCAAGCGGGCGAATTCGGTTTGATGCGGGCGGTCGCCTGCATGACCCAGCTCGGCGAGTGGCAGGTGCTGCAGGTACCAGTCGTACAGCGCCCGGTTGTCCCGGAATTCCAGCGTGCACAGCGAATGGGTGACGCCTTCGATGGCATCGCTCTGGCCGTGAGCCCAGTCGTACGTGGGATAGATGCACCAGCGGTCGCCGCTGCGGTAGTGGTGCTCATGGCGGATGCGGTACATCACCGGGTCACGCATCTGCATGTTCTCGTGCTGCATGTCGACGCGGGCCCGCAGCACCCTGCTGCCTTCAGGATGCTGGCCAGCGGCCATCTCGCGGAACAGGCGCAGGTTCTCGGGGGCTTCCCGATCCCGGTAGGGGCTCTCGATGCCTGGCTGCCCGAAGCCCCCACGGCCCGCTGAAATAGTCTCCGCGTCCTGGTCGTCGACGTAGGCCAGCCCTCGCTCGATCAGGTATTCCGCCCATGCGTAGAGCTGTTCGAAGTAGTCCGAGGCAAAGCGAACTTCGTCGGGCTCGAAGCCCAGCCACCTCACGTCGTCGACGATGGCCTCGACGTACTCGGGACTCTCGGTTGCAGGATTCGTGTCGTCGAAGCGCAGAAAGCAGTGGCCGCCGAATTCGGAGGCCACCGTGAAGTCCAAGCAGATCGCCTTGGCGTGCCCGACGTGGAGATACCCGTTCGGTTCCGGTGGGAAGCGGGTCTGAACCCTGCCCGCGAAACGCTCCGACCCCAAGTCCGCCTCGACTTGGTCTCGAATGAAGTCGCGACTGCCGCCGTTCGCGGACTCTCTGGTAGGGGCGGCTGAGCTGGAGGGCCCGAGGGGGTCAGGCACAGGTCCTCAGGCGTCGACCGTGACGTGCGGAGGCGGCCAGACGCCCGCGACGATGCCGGTCTCCACGAGGTAGCCCATGATGCGCTCGAGCTGTCCCAGCAGGGCCTCGAGATCGCCTGGAGGCAAGGCATCGGCCGCGGCCAATGACAACCGGTCGGTGTCGTGCTCGACCGCCCGGCGTGCGGCGTTGCCTTCGGGAGTTTGCTCGCCATCAGCCGTGGTCCAGCCGCGATCGATAAGGCGTTGGCAGGCGGCATCCCATTCGTCGGCGCTCCAGCCCCGGATCTTCTGGATCGTGGCGCCGTTGCCATGACCGCCGGTGGTCATCATCACGTGGCATTCGACGGGATCGAGGTCGCCGGCGGCGAGCGCGATGTTGTGGCCGTCGAAACGGAACTCTCGCAGCAGTGTGCAGCCGTGCCAGAGGTCCATGACATCACCGCCGCCCGTGCTGTCGCCAGGCCACGGTTCCGATGCCCACCCTGCATACAGCGGTCGTGCCCCGGTCGGCAGATCTCCTGCGAAGCTGCGCAGAGCGGACGCTGCTGCGGCAATCTCGCCCTGGTCCGGGTACTCGCCCAAGGCCCGCTGCATCGACGCCGTCGTGAGCTCGAGCTGGCGGGCACGGACGGCGTCGGGTTCCATGACATCCCAGCAGCCCGGCACGGCCCGCTCCACCATGCGTGGGGCGAAGTTGTAGAACACCGACGTCACGGTCGCAGCACTCACCCTGCCCATGGGGGCCGAGCGGTACGCGAAGTAGGCATGCCACCAGCCCTTGAACCCGTCGTCGTTGAAGCCGTAGATCTCGGGTGAGTAGTAGGCGACCGTGTGAATCGGCTCAACCGTTCGTCCGAGCCGCCGGATGGGGCTGCGACGGTCCTCGGTTCGCGGGATCTCGCCCATCTGTGCTCCTCGTTCCCGTAGCTCTCGGCATCGGCGGCAGCGGGTGGTAACACGGCCCGCCGCGGTCGCCGCAATGGTATGGCGCGGCGGGCTGCATCGCAGTGCCCGCAGGGGCCATAGCAAACGCCTGCGCCCACGCTGGCGGGCGAAACTACGGTTTCGCCCATGACCGTTCATGGAATGCAGCACGAAGCAAGCGTCGACATCGCGGCCACTCCCGATGCCGTCTATGCCCTGGTGTCCGACGTGCCCCGGATGGGGGAGTGGAGCCCGGAGAATGTCGGGGCGGACTGGACGAGCGATACGCCTGCTGCTGAAGGCTCGACCTTCGAAGGGCACAACCGAATCGGCGACCGCGAGTGGAGTGTGCCCTGCACGGTGACCGTGGCCCAGCCGTCGGAGTGCTTCGAGTGGGTGACCCGCCCGCAGGACCCTGAAGGCCCCTATGTGCGCTGGACCTACCGCATGGCACCCAATGGCACGGGCGGCACATCGCTGACTGAAATCTGGGATGTCCTCAGCCTGCCACCTACGCTTCAGCCATTGAGTGCCGAACAATTGGCAGCGAGAGCTGATGTCGTACGTTCCGGCATGGCCGCAACTCTCGCAGCCATCAAGGCAACCGCCGAGTCATAGCTCGGTTGGGAATTCAGGAGGACGCACATGGACGCGATGGACCTGGGAAGCCTGAACTGGTGGGCGATCATCGTGGCGATCGTGTTCAACCAGGTGCTCGGGGCGGCGTGGTACAGCACGCTGGCCAAGCCGTGGATGGCCGAAGTCGGGCTGACCGACGACGACATGGAGGCGATGAAGGGCACGCCGCGCCAGTGGTACCCCTACGTGCTGGCGATCGTGCTCGCTTTCGTCTTCACGCTCGTGCTGGCGCTGCTGGGCCAGGGCCTCGACACTGACAGCTTCGGCGAGGGCCTGGGCCTCGGCCTGCTGGCCGGCGCCGGCTTCGTGCTCACCTCGCACGGCATCAACTACGCCTTCGAGGGCCGCGGCCTGCGGCTGTGGGCCATCAACGCCGGTTACCCGCTCATCTCCTACAGCGTCATCGGCGTACTGCTGGCCCTCTGGCGCTGACCGTCCGCGTTGTACTCACCCATCACAAGGTGGCGATGTGGCGGAACGCTGAGTACTTGGGCTGGTCGATCGCCACCTGGTGGGCGACTGAGGTGCGCAGGTAGTCGGCGAGCCCGGGTGCGTCCAGCGGCATCGAGCCGTCTCGCAGTGCGTGCACGAGACGCCACCGCAACTCCGTGACCTGCTCGGCGATCTGTGCATCCGGGGTGGCGCGGTCGCTGGCCGTCGGATGGCTGTCGCCGACCAGCGAGGCGAGCCGCTCCTGCTCGTAGCGGTGCAGTTGCGGCCCAATCAAGCGTTCTCGCAACGCGATGTCGAGAGAGTTGCCCGCCACGAGCGCCAGGAAGTTCGTGCGTCCCTCGGTGGCCTGACGGACTTCGCCATGCAGGAAGTCACGCACGCTCTCGAGCAGCTCGTCCACGCGGGGCATGTCGCCCGCTGCAGCGTGCGCCTGAGCACTGGTCCCGCTGCCGCCGAACGGCGACAGGTCCCGAGGCTGGCGACCGAAGTCAGGCTCTAGGAGACCCAGTTCATGCACGGCGGGTTGGAACTCCACGGGCCCCGGAATGATCAAGTTGACGCAATCGAGTTGGCACTCCGAGCTGCGGCGACCGATACCGGGCCGCTCCACGGTGGCGTCAGAGCCCATCCTGTAGCGATCCGCCATCGACAGGCAGCCCACCGCCCACCAGAACGAACCAAACACCTCCCAGTACTGGACTCGATCCCGGTCGACTGGGTGGCCGGCCACGCTCTCATAGCCGGCAAACAGGTCGTCGTAGAGGCCGAACCCGCCGACCGGCAAGTGCCGCTGCCCGAAGCGCCACGAATTGGTGCACATCCAGCCCAGATCCCGCATCGGATCGCCGATGTGGGCGGTCTCCCAGTCGAGCACCGCGTTCAGTCCCTCGCCGGGGTCCACCATGACATTGCCGTTGCGGAAGTCGTTGTGCACCAGTGTCAGCTCGGTCGGACCGCGTCCGTCCAACTGTTCGGTCAGCCAGCGCCCCGCGTAGTCGATCATCGGCTGGGGGGTGGGCATGTCCTTGTAGCGGTCCCACGACTCAGCGAGGTACTCGGCGGGCTCAACCCGGCGCAGCACCCTTGACAGTTCCGAGGCGTCGAGGTCGATGCCGTGGATTCGGGCCATCTCCTGGCCGCACTGGAACGCCAACTTGGCACGCACGTCGGCCAGCTCAGGCGCTCTGGCAATGCGGGCTCCCAGCGTGACGCCGTCCAGCCACTCCATCAGGAAGCCCGCGCCCACGCCGTCGTCGGGCGTCAGCACGTACAGCACTTCCGGCTCGGGAACCCCCGCCGCACGGGCCACAGCCATGCACTGTGCTTCGGCGGCCACGCCCGTGACGTTGTCGCCCTCACGGTCCTCGCCGTCGGGTCCCCGGCGCAGGCAGATGACGAAACTGGCATCGGTGTCGGACGCTCGTCGGCACACCAGGCGGTACGTCTCCATGCTGGCCCCACCGCTGAGCCGCTCGGCGTGCTCCAGTCCGGCGCATTCAGCAATCTCCCGACGCACTACGGCATCCAGCGCGTCGAAGAAATCGGGTACGGGGTGATGATGTTCGGCGGTCACCCCAAAACTCCAGATCGTGCCCAGCGCAACTCGCAACTCAGCCGTCGAGAGCGTCTTTCTGCTGGGAGCCGAAGATCGTCGGCGGACCCTTGCGCGACCAGTCGGGCGCGCCGTGCATCTGGCGGCCGTCGATCGTGAGAATCTGGGACGCCTCGCCGCCGCAGATTCTGCCGCCGCTCGACCCCAAGACTCCGTTCGCGCCGATGTGGCTGATCGGGTAGGAGTCGACGGCCGAGTAGGTCTGCAGCAGCAGAGGCCGGGGCCGCGGCGAGTTGTTGGGCAGCGAGCCGTGGATCATGCAGCAGTTGTGAACGGTGACTGAACCTGCCGGCCCGCCGAGGTACACCATCTGGTCCAGATCCAGGGTCGCCACATCGGCATCAGCCATCGAGCCCGCCCAGCTCCCGTCGGGCGCGTACTGGTCGAACAGCGGACCACGGTGGCTGCCGGGCAGCACGCCCATCGGCGACATCTCAGGATCGACGTCTTCGAGATACACGCCGATCGTGAGCGGGGTGAAGTCGGTGTGAGGCCAGAACTGGATGTCCTGATGCCACTTCACCTCCTCGCCGCCGCCCGACCACTTGAAGTTGAGCTTGGAGTGGTGGTAGCGCACCGGGCCGCCGAGCAGGGCCGAGGCGAGCTGCGCCGGGGGGCCCTCGAAGGCAAACCTCGCGTAGGTCGGGTGCTGGTCGACGGGGGAGATGAGTCGCCGCAGCCGTGGCGCATCGGCAGTGTGTGTGGGCTCGAGATCGAACACCTTGCCCGAGGCGATCTCCGTACGGCTGGCATCGATGAACTCCGCCGTCACAGCACGGAGCTCGTCGAGCCATTCCGGCCCGACAAAGCCCGGCAGGCACAGATAGCCGTTGGCTTCGTAGCTGGCACGCTGGCCGTCTGAGATGGCATCGCTGGCAGGCGGGGCAACATCGGCAAGTGTCATGCCCAAACGGTACCGGGCGACCTGCTCTCCATTCTGTGTGCAGGGTCGCACGTGCGATGGTGCAGCGCCCGCCGTGATGGCTCGTTGCTTAGGGTGAGGCGATGGCTGCAGATCTGGCGATCTTGGGGGGTCGATTGGCAGCACCCGCTGAGGCCGCTGAACCCGTCGATGTCGTCATCGAGGGTGGGCACATCGCAGCGGTGGTGCCCGCCGGGGAGGCCCCGATGGTGCAGCGAACGCTGGACGCCTCGGATGCATGGGTCATGCCCGGATTTGTGGACATCCAGGTCCACTTCCGTACGCCGGGCGCCACCGACAGCGAGGACATGGCTTCCGGCGCCGCAGGGGCGGCGATGGGCGGTGTGACGGCCTGCGTGATCATGCCCAACACCAACCCGCCGATCGACACTCCCGACATGGTCAACGAGGTGCTCGCCCTGGCCGCCGGTGTGCCGTGCGATGTCCGGACATCGGCGGCTATCACTGCAGGACGAGCGGGGGAGCAGCTCGCTGATCTGGCAGCGTTGTATGAGGCAGGCGTGCGCGTGTTCACCGACGACGGCGACTGCCTGGCTGACGAAACGCTGATGGAAGCCGCTCTCGCGGCAACCGTGCGGCTGCCCGGCGCAGTGATCAGCCAGCATGCGGAAGACCCCGCGATGGTCGCCGGGGGAGTCGTCAACGCCGGCGCTGTGGCCAACCGACTCGGACTACGTGGGCGGCCTGCCGAGGCAGAGGTCTCGGTGGTCCACCGGGACATCGAGCTCGCCCGGCGGACAGGAGGTCGCTACCACGTGTTGCATCTCTCGGTTGCCGCGGCCATGGATCTGGTTGCCCGGGCCAAACGAGACGGAGTGGCGGTGACGGCGGAGGTCACCCCCCAACACTTGGTGCTCACTGAGGATGACGTCGAGCGGCTCGGCACGACAGGCAAGATGAACCCGCCGCTGCGGTTGGCCGATGACGTGGCGGCGCTTCGCCAGGGCATTGTCGACGGCTCGCTGGATGCCGTCGCGACCGACCACGCCCCCCACCATCCCTCGCTGAAGGATCGGCCGCTGGCCGATGCCCCGCCAGGAATGATCGGTGTGGAGACGATGGCGCCAGTGGTGTGGTCGGAGTTCGTCGCTACCGGTCAGATGTCACCGGAGCGCTTCGTGGAAGTGGTCTCGACGGCACCCGCCCGCATCGCAGGCATTACTGATCACGGCCAGCCGATCCGCCCCGGCAGCCTCGCCAACGTCACCGTGTTCGACCCAACCGAGATCTGGACAGTGCGCGCCGCCGAACTGCAATCGCGCAGCCTGAACTCGCCCTGGGCCGGCCGCACGCTGACCGGCCGTGTGCGTCACACAGTGCTGGCAGGCAATCCCGTTGTGGCCGACAACGAACTGGGCGTGTGACCGGCAACGCACAGATGCCCTAGCTGCAGAGACAGCTGGAGGCTCTGCAGCTACCAGGCGCCAGCCTCGCGCCACGCTTCGAGCTGTTCCCACTCGGCGCCGGCCTCGAGCAGCGCCTCTTCGGTGTGCTGGCCCAGCTCGGCCACATCGATACCAGGTCGCGTGGGCGTGTCCGACATGGTGATGGGGCAGCCCACCCAGGTCTGCGTGCCCCACTCGTCATGGTCGGCCTTGACCAGATAGCCGTTCGCGTACGGCTGCTCATTGGCCACCACCTCTGAGTGGCTGCGCACGGCGCAGAAGCGCTGTTCTTCGGCTTCGAGCCGCTTGGACCATTCCTCGGTGGAACGGGTGGCGAACACCTCTGCGAAGAACGCACGCAGCTCCAGTGCTACCTCCCGAGGCACGAAGTAGGCATTCCACTGCGGATGGTCTTCAAGGTCGGGCCGTTCGATGGCCCGGCACATGCCCGGCCACAGATGCTCGGGGCAGCCCGCCATGGCGATGGCGCCGTCGGAGGTGGGGAACACGCCGTACAACGCGTGCACCAACGGATGCCCGCCATTGGACCGGCCTGCTTCCTCACCGGTCAGCAGCAAGTGGGTGTACTCCACGGCTTGCAGCCAGATCTGTCCGCCGAGGAGGCTCACATCGACCCGCTGCCCCCGGCCCGTGCGTTCGCGGGCGTACAGCGCAGCAAGAATCCCCGTTTGCAGGTTCTGCGCGCCGCAATGGTCGGCGACGAGCGCTCCATAGGTCGACAGCGGTCCGCCGTCAAAACCGCTCGAGGCGATGACGCCGCCGGAGGCCTGCCCAGCGATGTCGGCGCCCTCACGATCCGCCTCCGGACCGTAGGGACCCAAGAAGCTGCCCGCCGCCCAGATGATGCCCGGATTCACGGCTGCGAGATCGTCATAGCCCAGGCCCCACTCGTCGAGCGTGCCTGGCTTGAAGTTCGAGAGCACCACGTCGGAGGTCTCGACCAGCTTCAGAAAGGCCTCCTTGCCCGCGTCGACACGCAAGTCGAGTGCCACCGAGCGCTTGCCACGGTTGCACGCGATGTAGACCGACGAGTGGCCATAGTCCTCGAGGACGTCGACGTGGCGGCCCACGTCGCCGACTTGGGGCAGTTCGATCTTGATCACCTCGGCGCCGAGACCGTGCAGCATGGCTGCTGCTTGCGGTCCCTGCACCAGCGTGGACAGATCCAGAACTCGTACTCCATCGAGTGCGCCGGCCATGGTTTCCCCTTGGTCACAGTGGTCTCACAGCAATTGGTGACGATGGTACTGAGCACTCGCCGATGCCCCCGCACGACGGCAGATCGGCCGGATCTTCGCAGTGCACCTTCGCAGCTCGCTGCTGCGAGAATGGACCGCCGTGACAGACACCGCCGCTGCAGCTTCGGAGCTCGAAGAAGCATCCGCGCGCACGCTGCGATTCTCCATCCTGATCTCGGCCATTCGCTGCACGCTGGCGTACGTGATCCTGCCGTTCGTGGCGCCTTTCATCGGGCTGGCACCGGGTGTGGGGCCCGCGGTGGGCATACCTATCTCGCTGATTGCACTGTGGGCGAACATCGCGAGCATCAAGCGGCACTGGCACTCCGATCACCGCTGGAAATGGCCGGTCAGCGCGCTCAACGTCGGGATCATCGTGCTGCTGGTGATCCTGCTCGTTCTCGACTTCGGGCAGCTGCTATAGCACGCCACGGCTCGGCAACGGCGGAATCGTCTGGGACATGTCCGAAGTGAGGTTCGCCCGATGCACGTGCTGATCACCGGAGCCGCGGGGATGCTCGGCCGCAAGCTGACCAAGCGATTGGTGGATGTGGGCACATTACGGGGAGACTCGATCGACCGGATCGATCTCATCGACATCATCGAGTGCCCGACTGAGGCCGCGATCTGCTGCTCACATGTCGGCAACCTCTGCGAGCACGGGGTGGCAGCGAAGCTGCTGAGACCAGTGCCGGATGTGATCTTTCACCTTGCCGGCGTCGTATCGGGTGAAGCCGAGGCCAATTTCGACAAGGGCATGGCCGTCAACATCGACGGCACCCGAGCGCTGTTCGATGCGCTGCGCTGCGCAGAGGGGACCCCACGGGTCGTGTTCACGTCATCGATAGCGGTGTTCGGTGCGCCGCTGCCCGACCTCATTCCCGACGATTTCCACCTGACGCCGCTCACCTCCTACGGCACGCAGAAGATGGTGGCCGAAGCGCTCCTCGCCGACTACAGCCGCCGAGGTTTCTTCGACGGCATCGGCATTCGACTGCCCACCATCAGCGTTCGCCCGGGTTCGCCCAATGCCGCTGCCTCCGGTTTCTTCAGCAGCATTGTCCGCGAACCATTGGATGGGGCGCATGCGGAGCTGCCCGTATCCAGGGACGTGCGCCACAGCCATGCCAGCCCCCGTACGGCGGTCGAGTACATGGTTCACGCCGCAGAACTCGACAGTGCGGCCGTGGGAGCACGACGCAACATCACTATGCCCGGCGTGTCGGTGACCGTCGGCGAGCAGGTCGACGCGCTCGCTCGTGTCGCCGGACCCGACGCAGCATCCTTGATCGTCGAGGCACCAGACCCGGTCATCGCAGACATCGTCGGCGGGTGGCCCGAACGATTCGACACTCAGCGAGCTCTGGATCTGGGCTTTGTGCCTGATCGCAGTTACGACGACATCATCCGCGCCTACATCGAAGACGACCTCGCTTCCGGCTGAGCCAACCAGTGGCACCGCGCAGGGTCGCGCATTTGGCACACTGGCTGAACATGCGGGTATATGTCCCGGCGGCTGCTGCGGCGGCGCTGTGACCGCACACCCTGTCCTAGCGGTGACGCCGATGCGCATTCTGTTTGCCGACAAGATCGACACCGGACGATTGGGCCGGCTCGAAGCGGCGGGCCATGAGTGCATCGTCAAGCCCGAGCTGACGGCGGACGATCTTGCCGACCACATCGAGGGCATCGAGGTTCTTGTGGTGCGCAGCACCGAAGTGAAGCGCACGGTATTCAAGGCCGCCGACCGGCTCAGCATGGTGCTGCGAGCCGGTGCCGGCACCGACACAATCGACTGTGACGGAGCCAGCAAGTACGGCATATACATCTGCAATGTGCCCGGCCGAAACGCCGTGGCTGTCGCCGAGTTGACCATGGGCTTGCTGCTGGCGGTGGACCGGCAGATCCCCGATGCCACGTCAGACCTGCATGAGGGCCGTTGGAACAAGTCCCAGTACATGGGAGCCACAGGTCTGAAAGGCCGCCGGATGGCGATCGTGGGAATGGGCGCCATTGGCATCGAGGTCGCCCATCGCGCTGCGGCATTCGGCATCGAGCTCTCGGCGCTGTACCGCTCGGATCGCTCCGCGAGCCTGCTGGCTGAAATGAAGCAACTCGAGATCGAGATCCATCCCGACTGGGACAGCCTGCTGGCAGGCGCCGACATCGTCTCGGTACATCTGCCCGCCACGCCCGAGACGTGCGGACTTGTCGATGCCGAGTTCCTGGCGAAGATGCCGGACGAGGCGATCCTGCTCAACACCTCCCGTGGCGAGATCGTGGACGAGGAGGCGTTGCTGCGCGCCCTGGACGAGCGAGGGATGCGGGCAGGACTCGATGTGTTCCGCGGGGAACCGCCCGACGCCGACCCAGACTGGCATTCGCCGCTGGCGTCCCACCCGCGGGTCACTGGCACGCATCACGTCGGCGCGTCCACGGTGCAGGCCTCCGAAGACATCGCTGATGGTGTCGTCGAGGTGCTCGAGGCATTCACTGCAGGAGATGTGGTCAACTGTGTCAACCGCGCTGAGCGGCCATTGGGTCGCAGCACCATCGTCGTCCGTCACCGCGATCAGGTGGGCGTGCTGGCGGGGATCCTCATGGCCTTGCGTGCCAGCGGCATCAACGTGCTGCAGATGCGCAATGAGATCTTGGCCGGTCCCAAGCACCACGCTGCGGTGGCCACCATCCGGGTGTCTCGCCGGCCGTCACGCAAGGTGCTGAGCGAGCTGGGCGAGATGGAAGCGGTGTACGGCGTCCGGCAGATCAACTCCCGCTGAGCAAGCATCGGACCCCAGCCATACCCTGATCCGGTGCACCCCGGGACTGGCAAGACCTCGATCGCGCCGATCCTGATCACCGGGAGCATCATCACGGCGCTGACGCTGGGTGTGCGGGCCACCATGGGTCTGTTCCCCGACGCCATCGATCGAGCACTCGACGTGGGCATCGGCACGGTCGGACTGACCGTAGCGCTGCAGAACCTCGTGTGGGGCCTGGGCCAGCCGCTTGCGGGCACCATCGCCGATCGATTCGGCGCAGCGCGCACGCTGCTCGTGGGCGCTATCGCCTATGCGGGGGGCCTGCTGGTGATGGGAGCAGCCAACGGACCCGCTGGGCTGCATCTCGGCGGCGGTGTGATCGTCGGCCTCGGCATGTCTGCAGCGTCGTTCGCGGTCGTGCTCTCTTCGATGAGCCGGTTGGTGGACCCCCACCGTCGCTCGATGGCGCTGGGCGTGGCCACCGCCTGCGGCTCGCTCGGACACTTCGTGCTCGTGCCGCTGACCGGCGCGGTCATCAGCGCTTTCGGCTGGCGGAGTGCACTGACCGTCTTGGCCGTCGTGACGGTGTCCATCGGGTTGTTCGTCGGGCCGTTGCGCACCCGATCCGGCCCTGCCGAGGTCGTCGAAATGCCACCGCAGGACGACGAGTCGCTCTTGACAACGCTGGCGAGGGCGGCCCGCCATCGCGACTACCTGCTGGTCAACTGCACGTTCTTCGTCTGCGGCTTTCACGTCACGTTCATCGGCGTGCATCTGCCCAAGACGCTCACCGACGCCGGCCTCGATACCGCCGTCGCCAACATGTCATGGTCGCTGGTCGGCCTGTTCAACATCGTGGGAGCGTTTGCTGCTGGTGCGCTGGGCATGCGGTTCGCGAAGAGCCGGCTGCTGAGCATCATGTACAGCACCCGGGCGCTGGCCTTCGCCGGCTTGGTGCTGCTGCCGGTGACTCCCGTCGTGGCCCTCGGGTTCGGCGTGGTGATCGGGATTGTGTGGCTCGCCAGCGTGCCGTTGACCTCGGGCATCGTGCTGGGCCAATTCGGCGTGCGCAGGGCCGGAACGCTGTTCGGCTTCGTCTTTCTGTCCCACCAGATCGGCGCATTCCTCGGCTCCTGGGGCGGCGGCGAGATCCGCG
This sequence comes from Acidimicrobiia bacterium, assembly GCA_022820505.1. Lineage (GTDB taxonomy): Bacteria > Actinomycetota > Acidimicrobiia > Acidimicrobiales > Poriferisodalaceae > Poriferisodalis. The sequence goes on along the minus strand of JAJEFK010000002.1, from coordinate 63,592 downwards.
AGCTCACTGGTTCATACGACCTGTGGTGGTGGCTGGCAGCCGCACTCGGTGTCGCGGCAGCGGCAATCCACTTCAGCATCTCCGAAGAGCCCGCACCCGCCCTGCCGGAGCATCGACGCAGAGCTTCGCCTTCAGCCGCCTAAGACGCTGTAGCTGCCGTCGGCGACGAGGCGGATGGAGACGTACAGCCCCAGCAGCGGCACCACGATCCAGGGGGCGTTGAACCCCAGGATCATGCCGTACACCTCGCCCCTGCTGATGTCTCGGTGGCGCTTCGCAATGAAGAAGCTCAACAAGTAGATGGACGTCGCATACGTCCACTGCCAGAAGAACATGATCCCGAGGATTCCTGCCGCGAGCGGCGAAATGAACTCCGTAGTGAACGTCGCGTACAGGATCAGCGTGGGTAGAGCCGTGATGAAGCCATTGCCCACGTCCACGTTGAACCCGTAGGTGCGGCGATCGGCATACGAGCCGTCGTAGACGGAATAGGCGGCCCACACGTCGGCCCAGACGGTCGGCGAGAACGCCGACCGCAGCGGAACCTTGGTCGTGAGGAACGCCAGTGCCGGGCTCGTGCCGGTGCGCTGCCGTTCCTGCTGCCAGTAGGCAATCCGCGACTCGATGTAGTCGCGCCGGAAGAAGAGGCAGATCTCCCAGAAGCAGATCACGAGATTGGTCGAGAGGAACAGGGCAAAGACCACATACGTGACCTCGACGCCCCCGTGCCAGTACACGCGATGCGCAATGCCCAACGCTGCAAGCAACGCAATCTCGAGCGCTGCGAGCAGCCCCGCCGGCAACCTCATACGGCTCGTTCTCACCTGCGGCGTGTGGACGTCTCGGCGAGCGCTGTCTCGCGCCAGGCGACGGTGTCGGCGATCGCGTTGAAGGTGAAGACGTGCAGGCCAGCTACGTCGAGTCGCTCCGCGTGGGGGGCGATGCGGTCGACCAGCCCGCTCGGGTCGTAGCCCCCGGGGCGCAGCATGCGGGCCACGGCACCGGTGTTCTTGCGCAGGTAGCGCAGGGACGCGCCGACTCCCAGCCGAGTGCCGATCCGCAGCAGCCGCGCCGGATCGACCGCTCCGGGAATACCGAGATGCACGGGAAGGTTGAACCCGCTGTCGCGCTCGGCGGCCAGCCATTCCACGATCGCCTTGGGATGAAAGCACATCTGGGTAGCTGCGTGGCCCTCGATGCCCGCTTCGGCGAGCAGCACCTGCTTGACATGCAGCGCTTCATGCAGCACGGCATCGGTGATGAGCGCATGCCCTTCGGGGTAGGACGTGACGCCGATGTGAACGAGCGAGTGACTGACTTCGCGCAGCGCTTCGAGCAGCCCGACGGCACTGTCGAATGGGCCCGCAGGCGAGGTGACGTCGCCGCCGACCAGGAATATCTCGCTGAGGCCCATCGCTTCGATGCGGCCGAGCAGTTCCTCCAGGTGATCACGGCTGGCGACCATGCGAGCTGCGACATGGGGCACCGGGCGATGGCCCAATGCACATAGCTCAGCTGTCAGGTCCAGCGTGTCCTCGAGCGTCTTGGACGCCGACGCCGTCACCGATACCGGTGATTGGGATGGCAGGTGCGGCAGCTGCTCGGCCAGATTGCGCAGCGGGATGAGTTCCCACTGAGCGTGCTGCAGCAGCCGACGGCGCCCAGAAGCATCCTTCAACAACAACTGCTCCGTTCAGCTCAGGCCGACGATGTCGCCGTCGGCATCGAGGTCGATGTGGCGGGCTGCCGGGTCACGCCCGAGCCCGGGCATCGTGCGCATGTCCCCGCAGATCGGGTACACAAACCCGGCACCAACCGACGCCCGCACTTCACGCACCGGCAGAGTCCAGCCGGTCGGGGCGCCCTTGAGCGCGGCATCCGACGAGATGGACAGGTGGGTCTTCGCGATGCACACCGGCAGGTTCCCGAAGCCATTGCGCTCGTACCCGTCGATCTCGCGGTTCGCCCGGGCCGTGTAGCTCACATCGTCTGCGCCGTACACGTTGGTCGCGACGGCGCGGATCTTGTCGCGCAGCGACATGTCGTCGGGGTACAGCACCGAGAAGTCGGTCGGTTCCTCGGCAGCCTCGGCCACGGCTTCGGCAAGGTCGGCCGCACCGGAGCCGCCGTCGGCGAAGTGAGTGCAGCGGGCCGAGCGGGCACCGTACTCGGCGGCGACCTCGGCGATGGCGGAGAGGTCTGCCTCGTGGTCGCCGGGGAACTGGTTGATCGCCACCACCGGCGAGACACCGTGCATTCGCACGTTCTCGAGCTGTTTGCGGAGGTTGTCGCCGCCGGCGTGCACCTCATCCGGGTTGGCCTCGAGCAGGGCCGGCGGCAGCGGCCGCCCGGCCACGATCCGGTGCTTGCCGGAGTGAGCTTTGAGGCCGCGCACGGTCGCCACGATCACTGCGGCGTCGGGTGATACGCCCGAGTACCGGCACTTGATGTTGAAGAAGCGCTCTGCGCCCATGTCGGCACCGAAGCCCGCCTCGGTGAGCAGGAAGTCGGAGGTGCCGATGCCGATCTGGTCGGCAACGATCGAGGAGTTCCCGGTCGCGATATTGCCGAAGGGACCCGTGTGCACGAGCGCCGGGGAGCCTTCGAGGGTCTGCATGAGGTTGGGTTTGATGGCTTCGCGCAGCAGCACCGCCATCGACCCGGCGGCGCCGATCTCCTCGGCGGTCACCGGCTCGCCGCCCTTGGTGTAGCCCAGCACGATGCGGCCGAGCCGGGCACGCAGATCTGACATGGAAGTGCACAGCGCGAGGGTCGCCATCACCTCCGAGGCAGCGGTGATGTCGAAGCCCGACTCGCGGGGGATGCCGTCGAGGCGGCCGCCCAATCCGATGGTGATGTTCCGCAAGGCCCGGTCGTTGACATCCAGCACCCGGCGCCAAGTGATGTTGTGAATATCGAAGCCGGCTTCATTGCCGTGGTATAGGTGCGCATCCAGCATGGCTGCGCAGAGATTGTGCGCCGCGGTGACGGCGTGCATGTCGCCGGTGAGATGCAGGTTGAACAGGTCCATCGGCACCACCTGGCTGTAGCCGCCGCCGGCCGCTCCGCCTTTGATGCCGAAGGTGGGACCCATCGACGGCTGCCGGATGGCGATGGTGGCGGTTCGCCCGATGTGTCCGAACGCCTGCCCGAGCCCAACCGTGGTGGTCGTCTTGCCCTCGCCGAGCGGCGTCGGGGTGATGGCCGTCACCACCACGTAGCGCCCGCGGGGCCGGTCAGCCATCGCTTCGACGGCCTCCAGCTTGACCTTGGCCACGCCGGAGCCGTACAGCTCGAGGTATTCCAGCGGGATGCCCGCCTCGTCCGCGATCTCGGTCAGCGGCCGGATCTGTGCAGCCGATGCAATCTCGAGATCACTTGGAAATCCGCCTGTCGTTGCCATGCCGTGCACCCCCACACGAATTGAGCCCTCTACACCCTGCCAGAACCTCGCGACCTCGCTGCGCCACAGGTTCGATGTCGCCAATTGCCGGGTCGTTCGGCTACTGTTCCCCTAGTTGCTGTTCCGCTGAGCGGAACTGTTCCATCATACAGAACAGCATCGATCCATAGCAGCGATATGCGGCAGCGGTGCTGCGGCATGCTGTTGACCAGCAATGGCGGGGGATGAGAGTTATGAGTGACTTTCCGGCGCGGGCAGATTGTGTCGTCATTGGTGCAGGCATCGTCGGCAACTGCCTGGTCGGCCATCTCAGCGATCTCGGCTGGACCGACATCGTGCTCCTCGACAAGGGCCCGCTGCCCAATCCGGGCGGATCCACCGGCCACGCATCGAACTTCATCTTCCCCGTCGATCACTCCAAGGAGATCGTCGATCTCACCGTTGACAGCCAGCATCAGTACGAGGCGCTGGGTCTGCAGAACACGTGCGGCGGAATCGAAGTGGCACGCAGCCCCGAGCGCATGGAGGAGTTTCGCCGCCGCATGACCTCGGCGACGTGCTGGGGCATCGAGTCGAAGCTGCTCACGGTGGACGAGGTCGTCGAAATGGTGCCGTTCATCGACTCCGATGTCATCTTGGGCGGCTTCTATACCCCCAGCGTCTCGGCTGTGGACTCGCTAGAGACGGGCACGCAGATGCGCCGCCGGGCCACCGAGGCCGGCCACCTGCAGACCTTCGCCAACACCGAAGTGCTCGATATCGAGACCATGGCCGGAGCGAACCGCCCCCGCATCTCCGCAGTGGTGACCGATCGGGGCCGCATCGAATGCGACACCGTGGCGATCGCCTGCGGCGTATGGAGCCCCAAGCTCGCCCAGATGGCCGGAGCCACCATCCCGCTCACACCCGCCGTCCACCAGATGGTCGATGTGGGCCCGTTCGACGTGCTGGTCGAGACAAATCAGGAGCTGGCATACCCGATCGTGCGCGACATGGACACCTTCTGCTACGAGCGCCAGTCGGCCGGCTCCATGGAGGTGGGCAGCTACGCCCACCGGCCAATCCTGCACCGTGTCGAGGACATCCCTTCCAACGAGGAAGCAGCTCTCAGCCCGACCGAGATGCCGTTCACGCCCGATGACTTCGACGAACAACTCGAGCAGGCCATCGAGCTGATGGAGTTCCTGGGCGACGGTGAGATCAAGTACGCCATCAACGGCCTGCTCTCGCTGACGCCCGATGCCTCGCCGGTCTTGGGCCCGACACCGGAGGTCGAGAACCTGTGGTCGGTGGCGGCGGTGTGGGTCAAAGAAGGTCCTGGAGTGGGGCGCCTGATGGCCGAATGGATGACCTACGGCTATCCCCGCATGACCGATCCCCACGGCTCGGACGTCACGCGCTTCTACCCCCAGGATCGCAACGTCATCCACATCGAGACCCGGGCCGACGAGCACTTCAACAAGACCTACGGCATCGTGCATCCACGCGAGCAGTGGGCGACGCGCCGCAACTTCACCTGCGGACCCGCCAAGGCCCGCACCGATGACCTCGGAGCCTTCTACTTCGAGGCGGGCGGCTGGGAGCGACCGCACTGGTACGAATCGAATGCCGACCTCGTCGACCGCTACGGCATCGAGGGCCGTACCCACGAGTGGGATGCTCGCTGGTGGAGTCCCATCACCGATGCCGAGCACTTGCACCTGCGGGAGCACTGCGGGCTGGTGGACATCTCGCCGTTCCAGGTGTTCGAGGTGTCGGGCCCAAGCGTGGTGCCCTATATCGAGAAGATGGTGGTCAACAAGTGCGACCTGCCAGTCGGCCGCTCGATCTATACCCCGGTGCTCACCGCCGACGGCGGCTTCCGGTCCGACCTCACGATCGTGCGCCTGTCCGAGGACCGCTTCCGCATTGCCACCGGTGCATTCGACGGCGGTCGTGACGAGTACTGGTTCCGCCACAACCTGCCCGCCGACGGCGTGCACTTCGAGAACCGCACCGAGGCCTTGGCTACCTATGGCGTGTGGGGCCCCAATGCGATCGCGCTGCTGCAGACGCTGACCGAAACCGACCTGTCCCAGGAGGCATTCGGCTACGGCCAGGTGCGCGATGCGTTGCTCTCGGGCATCCCGGTGCAGATGTTTCGCATCTCCTACGTCGGCGATGCGGGCTTCGAGATCTATTGCCCCACGAGCGCAGGGCTGGCGCTGTGGGACGCCATTGCCGAGGCCGGGCGGGAATACAGCCTGCGGCCGGTCGGCGCGGGGGTGTATGGCACCACCGGACGGCTCGAGAAGGGTTACCGCCTCATGGGCGCCGAGCTCGAGAGCGATTACAACCCGGCCGAGGCGGGCTTGGCCCGGCCCCGGGTGAAGGCTGCCGATTTCATCGGCAAGGAGGCGTACCTGGCGGCCCGGGAGGCGCCGCTGGCAGCCCAGCTCGCCATGCTGCGCTTCGAGAGCCTGCGTTGTGCCGAGGGCTACGACCGCTTCCCGATGGGGGCCGGCAACGAGCCTGTGCTGACACCGGCGGGGGAGCGGATCGTCGACTCGCACGGCAGGGTCAGCCGCGTCACCACCGCTGGCAACGCACCATCGCTCGGCGCCTACCTGGCAATGGCCTACCTGCCGCCGGAGCTGGCCACCGTAGGCACTGAGCTGTCGGTCATGTATCAACATGAGCAATACCCGGTAACGGTGGCGGCAACGGGTGCGAATCTGGCGCTGTTCGATCCCGACGACAGCCGCATGAAGGCCTGAGGGCGCGCCGATGCGCATCTTGGTGTGCGTGAAGCGGGTGCCTGCTGTCGGCTCGCGCATCAACGTCACCGACGACGGCCAGCAGGTCGATACTGCCCACTTGGGCTTCACCACCAGCCCGCACGAGGAATGCGCGGTGGAGGAGGCGGCCCAGATCGTGGAGCGGCTTGACGGCGATGACCATGCCGTCGTCGTGCTCACGCTGGGTCCCGAGGCGTCCACTGAGCAGCTGCGCTATGCAGCGAGCGTCGGCGGCAACGAGTTCGCTCTGGTGATGGCGGAGGGCGGCCTCGACTGGGATCCCCAGCGAACGGCCGTCGCCATCACCTCCGCTGTACGGGAGCTCGAGTCCGCCGGGGGACAGTTCGACCTGATCCTGTTCGGCAACGAATCTGCCGACGGGGGCAATTTCCAGGTCGGCATCCGGGTGGCGCACGCGCTCGGCAGGCCGATTGTGAACGGCATCAAGGGCATCGACCCCCATGAGCGAGGATTCACCGCGCGCCGCGAGACCGATGCCGGCTACGAGGTGTACGAGCTCGAGGCCCCCTGCGCGCTCGGTGTCAAGGAAGGCATCAACCTGCCCCGCTACCCGACCATGAAGGGGCGTCTCGCCTCGCGCAAGGCCCAGATCCAAGTACTCGACTCTGCCGCCGACGCTGACGCCGGCGGGCAGTCGCGGGTTCGGCTGCACCGGCCGCCCGAGCGTGCCAGCACCACCGTGCAGCTCGGCGACAGTGCCGCAGCGGCACCCGCTGTGGTGAACCTGCTGGACGAGTTGGGGGTGCTGTGAGCGCCGTCGCTGTCCTGATCGACCACGACCGTGGTGTCCCCTCCAGCGGTGCCCTGGAAGCTCTGACCGCAGCCCGCGCGCTCGCCGCGGACCTGGACGCGGATCTCGATGCCGTCATCCTGGGCGACAATGACCTGTTCGATGCCCACGGCGCCGATCTCGTTGCCGCCTGCGCCGACTATGGCGTCGCTGCGGTGCATCGCGGACGCCATTCGTTCCTGGCCGATTACGGACCCGACGCCTGGGGCGCTGCGCTCGCGGGGTTCGTCGAGGCTGCGGGGCCTGTGGCGTTCGTGGCAGCGGGCACCGACCGAGGTGCCGAGGCCATGGCGCAGCTCGCTGCCCGCACCGATCTGCCGCTCGTGGCCAACTGCGTGAATGTGTCGCCCGCGGGCTCGCCGCCTGAAGGACAACCCGGCCCCGCGAACGGCGATGCGTGGCACATCACCCGCATCCAGTGGGGCGGCTCGCTGCTCGAGGACGTGACCCTCACATCGACCCTGCCGCTGCTGACCATTGCGCAGCACTCCATCGAGGCCGAGCCATGCGAAGGCGATCTCATCCATACGACCGTTGCCGACTTCGAGCCCGGCTTGGGGCCTGAAGTGCAGCAGACCCTGATCCGCGATCGGGTGACGCTCACCGAGGGCATCACGCTGTCCACCGCGCCGGTCGTGGTGTCAGGCGGCCGAGGCGTCGGCTCAGCAGACGGTTTCGCCCCGCTCGAAGAGCTTGCGGAACTGCTCGGCGGACGCGTCGGTTGTTCGCGAGCGGTGACCAACAACGGCTGGCGCTCGCACTCCGACCAAGTCGGCCAGACCGGCACGCGCATCGCACCAGAGATCTACATTGCCTGCGGCATCTCGGGTGCCATCCAGCATTGGGTCGGTGCCATGGGTTCGAAGAACATCCTGGCGATCAACATCGATCCGGAAGCCAACATGGTCACCAAGGCGGGCTACGCGGTCATTGCAGACCTGCACGAGGTCGTGCCGGCGATTTGCGACGAGATCCGCCGCCGCCGCGACCGCCCCAGCTCAAGCTGAGCCGGCTACACCGGCAGCGGCGCTCGTCCTGCCAGGTGCTCGGCCAGGTTCGACGCGGCCTCGATGAGCACAAGGCCGATGTCGTGGGTGCTGTTCGGATCGGGGAAACGGTACGCCGGGCCGTGAACGTGCAGGGCCGCCACCACCGCCCCCTCTTCGTTCAACACCGGCGCAGCCACCGAGTTGATCCCGATGGCGAACTCCTCGTACACCCAGACATATCCGGCATTGGCGACTTGGCTCAGCCGAGTCTTCAGCGCGCCGGCATCGACCATGCTGTGCGCGGTCGTGGCCTCGAGGCCGGCGCGCACGTACTCGTCGAGTGCTTCCGCGCTGAGATGGGCCAAGTACACGAGCCCCGAAGGCACCAAGTGCATCGGGCAGTACTCGCCCGTCCACGACCGCACCTGCACCTCGGATTCGGGCTCGACCTGGTCGAGGTAGTACACCGTCCGATCAGCACGAACGCTTACGCCGGCTGTCTCGCCCACCTGGTTGACCAGACTGTGCAGGTGCGGGCGCGCTGCGGCCAGCAGACTCCGGTCGGCGCCGGCTGCACCGATGATGTCGATGAGTCCCTGGCCGAGCCGGTAGTCGCCGCCTGCGTCGTCCTGGACGACGGCGTCGACTGCTTCGAGCGATGTCAGCAGCCGGGCCACCGTGCTCTTGGGCAGCCCGACGTGATCGGCGACGTCGGTGACACCCTGCGGGCCCACGGCCAATGCCCGCAGGACAGCGAACGCGCGAGAGATCGACTGCACCAGCCCCACGGTAGCCCGCGGGCAGCACAGGCCTGTCGGCTGACGGCATTTTTGTGCCGTATTGTGGAACTGTTCTGCTGTACGGAACGCCGCAACGCCGATACGGAGCGGCAAATCTGTAGTCAGGGTAAAACTGTTGTAGTCACGGTAAAGAGTCCGGGGACAGCGTAGAATTCTGGATCACGGCACTCAGGCGTATCGAGGAGGGGCGATGCCGCGGGGGAACAGTGCACGATCAGGGGGGCGCCAGGCACCTCTCGCGCGACTCGAGACGCCCCTCGTACGCGACGGCGGCGTCCTGCGCCCTGCGAGCTGGGACGATGCGCTCGACCGTGCTGCATCGGGGCTGCAGGCGGCCACCCAGCAGCACGGCGCCGGCGGCGTCGGCATGTTCTCTTGCTCCAAGAGCACGAACGAGATGAACTACGCAGCCCAGAAGTTCATGCGGACGGTGCTGAAGTCCAACAACATCGATTCCTGTAACCGCACCTGACACGCTCCGTCGGTCGTCGGTCTGGCGACAGTGTTCGGGCTCGGAGGCGGAACGTGCTCCTACCAGGAGATCACCGAGACTGATGTGATCCTGCTGTGGGGATCGAATGCCCGAGAGGCGCACCCCATCTTCTTCCATCACCTGCTGCGCGGCCTCGACAACGGCGCCGCCATGTACGCCGTGGATCCCCGCCGAACCTCCTCGGCCGAGTTTGCCGACGTGTGGCTCGGCCTCGACGTGGGCACCGACATCGCGCTGTCCAACACCGTGGCTCGCGAGATCATCGCCCAGGGCATGCAGAACCGGTCCTTCATCGATCATGCGACGACAGGGTTCGATGCCTACGCAGCATCGGTGGAGCCGTTCACGCTCGACGAGGGCGAGCGGCTGACGGGCGTACCGGCAGAGGCCATCGCGGAGATGGCCCACCGCTATGCCACGGCCGACCGAGCGCAGATCCTGTGGACGCTGGGCATCACCGAGCACCACACGGCGGTCGAGAACGTGCTCTCGCTGTGCAATCTGGCACTGCTGACCGGCCATGTCGGCCGGCGGGGTTCGGGCCTTGTGCCCTTGCGAGGCCAGAACAACGTGCAGGGCGGCGGTGACATGGGTGCTCTGCCTGATCGACTGCCCGGGTTCCAGCTCCTCACTGACCCCCAGGTCCGGGCTCGCTACGAGAGCACATGGGGCTGTGAGCTGAATCCCGTCCCGGGAAAGCACCTCACCGCGATGTTCGAAGCCATGGAAGACGGCGAGCTGCGGGCCCTCTACGTCATCGGGGAGAACCCGGCCGATTCCGAAGCCAATGTGGCTCACGCCCGCAAGCTGCTCGAAGGGCTGGACCTGCTGGTCGTTCAGGACATCTCGCTGACGCGTACCGCTCGGATGGCTGACGTGGTGCTGCCCGCGGCTGCGGGCTGGTCCTCCAGCGAGGGCACGGTCACCTCCTCCGAACGTCGTGTCCAGCGGGTGCGTGCTGCGGTGCCTCCCCAGGGTGACGCACGCGACGACGTGCACATCATCAGCGAGTTGGCATCGCACATGGGCGCGCAGTGGACGGCCACATCGGCGCAGGAGTTGTGGGACGAGATGCGATCGCTGTCGCCGCTGCATGGCGGCATGAGCTGGGAGCGTCTCGAGGCGAGCGGCGGCCTGCAGTGGCCCTGTCCCGACGACGACCATCCCGGCACCGAATTCCTGCATGGCTGGCTCTGGGAACCTGACCTCGACGGCCACGCGCCGGCACCGTTCTCGACCGTTGTCCACCGTCCTCCCGCGGAGGCCCTGAGTGAGCAATTCCCGTTGCGCCTGACCACCGGCCGGGTTCTCGACTCGTACAACACGGGCGCGCAGTCCGCCGGTTACTCCTCGCCGATCCGGTCGGGTGATGCCATCGAGATCAATCCTGCCGACGCAGCGGATCTCGGTTTTGTCGAAGGAGACTTCGTGCGTGTGAGCTCGCCACGGGGCTCGGTCGATATGCGCGTGCATGTCACCGATCGCCTTCCCACAGGCCTGGTCTTCACCACGTTCCATTTCCCGGAGCTGGTGGACGCGAACCTGCTCACGAACGACGCCTGGGATGTCCGCAGCGGCACAGCGGAGTTCAAAGCCGCGGCCGTTCGCATCGATCCGCTGCCGCCTGTCACATCCGTCGCTGGCGGTGCATCCGGCACGGCCGTCGCCGACCGCGCATCTGGCACCGCAGCGGCAGGTGGCGCTGGTGGCTGACCTGCACTTCTCCGATGCGGAGCCCACCGCATCGGAACGACGAGCAGTGCTGGCTGCGCTCAGCGTCGACGAGGAGAGCGACGGCGCTGTCGTGGTCTCCCATCCGCGTGTCGTGCGCGCCGGGATGCAACGGCGCAGGCAGATGCGGCACCAGTTGCTGCCCGCACTGCACGCGCTCCAGCGCGAGGCGGGATGGATCTCGCCGGGCGGCCTCAACTTTGTCGGCCGGACGCTGGGCGTGCCGCCGGCAGAGGCCTACGGCGTCGCCACGTTCTACGAGATGTTCCGCACCGAAGCCCCCGCCCATGAGCTCAGTGTCCGCCATGTCTGCATCGACCCCATCTGCGCGCTGGCCGGTGCCGCACCGCTGGCGGAACACTTGCGCTCGCAGGGCCATGCCGTGCACGAGGGTCCCTGCCTCGGGCAGTGTGAACGGGCGCCGGCAGTCTTCATCCAGGGCCGCCGCGAGCCCGACCGTGTTCCCGCAGACGGCAGCGGTCCTGATTCGTTGCTCGTGAGCATCACAGCACCGGCTCCCGAAGCCCCCAGCCTGCTGCGGCACATGATCGGGCGGGAACCCGGCCAGAGCGAGAGCATGTCGATGGAGGCGTACCGGGAGCGAGGCGGGGGAGCAGCCCTCGACGCAGCGTTGCGCCTCGGAACCGACGAAGTCATCTCTCAGGTGACCGCAGCCGGGCTGTCGGGGCGCGGCGGGGCCGCCTTTCCCACTGGCATCAAGTGGCGAGCGGTGGCTGATGGCGAAGGCCCCAAGCATGTCGTCGCCAACATCGACGAATCCGAACCTGGAACGTTCAAGGACCGGCTGCTCTGCGAGCTGGAGCCCTTGGCCATCATCGAGTCCATCGCTGTGGCGGGCCTGACCGTGGGCGCCGAGCACGGCTGGATCTACATTCGCGGTGAATACCCGCTGGCCACCCAACGCCTCCGGCACGCCATCGCACAGGCCCGGAGCGCTGGCTGGCTCGGCGATGACGCAGCCGGGTCCGGGCGACCGTTCGACATCGAGCTGCGCAGGGGCGCCGGGGCCTACATCTGCGGTGAGGAGACGGCCCTGTTCAACTCGCTCGAGGGCTTCCGGGGAGAGCCTCGCAACAAGCCGCCATTCCCCACTACCCATGGGTTGTTCGGCCGCCCGACGGTGGTGAACAATCCTGAGACGCTGCTCAACGTGAATGAGATCCTGCGCATCGGTCCTGAGGCCTACCGCAGCGTGGGAACCGAGGGCTCGCCGGGCACGAAGCTGTTCTGCCTCTCCGGTCACGTCGGCCGGCCGGGGCTGTACGAAGCTCCCTTCGGGATGACGCTGGACGAGCTGCTGGGGCTGGCCGGAGGTGTGCAGGGCACGCTCGCCGCAGTGCTGCTGGGCGGTGCTGCCGGCAGTTTTGTCGGGCCCGACGCCGGGGGGCTGCGGCTCTCCCTGGAGGACACACGGGCTGCGGGCACGACGCTCGGCTCAGGCCCGGTGATGGTCTTCAACGACACTGCCGACATGAGCGCCGTGGTCGAGCGACTGGCCAAGTTCTTCTGTGACGAGTCGTGCGGCCAGTGCGTTCCCTGCCGCGTGGGCACGGTCCGCCAGCACGAGCTGGTGACACAGATCCGTCGCACAGGACGGTCGACCGAGCCTCAGCGTGAGCTGCTCGGAGACATCGCAGACGCCATGGGCGACGCGTCCATCTGCGGACTCGGCCATACGGCAGCCTCAGCGGTGCTCTCCGCCATGCGGCTGGGTCTGCTAGGAGACACTGCGTCATGACTCGTTCCGGCGAGAGCCTCCGTCCCGAAGCCGAGACAGAACGGGTGACGCTGAGCATCGACGGGCGCGAGGTGACGGTGCCCGAGGGGGAGACGATCCTGGCGGCCTGCACGGCAGCCGATGTCGAGACGCCGACCATCTGCTGGGCGCCCAACCTCACGCCAGTGAACGTCTGCCGTGTCTGTGTGGTGGAGCTCGAAGGGTCTCGCACGCTCGTGCCGGCGTGCTCACGACCAGCTGAGGCGGGGATGCAGATCAGCACCGACTCCGAGCGAGTGCGCCACAGCCGGCGCATGGTGCTGGAGTTCCTCGGTTCGGCGAATGACCTCTCACAGGCGTCGGAGATTGCCGACTGGTCGCGAATCTACGGTGCCGATCCTGCCCGTTACGACGGCGGCGCGTCCGACGTCTCGGCGGATGGCAGCGGGGATCTGCCCGAGCGCCCGGGACCCGAGCGGGTGAGAGAGCCCGTGCGCATCCAGGACGACTTGTACATCCGTGCGTACGACCGCTGTGTGCTCTGCTACAAGTGCGTCGAGGCCTGCGGCGACGATGCCCAGCACACCTTCGCCATCGCAGTGGCAGGACGCGGATTCGATGCCCGCATCCGCACCGAGTACGACGCCGAGCTCCCTGACAGCGCGTGCGTGTACTGCGGCAACTGCGTGGCGGTGTGCCCAACCGGGGCATTGCAATTCCGCACCGAGTTCGACCTGCGCGCCGTGGGGGAGTGGCGGCCCGACGATCAAAGCGTCACCCGCACGGTGTGCTCCTACTGCGGTGTGGGGTGCAATCTCGATCTGCATGTCCAGGACGAGCGCATCGTGAAGGTCACGTCGCCTGCCGATCACTCGGTGACCAGCGGCCATCTGTGCATCAAGGGCCGGTTCGGCTGGCAGTACGTGCACGCGCCCGCGTTCGAACCGCCCACGACATCGGCGACGGAGCATTAGCCGCAGGTGTCGGCGCAGACGCCAGCACCTGGACCGACCCCGACCTCCGAGGACGGAGCAACGAGCACTGCACGGCAGACGCGGCGAGCACGGGTGCGGCGGCGTGCACGCACACTGGCCGCCGAGCATCAACAGCCAAGCGATATAGACCGGGCCGCACCTGTCGTCGGCGGTCCGGTGCTGTCCGGCCGATTCAGCCGGAGCGCTGCACTGTTCGGCGGCATCACCCTGCTCATGGCGGGCCATGGGCTCCAGAACACGCTGCTGGGCGTGCGGGCCGAAAACGAAGGCTTCAGCTCGACAGTGGCTGGGCTGGTCATGGCCATGAACTTTGCCGGCTTCCTGGTGGGCGCAGCGCTGGCGCCGCGGCTGCTGCGTCAAGTGGGTCATGTGCGCGTCTTCGCCGCACTCGCCTCGCTGGGCAGCAGCGTCACGCTGGTGCAGGCCGTATTCGTGACCCCGTTGGTCTGGGGCGCATGCCGGCTGGTGTGGGGCATGTGCCTCGCAGCGCTGGTGGTGGTAGCCGAGACATGGCTGAACGAGCTGGCCACCAACCGCAACCGCGGTCAGATGATCGCTACCTACATGGTCGTCACCATGGGCTCGATCGCGACCGGCCAGTTCCTGGTCACCACAGCCGACGTGAACGGTTTCACCTTGTTCGCCGTCTCCTCGGTGCTGGTATCGCTGGCACTGGTTCCGATGTCGCTGTCGGCTTCGGCCAGCCCGCCAGTGGTCGTGCCCGAGCCGCTGGGCCTGAGGGCGATGCTGCAAACAGCGCCGACCGGGGTGATCGTGGCGTTCCTGGTCGGCGGAGCGCTGGGCTCCATTTCGGGTCTCGGAGCGGTATACGCCGCCAACCGGGGGCTCACGCCCTTCGAGGTCGCGCTGTTCGTGGGTGCGCCGATGATCGGCAGCCTGTTCGGGCAGATCCCGCTTGGCCGCCTGTCCGACAGCGTGCCTCGGCGCTTGGTGATCCTGCTGGCTGCGCTTGCGGCTGCATCGGGCTGTCTGGCGATGCTCGCACTCGACGAACGCACAGTGGCCGGCCTCGCAGTGATGGCGCTGATGGGCGCATTCGCCTACCCCATCTACTCCATGGCCGTGGCGCAGACCAACGACTGGCTGCGAGATGAGCAGCGAGCCAGCGCCAGCGCCGTGCTCGTGCGCATGAACGGCGTCGGTGCCCTGATCGGGCCGACGGTGGCCGCGCTCGCGATGTCGGTGACGCCGAATGCGTTCTATCTCGTGATGGCCGCGGCGCATGTGCTGATCGCACTGCTCGTGACGGCACGCATCGTGCTGGTGGCCGGACCGAGCGTCGATGCTCAAGGCAACTTCCTGCCCATTCCTGCTCGAGCCTCAGCGGCCGTGGCGGCCCTGCTGAGACTCCGCCGGTGAAGCCTCGTTTACGCGCAAGGGCCTGCTGATGGGAGCGCTGTTCGGCCTGCTCACGTCGTTGAGCATCGGCACGAGCGACCTGTTCGGGCGCCGGGTGGTGACCCGTTGTCACGTGCTGTCAGCGATGATCGTGTTCCAGGGAGCTGCTGCGCTGATGTCGCTCGCAGTGCTGCCGTTCATTCCGGGCTCATTCGCCGGGGACGACTTCGTACGAGGCTTGGCGTCGGGCTTCGGGCTCGGTGCCGGCCTGGCGCTGTATTACACCTCGCTCGACCGGGCCGGCTCTGCGGTCGCCGCGCCGATCGTGGCGACGCTGTCGGCCGTCATCCCGTTTGCCTACACGGCACTGCGAGGTCACGACCCGCCGCTCATCGGCATCATCGGCGCCGCCGTCGCCTTCGGAGGGCTCGGCCTGGTGACAGCGGGAGGCACCCGCGGCAAGCACGTCGGAGCAGGAGCGGTTTGGGCGACGCTGTCCGGCCTCGGCTACGGCGTAGGGCTCAGCGTGCTGGTGGACCTGTCTGAGAGCTCTGGTGCCTGGCCCGGATTCGGGCAGCGGTTGACGTCGGTGGGGCTCATGGCCGCTGTGGTCGCGCTGCGGGGTCTCCCGGCACTGCCCCCTCCCGACGTGATGGGCTTCGCATTGCTGACCGGTGTCGCCAGCGCTGCGGCGACGATCTTCTACATCGTCGGCATCTGGTTCGATCCGCCCACGACCGTGGTAGGGGCATCAATGTTCCCAGTGATGAGCGTCATCGTCGGCAGGGTCGCCTACCAAGACTCCCTCAATGCACGCCAGTCCATCGGAATCGTGGCCGCCGTCGCCGGCGTCACCGCCGTCGTCGCCACCTGAGACCGTGTGCAACTACACGATGGCGTCGGGCTCTTCGGCCTTGCGTCGGGCGATGTAGTCGCGCAGCTCGGCGTCGATCGCATCGTCGATGGGCGGCGCCTCGTAGTCGGCCAGCATCTGCTTCATCAATCGGTTGGCTCGCTGGGCCGCATCGAGCGAGCCCTCATCGGACCACTGCTCGAAGCTGTTGTTGTCCGCGATGGACGATTGGTAGAAGGCGCTCTCGAAATTGGCGAGCGTGTGCGGATGGCCGAGGAAGTGGTCGCCGTGGGGGTTCGTCGTGAACGCCTCGACCGCCTGGCCGTTGTCGGACATGTCCACGCCCCGGGCGTACACCTCCATCATCCCGAGCTGGTCGGCGTCCATCAGCAGCTTCTCGTAGCTCAACGTCAAGCCGCCTTCGAGCCAGCCCGCTGCGTGCAGCACGAAGTTCACCCCCGCAGCGATCGTCGGCAGCAGCGTGGATGCCGATTCGTAGGCCGCTTGAGCATCGGGGGCCTTGGACGACGTGAACTGACCACCCGATCGGAACGGCACCCCAACACGCCGTGCCAGCTCGGCCATGACGTAAATCGCCAAGCCTGCCTCGGGCGTGCCGAACGTAGGCGCACCGGTGGCCATCGACATCGACGACGCGAACGTGCCGAAGATCACCGGTGCCCCCGGCCGCACGAGCTGGCAGAACGCCATGCCCGACAGCGCTTCTGCCAGCGCTTGGGCGGCCAGCGCCGCCACGGTGACCGGCGACATGGCGCCGGCCAGGATGAACGGCGAGATCACGCACGCCTGGTTGTGCTGGGCGTACACCTCGGCTGCGCCGAGCATGGTGGCATCCCAGCGCAGCGGCGACGATGCATTGATGAGGCTGGTCAGCACGGTGCGATGGCTCAGATCGCCGCCGAAGGCGATACGGCAGAGTTCCACCGAATCGGCTGCGCGCTGGGCCGCCGTCACCGAGCCCATCAGCGGCTTGTCGCTGTAGCGCAGGTGCGCGTACACCATGTCAAGGTGGCGCTTGTTGACCGGCACGTCCACCGGCTCGCAGACCGTGCCGCCGCTGTGGTGCAGGTGGGGGAGCATCCAGGTCAGCTTCACCACCCTCTCGAAGTCGCCGAGGGTGGCATACCGGCGTCCGGCATCAAGGTCAGTGACGAACGGCGAGCCGTAGTTGGGGGCAAACACGGTGGCGTCACCGCCGATCGGCACCGACCGAGCCGGGTTGCGGGCGTGCTGGACATAGGTGGCCGGCGCGCTGGCCTGGACGATCTCGCGGCACATCCCGCGCGGGAACCGGACCATCTCGCCGTCGACTTCCGCACCGGCGTCACGCCAGAGCTCAAGCGCCCGGGGGAAGTCCTGGAACGCGACCCCCACCTCGGACAGGATCGTCTCGGCGTTCGCCTCGATCTGGGCCAGGCCCTCGGTGTCGAGCACGTTCACCGGCGGCAGCCTCCGCTGCACATGGGTGTTGAACGCCACATCGGCTGTCGCCCGCTGCGCTTGACGAGCAGCGCGGCCGCCTCCTCGCCGTCGTCGCTCGCTCATGATTCCTCGCTCATCGGGACCGCTCGCCGTCGTCTGGTGCGGTGGTGGGGACTCGAAGTTCTACGGGATGGACGGGGCAGGTCCACCGCCGTCGCGAGCAGCGGGCTGGGCGCGGTGGCATGGGGGAGTGCCATGGCTGCCACGAAGAGCTCCTGGAACCTCGGCTCCGTGGCAGTCTCGATCTTGCGGATGCTGCGGACCACTCGCTCCATCTCGGCCCGCTGGCTCCCCGACAGCAGCGCCCGCACAGCTCCGGTGCCTGCTGCGTTGCCGACCGACTGCACCTCATGCGGGTCGCAGTCGCCGATGAGCCCGAGCACCATCGCCCGTACCGGATCGATGTGCGCCCCGAAGGCTCCAGCGAGCAGCACACGGTCGGGGGCCTCGATGCCAGCGTGCTCGCACAGCAGGTCGATGCCGGCGCGCAGCGCCGCCTTCGCCAGCTGGATGGCTCGCACATCGTTCTGGGTGATGGTGATCGTCGGCCCGTCGGCACCCTTGGGAGGCTCGTACAGCACGAACGACGATGTCCGGTCGTCGAAGACCACACGAGACGCTCGCTCGCCCTCGCTCGGCGGCGCTGCAATGACTCCGTCGGGCGACAGCACCCCGGCGAGGTACATCTCGGCGATGACCTCGATGATCCCGGAGCCGCAGATCCCCGTGACACCTGCGGCCGCACTGCGAGCACCGGCGGCTACTCGCCGTTCGACAGCCTCCGCGAAGCCGGGCTCATCGGACCACAGGTCGCAGCCGATGACACGCACCCGGGGAGCCCACGTCACCGGATCGATGCGCACGCGCTCAATCGCTCCGGGCGTCGCCCGCTGCCCGCAGCTGATCTGAGCACCCTCGAATGCAGGTCCGGTCGGGCTGGATGCTGCCCACAGACCATCGGAGTTGCCCAGCACGATCTCTGCATTGGTGCCCACGTCCACCAAGAGGGTGACGGCGTCGTCGCGATGCGGCCCACCGGCAAGCACTGCCGCCGCAGTGTCCGCGCCCACATGACCCGCGATCGCAGGCGCAACGTAGACGCGAGCCGCCGGGCAGGGCAGGTCCATCTCCGGCCCGTCCACCTCGACGCTGGCATCGGTTGCCAGCGTGAACGGCGCCTGCCCGAGCGGGGTCGGGTCGATGCCGAGGGCGATGTGGATCATGATCGGGTTGCCGACCAGCACCACCTCCAGCACGGCGTCTGGCTCAGCACCGGCATCAGCGCACAGCTCGGTGATCAGCGCTGCGAGCGAGTTTCGGACGAGCGCAGTGAGTTCCTGGGCGCCGCCGGGGTTCATCATCACGTACGACACCCGGCTCATCAGGTCCTCGCCGAGGCGGATCTGCGGGTTCATGCGGCCGGCGGAAGCCAGTACGTCACCGCTGTGCAGGTCGACCAGGTGGCCCGCAATGGTCGTCGAGCCGATGTCGATCGCAACGCCGAGCGCCGCTGTAGCTACTCCAGGCCATACCGCGGTCACCATGCCGGTGCGTTGGCTCCGCTCTGGCCCGCTCCAGCGAACGGCAACCGTCACCAGCCGGCCGCCGGCGTCGTCGGGGGAGCCGGCAGCAACCGATGCGTGGAGCCCAGCGAGTGCCGCCGGCAAAATGCCAGCCGGGTGAACGCCCCATTCGTCGGCCACGCAGTCGATCACGACCTGGGCGAGCCCGCGACGCTCGTCGAGCGTCGGCGGCGGCACGGTGACCGCATGCAGTGTCGCCAGCGGGTCGAGCGCGATGTCGCCCACGTCGACCGTCTTGCGCACTATCGGGCCGTGCAGCTGGCTCTCTGGCGGCACATCCACCACGACGTCGGCCTGCACACGCGCTTGGCAGCCCAGTCGTGCGGAAGGAACCAGCGGGCGCCGGCCCTCGTATGCGGCCTCGGTGGCATTCGGCGAGCTGAGCGCTCCGGCGCCGGCAGTGATGGCCCACTTGGGAAACGAACCCACCGACGGCACGATCTGGCAGCGGCCGCAGATGCCACGCCCGCCGCACACGCTGTCGAGATCGACACCGAACTCCCGTGCGGCATCCAGCACCGTGGTGCCCGTACTCACCGCGCCCGTTCGCCCGCTGGGGGTGAACACCACCCTGACCGGCTCCGAGTCATCGGCGGACGTGAGCGAGCCCGTCGGCATCGGGGCTCCCCTAACCAGTGCGAGCGCGACGTCCGCCCCGTCGGCGGGGACGATCGCCGGACCCTGCGCCGGGAGCACTGTCTGCCCCCATTGCGCTGCGGTCGCGGTGCTCGGAGATCCACGCCGCACAGTTCTCGTCGTTGCCTGCCAAGACGTCGCCTGCCATGACTGCGGCCTTCACGTCGGCGTGGAGCGGGTTCATGATCGCCGATGTCATGCCGGCACCGATCGCCATAGCCAGGAAGGTGCCGGTGATGATGTGCCGGTTGGGCAGCCCAAAGCTCACATTGGAGGCCCCGCACGTGGTGTTGACGCCCAGTTCGTCACGCAGCCGGCGCACGAGGTGGAATACCTGGCGTCCTGCGGTGGCCATGGCGCCTATCGGCATCACGAGCGGGTCCACCACGACGTCTGCCGTGGGAATGCCGTAGTCGGCTGCTGCGCTCACAATCCGCTTTGCTACGTCGAAGCGGACATCAGGGTCTTCGCTGATGCCGGTCTCGTCGTTGGAGATGGCGACCACTGCGGCTCCGGCCCGCGCCACCAGCGGGAGCACCCGCTCCATCACCTCCGGCTCTCCGGTCACGGAGTTGATGAGGGGCTTGCCCACATATGCGTCCACGCCGGCTTCGAGCGCCTCAATGATCGACGAGTCGATGCTGAGCGGAACATCGGTGACCGACTGCACCAGCTTCACCGCCGCTGCGAGCAGTGCAGGCTCGTCGGCGAGCGGCACGCCGGCATTGACATCGAGCATGTGGGCGCCGGCCGTCACTTGAGCGAGTGCGTCAGCTTCGACCCGGCTGAAGTCGCCCTCTTTCATCTCCTCCGCAAGCAGCTTGCGACCGGTGGGATTGATGCGCTCGCCGATCATCACGAACGGTCTGCCGAAGCCGATCACCACCTCACGCGTGGCAGAGCTGATGACGGTGTCGGTCACGCGGGCACCTGGTGCTCGTCGCTGCGCCTCGACGCAGCGAGCTCAGAAGGCACGGTGCTGCGCCTCGGCGCAGTGACATCCGGAGTTGCAGTGTTGCGTCTTGGCGCAGCGACGCTGGTCAGCGTGGTCTCGAGTTCTCCGTAGCCGGTCTCGACGATTTCGAGCGGGAGGCCGAGGCGATCAGCTCCGGCACGAGCGCAGGCCTCGATGCGAGCGCGCTGAGCGCCATCCGGCGTCTGGGTCAGCAGCACCACGCGGCGGTAGTTGCCGAAGTAGAGCTCTGCGAGCTCGGGATGGTCGGCAATACCGAGGCCCTGCCAGACCAGCAGGTCAAAGTGGCGGGCCAGATAGTCGGTCAGGTAGAAGGTCGCCGGTTCGGCTTCGGACATCTCGGCGAAGAGCGGGGCGGTGGCGAAGAACTCGTAGCAGTGAGCTCCCGGCACCCGGGTCATCGAGGGCCCGTCGCCCGCCGCATGAGCTCGCTCGAACTCGGCACACAAGTCGTCGATCGCGCCGGCGCTGCCGCAGTCGCCATAGCCGAGGAGTACCCGTTCGTAGGTTCGACCCTGCTGTGCGAGCCGGTTCAGCCGTGCGCGCACTTCCGGCGCAATGAGCGCAGGACGGTTATGCAGCTTCGCCGGCAGGCACTCCACATCGATGTGCTCGAGGCCTCCGCTGCCGACAATCGCCCGCAGCTCGTTGGCGAGTGCACCGCAGCCAAGTACCAGCACGCGGCGCGATCGGCTCTCTGCTGAGGCGGCAGCCGGCCGCGGTGCCCGCCGCGCGGCCACCGGCTTTGCTGCAGCCTCGGCTACCCGGCGCGCACGCGAGCGCCGTCGCCGGCGAGCGGTCGATTCCGGAGACGAGGTGGCTGTCATCTCACGCAGCGGCAGCGCGCCGGGCTTTGATGAGGTCTGTGGCGGTTTCTGCTGCTACGGCAGCATCGCGGCAGTAGGCATCGGCGCCGACGGCTTCGCCGAACTCCTGGTTCAGCGGAGCACCGCCGACGATGACGAGGTAGTCGTCGCGCAAGCCCTGCTCGATCAGCGTGTCGACGACCACCTTCATGTACGGCATGGTCGTGGTCAGCAGCGCTGACATGCCCAAGATGTCGGGCCGATGCTCAGCGAGGGCGCCGAGGAACTCGTCGACGTCGGTGTTGATCCCCAGATCCACCACCTCGAAGCCCGCACCCTCGAGCATCATCCCCACCAGGTTCTTGCCGATGTCATGGATGTCGCCCTTGACGGTGCCGATGACGATCTTGCCGATCGGCTCAGCACCGGTCTCGGCGAGCAGGGGCCGGAGCACCTCCATGCCGGCTTTCATGGCATTGGCGGCGAGCAGCACTTCGGGAACGAACAGGATCCCGTCGCGAAAGTCGATGCCGACGATGCGCATGGCCTCGACCAGCGCCTCGTTGAGGACTTTGTCGGCCCCCCAGCCGCGCCCGAGCAACAGCTCGGTGCCTTCGACGATCTCGGGGCCGAGCCCGTCATAGAGATCGTCATGCATCTGTGCGATGAGATCGTCGTCGTCGAGGGCTGAGAGGTCGATCTCCTCATCAGCATCGGCGCTGTCGACGGTTGCCGCATCGGCCATGCCTTGCCCCCTCGCCATGGTCATGACGTGTGCCGGGCACCCCGGTCCCGGTCAACTGTTCAAGATCCAGCATGGGTCCTGCGGCAAGGTCGTTCCGCTGTGCTGTTCAGCATCTTGCTGTTCCGCATAGTGGAACTGTGCCGCAGAACGGTACAGCAGTACGGTACCACGAACCCTGCCGGAACAGCGACATATGAGCGCTTGAACTCGAGGCGCATTGGCGGCGCCTGCCGGCGTGTTTCAGCGGCGATGCGCGTCGATCTCTCCGACGGTCGCAGCGGCCGCCTCAGCCACGGTGAGCAGGCGCGTCTCGCGGGTCGAGCGTTCGGTGAGCTCCACGTTGCCCTGCGCCAGGCTGCGCGCACCGACCGTGAGCCGGTATGGCACGCCGACGAGCTCCGCGTCGGCCAGCTTCACGCCCGGCCGCAGCGGACGGTCGTCGTAGAGACAGTCGACTCCGAGTGCCGCCAATTCACGCTCGAGCCCCTCGCCGGCAGCCGACTGGGCGTCATCAGCGGGATCCAGGACCGTGATGACTGCCTCGAACGGCGCGACAGCGACAGGCCAGCACAGGCCCCGTTCGTCGTGATGGGTCTCGGCCACCGCAGCCATCGCCCGCCCGATGCCGATGCCGTAGCTGCCCATGATCGGGGTCTGGGCGACACCGTTCGCATCCAGCACCGACACGCCCATCGCCTCGGAGTACTTGCGGCCCAGCTTGAAGATGTGCCCCGCCTCGATGCAGCGCACGATCTCCAGCGGCTGGCCGCACTCGATGCACGCCTCGCCTGCGGCGACCTCACGCAGATCAGCCCAGCGAGGGTCGATGATGTCGCGCTCTGCGTCCACGTTGCGCAGGTGCCAGTCGTCCTCATTGGCGCCGGTGGTCATCGACCTGCGGCCCCGCAACGCCTCATCGATATAGATCGGCAGGTCGTCGATGCCGACCGCCCCCAGGCTTCCGGGACTGGCGCCGAGCTGCGCCAACGTCTCGGACTCGGTCGCAGGGCGCACATCGGTCGCGCCGCTGCAGTCGGCCAGCTTCTGCAGGTTGAGCTGGTGATCGCCGCGCAGGATCACCAGCGTGAGACGATCGTCGAGAACCATGACCATCGTCTTGAGCTGCCGATCAGCGGGCGCGCCGCCCTCGAACGACGCGAGCGCATCGATGGTGCGGATGCCCGGCGTGGCGAATCGCTCAGGCGGCCCGGTGGAGGGCGGATCAGCGACCGGCGGCACTGCCGCGCGGGCCCGCTCGATGTTGGCCCGGTACCCGCAGTTGGTGCACCGCGCCACATCGTCCTCGCCTGCAGGCGACTGCACCATGAACTCGACGCTGGCATCACCGCCCATGGATCCCGAGGAAGCTTGTACGGCCATGACGTCGAGATCGAGTCGCTCGAAGATCCGCAAGTAGGCCTCGCGGTGCGCCTCGAATGACACGTCGAGGCCTGCTTCGTCCATGTCGAAGCTGTATGAGTCCTTCATCATGAACTCGCGCACCCGCAGCAGGCCGCTACGCGGGCGCGGCTCGTCACGGAACTTGGTCTGGATCTGGTACCAGGTCTGGGGCAGCTCCCGGTACGAGCTCATTTCCGCCGCCAGCGTTGCGAAGACCTCTTCGTGCGTCATGCCCAGCACGACATCGGCATCGTTGCGATCGCGCAGGCGGAACATCTCCGAGCCCATGACGCTCCACCGACCACTCCGCCGCCACAGATCGGCCGGGTGCATCGCCGGCAGCAGGAACTCCTGCGCTCCGATGGCATCCATTTCCGCACGGACGACGTCTGTCACCTTGTTGTGCACGCGCAGGCCGAGCGGCAGCAAGCTGTAGTGCCCCGAATGCAGCTGGCGGATGAAGCCAGCCCGCACGAGCAGCTGGTGACTCGCGGCGGTGGCGTCGCCGGGTGCATCGCGCAGTGTCGGGACGAACGAATCAGACCATCGCATCAGACGCAGGGTAAGCGGGCGACCCTTCACATGTCGCCATCCTGCGTCCCGAACACGCAAGGACCTGAACCAGCCGGAGCGTTGCGATGCGATACGGGTCCAGTACCCTCGGGCTGCGTAGTCGGCGACTGCACACCGACGACCGAGTATCGGTGGTGCGGTCTCGGCAGCGGACCGGGGCTACAGCGCCGACCACGGTGGCTGTGTCCGCAACAGGTCCTGCATCGACAGTTCGGGCCATGCCCCCAGCGCAGTCCGGACGGGCGCTGCAGCCCACCTGTCCGTGCTCCTTCATCATGCGATGAGCGACGAAGACTCACCGACCCAGACTCCGAACCGGCGCGCGCCGGCGCTTCAGCAGCTCGCGCCTGCCGATGGCGTCGCTCGCAACGGCGACACCTCAGGTGCTGCCGCAGTGCCCGAGGGCACAGGGCGCAATGGCGCGGCGCCGTCTGCTCTCGCGTCCATGCGCTGGTCCCAGATTGCGCGTCTCGTCTGGGCCGAGGCGCAAGGCACTGCCGGGAGGGACGACCTCACCGCGCTCGAAACCGACCGGATGCGCTGGGAACGAGTTCTGCTGGATCTGCTCGACCAGACGGAGTCCTCGCTGTCAGGAGCCCGCCGGCTGCCCCGGCCGATCCGCCGGCAGGTCGTGCGAGACTTCGAGACCGATTTCTCCGAGCTTGCCGCCGCCTACGAGCGCCTGACAGGTCTTGACGCCACCGAGTCGCCCGATGACTCAGCAGGGGATCCAGATGCAGGCGATGCCGCGGCAGGCCCGCTGCCCGAGCCGGCTGCACTGCAGCTCTCCTGGCAGCCCGGCCGGATCGTTGCGTGGGCTGCTGGCGCCGGCACCGAGCCCGACCCTACAGACCGGATCATGGACCGCTTGGTGGCCACCGGAGCC
Organism: Acidimicrobiia bacterium; assembly: GCA_022820505.1. Taxonomy (GTDB): domain Bacteria; phylum Actinomycetota; class Acidimicrobiia; order Acidimicrobiales; family Poriferisodalaceae; genus Poriferisodalis. The sequence goes on along the minus strand of JAJEFK010000002.1, from coordinate 38,537 downwards.
CCAGACAGCGTCTGGCGCCCCCATCCGAACATCAAGCTGCCAGGCGGCATGAGCGCCGAGGCACTGGTGGCTGACGTCGGCGATGTGCTGGGCTGGCTGGTGGGTCTCCACGGCCCCGCCGCCGGCGGCTCGTCCGGCTCATCGACCACTGCTCCGAGCTCTCCCGCCGTCGCGGCCGACAGCAACCCGCCCGGCGACGACGAGTCCCTGCACGGCAACGAGCAGCTCGACAGTGCCGAAAACGGCTCGAACGGCGACTTCCTGCTCGGCGCCAGCGCGCTGTGGCTGCGAACCGCAGCCAGGACGGCGGTGGAACTGGTGGCGGGGGGGCGGACGGTGCCGCGGCTCCACCGCGTGCGCAAGCGGCGCAACCGCAAACGGCCCGACACGGCAGAGTTCTCGGTGCAGTGGCAGCCAGCCTCGCCGCCGGCAGATCGACTGGCAGCGCTCACCGACTGCCTGCCAGGTGCTGTGGCAGCGCCCGAGCCCAAGTCAGAGGCGCGCACCACGGTGCAATCGGCCCTGTCCGGCATGGTCGACGCCATCGTGACGAGTGCCGCAAGACGGCTCGATGTGCCTGCCGCTTCGCCCGAGCCTCGGAGCCGGGCGGAGATGGCAGAAGCCTTCCTGGCATACCTCGACGGCACCCGCTTTGTCGGCTCGGCAACACAGGGCTCCGATCTGGCCCGGCGCATCGAGCTGTGGGCCAGGCCGGTGACTGCCGCCGCCCGGCAGTCGCTGGTTGTCCGGCTGGACGAGCCCGACGACGCCGGGGCGTGGCACATGGAGGTGCTCGCCACCAGCCCTGAAGGCGCGACCGAGCCCGTCGAGGTTGCGATGGTGAGCGGCGTCAGCTCGCATCGCACCGAAGTGCGCGATCAGCTCACCCGCCTCGAACGGCTGTTGCCGGTGCTGATGCGCCCGGGTGGCAAGCGACGGGGCGAAGTGATTCTCAGCCAGGACGAGGCATGGGAGCTGATGTCGGTGACGGGGCCGGCACTGCAGTCCGCGGGCTTCACGGTCGAGGTCCCGAACCTCTCCCGGGAGCGCCCGGCGCCCTCGCTCCGGCTCACCGCCACCGAGGACGCCGACAGCGCCCTAGGAGCGCAGCAGCTCACGGCCGTGAGCTGGACAGCGGTCTTCGGCGACGTGGAGCTGACCGCAGATCAGATTCATGAGCTGGCCTCCCAAGCGCGGCCGCTTGTACGCGACCGGGGCCAGTGGATTGCGCTGGATCACGCCGACCTGGCCGAGGCAGCCGCCGCACTTGCCGAGCGTGAGGACGTCACCGCGCTCACCGGTTCGCAGATGCTGCGCCAGGTACTGGGCCTCGAAGGCCCGTCGGTACGCGGCGGCATCACCATCTCCGGCAGCGGCTGGGCGGCCGACCTGCTGCGCTCCGCGTCGGAGATCTCGTCCGCGCCACGGCGCAGGCCCGAGGGTTTCGTGGGCGAGCTTCGCAACTACCAAGCCGAGGCGGTGGCCTGGCTGGAGTTCCTCGACGGGGCTGGCCTCGGTGGCTGCCTCGCCCTGGACATGGGTCTGGGCAAGACCCCCACGGTGCTCGCTCGCATTGCTGCAGACCGGCGCCAAGGCCCCGCCCTGGTTATCGCTCCGCCGGCCGTTGTCAGCAACTGGGCAGCCGAAGCGGCGCGCTTCACACCGGGGCTGTCGACGATCATTCATCACGGCCCCGCCCGGCGTGAACCCGCAGAGCTGGTCAAGACGCTGCGCGACAGCGCCGGATCAACTGGGAACGGCCAGATCGACGTGGTGATCACCACCTATGGCACTGCTGTTCGCGACATCGACGCCCTCGAAGATGTGGCCTGGGATCGAATCGTGGTTGATGAGGCACAAGTCATCAAGAACCACACCAGTGAGACCGCCAAGCAACTGCGCAGGCTCTCAGCCCGGATCCGCCTTGCCTTGACCGGCACCCCGATCGAGAACGGCCTCGGCGACTTGTGGGCGATCATGGACTTCTGCAATCCCGGCCTGGTCGGGTCCAGGACACCTTTCATCGCACAGTTGCAGCGTCCCGGCGACGCGCGCGGCGCCGCCGAGTCGGTCCTGCATGCGCTCAATGGAGTGCTGGTGTTCCGTCGCACCAAGGCAGAGCCGCAAATCGCGGCCGAGCTGCCCGACCGCATCGACGAACTCGCGCATTGCGCAATGACCCCAGAGCAGATCGGCCTGTACCAAGCGGTGCTCGACCAGCTGATCGTCGACACGGCCGAGAGCGAGCAAGCGGGCGAGAAGCGCAAGGGAGCCGTGCTGGCGGCCATCACCGCCCTCAAGCAGATCTGCAACCATCCGCTCAACTACCGTCCCGACGACATCGACGAGCAGATCGAGGGGCGCAGCGGCAAGCTCGACCGGCTGCACGAGATTCTCGAAGCAGTCTTCGCAGCGGGGGAGCGGGCACTGGTGTTCACGCACTTCGCCACCTGGGGCGAGCGGCTGGCCGCTCATCTGACACGGCGGACTGGTCTGCAGATCGACTGCTACCACGGCGGGCTGGGTCGCGCTGCCCGCGATCGCATGGTGCGCCACTTCCAGTCCGAGGACGGGCCCGGTGCGATGGTGCTCTCGCTCAAGGCAGGCGGCACGGGCTTGAACCTGACCGCTGCAAGCCATGTGGTGCTCTACGACCGCTGGTGGAACCCCGCAGTCGAGGACCAGGCTCGCGACCGGGCCTGGCGCATCGGTCAGACCCGTACAGTCATCTGCCACCGCCTGGTCTGTCCGGGCACGGTGGATGAACGGGTGGAGGAGGTCGTTGCCGGCAAACGGCGCATCGCCGACATGGTGCTGCCGAAGTCCAGTTCCATCGGCGACCTCGACGCCGAGCAGCTCCGGCACGCCTTGGGCATCGATCCTGATGCGCTCCTCGCTGACGATCCCAACGGGATCGACACCAGCACGCCCCCGGTGGCAGACCTGGTGCCGGCAAGCGCGGGTGGGTCATGAGCAATCGCCGTCGCCGCAAGACGTCGCGTACCCGCCGTATCGCCGGGGCTGAGGTCCAGCAGCGGCAAGCCGCCGCGGCGACCGCGGCGTTCTGGCATGGCGCGGCGGGTGCGACGCCAGAACAGCCGGATACAGCCGCCGATGGAACTGCAGACGGATCGGGCGATGCCGGACCGGTGCAGCAGCCCGACATGCTCACTGAGACGCGCCGTGTCTCGGTCACGACGGATCCGACATCGACCGTGCGCTCGCTCGGCAAACCGCCGCTGGCCGGACGCGAGGCAGCCGCGGAGCACTACTTCGAAGCGGTCTATCAGCGCGCCGTTGCGATGGCCGGGGCACTGGCGGCAGCTGGCGGCCTGCTCGCTTCAGACGACGAGGAGTCCACGGCGTCCTGAGCGCTGTCGAGACGGCCGGTCCACTGCACCTCGATGTGCACAGACCCGGTCGGCGTCACCCGAGCTGGATGCCCTCGTAGTCGTCAGCGGCGATCGCGTCGACCTTGGCCCGGTAGCGCGGCGCTCCGCCGAAATAGGCCTGATAGCGGACGCTGCCCTCTTGGTGGCCGGCGACGTTGGAGTTGTAGCCGGTGAACCAGCCCTTGCTGCGACGGAACAGCATTCGCTCATGGGCACGGATCACCTCGTTCACCCACTCCTGCTCGGCCTCGAGCTCAGCCTCGACCCTGCTGTAGCCGTTCTCGAGTGCATGGGTGACCAATTCGGTGACCCAATCCACTCCAGTCTCGATTGCCCGGGGGAAGTTCGTCGAACCTGACACGCTCTGGGGTCCGGCCACCATGAACAGGTTGGGGAACCCGTGCGACAGCACGCCCAAGTACGTGCTCGGTCCGTCCCGCCAGCGCTCGGCCAGCGAGGTGCCGTCAACGCCGAGAATCTCCACGCGGTCATACGCGCCGGTGATCGCGTCGAACCCGGTGGCATAGACGATCAGATCGAGGTCGTAGTGGGTGCCGCTGGTCTGAATGCCGGTCGACGTGAAGCGCTCGATCGGCGTTTCTCGCAGATCGACCAACTCCACGTTGGGACAGTTGTAGGCCTCGAAGTAGCGGGTTTCCAGCGGCAGGCGCTGGAGCCCGAAGCCATGGTCAGTCGGGATCAGCTTCTCCGCCACGGCAGGATCGTCGACCCGGCCGCGGATGCGATCCGCGATGTAGTCGGACAATTCCCGGTTGGCAGCCTCATCGAAGAAGATCTCCGCAAAATTCGCGGCCAGGATGGCGAAGCCGGATTGCGAGTAGAGCTCATCCCAGAAGGCACGACGCTCGGCGGCTGTCATATCCCAGAAGCCCCACCGCGGCACGTGCTCGAAGCCGCCAGGCGAGGCTGCGCAGTTGGCGAAGATCTCGTCGTAGCGCCCCCGGATCTCGTCCATCTCGGCGTCGCTGATCGGCGAGTTGTTGAGCGGTGTGCTCCAGTTGGGCCGGCGCTGGAACACCTTGAGCTCCGCAACCTTGTCGGCGATCTCGGCGATCACCTGGATCCCCGTCGCCCCGGTGCCGATGACGCCGACCCGCCGCCCCTCCAGCGCAACCGGCTCGGCAGGCCAGAAGAAGGTGTGGAATGCCTCGCCCTCGAAGGCGTCCATGCCTTCGTAGCTCGGCAGCGTCGGTGCCGACAGGGGGCCGAGGCTGGTGATGACGAAGCGCGCCGTATGCGAACTGCCGTCACTGAGCTGCAGATGCCAATGCCGTTCGCTGTCATCCCACGCCATCCGCTCGACCCGGGCCCCGAAGCGCATATGGCGACGAAGGTCGAACTTGTCGACCACGAAGTTCAGGTAGCGCAGATTCTCCGGCTGAGACGAGAAGCGCTCCTTCCAGTGCCACTCGTCGAGCACCTCCTTCGAGAAGGAGTACCCATACGTGTAACTCTCCGAGTCGAACCGGCAACCCGGGTAGCGATTGCGGTACCACGTGCCGCCGAGATCGTTCTCGCCTTCGATGAGAACAGCGTCGATGCCGAGATCGACCAGCCGCTTGATCTGGTAGATGCCCGACACCCCGGCGCCCAGCACCACGACATCGCTGTGCCGTGCACGGTCCATTGATCAGTCCGCCGCCGCAGGCTCGAAGCCGACTTCCTTGCCGCGGTTGATGCTCACCCAGTCGCGTGCCTCGAGGTACGGCCTGAAGGTGTCGAAGATCTTCTTCTCGTCGCGCGGCATGTGCTGGATCTCGTACAGGTGCGGGAACTCCAGCCAGCCCAGCACCAGGTCCCACATGCGCAGCGCTGCGTCGCCAGTGGGCGGGTCGAGCAGCACCGGTCCGAAGATCGCCGTGTCGCCGAAGTACAGCGTGGGCACGCCGAAGCCGCCCGAGTCGATGACCCGCTGGTGCTCGGCCTTGATCTCGTCGTGGGTGCTCTGGTCGTCGATGGAGAGCTCGACAATGCCGGGATCGGCCCCGATCTGGGTGAGCAGGTGACGGGCCACGTCGGGATTGTGGGGACGATTGCCGTCGACATGGAGCGCCTCGCCCGACACCGCGTACCACTGATCGAGCAGATCCATCGACTCACGCCGCAGGATCGCCCCGATGCGCATCATTGACCAGCCATAGCTCCAGTCGCGCTCCCAGGGATGCTTCTTGCCCTCGCGCAGGTTTACCTCTTCGAGGCTGAAGAACTTCCAGTTCACCGTCAGCCCCAACTGGTCGCGGACGTCGCGCATCCAGATGGACGTCTGGTACGCCCAGGGGCACATCACGTCGAAGTGGAAGTCGACCTCGGTGGGGCCGTCGTAGGTCTCAGGAGTGATGGTCATGAAGAGGCTCCCGCTCAGCCGCGGCCGTGGCGCAGCAGCCGGCCGGGGGTCGCGCCGGTGCATTCGCCGGACTCGAAGGTGACTTCGCCGTTGACGATGATCTGGTCGTAGCCCTTGGCCCGCTGGACCCGGCGCCACTCGCCGCCCGGAAGGTCGTGCTCGACGTTGCCGATCCACGGCGGATCGATTTCGAGCTCCTCCATGTCGTAGACCACCACGTCAGCGGCGGCGCCTTCACGCAGCGTGCCCCGGTCTTTGAAGCCCGCAGCGTGGGCCGCTAGTGCCGAGAGCCGGTAGTGCGCTTCCTCCAGAGTCACGGTGCCTTCGTCGCGCACCAGCCACGTCAGGAAGTCGGTGGTGTAGGAGCCGCCGCTGAAGAACTTGGTGTGCGCGCCGCCGTCAGAGACGCCGGGGATGGCGTACGGCGACTGCATCATCTCGCCCATGAACTCGGCGTTCGAGCCCTTGTCAGGGCCCAGGAACTCCACGTTCAGATCGCCCTGCAGGGACAGATCCAGCATGACCTCCACGGGGTGCTTGCCTTGTTCTTCGGCCAGATCGCCGACGGAGCGGCCGACGTACTGCTGCATGTCGGCTTGGCGGTTGACTCCCTGCACGATCAGGCCCTTGGGGTTGCCGCCCACGCCTGCCTGAATGACCTGCAGCCGGCGGTCGGCTTCCTCGGCCTCGTCCACCAGCGCCTTGCGCAGCTCCGGATCAGCCATCTTTTCGATCTTCTCCTCCTTGGAGCCCGTGGTGACCGCACGCCAGGCGGGGGAGGCGTCGTAGAGGTTCCAGTGCTCGAGCGTGAAGGCGAAGCCAGCGCGGCCGGTGCCGCACTGTGCGTAGATCGGCAGGTCCTGGTTCCAGCACTTGTCGATCCAGCGCAAGGGCCGGCGATGCACCTCGGGATCCTTGCGGGCGGGCGCTACCACGTTGTGCAGGATCGGCCGTTGGGCGGCGCCTGCGAGCACCTCGAGGAACTTGATGTCGGCCCGGATGTCGCCGGTGCCCTGGGTGATCTGGATGAAGCCCTCGTCCCGCTCGGCCAGCACGCGCGCCAGGTTGAGAATGTCCTCGTCGCACATGATGTCGGTGACCATGGGGGAGCCGTCGAAGTCGGCCTGCACGCTGTCAGGGCCGAGGCGCTGGATGGAGAAGCCGCAGAGCCCCGCATCCATGCCTTCGTGCAGGAGGCGAGCCATCTCCTTGCGCTCGGCTTCCGACGCCGGCTCGCCCGCCTTGGCCTTCTCGAGGCCCATGACGTAGGTCATCAGCGACGCTGTGGGCATGTACTGGATGACGTTGACCCCCTTGGGGGCACGGTCCAGCGAGTCCAAGTATTCGGGGATGGTCTCCCAGTCCCAGTCCATGCCCAGCCGCATCGACTCATAGGGGATCGCCTCAGTACGGGTCATGGTGAGCATGGAGCGATCGCGGAACTCGGGCTTGACCGGGGCGAAGCCGAAGCCGCAGTTGCCGAGCACCACCGAGGTCACGCCGTGGTAGCCCGAGATGGTGCACCACGGGTCCCAACGGATCTGGGCGTCGTAGTGGGTGTGCAGGTCGACGAAGCCGGGCGCCACGATCTTGCCAGCGGCGTCGATCTCGCGTTCGGCCGTGCCCTGCGGGCGGCCGCCGAGCTGGGCGACCTTGCCGTCGCGGATCCAGACGTCGCCCTTGTAGCGAGGCACCCGTGTGCCGTCGACGACCGTTCCGCCCTTGATGTGAATGTCGAACTCAGCGCTCATGGCATGCCCCCGTACTGCTCGGCGTGATCTGATCGCGCCGGTTGCACCCGGGCCAAGCGCCCGAGCAACCGTCTCATCACGCTACCCGTCCCGCTCCAGGCCTGCCGGGACGCTGATGCCTCTCCGTGGGCGACGAACCATAGGCTGCCGCCTCGTTTGCCGACCCCCCAGGGCAATGTTTCCTCTCTCACGACATCTCAAACGCATCGCCGCGGCCACGGTCGCTGTATCGGCGATCGCCATCGGTGCCCTGGTCGCGGCTGCCGCCAGCTCGCCGGAAGAGGGCACCTCCTCGCCTCCTGTGAGCCCAGCCGCGCAACGCACCACGCCGTCACCGGCAAATGCAGTCTCGACGGCCCTACGCAGCCCGCTGACAGCGCCGCCGGTCATCATCGAAGCCAGTTCCGAGCCGGCGTCGCCACGCAGGGGAGGGGTGGAGGCCAATGCAGTCGTCGAGCACCCGAACCTGCCCGCCTCGCCCATCGCAACCGCATATGAACTCGTCGAACCGAGTCAGCAGTTCCGTCGCACAGTTGCTCCGGGAGTGTCGTTGGCATGTGACCGCTACCGATCTCAGGTTCAAGCAATCGGGGATTGGGACCCCGACGTAGTCCTCGCGTTGATGTGGCGAGAATCGCGCTGCACCGAACGCCTGGTCTCCGTGACCAACGACTGGGGGCTCCTCCAGCTCAACGCAACGTGCTGGGCGGGCAAGGGCATCGATCGGCTTCCCGCCGTTGCACGCCTGCCCGACGACATCAGTGCGCCGGAACTGCGCTGCGACGGCATCACGACGGCTACACCAGCCGCACAGTGGTGTTTCCATGCGAAGGAAGAAGGGCGACGTACCGGTCATCGACCGTCTTCTCCATGCGACCCATGGCTGATACCGCAGACCAACCTCCAGGTTGCGTACGACATGTGGCTCATCCGGGGATGGCAACCCTGGTGCTTCGACGACAGGATCCGAGCCACACCGGCCTGCGAGGCCGCCGCAGACTCACCGGGCCCGCCACCGATAACGGGTTAGCAGTCCGCATCAGGGCGACCAGGCCGGAACGCGGCCGAACGGTCGGTGTGTCGGCGCGCCCAGCCCACCAAGATGGGGCACACCCGGATGGCCTGGCCGACCGGCTCAGCGTCGCGACGGAGGTATGGCACGTGACGGAACCGAAGAGCGAGAAGGCGCATTGGATGCCGCCCCGTTGGTTTGTTCGCCTCGCCTGGCGTATTCATGCTCAGCTGTACCGGCTCACGAGCGGGAGGCGGGGACTCCGTCGACCGAGACCTGATCAATACGGCCTCATGCGTCTGACGGCCATTGGACGCCGTTCTGCGCAAAAGCGCTCCGTAATGCTGGCCTATGTCGAGGATGGCGCCAACCTGGTGACCATGGCCATGAACGGCTGGCACCCTGCTGAACCTGCGTGGTGGCTGAACCTTCAGGCCAACCCGGAAGCGCACGTCGAGCTAGTCGATGGCGACCGTGATGTGATCGCACGTCCGGCGACCGCGGACGAGCAACAAAGCCTCTGGCGACGATGGACCGAGGTGAACCGAAAGCTTGACGAGTTCGCAGTCCGCCGTACGAACGGAACCACCGTTGTCATTCTTGAGCCCGCCTAGACAGGGGCGTACGCATCCACTCTTTACGGGTAGCCCCGAATTGGTCAGCTTGACATAATGTCTATTATCGGCGTTTTGAATCCGGTTCGATAATCCCGGAAATGGCTCCGGCTTCTGCTGTTACGCTGAGGATTGCAAGTGCGCCGCCCCTTGGCTGAAGGCTTGTGGCCGAGTTCGGGGCGGCGCACCGGCGCGATAGCCAACAGCGCCCAAGCACTTGCGTTGCATTGCGTCACGCTCCCAGGGTCGGGCGGAACGCGGCTCTCCGACACTGCGCGAAGAGCCGACGTTCCGCCCGCTGCGCATGAGCTGGGCCTAGCAGCCCCTGCCAGCGGATCGACGACGCTCGACCCAGGATGCGAGCCACATGGCTAGCCCGCTCGACATCAGTATCCCAGGAGGTGCCAAGGCGGCCTCCCAAGGATTGTGCCTAGCAACGGCGCCAAACACGACAGTGCACATTCCAACGGCGCCAGCGGCCACTCCGACAGTCCGGCTGACGGGCGTGGCGTTCCTCCAGCATCGCAGCACGAAGCGCATCGCGTAGACGCCTAGACCGACAGTCCCCGTTACGGCGACCAGATAGACGTATACCGCGAACATTGGTTCAGTGCCGATCTAGTTGCATCTGACGCCTGCTTCATTGCGGTAATGGCCAGGCTCGACGAATTTGCTGAAACGTCCCCAGTTCCATGCCCAGCCGTACTTCACCTTCAAGCACGTTCCCTCTCGTGGGAGTGCCGTCGCTGCCCATGCGACCATTTCAATCGTGTAACCGGCCAACACCCAGCCCCATGGACCCGCCAATGCGAATACCGCGGCCGGCACGGCACCGGCGATCGCCATGTTGCGAGTTTCTTGACGATCGAAGTACACGGTGCCCGAGATATACCCCCAAGTGAACACGGGATCGGCGAGCACTGGGTACGTGGTCGAGCCGTCATGATCGACCTCAAGTGTCAGCACGTCACCTGACACCGTGTAACTCGTCGCTACCGCGTTCCCCTTCGCGTCGAAAGCCCATGGGGCTTCGATGACCGCCACGACGATGTCGTCAACATCCACAACGACGACACGTCCGTCTTCCACCGAGCGCAGCCTGTGACCGTCGTCAAGCTTGAGGCCGTAGTCGAATTCCGTCGGCGCTTCGTCGCTGTTGATGACGGTGAGCACTCGCACACCAGTATCCCTCTGAGGTTGAATGAGCGCATCGGTGTCCTTCGCGACATCCTCAAACAACACCATGTTCCTGCCTACGGCTTTGCCGCGTTCCGGCATTCCAGGCAGGTCAACCCCAATCGAGGCACCTTCCGCACGCGTCATCACAATGGGAACAGCCGGATCAGCCGGGACACTCAGCGAATCAGCTCCTTTCGCGCCCATCGACAACACCTTGTCCTCGTGACCAGATTCATCGATGGTGAACGCTGTCGCATCGGCGGCTGTGCCATTGAGCAAGGCTGCAAGACCGCCAGCCTGCGCAACCACGGTCTTGTACGCATCCTCGGCTCGGGTCGTGCCATCGTCGTCGGCTGATGCAGCCGACGGCAGTATTCCCAGGGTCAGCAATGCTGCGAGCAGAGCTGCACCAATTCTCAGTTTCATCTGACGGTCCCCCATCCTGTTGATTGAGGCCTCACGGCCGCTGTTGCCGTGACGTGTCCGAATGCATGTGTTCATTTCTCGACGGTCGCGGCGAGCATGCAGACATCTGCATCCTGATTCGGACGGCTATTCGCTTTGGCGCAGCATCAGCGCTTGAAACCGGTCGCTTGGACTTGTGCCTATTGCGTCGGTGGTTCGCCAGCGGGCGAGCCAACTAATACGGGAATCGCTTTAGATGTCGAGGGCGTGGCCGTAGCTGCTGCTGTGCGAGATGATGAAGTTCTTGCGTGGGTCGACCGCTGTACCCATCATCACCTCGAATGCCTCCTGCGCAGCTTGAGCGTCGCCGACAGTGATCTGGCGCAGCACTCGCGTCTCGGGGTTGAGCGTGGTCTCGAACAGCTCGTCGTCGTCCATCTCGCCGAGGCCCTTGAACCGAGTCAGCCGGTAACGCCGACCGGCGGTGTCCAATCCGGCGATGAGCGCATCCCGCTCTGCCTCGGAGTACACGAATCGCTTCTCCTGCCCGATCGTGAAGGCGTGTGTCGGCGGCTGGGCTGCGAACACTCGCCCTGCGTCGAGCAGCGGACGCATGTAGTGGTACACGAGCGTGAGCACCAAGCAGCGAATGTGGCTGCCGTCGACATCGGCATCGGCCAGCAGCACGACGCGGCTGTAGCGGGTCTGATCCAGATCGAACGCCGGTCCTGAGCCGCCACCCACGGCGGTGAACAGCGCCATCGCCTCGGCGTTGTCGAGCACAGCCTTGGCCGTGCCCTTGCCGGCATTCACCACCTTGCCACGCAGCGGTAGTACGGCCTGCCAAGCGCTGTCGCGTGCCCGCTTAGCCGGCCCGGCCGCAGAGTCGCCTTCCACGATCAGCAGCTCGCCCTCGGGATGCAGCCGGCAGTCCGCCAGCTTGGCCGGCATGCCGCCCGAGCCCAGCGCCGCTGCCTTGCGCCGTTCGTCGAGTGCCCGGCGGGTGGTCACGCGGTTCACCACCGCGTCGGAGATCTTGTCGAGCACTGCCTTGACGTGAACGCGCTTGCTCGACGCCGCTGCGCCGGAGAACCAGTCGCGCAGCCCGTCCCGCACCACGTTGTTCACGATCCGCTGCACCTGCGGCGTGCCGAGCTGGCGCTTGGTCTGGCCTCGGAACTGCGGCTCGGGGAACGTAGCCCGCACCACCGCCACCAAGCCTTCCTGAGCGTCCTCACGCTGTGCGCGCCCCTCGTCGCGCAGCCGCCGCAGCTTGCGCAGGTCGGCATCGGCCAGCGCTCCGTTCACTGCCGTGGTGAGCGCACGCTCGAAACCCGCGATGTGGGTGCCGCCGTCGGGCGTGGGAATGGTGTTCACGAAGCTCACGACGCGCGTGTCGAACGATGCGCTCCAGCGCATCGCCACGTCCACCTCGCAGTGCCGGGTGACCTCGGTGAGCTGGCCGTCCACAGGAACCTGCTCGGTGAATTCGTCGGTGCCGTACAGTTCGATGAGGCCGCCCACCGGATCGGAGCTGCCACGCATCTCCTCCACGAAGTCGGCCAAACCGCCGGAAGACACCAGTTTCGCGGTCACGAACGGCTCGCTGCGGCGATCCGTGAGGGTGATCTTCACCTTGGGCACCAAGAAGCACGTTTGCTTGGCGCGCTCGCGCACCTCGGCGTAGCTGATCTCGGCGTCGGCGTCGAAGATGTTCGCGTCGGGCCAGAACTGGACCCGCGTGCCGGTGCGCTTCGGCGGCACCTTGCCCACGACCTTGAGCGAATGACCTTTGCGGAAACGTCCAGCGGCGTCGGCATTGCCGGCCTCTTGGTCTCTGAACTCAAGGCGATGCGTTCGCCCGTTGCGGTTTACGTCGGCCACCAACCGCGACGACAGCGCATTCACCACCGAGGCGCCGACTCCGTGCAGGCCTCCGGACGCGCCGTACGCACCATTGCCGAACTTGCCGCCCGCATGCAGCTCGGTGAACACCACTTCCAGCGCCGTGGCGTCGCCCTCCTTGATGTCCACCGGGATTCCGCGCCCCCGATCGGCTACCTCATAGGAGCCGTCGACGTGGAAGGTGATCTCGATGAGGTTGCCGTGCCCTGCTGCGGCCTCGTCCACCGCGTTGTCAATGATCTCCCACAGCAGGTGCGTGAGGCCTGCTGAGCCGGTGCCCCCGATATACATGCCCGGCCGCTTGCGCACGGCATCGAGGCCGTCCAGCACTTCGATGGCGTCGGCGTCGTACGCCGCGAGGTCGTTCCCGCGACGGTCCCGGCGAGATGGCGGGATCGGGCCATCGCCGGCGTGTGGGTCGGTGTCGGCCATGGTCATGCGAATCGGTCCTGGCCGATGGCAACGATGCGCTGTCCGCTGCGCCGCGCCCGCAGATTGCGCTTGGTGGGAGCGAGATCGGGGCGGATCGGCGTGGGATCGAGCCGTTTGGGATCGTCGGCGGCGGCCACGATGGCGGCGATCTGGCGGTCGGCGCCGACCCAGGCGTAGGCGACGCAGGTCTCGAAGCCGCCGAACTTCACCACCGGCGAACCGGCTGTGGCACGGCCTCTGGCGGGCACTTCGGACATGTCGGTGACCTTCAGCGTTCCCTCGTCGGTCACCGTCACCGCCAGCGTGCCGAACGCCACTGGCGCCGTGGCCAGCACCGTTGCGCCGGGGGCCAGCTTCATGGCACTCACCCCCCCGGCCCCGATCCCCTTGGGAGCAAAACCGTCGCAGGCGGTCCGCAGAACATGGCCCGTCGAGGCGACGAAGGCCATCTCTGCTCCGTCGGGCGCGGCGAATGCCGTCACGAGCCGGTCGCGGTCGCCTAGCGACATGGCTGCAGTGCCGTCGCGACGACCCAGCAGTTCCTTGGCCCCAATGCGCTTGGCGGTGCCGCTGCGGGTCACCAGCGCCAGCAGCGCTGTCTCAGCGTCGGCCGACAGCAGGGCAACGATCCGCTCGCCCCGTGAGAGGTCGAACATCTCGCTCTGGGAAGCGCCTCGGCTGCCTCGTAGCATCTCGGGAATTTTCCGTACGTCCAGGCTGAGCAGCCGGGCCCGGTCGGTGAGTGCCGTCACCGAATCGAGATCGGCCACGGTGACCGCGGCCGTCAGCACGTCGTGCCGGCCAGGCTTGGCCTCGAGCGGGTCCTCGGCATGACGCCGCCCAAGCAGCCCCGAGGTCGAGAGCGTCACGGTGCTGATCCCGCCAATCGCCACGCCCGCGGCATCGGCGCCCGGCGACGGGCTGCCCGCCGCCGCACTGCCGCGAGACGCTGCCGCCTGCGCCGCGCGCCGGTTGGCCTCTGCCTCAAGTTCCTCACGCCGCTCCGGCTTGCTGCGTCGTGGCGTGTCGAACTGCGCCACTGCCTCGTCCAGCTCGTCGGCGACGATCTGCCGCCGCCGGTCGTCGGACTCAAGAATCGACAGGTACGACGCGATTGCCTCTCGCAAGGCAGCCAGCTCGTCGCGCAGCTTCTGCACTTCCAGCGCAGTCAGCCGCCGCAGCTGCATGTCCAGGATGTGACTGGCCTGAATCTCAGACAGGCTCAGGCGGCCCATCAGCGCCATCCGCGCCGCTGACACATCGGCAGATCCGCGGATGATCGCAATTACCTCGTCGATGGTATCTAGCGCAACGAGCAGTCCTTCCACGATGTGCTCGCGCTCGCGCGCCCGGTCGAGCCGATACTGCGTGCGCCGCACGATCACGTCGAGGCGATGGTCGATGTAGTGCTGGCACAGCTCCCGGAGGCCGAGCGTCTGCGGCACGCCGCCGACCAGCGCCACGTTGTTGATGCCGAAGGACTCCTCAAGCGGCGTGCGCCGCAACAGCTCATCGAGCACTCGGTCAGGGTCGACGTGGGGCTTGCACTCGATCACCAGTCGCAGCCCGTTCCTGCGGCCCGACAGGTCGTTCACATCACCGATCCCATCGAGCTGACCGGACTTAGCGAGGTCGCGGACTTTTGCGAGCACGCGCTCGGGGCCCACCATGTATGGCAATTCTGTAACCACGATGGCCTGCCTAGTAGCCGTCAGCCGCTCAAAGTGCACCTTGGCCCGAATGCGCACTGAGCCTCTGCCGGTTTCGTACGCCTCGACCAGCTGCTCGTCCCACACCATCAGCCCGCCCGTCGGGAAATCGGGACCGCGCAACACCTCCATCAGCTTTTCGACGCTGGGGCGCCGCTGAGGCCGACGCAGCACCATCTTGATGGCCTCGACCGCCTCACCCAGATTGTGCGGCGGCATGTTGGTGGCCATGCCCACCGCGATGCCGCTCGCTCCGTTGACCAGCAGGTTCGGCAGCAGCGCCGGCAGGCATGCCGGCTCGGTCCGTTCGCCGTCGAAGTTGGGCACCAGATCGACGGTGTTCTCGTCGATGCCAGTCACCATCGTCATGGCGGCTGCGCTCAGCCGTGCCTCGGTGTAGCGGTAGGCGGCCGGTGGGTCGTCAAGGCTGCCGAAGTTGCCCTTCGGCTCTACCAGCGGCACCGACATGGCGAAGCTCTGGCCCATGCGGACCATCGCTTCGTAGATCGCGCTGTCGCCGTGCGGGTGGTACTTGCCCATGACCTCCCCCACCACGCCGGCCGACTTGCGGAACGGCGTGCCGGGGCGCAACCCCAAGTCGTCCATCACGTACAGGATTCGGCGCTGCACCGGCTTGAGGCCGTCACGGACGTCGGGAATCGCCCGGGCTGTCGTGACCGATAGCGCGTAGGGCATGAACGAGTCGCGCATCTCGTCGGCGACATCGATCTCGTGGATCTCGCGTGCAATCGTCGTCGGTGCGGTCGGTCCGGCCATCGTCGGAGCCCCTTTCAGGGACTGGTGGTGTTGCGGAGCAGCCGGCACGCGTGCGCGCGCCGCTGATGCCGGCTGCACCGCTGTATCACGGGGCAACCGGAGGCTGCTTTCGAGAGTACGACGATTGCTGCCACCCTCCGCGGCACTTTCTCGCAGGTGTCCGATCGGGCGCAGGAGCACCTGCGGGCGCAGTGTGATCCCGTGCCGCCAAACCGAAGGCACGCCACTAGCCTGCCGCGAGTGTTGGTGAAGGCGCCGTGAGCCGTCGCCTCGAAGTCGAGTTGACCAGCCGGCGTGACGACGGCTCGTGGACATGGCGCGCCGCAGGCGCAAAGCAGCCCAAAGGCGTGCTCGACGGCGGATTGCTGCCGAAGGGCGCCGCCGCGGGCGATGTCCTGCGCGTCGACGCTGAGTTCGAGGTCGACGGCATCTTCGTCACCGAGGTGCTCCCGCCAAAGGCCCGCAGCGGCAAGCCCCCTGCCGAGCGCATCGAGATGATCGGCCCGCCGGATCGAGGTGCGGGGACGACCACAACCAGAGTGAGCCGCGGTCGTGACGGCCGCAAGAGCGGCGGCGGTGAACGAGGTCGTGGCCGCAGCGGCGAACGAGACTCGCGAGGTCCTCGGCGCAAGCGCCAAGGGGAACGCCGGGGCCGCGACGGCGCCGCCGACTCGAGCGGCGACAAGCCCCAGCAGCGCAAGCGACGCGAGGGTGACAGCCGCCGCAAACGTGACGGCAGCGGCAAGCGGCAGCCGCAAGATGCTGAGACCCAGAAAACGCCCGATATTCCCGAACGGCCCCCGCGTCCCAAGGCGCGCAAGCTCCGCCCTGGTCGCAAGCATCGGGATGCGCTTGTCGCCTCGCTGCCAGCCGAGCAGCAGGTCGTGGCGGAACAGGTGGTACGCGGCGGCCTCGCTGCGGTGCGTGCCGAGATCACCGAGCAGAACCGCAAGGCGGCTGCCGAGGGTGCGCCCGAAGTGCCGGCCGAAGGCGTGCTGCAGCTCGCGGAGTCGCTGATCGGACCAGTGCAGATCGCGGAGTGGCGCGACCGCGCCGATGCTGCCATCGCCGACATCGAACGAGTTGACCTGCGCGACCTTCGCTCTGTGCTGGTGGCCGCCGAAGACCATGCCCGGGATGCAGAGGCCCGCGAGCTGGCGGAGAAGATCCGAGAGGGGCTCAATGAACGCGTCGAGCGCAGCCAGCGTGAGTGGCACGACGAGCTGCGGACCACGCTGACCGAGGGACGTGTCGTGCGAGCGCTGCGCCTCAGCTCCCGCCCTCCCAAGGCTGGGGCACCGCTTCCCCCCGAGATCGCTCAGGAACTGACCTCCCAGGCCAATGCCGCGCTGGGCACCGGAGCTTCCCAGCACCGGATCGCCGTCGTGCTCGAAGCAGTGGCCTATTCCCCGGTGCGGCCCTATGTGGTGCTGCCGGCCATTCCAGCCGAGCCGACCGATGAGCTGCTCGACGCCGTACGCAAGGTGGCGTCTCGCCTGCCCGAGGTGGCAACCGCTCTCGGTATCGACCCGACCGAGGCAAGCCAACGCAAACAGCCGCGGCGCGGCCGCTCTCGCAGATCCAAGGCTGGGCCAGCTGACACACCGGAGGAGAGCAGCGATGCCGAGGCCTCCACCGAAGACGCTGTCGGAGATTCAGCCGTCGAGGACGTGGCGGTCGAGGAAGTCACGCATCCCGCCTGACAGCGGGACTGCACCGGCCCTTATCTCGTCGAAGTCCACGAAACGGGCGTCGGCAGCGTCGTCGCCGGCGACCGGCATCGCATCGGCGGGGCACTCCACGGCGTAGTCCAAGATCACGAAGTGCAGCTGCTCGCTGATGTGCTCGGTCACGCCGACGAGTTCGCCGCACCGCACCACGAGCCCGGTTTCTTCGGCCAGTTCGCGCTCGACGGCGTCGCTCAGACACTCCCCGGGCTCGACACGCCCCCCAGGGAACGCCCACAGTCCCTCTGCCGGCGGGCGGCCACGGCGAACCAGCAGCACGGAACTGCCGCGCACCGCAACTCCGCCGACACAGACTTCAGGAACCGGCTCGCTCACGGCGATTCGGGAGTCGGCTCGCTTGGAGACTCAGCGTCAGGTGCCAGCTTTCGGTGCAGCACCAGCAGGCGGGCGGTGAAACCGAACGTCTCGAAGAAGTTCTTGGTGGCACGGTTGCCCGGCAGCGCCATCGAGTCGACGCCTACGCAGCCCCGCTCAGCGCACCACTGCAGCACCTCGCCGATCAGTGCCTCCCCGACGCTGACTTCGCGGGCACCGGGAGCGACGTACAGGTCGGCGACGCGCCCCAACATCTCTCCGGTCTGCAACGGTTCGACGGCGGCAACGGCATAGCCAACCGGCGTGCCGTCGATCTCTCCGATCCACACCGCACTGTCGGAATCATTGAGGGCCTCTGCAATGCTCTGCTCGAACGGCCTCGTTCTCACCTCCCGGCGCGCCCAGACCCAGCCGCCTCGCGCATCGGCCTGCTCAGCCACGGCGTCGGCCGCCATCTGCGCGAGCACACCCACATGCTCACCGTCGGCAGGGCGGGCTACTACGTCCATGCCGAGCATTCCATCAGGCGAGATACCCGGACTCGACCGTCAGGCCGGCTCGGCAGACTGCCGCCGGGCCGTGGCCTCCTCGGCGCCCAGGCGTCCCAGGATGCCTTCGGACAGATCCACGTGCGTCAGCATCGCAGCCACGGCCCGGTGTCCTGCGGTCTCGGCAATCTGGCGATACATCTCGGTCACGACTCGCCGGTAGTCCTCGTGCCCTTGGGGTTGTGATCGCAGCTCGATCAGGTGCATGGCCTCGCGGGCGTTGAACTGCATGCTGTAGCGGACGCGATAGGCCATCGACACGGCATATGACGCTTCGAGCGTGCCGACGGTCTCCGCCAGCGTGTCGTACAGCTCGGCCGACTGCTCCATCACCTCGTCGTAGGCCTCTCCCCCGCCGGCCGCATCCACCAGCGCTGGCACGGAGTACCCGTGCTGTGGGCTCAGCGGCTGCCATTCGATGGTGAGCAGGCGGTGCCGCTGCAGGTCGCGGAAGCTGCCGTAATCGGCGAGCACGTCGAACCGGTAGTCGAGGCGTTCCAGCGCCCGGCCCGGCCGGTGGCGGCGGTTCGTGCGCTCGCCGCAGTATCGCTCCACCAGCTCCATGCGCTCGGCCTCGGTCATCTGGGCCACGCGGGCGGCGATCTGCGGTTCTCCCAGCGATGTGTACGGGTACAGCATGGCCGCCAGCATCTTGGCCTCGCCGGAGGGATCCCAGTCGGTCAGCTGGACCTCGGGCACCGGCTCGGGCTCGTCGTCGGCGAACAGATCCGCGGCGAGTTCGGACATCGCGATCCGATTGGCCTCGAGGTAGTCCGACCACACGATGCCCCGGTCGGGCTGATCCACACGCCGCAGGAACGAGGGGATGACCTTGCGCAGCTCGGTCAGCATCATCTGGGCGTAGCTGCGGGCCTCGGGCAGCGGGTGTGCCCGCATCCGCAGCAGGAGCGCCTCGTAGGCCTGCCCGCTGCCGAAGATGCCGACGTTGGACAGGCTGGCCGCCGGCAACAGCCCCCGGGCTGCATCGAACGCCTGGGCCCGGATCGCCCGCCGGCGGGCCAGGTCACTGCCCTTGGCAGCGCTGGTTGCCGCATCGGGATGCTCGGTCAGCCAGGCCGTCATGCGGCGGACCAAGTCGCCGTAGGAGTCGAACATGCTGTCCACGTCGCCGACGAATCGCGTCCCCGCGCGTGAGCCCATCACCCTGGGCGGCCGGTGGTACCGGTAGCGGCCCTGAACGCGCTCGTCGTAGGCGAGATAGCGGGTGGACTGTTCGAGGTACGACATCAGCCGTCCTCGTTCGAGGATCTTGGTGAGCAGGTTGGAGGCCTGCTCGCATGCGAGGTGCACCGCCCCGAGCTGCGCCACCGAGTCGTCGCCGTACTCGACGAACACGCGCTGGTAGAGCTGCTCAGCCCGGGCGACGCCGACCGTGGCGTCGATGGTCTCGTCGCCGGAGATGTCGAGGTCGTCCACGAACTCGTCCAGCAGCAGCCGCCTCAGGCTCTTGTGCGTCCTGGAGTAGCGGGCGAACAGCGCCCCCTTCACCACTTCAGGCAGGTTCACGAGTGCGAAGACCGGCTGGCGCAGGTTCGTGACATAGCGCCGCAGGATGTCCTGCTCGGCAGGCGTGAACGTCTCGGCGGTGTAGTGGACTACCGGATCACCTGCAGGTCGGGTCGGCGGGGACACTGCGCCGATGGTATGGCCCATCAGCGAGCGGCAAGCGGATGGCACAGGCCGGTCGAAGCACCGTCAGCTCAGAACACGATCAGCGCCGCGTCGGGCTGGATGGCGAGCGCCAGCTCGCGGCATCTGCCGACACGTTCGCCGTCAAGCCAGAGTCCGAGCGGCCGATCGAACCGATGCTCCCAGCTCTCCGTACGCCGCACGGCGATGGCCGGATGCGGCACATGAGCGCCCGACCGCAGCCGTCGGCGGGCAAGCGCTCGTTGGCTCACGCTGAGCGCCGGCTGATCCAGACCAGTGCTGAGCACGTGCAGCCGTCCGTCGTTGGGATGCGCTGCGGGAGCCAAGCGCCACACCCCGAGCGACTCGGCACTCATGGCGGCCACCGCGGGACCTCGCCACCATGAGCTGCGCGCGACGGCCCCGACGCAGGCCCAGTGCACCTCGCCGTCAGCCGTCACCTTGATGAGGTCGATCGGGGCTGTTCGCGCATGTTCAGAACGCAGACGATCCGCGGCGCCTGCCGGCCGACCTGCCACGCGCCACAGGTCGCCGCCGACCACGCCGATCGGCGCCGCTGGTGCGCCGCCTGAGCGCTGGCCAGTGATCAACCGGCGCAGTTCGGCATTGCTGCTCGCGATAGGTGCCCCGTCTGGCAGCGCAGCCACAGACCCCCACGGCTGGTTGCGCCGTACGGTCACGTGAGCCTGCGGGTGCGCGTCACCACGGGCAGCGACACGAAACCGTCTCCCGGCGCCGTGGCGACAGATGCTCCCACCCGGCCGTCGGAGACTCGGGCCGCTGCGGCGACGACACCGCGGTCGAGTGCCGAACAGGCACCGGCTGCGGCGCGTCGCGTGGGCTCCTCAGGGGCAACACCTGCGATCCGGTCGACGAGGTCGATGAGCTGTCGCATCTGACGAACGAAATCGCCGCCAGAGGGCGTCTGGTCGCCTCCTGCGTCGCCGTGCCACAGATCGGTGTATGCCGTCCCGCCAGCCCAGGCATGGGCAACCGCGAAAAACGATGCGTTGGGCTGGCGTGACGGCACCACGCTGTGCTGTCGCTCGGCACCGTTGATCTGCGAGGCCAGCTCGAACATGTGCGCCGCCCGCTCGCGGGAGTCACTGTCGGGATAGCGGGGCGCCGGCGGCGGCTGGCTGCTGCGGTGTTCGTAGGTCAGCACCGAGACCAAGCCGGCAAGTTGAGCGGGCGCCACACCGTCGAAGACCCCATCGCGCAGACACAGCACCGTCAGCAGATCGCACTCATGGAAGACAGCCTTCAGGCAGTCACCGGTCGCGGTCAGCGACCAGCCGTCCGCGCAGCCGAAGATGTTCAGCACCTCGTTGGTGGCGTCGAGCTGGCGGGCCAGCCCTCCCTTGGCGAGCTTGATCCGTTCCTTCAGACGGCTCACCCGTGCTCCCACACGCTCGGCGTGCCGCTCCGCATCGACGAGCGCCCGGTCGGTGCGGCGGTCGGCGGGCTTGCCGCGCCGGTGCCGACCCGAACGCGACGACCTCCCGCGTGCCGATGCGTGCGGCTGCGAGCGGCCACGACCGCCCCCCATCGAACGCAGCCGTGCACGGGCCTCGCGTAGCGCTTTGCGTTCCACCTCGAGCTCCGCGGTCCACTGGCCGACCCGGCGATCAGCCCTCCACTGGGCGAACGACCGCTGCAGGAGCTCGACTGCCTCGTCGTGGCTGCGGCTGGCGATGAGGTTGGCAACCATGTTGTAGGTCGGCCGGAACGAGGACTCCAGCTCGAAGTCACCGCTCGCGACCAGGCGGGCCGTCTCCTCGAACGCCGTATGCGGATGCCACAGCGTGTACGCGTAGCCCGTGTCATCGATGCCGCGGCGACCCGCCCGCCCGGTGAGCTGGGTGTACTCGCCCGGTGTCAGCAGTGCAAAGCCCTCGCCCCGGAAGCGGCTGAGCTGCTCGATCACCACCGAGCGAGCAGGCATGTTCACGCCCACCGCCAGCGTCTCCGTTGCGAACACCACAGCCAGCAGCCCCGCGGAGAAGCACTCTTCGATGGCTTCCTTGAACGCCGGAATCAATCCCGCATGGTGAGCCGCGACACCGGCCGTCAGCTGTCCCAGCCACTCGTCGTAGCCGAGCGCGTCGAGATCACTGGCTTCGAGATCCGCTGTGTGCGCCGCCGCGATCTGGCGCACGCGATGCTGCTGAGCGGCATCCAGAAACGCCGCCCCCTCAGCGACGAGCGTCCGGGCAGCGTCGTCGCAACCCTGACGGGAGAACACGAACACGATCGCCGGCAGCCTGGCGCTGGCAGCCAGATGCTCGACGATCTCCGAGCGCCGCGGACGGGCCGGTCGCGCGCCTGCCCGGCGATGCCGGCGCTGGCCGCCGGATCGGGAGCGTGCCTGCTCGACTATCCGTTCGATCTCGGGATTCGGGCGGCCGTCCCGCAGCGTCGGCAGGTCCACCAAGCGGCGGCTGTGCCGCTCGTAGAGCAGGTAGCGGTCCTCCAGGGGTACCGGCCGTTGCGAGCACACCACCGCGGTGCACCCGCCTGCTGTGGCTTCGACCCACGACGCGAGCTCGTTGGCATTGCTGACCGTGGCCGACAGGCACACCAGTCGAATGTGCGGCGGCGTGCCGATGATGACCTCTTCCCAGACCGCTCCCCGATAGGGATCCTGCAGGTAGTGGACCTCATCCAGCACGGCCATGCCGAACTGCGCGATGTGCGATGAGCCGGCGTACATCATGTTGCGCAGCACCTCGGTGGTCATGACCACGACATCGGCATCGGGGCAGATGACGTTGTCGCCGGTGAGCAGGCCTACCCGTTCGGATCCCAGCCAGGAGCGCAGCTCGCGCAGCTTCTGGTTCGACAGCGCCTTGGTCGGCGCTGTGTAGGCCGCTCGCTTGCCCGCTTCGAGTGTCGCCGCGATCCCGTACTCCGCAACGAGGGTCTTGCCCGACGAAGTCGGCGCAGCGACGAGCACCGACCTGCCCTGATCCAGCGCGGCGAACGCCTCGGTCTGAAAGCCGTCTGGCGAGATGCTCCGCGCAGCCAGGAGATCCGCGAACAGGGGTGGCGCCGCTGGCCCGTTCGAGGTCACAGCGTCGGTCCGGCCGCAGTGGGGCTCTGCTCGCTCTCCTTCGGCGACCGGCGGAATCGGCGCCGCAGCGGGGGTTCGCCGCTGCGGCGGCGCAGGACGAGATAGCCGACCAGGATCGACAGCTCGTAGAACACGTACAGCGGCACCGACAGCGCCGCGAGTGTGATCGGATCTCCCGACGGCGTGATGATCGCCGCGCCGGCCACGATGCCCACGATGGCGTAGCGGCGGGCCCGATTCAGCTGCCGCGGCTCGACGATGCCTGCGAGCTGGGCGAAGATCAGCACGATCGGGAACTCGAACCCGATGCCGAACGCCAGCATCATGAACGTCACCAGGCCGAGGTAGGCACCGGGTCCGAGCAGCGGGTCGACGGCGTCGCCGCTGACTGCGATCAGGAAGTCCAGCGCCCGTTCGAAGGTGAAGTACGCCAGGATTGCGCCGCCCGAGAACAGCACGAACCCTGCAATCACAAACGGGATCGCCCACCGCTTCTCCCGGCGGTCCAGCGCCGGCGTGATGAAGCGCCAAAGGTGCCACAGCAGCACCGGCATGGCCAGCACCACGCCCAGGTAGGCCGACACCTTGATGCGGGTGCGGAAGCCCTCCAGCGGCGCGGTGATCACCAAGCTGCACGGCCGGTCGATCTCCTGGGCTTCCAACACATTGCAGTACGGCGGCAGGAACACCTCCCGGAGCAGCCAGTCATAGACGATGAGCCCGACCACCATGCCGAGCCCGATTGCCACGATGCTCCAGATGAGCCGGTTCCGCAGCTCGGCGACGTGATCCCAGAAACCCATCACCGCCGGCCGTGGCCGGCGGCGCCAGCGGAGTCTCACGCAGCGCCGTCGCTGGTCACGCCGTCGCCAGCCGGTCCGCCAGCTCTGGACTGCTCGGTCTCGGTGCCGTCACCTTCCGGCTCGGCCTCGGGAGCTTCTGCAGCGGCGGGGCGGGCGGGCGGCGATGCGGGCTCGACTGTCGGCGGCGAGATCGTGGCATCCATTTCCTGGCGAACGGTTGTAGAGAAGTCGCGCACCTGCCGGAAGGCACGGCCGATACCCCGGATGGCACCCGGCAGCCGCTTGGGGCCGAGCACGATCAGGGCCACGAGCACGATGATCAGCACCTCGTTGGGCTGCAGGCTCACGGCTCGATGGTAGAACCCCGGCCCTGCGCGGCGGTTCTGCACCGTGCACGCGCAGGCGGAGCTGTGTGCGGCGACTGCTGCCCCATCAGAAGGGCAGCACCCGGCGAGCAGCCCATCGCACCGCCATGCCGAGTGCTCGTTCGGCAGTGGCTTGGCGCAGCGATGGCACGTCCAGGCTGTCGATTGCGGCGCGCGCTCGCATGACGTCGGCGCGCACCGTTGCTGCCGCGTCTGCGATGGACGCCAGGCTCTGTGCCGTCGCCCGCAGCTCCATCGCCAGCCGTCGGCTCATGACGATGCTGAGGGCGACGAGCACGCCGAAGGCAACGATGGGCAGCAGCCATATCGCCGGCACAAGTGGCACGATAGAGGCGTGCCCCCTCAGCCATTGCCGTCACTGCGCACGCCTCCGGTCGCGTTCGCACACCGCGGCGGGCGGGCGCACGGCCCCGACAACGCCCTCGACACGTTTGCCCTGGCCCTGGACATGGGAGCGACGGGCCTCGAGACCGACGTCTGGTTGAGCCAGGACGGCTACCCCATGCTGGACCATGACGGCATTGCTTGGCACCGGGGTGTGCGCCGTGCCTTCAGCTCGTTGCAACGAGAGCGCATCGGTGACGACATTCCCACGCTTGCGGACATATACAGAGCATGCGGCACCGACTTCGAGCTGTCAGTCGATCTCAAGGATCCGGCGGCGGCAGATGCCGTGATCTCCGCTGCCCGTGCCGCGGGCGCGGAGGACCGCCTGTGGCTGTGCCACGGCGACTGGGATCTCCTGGTCGACCTGCGCGGGCGCACGTCTGCCCATATCGTCGATTCGACTCGGGTGCGGCGCATCAAGGAAGGTCCCGAACGTCGGGCTGCGGCGATGGCCAACGCCGGCATCGATGCCGTCAACCTCCCCGCCAAGGACTGGACAGGCGGTCTCGCGGCCCTCTTCCACCGATTCGAGCGGCTCTGCTTCGGCTGGGATGTGCAGCACACCCGCCTGGCCGCCGCACTGCGGAACATGGGCCTCGACGGCCTGTACGGCGATCACGTCGACCGCCTGCTCGCTGGCCTCGAGTCGTCGACGACTTCGGAGGAATCAACCCCGGCAGGCGAAATCTGCGAGACACAACCCGCCTGACCGCGTTCGGCACCGACCACCGCGCCGCAGATCTACAAGCCGCCGAGCCGCGTGGGCGGCCAGAAGCGCGCAAATGCCCTGCCGACGATCTCGCTCTCCGGGACGGCGCCGAAGACACGGCTGTCCTGGCTCGAGCGACGGTTGTCGCCCATGACGAACACGTATCCGGCAGGCACCAGCACTGGGCCGAAGTCGCGCGTGTACACGTCGGAGGCCAGGTAATGCTCATCCACCGGCGATCCGTCAATGACGAGTCGGCCGTTCACTGCTTCGACCTGCTGGCCGCCGACGGCGACAACTCGCTTGATGAGCTCTGCGGTCTGCGCCGGCTGCATCGAAGGCGGGGTCCGGAACACGACGACATCGCCGGGCTCGGGATCTCCGATGCGGTAGCTGAGCTTGGAGACCAGCAGTCGATCCCCGATCTCGAGCACCGGTTCCATTGACTCGGACGGGATGTAGAACGCGGCGATGAGAAAGGTCCGCATCAGGAGCGCGAGCATCACCGCCGCCAGCAGCACCCATGTCCACGACAGCAGGCTGCGCGTGCGTCGGCTCATAGCCCGCCGAACGCGCGGCTGCCGAGGCGGCGGCAGATCCTCGGGTTGGTCGGGAATGCTCATGCCGATGCCGCCAGCCACGCTGCTGCCGCTCCCAGCCACTGGCAAGCCTGCTCGTCGCTCTCCAGCGGGCGGCCCATGGACCTCACGCTCAGACCGCTGCCAGCAAGGGCATCTGCGACTGCTATCGGCTCTGCTCTGAAGGCCCGCTCTCCCAGCTCATCGATCCATGCGGCATCGCCCGCCGCCGGGTCGAGCTTGCTGCTCGCCGGCACCGGAACGACGGTCCGGGCGGGCGCCAGCGCTGCCATTGCCCGAGTGTGATGGCTGACGCCACGGTGCCGTGGGCGCTCGTCGACCGAAGATGCGCGTGCAGCCAACGCTGTCGCCGCTCCGAGCCCGTCCAGCACGGCCGCGTGGCCGACGAGATCCAGCGCCGAGAAGCCCAATGGGCTCGCAGTGCCGAGGTGCCCTAACCCCGGCGCGACGACCACACGCTCGATGTCCCGCTCCGCCAGCGCGGCCACGCCAGAGGCAACGGTGACTGCCTCGATGGGGGCCCCGAAGGCCTGCCCAGTACTGACCGCCGCCGCGATCATCCCTCGCTCCAGGCACGCCGCAGCGAGATCGCTGAGCACGAACGGCAACGCTCCGCCATCGGTCATGACATAGCCCGGCGCCTCGCCGGAAACGCCGTGGACCGTCGCGGCCAGCGCCAGCGCATGGCTGTGCAGCACGCACAGCACCACCCGCACGCCCGCGAGCGATGGCAGGGCCAGACCGATGTCCGCGGGCCCCGCCTCACGAGGATCAGCGCCATCGGACGCTGTCTCTACAAGGGCAGGGCGATCCGTTCCGGCCCCGCCGGCCGCCTCCTCGAATGCGTCGACGGGCAGCTGCTCAGCCAGATAACGGGCCTTCATGACACGCCCCGGCCCCCGGGCGCCCCCGAACGGCGACGTGAGGTTCGTGTGCACCACATGTGCCCCGCCGGTGCCAAGGCCGAGATCCATTGCCGACGTGTTCACGAGCAGCTCGTCGCCGGCCCCGACCGGGCCGCACAAGTCCGTGAGCGCGTACGCCTCGCTGCCGTCGGACAGAGTCACCCGCGCCAACCCGGGCCGCACGCCACGCACCTCGGCGGCTCGTAGGCGCGCAAAGCGCGGCATCTGCTGCTCTCAGCCAGCTGAGCGCCGGCGCACACGGTCCACGGTGCACATCACAGTGACTCGATCAACTTGTCGACACGTTCGTCGTGGGAACGGAACGGGTCCTTGCACAAGACGGTTCGCTGCGCCTGGTCGTTGAGCTTCAGATGCACCCAGTCCACGGTGTAATCACGGCGCCGAGCCTTGGCCTCGCGAACGAACGCCCCGCGCAGCCGAGCCCGCGTCGTCTGGGGCGCTTCCTCGGTGGCCCGACGCACATCGACGTCATCCAAAACTCGCTCGACCAAGCCGCGCCGCTGCATCACATAGAAGACGCCTCGCGTCGAGTGGACGTGGTGATACTGCAGGTCCAGCAGCGCAATGTGGGGGTCGTCGAAGCCGACCCCAGCGCGGTCGGCATAGCTCGTGAGCAGCTTGTGCTTGATGACCCAGTCCACCTCGCGGTCGAGCTGCAGCGGGTCATCAGCGATGGCCGTCATCACGTGCTCCCACATCTGCAGAGCACGCGACTCCTCCTCGGTGAGATCGTTCGTCTCGGCAAAGCGCAGCGCCCGTTCCAGGTATTCCGACTGGATGTCGAACGCGCTCACTTCACGCCCATTGGCCAGGCGCACCTTGCGTCTGCAGGTGATGTCGTGGCTGATCTCGCGGATGGCTCGGATCGGGTTCTCCAGCGTCATGTCCCGCAGCACCACGGCGGGATCCTCGAGCATGCGCAGCATGAGTGCAGCCGCGCCGATCTTGAGGAATGACGTGTACTCGCTCATGTTCGAGTCGCCGACGATGACGTGCAGGCGCCGGAAACGCTCAGCATCGGCGTGCGGCTCGTCGCGGGTGTTGATGATCGGGCGGCTGCGGGTCGTCGCGCTCGACACGCTCTCCCAGATGTGCTCCGCTCGCTGGGTAATGCAATACCGGGCGCCCTTGGCCGTGTTGAGCACCTTGCCTGCGCCGGCGTAGATCTGCCGGGTCACCAGGAACGGGATCAGCACCTCGGCGTAATTCGAGAAGTCGTCAGCGCGGCTGGTCAGGTAGTTCTCGTGGCACCCGTAGCTGTTCCCGGCCGAGTCGGTGTTGTTCTTGAACAGGAAGATCGTGCCGTTGAACGCCTCCTCGGCCAGTCGCTCGGTGGCGCTGGCAACGAGCTGTTCGAGGATCCGCTCCCCCGCCCGGTCGTGGCACACCACGTCATAGACGGAATCGCATTCGGGCGTGGCGTATTCGGGATGGCTGCCGACGTCGAGATACAGGCGCGCCCCGTTTGCCAGGAACACATTGCTGGATCGCCCCCACGACACGACCCGGCGGAACAGGTAGCGCGCTACCTCATCGGGGCTG
Organism: Acidimicrobiia bacterium; assembly: GCA_022820505.1. GTDB lineage: Bacteria > Actinomycetota > Acidimicrobiia > Acidimicrobiales > Poriferisodalaceae > Poriferisodalis. The sequence continues at coordinate 10,289 of JAJEFK010000002.1, read as the reverse complement.
AGACGCCGCTGCCCCCGCAGCGTGCACGTGACGCCGTACTCGTTCTCGACACCCATGATGCGCCGCTGCACGGCGCTCACCTTATGACGTGCGCCGATGAAGGAGCCCTCGCAATGGCGAACCTCTTGTTTCCCGCTCTTGTTCGCTGCGCTCACGGGCCGCTCGGGCCACGGCTTCGCCTCTGACTTCCGATCTAGGAATCTTCCTGATCGGAACTCTCGTCAGGCTGATCTGCGCTGTCGCCCAAAGCGACTTCCACCTCGTCGTCCTCGAGACGCCGGAAGCACCGGCGGCGGTGTGTTGCGTCTTCGAGGTTCGACTCGAGCAAGGCCACCTCGAGATCCGGCGCAGCGATCTCACGCTCGGGTCCGGCGAGCGCTGCGCGAGCCAGCCGGATGGCAGCGTCGGCATCGAGCTCAGGGTCGTAGCCCTCAGCCACCCGCTCGCGCACCGCGTCGGCATCGCCCCCGATGCAGCAGTACGCCTCCTCGTCCATGACGGTCCCGTCGTACTGGATCCGGTAGAGCTGGTTGGACTCGTCGCCGATCCCCACCTCCACCACCACGATCTCGACCTCGAGCGGCTTGAGCTCATGGGTGAAGAACTGCCCGAGCATCTGCGCGTACTGGTTGGCGAGGCTGCGAGCTTCCACGTCTGAACGGGAGTACTGGTAGCCCTTCAGCTCAGCGTGGCGGACACCCGCGATGCGCAGCTGGTCGAACTCGATGTAGCGGCCCACACCGCCGAAGGCGATCCGGTCGTAAATCTCCGACACTTTGCGCAGCGTGGCGCTGGCGTTCTCTGCCACCAGGGCGATGCCGCTGCCGTATTCCAGCGTCACCAGCGAGCGTCCCCGGGCGATTCCCTTGCGGGCGTAGTCGGCCCGGTCTTGCATGAGCTGCTCAGGACTGACGTACATCCCGGGCATGCTCATGGCGACACCTCGCTGCGGCTGCCTCCGGCAGAACTGGGATCGCCGCCAGTTGAACCGGACCGGGCCGCTCCCCCGCTGCCGCCGCCGGAGAGCTCGACCTGCAGATCAGCGAATACTGCTCCTGACTCGGCGTCGCTGAGCTGGCGGAATCCCTCGCTCCCGATCGCCGCGAGCACCGGGTAGATGCCGCGCACGGGATCGGGACCGCCGGTGGCACTGTCCTCGTCGGCGGCGTGCCACAACGCCTGCACGCTGAGCGTCAGTGCTTCAGGCTCGCTCAAGTCGTCACGGAAGCCGAGCTTCAGGACTGTCCCCGCGTGCAGGCTGCCCGAGCCGGCCGTGGCGTAGTCCTGCTCCTCATAGCGGCCGCCGGTCACGTCGTATTGGAAGAGCCTGCCCCTCCCATCGACGGGGTCGAATCCGGCGAAAATGGGCACCACCGGGAGGCCGCGCATCGCCTGGGGCAGGTGTGCCCGCAGCATCTCGGCCAGCTGGTTCGCCTTGCCCTCCAGGCTCAGCGGCTTGCCTTCGATCTTCTCGTAGTACTCGAGCTGCAGCTGGAAGAGGCGAACCATCTGCACGGCAGGGCCTGCGGCGCCGGCAATGGCGACCGCTGAATAGGAATCGGCCGGGAAGACCTTGCGCATGTCGCGGTGACTGATGAGGTTGCCGCTAGTGGCGCGCCGATCTCCGGCCACAACCACCCCCTCGGAGCTGCGCACGGCCAGCACGGTGGTGGCGTGGGAGCGCTCAAGGGCGCCGAAACCCCCTTCAGCGCCGGGAACCTGCGCGAGCCCGGCGAATGGCTCGCTGCCCGTGCGCCGCAGCAACTCAAGAAAGCTCGCCCCCGGATCGTCGCCTGGAGCGAAGAAGGGCATGGGGGTCACTCGCCGCCCTTCTGCACGTAGTTCTTCACGAACTCTTCGGCATTGGTCTCGAGCACATCGTCGATCTCGTCGAGCAGGTCGTCGAGCTCCGCCTTCAGTTCGGTCGCTCCTTCAGACGAGGTGTCCTGCTGTGCGGGACTCTCGGTCTCCCTCGGAGCCGACCGTCGCATCTGCTCGCGTTCTGCCATCTCGGGCCTCCTCCGGTGTCGATTGCTTGGGTCTCGAATGCGTGAGAGTTCCGATTGCCGCCTGCGTTCGAGTCTGAACCCAGCGGCTAATTGCCCAGCCGGCGCAGCAGCTCGGCTGCGTCCCGGCACTCGTCCAACAAGCTACCCACGTGCGCTTGGGTTCCTCGCAGCGGTTCGAGCATCGGCACGCGCCGCAGCGGGTCGGTGCCGATGTCGAACACCATCGAGTCCCAGTTGGCGGCCACGATCTCGTCCCCGAACTTGTCGAGGCAACGGCCCCGAAAGTACGCGCGCGTCGTCGGCGGCGGTGCCGAGACCGCCTCGTCCACTTCGTCGTCGGTGGTGACGCGTTCAAGGCCGATGCGTCGGGCCAGCGACTTGGACGGCCGCAGGTCGTGATACTGCAAATCCAAGGCGGCGAGCTTCGGATCATCCCAGTCGAGGTCGTGCCGCTCGGCGAAGGCCTCGTACAGGCGCAGCTTGGCAACCCAGTCCAATTGCGTCGCAAGGCTCATTGGATCCGATTCCAGCCCCGTGAGCGCGGCTTCCCAGCGGTCCAGGATGTCATTGCCGATGTCGTCGCCGCCGACAGGATCCAGGCCATGGCTCTGCGCGTACTTCCGCGCCAGCTCCAAGTACTCCCATTGGACCTCGATGGCTCGCATGCGACGGCCGTCGACCAGTTCGATCAGCCCCGACAGGGCAGTGTCGAAGCTCACCTGGCGCAGCGCTGCGACCGGCACGAGCGGCGTCAGGGGCTCGGGCACGAAGTCGTCGTCGATCATCGCCAGCACCAGCGAGGTCGTGCCCAGCTTGAGATACGTCTGGAGCTCGCTCATGTTGGCGTCGCCGATGATGACGTGCAGGCGCCGGTACTTGCGCGTGTCGGCGTGCGGCTCGTCGCGGGTGTTGACAATGGGCCGCTTGAGCGTGGTCTCGAGTCCGACTTCCTCCTCGAAGAAGTCGGCGCGCTGGCTGATCTGGAACGGCCGGTCTCCGAACGGCGCCGGAGAGCCGTCGTTCATCGGGACCTCGACGCCCAGCTTGCCGGCGCCGCAGAAGATCTGGCGGGTCACGAAGAAGGGCAGAATGTGCGTCACCACCCGGCCGAACGGCACATCGCGGTCCAGCAGGTAGTTCTCGTGGCAGCCGTAGCTGTTGCCCTTGCCGTCGCTGTTGTTCTTGTGGATGACCAGTTCTTCGTCGTCTGGCAGGAGATTGTTTGCCGCCTGCATGGACCGGATCAAGATCTCCTCCGCTGCCCGGTCGTACACGACGCATTGGCGGGCGTCCGAGCACTCGGGAGTCGACAGCTCAGGGTGCGCGTGGTCGACGTAGTAGCGGGCGCCGTTGGTCAGCACGGCGTTGACCAGGTGCGTTTCGATCTCAGGCGCTAGCGCGTCGAACTCGTTGAATCCCCTCGCGTCAGCCCCGGGCTGCTCGTCTTCGAAGTCCCAGCTGACGCGTTGGCACAGGAAGCCGTTGACGTAGGCGTTGATGATCATCGACGACGCCGCCACGGGATTGGAGTCGCCGTTGCAGCGATGGATGATGCCGAACTCAGTCTCGATGCCAACGACCTTGTGAACCGCCACCGCGCGAGACCCTAGAGGATGCGCGGAGAGATGCGCCCTTCCGACGCGATCTCTGTTGCTGCCCGTTGAACGTACTGGGCTCTACAGGTACTGGCTGGTCTGCACCCGTTCGATGGCTCGGCCACCGAGCGCATCGCTCTCGTCGGGATCGACGAGGGTCCGGATGAAGACGATCCGTTCGCCCTTCTTGCCGGAGATCTTCGCCCAGTCGTCGGGGTTCGTCGTGTTGGGCAGGTCTTCGTGCTCACGGAACTCCTGGCGGATCGAGCCCATGAGGTCGTCCAGCCGGATGCCGTTGCTGCCGGTGGCAAGCGATCGCTTGATGGCGTTCTTCTTGGCCCGGCGCACGATGTTCTCGATCATCGCCCCAGACGCGAAGTCCTTGAAGTACATGACTTCCTTGTCGCCGTTCTGGTAGGTGACCTCGAGGAAACGGTTGAGGTCATCGGGGCGGTACATCTCGTCGACGGTCCGCTCGATCATGATCCGGACGGCCTTGTGGGGATCGCCGCCGCCCAGATCGGCGACTTCCATCGGGTCGATCGGCAGCGTCGGCGTGAGATACGTGCTGAAGATCGACAGTGCCGCCTGCTCGTCGGGCCGGTTGATCTTGATCTTCACGTCGAGGCGGCCAGGGCGCAGGATCGCCGGGTCGATGAGATCTTCCCGGTTCGAGGCGCCGATCACGATCACATTGCGCAAACCCTCGACGCCGTCGATCTCCGCGAGCAACTGCGGCACGACCGTCGACTCCATGTCGGAGCTGATGCCGCTGCCGCGCGTGCGGAACAGCGACTCCATCTCGTCGAAGAAGACGATCACCGGCCAACCCTCGGAAGCCTTCTCCCTGGCGCGCTCGAAAATGCGCCGGATCTGGCGCTCGGTCTCGCCCACGTACTTGTTGAGCAGCTCGGGACCCTTGATGTTGATGAAGAAGCTGCGTGCGCCCTGCTGGCCAGAAACCTCCCCCACCTTGGCTGCCAGCGAGTTGGCGACCGCCTTCGCGATCAGCGTCTTGCCGCACCCGGGCGGGCCGTAGAGCAGGATGCCCTTCGGGGCCGGAAGGTCGTAGGTGCGGAACAGGTCCTGATGCAGGTACGGCAGCTCCACGGCATCGGTGATGAGCTCGATCTGAGTGTCCAGCCCGCCGATGTCTTCATAGGTGACGTCCGGCACTTCTTCGAGCAGCAGATCGTCCACTTCGGGCCGTGGCAGGCGCTCGAGCACGATGTTGGAGCGCACGTCGAGCAGCAGGTTGTCGCCGGACCGCAGCGGCTCGTCGCGCAGATCGCCTGCGAGCTCCACGATGCGTTCCTCGTCGGCGCGCCCCGTGACCAGCGCACGGAAGCCGTCGGCGAGCACCTCGTTCAGCGTCACCACCTCGCCGGACGTCTCAGGCCCCCGAGCCAGCACGATGTTGTACGACTCGTTCAGCACCACCTCGCTGCCCTCGACCAGTTCGGTCTCGGCCAAGTCGGGGTGCAGGGCGACGCGCATTTTGCGCCCGCTGGCGTGCACATCCGCCGTGCCGTCGTCGTTGCGGGACAGGAACGTGCCGTAGGCCGACGGCGGCTGGGTCAGCTTGTCGACCTCTTCGCGCAGGGCCGCGATGTGCTCTCGCGCCTCGCGCAGCGTGTAGGTCAGCTTCTCGTTCTGCGAGACCGCAGCCGACAGCTGACCCTTCGCCTCGAGCAGGCGTTCTTCGAGCGTGCTGACCCGCGCCGGCGTGTCGGCCAGCTTGCGCCGGAGCAGCGCGACCTCTTCCTCGAGCGTGCGCATGCGGCTGCGGAGTGCGCCCGCATCCGCTGCGCTGCTGCGCTGGGTGTCGTCGTCGCCCTGGTCCATGCGCGGCCGACACTACCCTGACACTGCTGGCAAGACGCGACGCCTGCTCGCGTGCCAGTCCGACCACTAGGCCAGGGCCGATGAGTGCCGTGCAGGACGCGCGCCGACTCGGTAGATTTCATAGGTGGCTCGGTTCCCCCCTTCGGGCCGCCCCACAGGAAGGGTCGCTACACGATGAAGGTCTGGATCGATCAAGATCTGTGCACCGGTGACGGGCTCTGCGAAGAGATCGCGCCCGATGTCTTCACGCTTCTCGACGACGGGCTTGCATACGTGAAAGAGGGCGACAAGGTCTTCGCCGAACCGGGCGGTGTCGAGGGGCTCGCAGAGTTTCCCGACTCGCAGCTCGACGCCGTGATCGAGTCCGCCGAAGAGTGCCCCGGGGAGTGCATCTTTATTGAAGCGTGAGCTTCAATAAAGCGACAAGCTCAGATCGAGGCGTAAGCCTCCGGTCTCTCGTCATCTGAGGCGGCAGTCGCCGCTGGAAGTCACCCTGAGACTCGTCGGCTGTGCGTGGATCACGGCATCGCCGCGATAGTCAAATCGCACGTCGACTCCCGACGAGCCGAGGAAGCCCAGCAGTTCCCCCCGGCTGAGCGCATATCCGACATCGTCGGGTCCCGTCGCGGTGGCGAACGCCACCCCGACTACTCCGCCTCGGTCGACCAGCGGCCCGCCGGACTGGCCCTTCTGGACGTCGGCCGCAAGGAAATACACGTTTCTCCCGATTCCGTCGCCCCACAGCCCTGATGCCCGGACCAGATGCTCGATGCGCGCCGGCGACACTTCAAGCCGTTCCCCTTGCAAGTAGCCGATAACTGCCCCGGTGCTTCCAAAACGCACGAGTTCGATTTGCAACGGCGGCACAGCTGCATCGGAACGCAGCAAAGCGAGGTCTCGTGCCGGGTCGAACCCGACAATGTCCGCGGGAGAGGTGACGAGCCCATCGCCGCCGCCTGCGTTCCATGCAATCTCGACGCTCGATGATCCCGCAACAACATGGGCCGAGCCGACCAGCAGTCCCGGCGCGACTGCGAACCCCGAGCCATGAGACACCGGTCCGCAGCCGAACGCATGAACTGCGACCACACCGGCCAGCACGCGGTCTTCGACCGTCACAGATGAGGGCGGTGCGCCCAACCAGACTGGACCGTCGGCACTCGGGATCGAAGCGACGCTGGCGACTGGCGGCCTTCCCCGGCCGGAGTCGTCGGGATCCGCTCCACAGGCGACGACCGCGCCAACCAGCAGCACAGCGCCCAGCGATCGTGCCGCCTGCATCACCGGCCGCCGGACCGGTCGCTCATGGCGCCGCCGCGACGCGGCTGCGCGGGTCACGCAAGCCCGTGTCACGCCTCGATCAATCGGGCGTGTGTCAGGAATCCGGTGTGGGCGACCATGCGGTGATCCGGCCGCACGGAAGCTCCCTTGACATGCCAGCTCCGGTGCATGACCTCGATGGTCTCGATGAGTGCCCACGGCCCGTCGTCCAGCGTGCGGCGCAATTGCTGCACCTGGGTCACTGACGGGTTGTACGCCACCAGGATCCCGCCACGCCGCAAGCGTTCTGGCAAGTGCACTGCGACACGCCAAGGCTCGGGAATGTCGAGCACGGCCCGGTCGTAGCGGCACTCGGAAGAAGTCGCCTCTCCGGCAGCCGCAGTCCCGGTATTGCTCTGTGGCGGACTGCTGCGGGGCGGATCGACCGATTCGTAGGCATCGCGGAGCTGTACGTCATAGCGGTCCAGCGCTTCGGCACCGGCGACGCTCTCGACGTTCTGGACAGCTCGCTCAGCAAAGTCCTCCCGCAGCTCGTAGCCGGTGACAAAAGCGCCGCAGCGGAGCAGCGTCGCTGACAAGGCGCCTGAGCCCACGCCGGTTTCGAAGACTGTCATGCCGGCTCGAACGTCGGCCAGCATCCAGATCGCACCGAGATCCTTGGGATAGATCACTTGTGCGCCTCGCGGCATCTTCAGAACCTGATCAGCGAGCGTCGGGCGCACCGCCACGAAGCGGGTACCCGAACCGCTGCGGAACTCCGAGCCTTCGGGCGAGCCGATGATCTGATCGTGCTGCACGACTCCGGCATGAGTGTGAAACTCGCCGCCAGTTCGCAGCACGACGAGGTAGCGACGCTGACGACCATCGACCATGATCACGGTCTCGCCGTCTTCCAGCTCGTCAGGTTGCTTCACGCCCCCTCCGCCGCCGAGCTGTCGCCGTCGTCACCCGGCGGCACGTGACGGATCGTGAGTTGTTCGCCCGCTGCCAATTCGCCGCGGTAGATCACCTCGCGCTCGCGCTTCGACCACCGAACAAGCAGCCGCAACCCGCTCGCCATGATCGCAGCGGCGAGCCACACCCCATTGCCGGTCCGCGCCCGTCGCCACAGCGCATCGGTGGCTCGGGCCGGCATCCGCCTCAGCCGCTTCGCCATCGGGCTCAGCCTCTTATACCCGAACGATTTCGACGAGCGTGCTCCGTCGGCGACCCCTGCGACGGCCGAACAGGAATGCGGCCAACACAAGGCCAGTTCCGACAGCGGCAGCCACCGCCACTACTGCGCTCGACACCTGCTCGGCCGCATCACCCGCTCCGCCGACGAGCTGTCGCACGCGATCGGCGATATCCGGCGGAGTGATGCGCTCGTCATCTGTGCTCGATCCCGCCCCGGTGCCCCTATTGCCGTCAGCCATCGTCATCCTCTGCTGCATTGTCGTCGGCACGCTGCGCGGCCGGATCCGGCGCAGCGAATTCGGTGCGTTTCGGCCGGATGGCGCGAATCAGCAGCGCAATCGCCATCAAGAGAACGAAGGCGCCAGCCATATGGGGGACGAATGACCAGTTCGCATTGAAGAGGTCTGTTTCAGCCTGCAGCACGCGCACCACACCCAGCGCCCCGAAGACCACCCCCAGGCTCACCCCAATGGCGCCGATGAGCCCGAACAGCACATACCGGCCCAGCCCGCGCAGCGGGCCCACCGTCTCTTGGACGATGTAGGACCGCAGCATGCCGACCAATTCGGAAATCTCGGCTCGGAGGCCGGAGTCTCGTCGAGGCACAGTCATGGCGACGCTACCGTTCGCCCAGCAGTTCTTCCACGCCGTCGAGGATCTCGCTGATGACATCCACCCGGCCGGCGGGATCGGAGGCGCACAGCAGGCTGTGGCGGTCGAACGGGCCTGCGGGCACGAGCGACGCGAGCTGGAACGACCACGCTGATGCGTCAGCCGGGGCCTCGGCGAGCTTTGCCAGCTGGTCGTCGATGGCGGCCGACTCGGCCGCGGTGACTCCGAGCGCTCCGATCTCAGACGCCCGTGCGCGCAGGCGGCGCAGTCGGGCCACGATCGCCTTGCGCTCCTGGGCGGGCACATCTGCAGGATCGTCGGGCCAATCTGACACCAGCGCCCGGGGATAGGGATCATCAGCCAGCCACTCCACGATCCTGATCCGCCAAACGCCGGTGGCCAGCATCACCCAGCGGCCGTCAGGCAATTCCTGGTGCTGGGCAATGGAGGCCAAGCAACCCACGTCGGCGCGCACATCTCCGCCGCCGACTTCGCTGCCGCGCTCGATCATCACGACGCCGAATGGCTCATCGTTGCTGGTGCACCGCTGGGCGAGCGCCCGGTACCGAGGCTCGAAGACGTGAAGCGGCAGCACAGCGCCAGGCAGCAGCGGCGACCCGAGAGGGAACATGGGTCGAATCTCAGGCGGGGGCACGGGTCAATCCTCGCAGGGCGACGGCGTCTCCCACCGGGTACCGCAGGAGCTGTCCGGCCAATGACTCCTGCAGTTCCAAGCCCAGGCGGCCCTCAGGCGGCACGCCGTTCAGCATTTGCGCGAACGTCACCGTCCCGCTGTCGGTTTCGATGAACCCGGCGAGAGCGTTCACACCGGTGAGCAGACCGGTCTTCGCATGCAGCCGACCCGCTGCGGGATGCTCGGCGAACCGGTGTGAGAGCGTTCCCGTGCGTGCCGCTACCGGCAACCCCGCCGCGAAAGCACCATCGGTGCCGAAGTGATCCAGTAGTGCTGCGAAGAAGCTGCACGTGACCATGTTCTGGCGATCCAGCCCCGAACCGTCCACTACGGCCGGCCGGGACTGATCGGGCACCAGATCCGACACGATCCGCTCGGCAGCCGCTGCGCCAGCCGGCGTGGATCCCTCGCCTGCACTTCGCAGACCGATCTCGCGCAGCATCATCTCCGCGGTCGTGTTGTCGCTCTCGCGCAGCATCTGCTGGATGATCTCCACCAGCGGAGGCGATGTGAGGCGAGCAATCTCGCGCATGCCGCTCGGCGCCGCTGACACGTCGATCTCGACGTCCACCGAGACACCTCGGACTCGCAGCAGGTCTGCCAGTGTGGAAACGAACCAGCGTGCCGGATGCTCGGCCGCAGACAGTGTCGTCGTGAATCCAGTGATGCCGTCGTTGAGGTTCAGGGCCGACAGCGGGCCGCTGTTCAGCTGCGTGATGTACCGCTGCGGCCACGTCTCGGGAAATCGCGTCGTGTCATAGCGAGACTCGTCGGCAATGAGATTGCCCCGCAGCGTTTCGATGCCGAGCGCGACGAGGTCATCAGAGAGGCTTTCCATCGGCGTGCGCAGCTGCGGTTGGCGCCGGTGGGAATCTGCGTAGGACGAGGTCATGATCAGCGGATCACCGCCGCCGACAACCCAAACGGTGCCGTCAAGGACGCCGTCAACGATCTCCGCATCGGTCAGCACTTGGGTGACCAGCCGCTCATCGGCATCGACCACGGCCAGCGCCGCTGCAGCCGTGATGAGCTTCTGCACCGATGCGGGAATCACCGGATCGGGATTGCTGGAGAACA
>JAJEFK010000013.1 GCA_022820505.1 Acidimicrobiia bacterium | reverse complement strand
TGGCCCGGATGGTTGCAAGATGTGCGAAGTTCGGCCTGCGTACGAGGTTCTGCGCTTCGGCGCTCATGACCTTGGGTGACGGTGTGGGCATGGATCGGCTCGCTTCCTGGATCAGCAGGTCACGCTCACCGTAAGCGCGTGTGGAGCCTCGACGCGCCTGCACCGTTGGGCATGCCTGCAGCGGTCCAGTCGGCTACTCGACGACGAGCGCTGGCTCGACGCGTACGTCGCCAAGCCGGTTGCGCCCGTCAAGGAATGCAAGCTCGACAATGAACGAGAAGCCGACAAGCTCGCCTCCGCCCTGCATGACGAGCTGCGCCGCTGCAGCCGCAGTGCCGCCGGTGGCCAGCACATCGTCAACGATCAGCACGCGTGCCCCAGCCGATATGGCATCGGTGTGCATTTCCAGGCGCTCTGCGCCGTACTCCAGCTCGTAGTCGGCACCCAGCGTCGGCCGTGGCAGCTTCCCCGGCTTGCGCAACGGCACAAACCCAGCGTCGAGCCGATCCGCTGCCATCCCGCCAATCACAAACCCCCGGGCCTCCGGTGCGGCAACAAGCTCAACACCCTGGTCCTCAAACGGCTCCACCAGCTCAGCCACGCACGCCGCCAAACCGTCCGGATCCCCCAGCAAAGGCGTGATGTCCTTGAACACCACCCCCGCCCGAGGAAACCCCGGAACATCCCGAATCAACGACCGCCACATAGCTGTCTGCTCCTCAGGGTGTCCGGTAACTTGCCGTCAACGGCGGTTGGGGATGTCGACTAGGTGGCCTCTTGGGATGAGGCGGTCGGGGTCGTACATCGGGAGCGTGCAGAGTTCGCCGCGCAGCTTCTGGCGCTCGAAAGACTCGACGTCGAGCTGGGTGCCTGGTCCGTTGGCGGGGTCGTCCATGCGGGCGATGGCTACGCCGCACTGTTGATAGGGCGACCATCCGGTGGAGGTCACTTGGCCGATGGCGACGCCATCGCTGCTCAGAGTGCGGCCGAGCTGGGCGATGCCGCCTTCGGTGCGCAGCCCCCACGTGCGGCACCGGCGGTCGGCGCGTTGCAGCGCTTGCTTACCGACGAAGTCGTCCTTGTCCAGATCGACGAATCGGCCGAGGCCCGCTTCGAACGGCGTCACCGTGCGGTCGAAGTCTGCGCCGGCGTTGAGCAGTCCGGCCTCGATGCGGCGGGCTCGGAACACCTGGGCTGAGGTGATGATCATGCCGAATCGCTGGCCCACCTCGAGAATGCGATCCCCTACCGCCTCACGGTCGATGTCGGGGCCGAGGTAGAACTCCCATCCGAGTTCGTTGGTGAATCCCGAGCGGGTGATCACCAGCGGCTGGCCGGCAATCGACACTTCGGCAATGTCGAAATAGCGAAACGGTTCGGGCGGGCCACCGTCCACCACCGCGGCGAGCACATCCAGCGAGCGAGGCCCCTGCACCTGGCTGACCCACACGTCAGGGTCACGCACCTCCACATCGAGGTCAGCAGCGTGGGCCCGATACCAGCTGTATAGGTCGCCGTTGGCTTGGGCCATCCAGAACCGGTCGGGGGCCAGTCGCAGCAACACGCCGTCATTGATCATGCCGCCGTCGTCGTAGCAGGCGAATTGGTAGCTGCACCTACCTACGCGCACCTTCGATACATCCCTCGGGAAGACCCGATCCGCCAGCCGCTCGGCATCAGGCCCGACCAGCTCGATGGGCAGCTCGCCGGTGTGCCGCAAGATCACTTCCCGGCGCACCTTCCAGTACATCTCGGTTGCCGACACGTCGGCGAAACGCACCGGCGTCAGCCGCCCGTTGTAGATCTGGTACTCGGGATCGTGCGCCAATTCCTGGTACATCAGCGGGTGCGGCACCATGGACATGCCGAGCTCGCTCGGGGGCACGCCCTCGGTCGACAGTGCCTTCGCCACGTACCTCAACGGCGACCTCGTCACCGACACAGCATGCGCGACGGCGCGCAGTCGGGCAACAGAACGCGCTGCACAGTCCTCGGACGTCAGGGCCGATGGCCCTCCGCGACCGCGGTTCAGTTGCGGACGAGGCGGAAGACGGGAATCTCGCGGCCGTGCTCGGTGGCGCTCTTCTCGTAGTCGGCGAACTGCGGCATCAGCGCGGCCTGGGCGTCGAACAACCGCTTGCGCTCGTCACCCTCGGTGAGGTGCGCTGTGGCTTCCCAGGTGTCGGTGCCCACCTCGACGGTGACGGTCGGGTTCGCAACCAGGTTGTAGTACCAGTTCGGGTTGGTGGGGGCGCCGCCCTTGGAGGCGATGATCACGATGTCGTCGCCGTCAGTGGAGTACACGAGTGGCGAGCACAGCTCGCGGCCGGTCTTGGCGCCGGTCATGGTCACGAGGATCATCGGCGCACCCTTGAGCCAGCCGCTGCAGTTGCCCTCGTTCTCTCGGAACTCCTTGATCACGGGTTCGTTCATCTTCAGAAAGTCCATCGGAATCTCCTGTCCTGTGGGCTCAGGCAGTATTGCCGCTGGCGGCGATCACGTCCTGCATCTCGCGTGCATGGCGCAGCCACAGCCCGCCCCCGTTATACGGGCGGGGATCGTAGGAGCTGTGGCCGAGCAGCCGTTGCACTCGCTCGCTCTGGCCGGAGAGCTCTCCAAGACTGAAATCCATCGGGCTGGCCTCTTCGGGCGTCAACCAGCCGGCGACGAAGCTGACGTGGAAGGCGCGGCGCCACTGGTCGGTTGTCTGGTTGGCGCCACCCCCGTGCAGCACGTAGCCCGAGTAGACCAGCGCATCGCCAGGCCCCAGCTCTGCCGGCACCGATTCACGCTCTTCGTAGCGAGCCAGCTCACTCTGGCGGTGGCTGCCCGGCACCACCCGGGTGGCGCCCAACTCCTCGGTGACTTCCTCCAGCCCGATCATGGCGCTGACGGTGACCTCGGGCGAGTCCGGCCAGGTGGCCTTCACGAACGCCCACCAGTTGTTTGCGTCACGGTGCAGCATCTGCGCCGTCTCGCCCGGACCGATGTACATCACCTGCGCCGTGTTCAGCCAGTACGAACCGCAGATCGGCAGCAGCACGGCATCGGCAATCTGCGCGTACAGCTCGTTGTCGAGGACGTCGAAGAATGCCGGAGTCAGCCGGGCCAGGCTCGAGAAGCGGATCGTGTTGGCGCCAACGAAGCGCTTCCCGTCATCGCCGAGGCCCTGGGTGGCGCCGCCCGGCTGGATGCCATGGGCGAAATCGTCTGCGGCGGCACGTATCTGGGCGATGGTGTCGGCGCCGAACATCCCCTCGACGATGACCCCGCCGTCCTCCCGCATCGCCTCAAGAATCGGCTCCAGCCCCGCTGAGGCCGGAGTCCTCTGCAACGAACGAACAGCGGTCTTGCTCATGGCAATGCATCTTCTCCGTGAGGCCCCGCACCCTGTGCGGTCCTCCAGAAGCTACTCCTCAACTTCCGTATCCGACTCGGTCCCCAACAACCGCCACTCAGGCGTCCCCGGGCGGCGGGCCGACCGGCGGTGGCGATGCTCCTGCCAGCGCCTGCAAGTCGGTACACGCCTTGTACAGCACCCTTTCGATCTGGAGGCTCGGCGGGATGTCAGTCCGCCTGCGGTAGGTGGTGAACTGCTCGTCCCCAACTGGCTCGAAGCAGAACATGCCCACAGCGTCGACGACCTGTTCGGCCGTCGTGGCCCATCTCAACGCACGCTCAAAATCCGAGTCGCTCACCACACGCACACCGATGAAGAAGTAGATCTTCGGCTCGATGCCCCGGAGCCATGTCGTGATGTCACCACCTCCGGCACCACCGGTGCGCTGCCCCGCACCCTCGGCCGTACGCCTGCGGCTGTACTCGCCCTTGAGGTCGATGCTCTTGAAAGCGAGTTCCTTGACGCGCTTGTCGATGTCGGCTGAGCCAGGTCGCCCGATCTGGTTCTGCCGCGGATTGTTGGCGTGTTTCGGCGTCCCGAACATCTTCGCTTCGAGCAGGAAGCGGATTGGACCCTGGTCGGGGTAGGCGCCGTCGAGGTTGTGGACGGGGACGATCAGCCCCGGCACCCGTGAACGAGTCGCCAAGGCATCGATCCCGGCACAGTTCTGGAGCAGCACAGCAAGCAGGTCATTGAAGAAATCGCCCTTGCCGTTCTGAAGATCAGCCGTCAGCTCCGATTTCGCCTCGTCGTCGAGGTCAGCGCCCGCCGTCGCCGCGACAGAGCTATCGAAGGCCTCCATGGCGCGCAGGAAAGAGTCTTCGACCCGTTCCCAGCTGCCGTACCCCTCCTGCACCGCTCGTTCGTAGACAGGAACGAACGGGCTGCAACGAGGACTCGACATCCACCGAGGCGTCGCCACTGTGATCGTGGACCCTGTGCCCTATGCCGCCGGGGCGTTCGCTGGCGCGAGGACAGCCAGCGCTGCGTCGTCGAGTTGGTACGCCCTCGCCGCCGCGTGCGTTGCTGCTTCGATGTCGCGGCGGCGGAAGGCGCTCCGCAAGGCATCCTCATCGTCTGCGCAGATGTCGGAAGGATGCGGCACGTGGATCTTGCGGATGTACTGCGCTTGGAAGCGGAACGTCCCGCCTCGCATCTTGACGCAGTAAGCACCGACGAACAGGTTCGCTATGTCCGACAGCAGGATTCCGCCGAGCACTTCGAGATCCCACGCGTCGGAAACGATGAAATACAGGTTGTGGTGCGGGTAGTAGCGCCCAGCGTCGAGCACGGGGTGTGCCGTCGACTTGATGTCAGGGATCAGCAGCTTGGGCCGCTCGAGCAGGCCCGGCGTGACGCGATCGATGGTCCGGTACCAGGCGCTCGGGCGGCGTCGGGCAACGTGTCTGCGCCGAATGCGTGCCTCGTGCGTCCCGAAGTGCTGAGCCAAGCCGGGATACTCCACGAGATCCACGAGCTGCCCGTTCTCCCACGGACTGACCAGGTACCTACCCGACCAGTCGGGCGATCCGCCGGACACGTCTCGAGCGGTCACGAGCGGCAGCAGCCGGCTCTCCTCGATGCCCTGCGGGGCCTCGGTGACATACACCTCATCGCAGCCTGTAGCGACGCCGATGCCCACCCGCGTTCCTGTCTGCGGGTCCTCAAGCGGACGGAAGCGAGCCTCGAGGGATGCCAACAGCTCGAGGACCAGCGGCGACCCAGCTGGCCAATGGTCACCGCCCGTACGCCACCGCAATAGCTCTGCAGCTTCGAAGGAGCTGCCGGACGGCACCTCCTCCGTCTCGCCACGAATCCAGGGCGCCAGTCGCTGACTCGCTGCCCCGTTGAATGCCGCTCCGGCCTCGACAACCCGAACCCGGCCCTGTGGAGCGTTGCGCAGCACCGTGATGGCCGGATAAGCGGAAACGGGCGTCTCGAAGGCATCGGCATCGTGCATCTCGATCAGCGCTTCGAGCCCATAGTGCTCACCGACAAGCTCCCGCAAGCGGGTGCCGTACTGATTGCGCATCCACCTGTCAGCGCAGATGAACCCCAGTCGGCCGCCCGGCCGCAACAGCGCTAGGCCCTTCTCGAAGAAACCGACGAACAGGTCCGCCCGGCCTCGCATAGTCGGACATGCGGCCCGGTAGGCATCGCTGACTTCGCTCGGGATGTGCTCCAGCCGGACATACGGCGGATTGCCGACCACGAAGTCCGCAGCAGGGCTTCCGTGATCTGTGAGCAGGAAATCGCCCGTCGTCACCCACTGCTCGGCCAAGTGCTCGGCGGTGCTGATGGGTTCGCCGAGATCACCGAGCTTCGCCACGACAGCCTTGCGCGTGTGCTCCGCGTTGTGAGGCAACAGGTCGAAGCCCCGAATTGCAGTGCCAAGGTCAGCGAGCGTTCGCCCATGCCGACGGCATGAATCCGCCAGCCGTTCGACGATTGGCAGCAGGAAGGCTCCGCAGCCGCACGAAGGCTCCACAATGACAGCAGCGCCGAGGTCAGCCTCGGGGCGGTACCCGACCAAGTCCAAGATGAGCTCCACCACCCAGCGACGAGTGAACACCTCACCGTGCTCGCCCCGGGGATCCGGCACCCACGCCGAAGGCGGCGGCGCCACGCTCGTCAACGTCAACTGAGCACCCCTCATCGCCGCACACCCGTTGCGACAGCCAAACTACAGCCGTGTAGCCCCATGCGCCGTGACGCTACGCACCCCCTGTGACACCGAGGCGGCAGCGCTTCCCGCTGACCAGAATCTGCGGCACAGCTAGCGTCCACTGTTGACGAAGTGGCGGCGACGCCCGACGTTGGGAGCACAGATGGAGATCGTGACCGTCGACGGCGAGCGGGCGGCACAGTTCACCGCCGAAGTTGTTGAGCTAGCTCACGCGACCGGTCCCTCGACCTACGACTACCAATTCGGCTCCCGGGCCGTCTTCGACCGCCTGGTCGGCGACTCATGGCTCGCTGAAGGCACCCTCTTTGGCTACGACGAGACCACCGTCGCTCTCGACGGCGACGACCTGCTGGGCATCGAGATCGGCTTCGCAGGCCCGGAATTCGAGCACCGCAAGAAGACACTGCGCCCGCTGTGGCCGCCAATCATCGAGGACGGCGTCGTCACCCATGACGAGCTTGCCGAGCTGGGACGGCGCACCTACCTCGCCGGTTATCTCAACGTGGTCATACCCGCAAGCGCCTACTACGTCCACGCGCTCTCGGTGCGGCCCGAGCTGCACGGCCAGGGCATCGGCGCCGCGCTCATGAAGGACGCCATCGATCGGGCCGCCGACGAGGGATACCGGGTCGTCCATCTCGACGTGCTGTCGGACAATCCCGCCGTCAAGTTCTACGAGGCATTCGGCTTCGAAGTGCTGGCGCAGACCGTCGCGCCCATCCCCCACAGCCACGGCGTGCCGATGGAACAGCGCATGTCGCTTGATCTGCGCTGAACTGCACGCCGAATCCGTTGCCGGTGCCCTGCGCTGGCCCCGACACAGCCGGAGACCACCCGTGACCGACTTCGTTCGCACCGACGACGCACATTTCGACGCGCTGACCGACTGGGACTACGAGCCCCGCTACCACCAGTGGAAAGACCTGCGTGTCCACTACGTCGACGAAGGTCCGGCCGACGGTCCGGTCATGCTGCTGCTGCACGGCATGCCGACATGGGCATACCTGTACCGCACGATGATCCCCGGGCTCGTCGACGCCGGCTACCGATGCATCGCCCCCGATCATCTCGGATTCGGCCGCAGCGACAAGCCCACCGATCCGAACTGGTACTCGATCGCCCGCCACACCGAGGTGCTGAGCTCGCTCGTCAGCGGCCTGGACCTGTCGGACATCTCGGTGGTCTGCCAGGACTGGGGCGGCCCGATCGGCCTCGCCCAAGCGGCGATGATGCCCGACCGCTTCAGCCGCCTCGTCATCATGAACACGTGACTCCACCATCCGGAGTTCGACTACGACGAGAGCTTCCTGCAGTGGATCGATGCCTGGAAGCCGGGTGGCCGCTATGCGCACCCGCAGCCGAGCATCGGCCTCGTGCCGCTGCTGGCGGGACGCATGGTGCGCTCACGCGATGTGGTGCCTGCGATCAAAGCGAGAGTCGAACCCGAACTCGAGGGCGAAGCAGCTCTGCGGTACGCGGGATTCTCGGCGCCGTTCCGGGGCCTGCCCGAAGAGGGCTTCAACGGCGCCCGGTGGTTCCCGCTGTCCATCCCGGTCGGGAACTACGACAGCGGCAACGGCGCCGGACAGGCCCTGCACTACCGCGTGCTGCTGGGCTGGGACAAGGCCGCCCACTTCATCTGGGGCGCCCAAGACGAGGGCTTCGACGAGGATTGGGGCCGCACTTGGGCCGGCCAGCTGAATGCGCCGATCGACGTGCTGGCAGACGCCGGTCACTTCCTGCAGTTCACCCACGGCCCCGAGATCGTCGAGCACATCCTGCGACGCGCCAAGAACTAGGCATCGCCGATCAGACCGGGCGATCGCCGATGAGCGTCACCCGCTCCATGCGCCGGTGCATGCCGCCGTGGTCGGGCACGGCGTAGTGCTGGGTGCACCGGTTGTCCCATTGCGCGATCGAGCCGGGCCGCCACCGGAACCGGCACTGATACTCGGGCGTCGCCGCCTCGTCGTAGAGGCGCTGGCGCAGCGAGCGGCTCTCATCGGGGCTCATCCCGTCGATCGTGAGCGTGAAGATCCGGTTGACGTACAGGCTCTTGCGTCCGGTGACCGGGTGCGTGCGCACGACAGGGTGCTTCTGATCCGGGAATTGCTCTGCAGCCTCAGCCCGCTCGCGGTCGCTCATGCCACGCCCGAACGCCTTGACGTAGGAGTGGATCGCGAAGCTGCCGTCGATCTGTTCCTTGAGATCGTCGGCAAGGCGTTCGTAGGCCAGCTCCATGTTCGCGAAGCAGGTATCTCCGCCATGCGGCGGGACTATGCGGCCCAGCAGCACTGAGCCGAGCGGCGGGCACTCACGAAAGGTCACGTCCGAGTGCCAGGTTTCTGCGGCGTAGAAGCTCTCCGCCGTGGACTCGAGCACCAAGATCTCGGGGTGCCCTTCCACGTGCGGCGCGAACGGGTGGATCTCCAACTCGCCGAGCGCCCGCCCGTAGGCCACGTGCTGGGCCTGGGTCAACTGCTGGTCCCTGAAGAACAGCACCTTGTGGGCCAACCAGGCCTCCTGCAATTCTGCAATGAGCTCGTCGTCGAGCTCTCGGAGGTCGACGTTGGCGATCTCCGCACCGATCGAACCCGTGAGCGGCTCCACCCGGATGCGGTTGTAGTCCCCTGGTTTCACCGCATCGACACGCACGTCATTTCCTCCCGGCGGCGCTCCCGGCCCACGGGCAGCCGCTCCTGATGGTTCAGCTAACCACAATCGGCCGCCGCTACTCCTTGTAGGCGACAGCCTCGATCTCGATGAGCGCCCCCGGGATGATGATGCCGGCGATGACCGTCGTGCTCGCCGGCGGTTCGCCCGGGAAGTACTTCTTGCGGGCGGCGCTGTAGGAGCCGTACTGGTCAACATCGGTGATGAACGCCTGCAGCTTGACGACATCGGACATCTCGAAGCCCTCCTCGGCGAGCGCGAGCTGGATGTACTCGAAGATCTCCTCGGTCTGCCCGCCCATGTCCTTGGTGAGATCGTTGGCGATGCAGCCCGAGACATAGACCGACGGGCCAGCCCTCACCGCCGGCGCGAACGCCCCGGAGCGGATCAGCTCGGGGACCGGATGCGCCTCGATGAGCGCTTCTGAACGAATGACCTTGCCTGCCATGGACGGAGACTAACCCTGAGTCCAAGCGCCAGCAGCGAGACGGCGACGGAGCGCTTGAGGCGTCAACGCAGGTCCTACGCTGAGCCCATCAGCCCGCTCGCCGCACTCCGGCTGGCTGCCACCTGATCGGCCCGTTCGACCGGCCGGTCACGACCCGAGGGAACCATCGATGACCGACACGGCACCCGTCGACGACTGGGGCACCGACTACGACATCTTCGACTCCGGATACGTACGCGACCCGGCCCCCGTGTGGGACGAGCTGCGGGAACGCTGCCCGGTCGCACACACGGAGCGCTGGGGCGGCTCGTTCCTGCCGACCCGCTACCAGGACGTGCAGGCGCTCGCCAAGATGGTGCCCGAGCTGTCCAGCGCGGACCCGCTGGTGACCACACCCCCTCCGGAGATCATCGAAGAATTGATGCTGGACCCGGTGTTCGAGAGGTACGGCGCCAACGCCGCCCCCATCTCTGAGGACCCGCCCGTTCACGGCTGGACCCGACGCCTGCTGCTGCCGCACTTCACGCAGAAGGCCGTGCAGGCTCACCGCCAGTACACGCTCGACCTCGCGAACCGCCTCATCGACGACTTCATCGACGCAGGCACCGCCGACGCCGCGGGGCAGTACGCCCAGCAGATCCCGCCCCGGGTCATTGCGCACCTGATGGACGTCGACGAGAGCCGAGTGGACGATTTCACCTACTGGGTGCAGTGCATCTTGGAACTGGGCCTGGCAGACGTACAACTCCGCCTCAAGTACCGCAGAGTGATCCGCGATTACTTCCAGGAAGTCGTGGAGGAGAAGCTGGCCAACCCCGATGACGGCTTCGTCTCCGCGTTGCTGGCCGGCACCGACGACAACGGCGAGCCGGTCGATCCCATGAGGGTGGTGGGCATGCTCAACCTGCAGCTCATCGCTGGCATCGACACCACGTGGAGCTCGATCGGCTCGGCCCTGTGGCATTTCGGCACCCACGCTGCCGACCGCGAGCGGATGGTGACCGAGCCCGAACTGTGGCCGACGGCCATCGAGGAGCTGCTGCGCTTCTACTCGCCGGTGACGATGGGTCGCCGGGCGGCCGAGGACGTGACCTACGGCGGCGTCACGATTCCGCAGGGAAGCAAAGTGCTGATGAACTTCCCCGCAGCGAACCGCGACCCGGAGATCTTCGATCGTCCCGATGAGGTGATCTTGGACCGGCCTCACAACCGGCACATCGCGTTCGGTGCGGGTATTCACCGCTGCGCTGGCTCGAACCTGGCCAGGCTTGAGATGGACATTGCACTGCGCACCTGGTTCGAGCGCATCCCGGACTTCGAGGTGAGCGACCCCGACGCCGTCACGTGGGCAGGGGGACAAGTCCGCGGCCCTCGCTGCCTGCCGGTCCGCTTTCCATCCGCCAGCTGAAACGATCAACCAGGCCGTTCTCAGACGTCGGGGAGGTTGGCGCCGCCGTCGCTGTGGATGAAGCGCCCACTCATGCCCCGTGACGCCTCCGAGGCCAGGAACACGTAGCTCTCGGCGTGGTCTGCGGGACCGAGAGCAACGCCGAGACGGCTGCGCTGTCGGATGGACTCGACCCGGTCGGGTTCCTGACCCAGGGATCGGTCGTGCAGGCCGAGTGAGCGCAGGCCGCGAAGGTCGGTGCCGTGGGTGCCGCCCGGTGCAACGCCGTTGACCCGGATCTCGGGCGCCAGTTCGTGGGCCAGGGACTCCACGCAGCCCCGCACTGCGAACTTGCTGGCGACGTACAGGATCCCACCGCGGCCCGGCTTGAAGCTGCTGGTGGAGCCGGTCAGGATGACCGAGCCCTGGTGGGTCCGCAGCGGCTCGATCGCGGCTCGGACGGCCAGAAGCATGGAGCGCACATTGACGTTCATGACCTCGGCGAAGGCGTCGTCGAGCGCATCGCGGGGCAGTTCGCCGAGCCCGAGGTAGAAGTCGAACAGCCCGACACAGCTCACCAGCGTGTCGATGCCGCCGAATGCGTCCAGCATCGCTGCCACAGCGGCGTCGTTGTCGTCTGCGCTCGTGGCATCGCCGCGGATGACAGGTCCAACCGATGCCTCGGCCAACGACTCGCACTTGTGCGGGTCGATCTCGAGCGAGCCGACGCTGGCACCCTCGGCCAGGAAGGCGTCGTGGACTCCCCGGCCGATGCCCGATCCCGCCCCAATGATGAGCGCCCGGTTGCCGGCCAGCCGGCTCATCGCGGGGCCTTCATGTCGGCGTCGCGCAGCCGCTTCACAGGAAGATCGCCAGGTTCTGGGTGCGCAGGACCGACTCGTCGATCTCGATGTCGCGTTGGCGCAGGCGCAGGCCCTCCTCCGTCGGGATCAGCACGTCGGTCCGCCCCGCAGACAGCAGGCTCGGGGCGGTGCGGTCGCCACGCGACCGGTACAGCAGCACCGCCGACTCCACGATGAGCTCGTCATCGGAGCCCTCGAAGGTCCGCACGTTGGAGACGTGGTGGCGGATGCGGCTCTGGGGGTCCTCGGTCCACGCATAGTCGGTCTGGAATCGCTGCACCCGCTTGCGCAGCGAGTACCAGTCCTCGTCGAAGTGATGCATGGTCTGCACGTCGACCTCGTCGGCAGCCTTGACAGCGGTGACTCGCACCGGCATGCGGTAGCGAATCCGGCGGTCCATCAGCCCCAGCCATGCCTCGAAGTCGGACGTGTCGAGCAGGTGTGCCTCTTCGGTCAGGAACTGTGCGGCTGCCTGGTGCCGCTCGTCGGTGTAGGGCAGCGGTGCCTGAGACTGCCCGGAGCTCACGCCGGCTGCTCCCCCATGCCGAAGGCCATGGGCTGGCGGGCGGGCGCAGGCTGTGACACCAAGTCGGCCCACATCGAGAACCAGTGGCGCTGGTTGTGCTCGCCGAAGCCCTGGTAGGCCGTGCCCGGGCCGCCGAAGCCCTCGAACTGGTCGACGATCGGTTCGCCGTCGAGCGTCAGGCCCATGCGGTTGTTGAGCAGCAGGTTCCGCGCCATCGAGCCACGTGCCATGGTCGTGATCGACACCCAGTTCTCGACGTCGTCCTGCTCGAACATGCCCGATGACCCGAAGCACATCAGGTACGCCTTGTACGATGCCGCCTTGTAGTCCTCCGGCGCATCGGCCGCCACGCAGAACCACGAATACACCTCGGTCTCCCCGGGCCCAACGGGCTGCCACAGCCGAACGGAGATGAACGGCGTGATCCGCCCCTCAGCGTCGGTCTGGGGCCAGTTGTGTACGAAGCTCAGGTTGGGGAACAGCGTCGAAGCAGACGGCATGAAACCCGGCTCGTCGACGAGCGCTCGTTGTGCGGGGCTCAGCGTGGCGGCCATGCGGTCGATCATCTCGTCGGGATAGCCGACGTAGGCCAAACCCGACCCGAAGTCGCTGCCGGGCGGCAGCTTGTAGGTGGTGCCGCCGCCGGGGCCGGCATGCCACAGCACGCCTTCCTTGCGCTTGTAGGGCTTCGGCTCGCCGAACAGCTCGATGTCGACGACGCTCGCGTGGGTGTGGGGCGTGTGGTAGCTGTCGCCCATGAAGTTCTCGGCGCCGATCTTCCAGTTGGCCTCGACTCGCCAGCGCTGCGGCCCGCGGAACTCCATGCCCGCCTCGCTCTGGCCGGTGTAGAAGTCGAGATAGAACGCGTAGTCGCCCAGCCAGGTCTCGAAGTCGGGAGCGTCGGGGTCGAGGCTGGCGAAGATCATCCCGTTGCGGATCGCGACCGAGGGCGCCCGCAGCAGCGCCTGGCCTTCCTTGATGAACCCGGCTTCGCCGCCGTAGGCATCTGCGTGGAAGGGCAGACCGGCGAGCTGGCCGTCGTTCTTGTAGGTCCAGGCGTGATACGGGCAGCGGAACGTGCGGGCGCTGCCGCGTTCGGCCCGGCACACCTGCATGCCCCGGTGGACGCACATGTTGAACATCACGTGGATCTGACCGTCGCTGTCGCGGGTCACCAGGAACGAGTCGTCCCCAATGTTGCGCACGACATAGTCGTCGGGCTGCGCAATCTCGGACTCGTGGGCCAGGAAGTTCCACGACCTGCCGAACAGCCGGGTGCGCTCCAGCTCGTGCACCTGGGCGTCGTTGTACAGAAAGGCAGGGATGAGGCCTTGACGCACGGCGCCGGTGATGTCGGCGATGCCGTTGGGCTCGGCGTCTGCCATAACGTCTCCTCCCCTGCCAGTGCCCTATTCCAGCCCATGCCCGTCGTGCTCGAGTACAGCCACATGGTGCCTCCACAGCGTCTCACGGTTGAAAGCGCTGCCGAGGTCCGGCAGCTCGGCAAGGTCGGCGTCGGGAATGGCTTCGGGGGTCGCTCCTGCGGCGCGCACCCGCAGGTGGATGCGTGCCAGCGTCTCGAGCTGCAGCGACCGCAGCACGGCATCGGCGACGTCTTCGCCAGTGGTCACGACGCCATGGCCCCGCAGCACGAGCGCTGGGGCATCGCCGAGCGAGGCCACCATCTCGGCGGCAAGCACGTCATTGCGAATGAGGACCGAACGTGGGTGAACGGGTATGCCTGCTGCGGCAAGGCGAGCGGCTGGGATGTCGTAGGCACCGAAGATCGGCTCGAGCTCGATGCCGGCGAGGCTGGCCACCACGACGTCGGGTGGATGGGCGTGGACCACACACGTCACATCGGGCCGGGCCGCGAGCACTGCCGTGTGGATCGGCAACTCGCCCGGCACGGCGTAGTCCCCGGCCGGATCGTCGGTGATCTCACCGGAGGCCATGTCGACCGCGCGCACGTCGTCAGGCACCGTGAACCGCAGCCCTGCCTCGTGCGGGCCGCGGCATCGCACCAACGCCCGGCCCCCGCCGATCCGCACGCTGATGTGCCCCAGGATGTTCTCGACCAGGCCGCGGTGCGCCATCACCCGGCACCCGATGGCAACCTCCCGCCGCAGCCCGTCCAGGGCATCGCCCATACGCCGAAGCTATTGCCTAGGAACCACCCACAAGGCTCCGACCCGTACGGACAGCAAGAACATCTGATAGTCCTGCACTCCGGTTTCGCGACGTAATGGGGTGAGATGAGCACGGGCGAGAACGAAGGCGACGGAGCGGCGGGGCCGCTGGCGGGCGTCCGGGTGCTGGACCTGTCGTCGGTGCTCATGGGACCTGCGGCGACACGGACGCTCGGCGACTTCGGCGCTGACGTCATCTTGGTCGAATCGGCCGCTGGCGACCGGAATCGGAGCATGGGCTCAGGCCCGGTGGACGGGTTCTCGGGCGTCTCGCTCAACCTGCTGCGCAACAAGCGCAGCATTTCCCTGGATCTCAAGCACGAACGCGGTCGCCAGGCGTTTCTCGACATCGTCGCCACGTGCGACGTGATGATCACGAATCTCCGCCCAGGCCCGCTGCGCCGCCTCAGGTTGCACTACGAGGCCGTGCAGGAAGTTCGCCCCGACATCGTGTTCTGCCGGGCACACGGCTACCCGTCTGCCAGCGAGCAGGCTGATGCGCCCGCATACGACGACATCATCCAGTCCGCCAGCGGCATCGGCGACCTGTTCCGCCGCATGGGCGCCGAGCCGATGCTGCTGCCCAGCCTCGTCGCCGACAAGTTCTGCGGGCTGACGATCGCCAACTCGGTGACCGCGGCGCTGTACCACCGGGCACAGACCGGCCGGGGCCAGTGCATCGAGATCCCGATGATCGATGTGATGCGCGCTTTCGTGCTCGCCGAGCACGGCGCGGGCGCCATCTCCGAGCCGCCTGTGGCGAGCGCCGGGTATGCCCGCATCCTCACGCCCGAGCGCAAGCCCCAACGGACCGCGGATGGGTGGATCAACGTCCTCCCCTACGACCAGGAGCACTACGTCGCGCTGTTCGAGGCCGGGGGGCGGCACGATCTCGCCGCCGATGAACGCTTCGCGACGCCCATCGAGCGCGTCACCCACAGCGACAGCCTGTACCGCGACGTCGCGTCAGTGCTGGGCCAGCGCACGACGGCCGAGTGGCTGGAGCTGTGCGAAGAAAACGGCATCCCCGCAACCGAGGCGGCGACGCTCGACGAACTCGTGTCGCAACTCCCAATCGACGAGCATCCGGTTGCGGGCCCGTACCGGGTCATCCCACCACCCGAGCAATTCTCCGAGACCCCGCCGAGCGTCCGGCGGGCCGCGCCGGGAATCGGCGAGCACGGCCGCCAGATTCTGAGCGAGATCGGCTACGACGCCGCAGCCATCGACGGCCTCATCGGCGATGGCATCCTCACGATGTCTTGAGAGACATCGAAATTCAGGCTCGCACGCAGCGCGCCATGACTACGGTCGCGAAAGGGCCAGCCCCCCGGTTGCTACCCAAGCGGGTTGCTCTGCCAACTCCGGGGTGGCTGGCCTCTGAGCGTGAGCGTAACAGGCTGGTGCGGGCGCCCGACCTAGCATTCGCCCAGAATTGGGCCTGAATGCCAACGCAACGAGGGAGCGACGATGCGGTTTGACGGCAAGCGGGTGATCGTGACCGGCGGGGCTTCGGGCTTCGGTCGGGCGATCAGCGAGGGGTTCGCCGAGCGCGGAGCGCGGGTGATGGTCACCGACATCGACGCTGAAGGCGCCGCGACGGTGGCCAAGGGCCTCGACGGCGCCGAGTCATTCCGTCTCGACGTGACAGAGGAAGCACCCCACGCCGAACTGGCCCAGCTCATGGTGGACACGTGGGGCGGCATCGACATCGTCGCCGCCAATGCCGGGTTCGCCCACCGGATGGGTCCCACCTCGGACATCCCGACCGAAGAGTTCGACCTCATGTGGGCGGTCAACACCCGCAGCGTCTACTTCGCCGCCAAACACTTCACGCCGCACATGCCGCCAGGCGGCTCGATCGTGAGCACGGCCTCGATCGGCGGCAAGCGGCCCCGCCCCGGCCTGACGCCGTACAACACCTCGAAGGCAGCCACGATCATGCTGACTCGGGGCTTGGCCGAGGAGTTCGCGCCCGACATCCGCATCAACTGCGTGGCTCCTGTGGCCTCGGAGACCCGCTTCTTCGAGCGAGCGACCGGTTTGGAATCCATGACCGACGAGATGAGAGCCGGTGTCGTCGAGGGCATTCCCATGGGCCGGATGTCGGACCCCGTCGACGTCGCCAACGCCGTGATGTACTTGGCCTCCGACGAGGCCGGCTTCCTCACCGGCGTCTGTCTCGACGTCGATGGGGGCCGCAGCATCAGCTAGCGTCTGCCGCCCGCTCACCCACAGCCGGGCTTCGGTAGGGTCCCCTCGGTGAAGTTCGCAGCGTTTCTGGCACCGCATCATCTGCCTGGGGAGAGCCCGGCGCTGCAGCTGCAGCGTGACCTCGACTTGGTCACCCACCTGGACCGGCTGGGGTACGACGAGTTCTGGTGCGGCGAGCATCACTCCACGGGCTGGGAGACCATCGGTTCGCCCGAGATGTTCCTGGCCGCCGCAGCAGTGCGCACCGGCCGCATCAAGCTGGGCACCGGGGTGACCTCGATCCCCTATCACCATCCGTTCATGGTCGCCCAGCGCATCGTGCAGCTCGACCAGATGAGCTTCGGGCGGGCGATGCTCGGCACCGGGCCCGGTGCGCTGCCGTCCGACGCCCACACCTTGGGGATCGACCCGATGCTGCTGCGCGACCGTCAGGACGAGGCGATCCCGGTCATCCAGCGCCTGCTCGCGGGCGGCGAGCGCTTCACCTACGAATGCGATTGGTTCTCGCTGTACGACGCGAAGCTGCAGATTTTGCCCTATCAGCACAAGATCCCGATGGTGACGGCGTCGATGATCAGCCCGTCGGGCATGACGCTGGCCGGCAAGCACGGCATGGGCGTGCTCTCGATCGGCTCCATGTCCACCGAGGGCCTGGCGTCGCTGCCGCTGCAGTGGAGCTTCGCCGAGGAAGCCGCCGCCAAGCATGACCGGATCGTGGATCGCGCCGACTGGCGGGTGATGTTCAACTTCCACGTGGCGCCCACCCGCGACCAGGCCCGGCGTGATGTCGAGCACGGGCTTCTGCGCTGGCACAACGACTACAACGTCGCCACGCTGCAGCGACCGGGGCTGGAGCCGCTGGCATCGACGGCAGAGGCCATCGACTTCTACGCCGACCCCGACTCCGCAGCCGGCGTCATCGGCACGCCCGACGACCTCATCGAGAACATCCTGCGAATGCAGGAGATCACCGGCGGGTTCGGCGTGATGATGGGCTTTGTCAACGATTGGGCCGAACCCGAAGCCATGTTCCGCAGCTGGGATCTGGTGGCGCGCCACGTCATGCCGGCGGTCAACGGGCAGCTCGCCTCGATGCAGGAGTCCAACGAGTTCGTGATCGAGAACCGGGAGTACTTCGACCGGGCCGGCAAGGCGATCCTGGCGAAGATCTTCGAGAACGAGCGGGCCGCCGAAGCGCTGAAGGGTGTGGGGACGCCCAAGTCAGGCTTCACGCCGAACGTCGGCGCCGCAGCCGAAGCCGACTGACTGCCAGGCGCGGACGGCGTCGCCAATTGGGAAGTCGAGGAGGATCGGGAGCTGCTGGCGATCCTGACGGCAGCTAGGTCTGGAGAGCGCGCCAGATCTTCTCGGGAGTCAGCGGCAGATCCAGGTGCTCGACGCCGAATGGTGCCAGCGCATCGAGCACTGCACTGTGGATGGCCGGGGTTGCCACCACCGTCCCGGACTCGCCGAGGCCTTTGACGCCGAGGGGGTTGAGCGGCGAGGGCGTCACCGTCTCATGGGACTCGAAGTGCGGCAGCTCCGCGGCTGACGGCAGGGCGTAGTCGGCAAGCCCGACCGTCATGGGAATGCCATCGTCGTCGTAGTGCATCTCCTCGTAGAGCGCGGCACCGACTGCCAGCGCCAAGCCGCCGTGTACCTGACCGTGAGCCAGCTCCGGTTGCAGGATCACGCCGGCGTCGTCGACGCTCAGCAAGCGCCGCACCTGCACTTCGCCGGTAGCAGTGTCGACTTCCACGGCAGCCACGCACGCACCGAATGAGAAAGACCCGGCACCGCCTTCGGGCCGAAAGTGGTGGTCGACGCTGAGCTCGCCGTGGCTGGCCAGGTCGGCCCAGCCGAGCGAGCGGGCCGGGGTGCCCACCACGTGGAACAGCCCGCGGTCGGTATCCAGCACGACATCGTCGGGATCGGCTTCGAGCAGCTCGGCTGCGCGCTCACGGGCCGCTGCCACCAGGTCGATGGCGGCTCCGTGGGCGGCTGAGCCACCGAGCTGTGCCGAGCGGGACCCGATGGTCCCCCCGCCGATGGGCGAGCGATCGGAGTCGTCGTGGGAAATGACGATCTGGTCGACGTCGAGGCCGAGCTGCGCGGCTACGAGCGGTGCGAAGGTGGTCTCGTGCCCTTGCCCGTGGGGCGACGTGCCCACGACGACGTCGACGGTGCCGTCGTCGAGC
Source organism: Acidimicrobiia bacterium (assembly GCA_022820505.1). Lineage (GTDB taxonomy): Bacteria > Actinomycetota > Acidimicrobiia > Acidimicrobiales > Poriferisodalaceae > Poriferisodalis. The sequence goes on along the minus strand of JAJEFK010000013.1, from coordinate 24,583 downwards.
AGCAGTGCTGTCGCCCGCTCGCCTTCGCCGCCGCCAGTGATCTCGGTAGTACAGCTCACGCCAATGCCGAGCACGGCTTCGCCGTCCCCGCTTGCCCGGCGGGCTGCCTGTTCGGCGCGCAAGCCTTCGTAGTCGGCCAGTTCCGCTGCCATGGCCAGCGCTTCGGGATAGTTGCCGCTGTCGTAGGTGGCACCCACGGCAGTGCGGTACGGGAACCTGTCGGCTGGCACAAGATTGGCAAGGCGCACCTCGAGCGGGTCACGGCCGATAGCTACGGCAAACCGATCGACCGCCCGCTCGATGGAGCACGCAGCTTCGGGGCGACCGGCGCCCCGGAACGCCACCGTGGGCGTGGTGCTGGTGACCACCGACGTGCCGCGCAACGTGGCGTGCGCAATGTCGTAGACGCCGGTGCCGCTGTTGCGGAGGTTGTTGGTGACGTTGGTGCCCATTGCCGGGTAGGCCCCGCTGTCCTGAAGGCCATCGACCGCGTAAGCCACGATGGTGCCGTCGCGGTTGCCGCCGATGCGGACCCGGTGGCGCGACGCCCGTCCGTGGCCCATGGCGAGGGACGCTTCCGAGCGAGTCTGCGCCCAGCGGATCGGTCGGCCCAGCTCGCGGGCCGCCCACGCCACAGCGACATCCTCGGGGTAGCAGCCCCAGCCGCCCTTGGCGCCGAAGCCACCGCCGACATCGGGCGAGATGGCTCGCACCGTGCCCGGTTCGAGACCCAGTAGCGTCTCGATGACGTGCTTCGCCCCGGCCGGTCGCTGCGAGCACACCCACGCCGTGCAGCGGCCGTCGGGACCCCAGGCCGAAGCGCCAGCTAGTGGCTCGATTGGGTGCGGGCCGAGACGCGGATGGGCGAGATCGAATTCGACCGTCACATCACAGCTGTCCCACACCTCGTCGGGGACCGGGTCGAGTTCCCAAGCCAGAGCGACGTTCGTGCCGGCATGCTCGTGCAGCAGCGTCTCGCCAGCGAGGCTGGCATCAAGGTCCACGACCGGCGGCAGCGGCTCGTAGTCGACGATCACAAGCTCGGCGGCGTCGGTTGCCGCGGCACGGGTCTCGGCGATCACCATGGCGATGGGCTCACCGACGAAGCGGACCGTGTCGTAGGCCATGAGCGGTCGCCACAGGTCGCGGTTCATCGACGGCAGCCGCGGCGGGAACGGCCAGCCGTCCACATCGGGTCCGAGGTACACAGCGATCACGCCGTCGGCTTGGCGAGCTTCGGTCACATCGACCGAGGCGAGACGTGCATGGGCTTCAGCCGACCGCACGAACACGGCTTGCGCTGCACCCGCCAACTCGGGGACGTTCAGCCCGTCGATGAACGTGCTCTGGCCACGCAGCAGCGTCTCGTCTTCCCGCCGTCCCTCGAATGGTGTGTCGGCCACCGCCGCAACGTAGCTCCCCCGGCCTCGCCTATCGGCTCAGCCTCTTGGGGCAACCGCCGCTATCGGGGCGGGCCTCCCGAATCGGGAACGCCGAGCATCGGCATGCAATGATCGGCGCCGCAGATCAGCACTTCCCGCAAGACGATCGGAGCGAGCGATGGAGATCGAACTCGACACCAGGGGCGGCCCCTCCAGCGGGCCGTACTTCGAGGATGCCGAAGGCTTCAACATGCCAGAGCCGCCCGGCAACGGGAGCCGACGAATCCCGCTAGGCGATTTCCCGACCGGCCCCGAGGTGGGGTCCCGATTGCCCGACATCGTGGCGACTGACCAGGCCGGCCGCTTGGTCGATGTGCACGCCGACCGGGCAGGGCAGCCTGCCGTGGTGGTCTTCTACCGCTCGGCTGTGTGGTGACCGCCGTGCCGCACCCAGCTGGTCGAGCTGGAACGAGGCATGGATGCCTACCGGGCAGCGGGCGTCCGGCTGTATGCGCTGAGCTATGACGAACCCGATGCGCTGGCTGACTACGCGGAGGCTCACGACACCACGTTCACGCTGTTGTCGGACCCCGACAGCGAGGTGATCACGTCGTTCGGGATCCTCAACACGCTGATCCCGCCTGATGACCACCCGTGGTACGGCCTGCCGTTCCCTGGGTCGTACGTAATCGACGCGGACGGCACCATCGTGGCGAAGTTCTTCGAGCACAACTTCGCAATTCGTTCCGGTCCTGAGCAGCTGCTCGCAGCCGCGCTGGGCCAGGAGTTCGAGGTGCCTGCACCGGGTGGCAGCGAGCCGGCCGACCGGGTCTCCGTGGATGTGCGAATCGACGGGGATCGGCTGCCGATGGGCGTCACGCGCCAGATCGTCGCCACGTTCCGGGTTCCCGAGGGTCAGCATCTGTACAGCGAGCCAGTGCCCGACGGGTTGGTGGCCGCGGCCATCGAGCTCGACGACAACGACGGGATCCTGTCCTACGAGCCGGTGATGCCGCCTACCTCGCCGTTGACGCTGTCTGGTTCGGGCGACACCCTCGCCGTATACGAGGGCGACGTCGTCCTGCGGCTGCCGGTCGCACAGAACGCACGGAACATGCAGAAGGATGACGACGGACGCTTCGTCACCATCAGCGGGCAGCTCCGCTGGCAAGCATGCGACGACGTCGAGTGCTTTCTTCCCGAGTCGATTCCCTTCAGCTTCCGGGTCGAAGCCGGCTTCCCGGTGCTCGGCGACATGGGCCCCGGCGTGGGCCGAGTGCCGGCAATGAACGGCGCTCAGCACTTCCAACGCCTGATCGACCGCCGTGCCGGAACCGAGCCCAGGGACGAAGACCAGTGACCGAACCCGCCGCCGCCGACAGCAACCCCTACAGCAGGGGTTGCGCCTGGGCGCAAGGTGAGCACGTGCCGGTCGGCGAAGCCAAGATCTCGCTGCTCGACGCCGGTTTCAGCCGATCAGATGTCACCTATGACGTGGTTGCCGTGTGGGACGGGAAGTTCTTCCGCCTCGATGCACACCTCGACCGGTTTGAGCGGAGCATGAAACACCTTCACATGAACCTCGGCCTCGACCGTGCCGCGATCTCAGAGATCCTTCACGAATGCGTCCGGCGGTCGGGGCTGCGCGAGTCGTACGTCGAGATGATCGCGACGAGGGGCCGGCCGGGCCGAGGAGCCCGCGACCCGTGGACCTTCCAGAACCAGTTCTACGCCTACGCCATCCCCTACATCTGGATCGTCGAACCCGACAAGCAGGAGGCCGGTTCACACCTGATCATCGCCCGGGACACTGTGCGCATTCCCGAGGCCTCCGTCGATCCGACAGTCAAGAACTTCCATTGGGGCGACCTGACCCGTGGCGCCTTCGAAGCCCGTGAGCGTGGCGGCAGCACGGTGGTGCTGCCCGACCTCGACGGGAACCTCACCGAGGGTCCCGGATTCAACATCTTCCTCGTGGTCGATGGCGAACTCCGCACGCCCGATGCCGGTGTGCTGGAGGGCATCACCCGCCGGACCATCCTCGATCTGGCCGCAGAGCAGGGACTGACCGCCCATGTGGCCCCGGTACCGGTCGCCGATGTCGGCCAGGCCGACGAGGCGTTCATGACCAGTACGGCGGGCGGGGTCATGCCAGTTACGTCAATCGATGGTCAGCCACTGGGCGACGGCACCCCCGGCCCGATCACGATGATGCTGCGGCAGGCCTACTGGGACGCCCACGACGACCCGCGCTGGACAACGCCGATCGCCTACTGACTCGCCAGTGCCGCCGAAGGTCGACGAGAGCTGGCGATGGCTATGTCAGGCGCTGGCGAGTGAGATGACCTCGAACATGGGCTCGTAGCCGGCGAGGCCCGGCCGGTCGGTGCGCTGCGGGACGCGGAACAGGATGATCTCTGCGGTCAGGCCGCTGTAGTCGGCGATGCGGCTGGCGCACTGGGAGGGCGTCCCGGTGATGGTCATGGTGTCGACGACCTCGTCGGGCACTAGTCCGATTGCTTCGCGAATCTGGCCTTCGGGCATCAGCCGGGTCGCGGCGTCGGCAAACTCGTCGTAGCCGAGCTGGCGCAGTTGCGAGTCGTAGTACGGGTGCGGTACCGGGTGGAACAGCCCGCAGATGGTCGCCTTGGCGGCGTTGCGAGCCAGCTCTTCGTCGTCATTGACGCTCAGGAACGATCCCATCAAGAAACCGACGCCGTCGCGATCTCGGCCTGCCTCGCCGGCGGCCTGCTGCGCCGCGGGCCGGACGATGTCGCGCATGAACTCCACCGACGACATCACTCCGACGCCGACCCCGTCGGCCACCTCGCCCGCGAGGCGGACCATCTTGGGTCCTGATGCCGACAGGTACACCGGAATCGACGGCCGCGTCGGCTCCCAGCTCGCCCGCCAGCGGATCCGGTGGTGCTCGCCCTCGTAGCGCACCGGTTCCCCCGCACGGCCCGCCACTGCGCTGCGCACGATCTCGAGGTAGTCGCGCAGCTTGCCCAGCGGCCGGAAGTCGTCCACGCCCATGTACCACTCGTTGAAGTGGCGGTTGCCGGTGCCCAGCCCGAGCGTGAAGCGTCCACCGCTCATCTCGTCGAGGTCTCGGGCGGCGATCGCTGTGAGCCACGGTTCCCGGGCATACGCATTGGCGATGTACGTGCCGACGGTTACCCGCTCGGTCGCCGCGATCACGGCAGCGGCGGAGACGAACGCACTGCGCCCCGCCTCGACCGTGTACATCGAATCCATCCCCGCGGCCTCGCCCTCACGGGCCAGCTCCACAAAGTCGGCCATCGTGTCCTCAAAGCCAAGCAGCAGTCCGAGCGCGGGTTTCGACATGTCAGATGCCTTTCCTTTTGGGGAGATCTAGAAGATCTTGCCGACGAGGTCGGCTTTCTCGACGGCGCTCATGAGGTCGGTCCAGCCGTCGTCGGTAGCGCGCACCCATTTGCTGAGGTGCTCCATGCGCATCATCTCGGCGATCTCGGGGTCGTCGGGGTCCATCGCCACGAGCAGCTCGGTGAACCGTTCGCTGGTCTCATCGCTCAGGCCAGGACTGGACGTGAAGGCGCAATGGCAGTACGGGCGGGTGCGCCACACCTCGACGATGTCTTCGGGGGCCAGTTCGTGGCGGCGCAGCAGGTACCCGAGCCATGGCTCGAAGATCACTCCAGCGTCGGCACGGCCGTCCATGACGGCCCCGAAGATCGTGCGGTCGTCCACCCACATCTGCAGGTTGGAGTACTCGGTGGGTTCAAGCGCGACGAGTTCGCAGTCCGACTTGATGTCGAAGCCGTCTTCGGCGAGCTGGGCCGTCGGTACCAGATACAGCTCGCTGGAAATGTCCACACCCAATGCCAGGCGCCGTCCACGCAGATCGTCGAGATCGGCGATGGCGGCATCGGTTCGGGCGACGATCAGCGAGTGGACGTCCTCGTCGGTGTCGCGCATCGCCAGCGTCCGGCAGGTGCCTGGAGCCTGCAGCAGGAGCTGCGCGTGGGCCATCGGGGCATTCCACGCAATGTCCACGTGACCGTCCAGTACGGCTCCGCACAGGGCGTCGTAGGTGGAATACAGCGCGAATACCAGCGTAAGTCCATCCGCCCCATTTCTGGGCGGACGCCAAACGACGCCAACGGACGCCTAAGCACGTTCGGAGACACCTAAAACCGCAGGTCAAACGGCATTTTTTTACAAGCCCACGGCGCGGCAAGCCGTCCGTTTGTGTTCGCCGGGTGCTTGCTGGCTATGCTGGCGTCAGCTATTTTTTTCGGTATTCCTATCGGTATCCGGATCGGAGACAAACGATGCCAAAACGAAGCCAACCGCTGACAGAAGCCGTGTGCCGCAACGCCAAGCCGAAACCGGACGGCAAGCCCGCCGTTCTGCTCGACGGCCGCCACGGCTTGCGGCTTGTGGTCAGCAACCTGAAATCCGGGCACGGCGTCACGAAGCAATGGCGTCAGCAAGTCGTCGTGAACGGCAAGCACACTTCGGTAGGGCACGGCACCTACCCGGTCGTAGGTCTCGCGGACGCCAGAGACGCCGCGATAAACACGCTGCGCAAAGCACGCCAAGGCGAACCAGTCAGAACCCGGAAAGTCGGCAGCAAAGCTCAACCGTCTCTCACGTTCGCAAAAGCATGGCAGCGTTCATTCGACAAGCTGCAGCCGACATGGCGGAATGCCAAGACGGGCAAGCAATGGCGCGGACGGTACAGCGGCTACATGGCTTCGACATTGGCGGACAAGCCGATAGCAGATATCACGCTAGACGACATCCTCGAAGTGATGGAACCCATCTGGCACGCCAAACCGACAGTAGGCAGAAACGTTCTGCGTGAAATTTTCATAGTGATAGAGGATTGCGTAGGCGTCGAAATCGAAATGCTCCCGGCAACGAAAGACATCGTGAAAAGACGTCTTGGGAAGCAAGCCAAAAAAGAGATACAGCACCACCGCGCTGTTTCAGTAGAGACAGTGCCGGACGCTGTTGCTGCGATAGCCGCCGCTGACGCCAACCCGACACACAAAGCAGCGTTCATATGGGCAATCCTCAACGCTGCCCGCCGCATCGAAGTTCGCCGCGCCGAATGGTCAGAAATCAACGTCGACACAGACATATGGGCACAGTCAGGCCACCATATGAAAGGCGGACGTACTCACAAATGGACACTGACAGCGCCCGCTTTGCGGCTGCTCGAAACCCGTCCGGCTGAACGAGACGGCTTAGTGTTCGCAGGAATAACAGACAAAACGAAAATGATCGCAGACGGCAGCTTCGCGAACATCTCGAAAGCCTGCGGACTTGTCGACGCTGACGGCAACACAGCAAACCCGCACGGGTTCCGTTCAAGCTTCACTGACTGGGCGGCGGCGAACGGCTTCGAAGACGAAGTAGCAGAAAAATGCATGTCTCACGCTCCGACGAACAAAACACGGGCAGCGTACGCCAGAGACGAAAGGCTCGACGACCGGCGCGAGCTTATGACAGCCTGGGCTAATTACTGTCTCAGCGCAATCGAGGATCATGAGGCACTCTGGGCGAGCTTGACTGTCTCATAGGGTCATAACGCCATAGGCGACACAAAGCGCCTTAGACACGCTCAGAAGCCGTCTAAGGCGCTTTGTCGCGTCTAGGCGCAGTGTCCAAGCTGCCATGCTGCCTCATAGCCGCAGAACGGCGCTGTATGGCGTTATGCGCCGCTGTCCCTGTTCCACATGGCTACGTCTGTGCCCGGCGGCGACGGCGTAATACGTTCTGAGCTTAAGCCGATGTCGTCTTCTACGGTCTGGCGAATGTCAAGCACAACAGCAGCGTGACTGCCGGACCCCAAATCGCCGATTTCTTCGTAAGCTTCCGTTTGTCTGAGTGCATCTTTCTGCGATTGTGTCAAGCCGAACCCGAGGCAGCCGAAATGCATCTCTTGTCCGGTGCTGTTGTTTATGAGTATCTGCCATACAGCGTCAGCAGCGAAGCCATATTCTGCCGCTTGCGCCAAAGCCTCCGCTTGTCTTTCTGCCGACATGAACGCCAGCAAGTCCGCTAGCGGGCCTGAACGCCAGTGAGCAGTAAGCCCATCAGCCACCATGTCTGAGTAGGCATCTCGCATTTCTTCTCTGCGCTTCTCAGCGAACGTCGGCCTTCTGCGCTTTTTGCTCATGCCGTCATTATCTCACAGCGCAGCTTCCCGGCGTTACAGGATGCGCCGACCTTGCAAGACAGCAAGCTCAGCCACTTCAAGCGTTCGTGTCGGCGTCTCGGGCACTAGGGGTTCGTCGACGCCGTAGTCGAGCATGAGCCTTCGTTTGTGAGCCTCATAGCAGCCAAGATGAACGCGGTAAGTGCCATCGTCGGCGTGATGAGTGCGAAGCGAAGTTTCGTTGCCGACATTGTTAGGCGAAGTGTCAATAACTCCGCGGCAGACAGCGCAAGCAAGCTCCGCTGTCATAGCGCAGCCGGACTGTCAGCGGCGGCGTTGACGTCGTTTCTGCCGCCCGGACCCGCCGAAGCGTAAAGCTCTTCCGCTGTCATGCCGCCGTACTGCCCGGCTGCGAACGTGCGGGCAGCTTCAGTAGGCGAATTAGCCCAGTCCGCGGCGTGCTGTTGCGCTTCGAGCGCCGCAGCATGGCGAGACTGTGCGCCGATACGTGCCTGCCTGGCAGCCGACAACTTGTCGGCTGATTCCAAGTCAACGCCGCCGGAATCTCGGATACGGGCGCTCAAAGTGTCAATAGCGGCGTCTAGCTGCGCCATATCGGAAATCGCAGTTTCAGCGGCCTCTACTGCACGCGAATATGCAGCCTGCGGAGTGTCAGAAGTCATTGCGCTGTTCCTTTGTCTATGCGTAGTGAACTTGTCTTGAGTTTAGTGAACTTGCCGCTGTGCCGTAATCAATGGCAAAACTGCTGTTTATGTTCTCAAAGCCATTCGCCGCCATTCGCCGAAACCTTTCAAGTTTCTGTTTATGTTCTCAAAGGGGTTCGCGAAATGTGAAAGAGTTGCGGGTCTTTGGTTGATTCGCGCCCGCCCCGGCGGGGTCTACCGGCGGGGTTCAGCTTCGAGCCTCGAAGCGTGCTGGTGCCATGCCGCCAGCACCTTCACCATGTACGCCAGTCACGCTCAGCGTCAGATTGCCGCCTAAGCGCCCATAGCGCCCGCCTAAGCGCCCCGGCAAAGCCGCCCGCACAGATAGCCCACAAAGCGCGACAGCATTCTCAGCGGGCGCACCGGTGGCACCGTACCCCGGTTGAAGCCGCACCCTGCCCCGGATTGAACGCAAAACTGTCTGCGCCCCGACAGCGCAGACACTCCCCTATTCTGTCCAACCAGTGTCGACGCCTTGGTCGTACTCGCCGTTGTCGTTCTCATCGCAAAAATGTTTGCCCAGTTGCGTTACGTGAGTGAAAGACATCACATCATGCCCGGATTCAAAGCAAATCCGTATGTTTCGTTCGTGTCGCGTTTCGGGTTCTTCGACTACTGCCACCTCAGCGGCACAGCCGACAGTCAAAACCAGCGCAACCGCTGCAATAAATGTTCGCATAGTGCCATTATCTCATATCTCGACTTCCCGGCAACTAAAGCACTCTGATAGTTGCCTGCACAGAAAGCAAAACGGCGGCACCCCGCACGATGCCGCCGTTTGACAAAAAGTGCGCTGAGTACCGCACCATTGCGGTACTCAGCCGCCCTGTTCCTTGAGGTATTGCTCAGTCTCAGCGACCAGCCTAAACCCGGCCGCGTGCTCCGCAATGTCGTCTTGCTGAGCGATAGTCTCGCTTGCCCAATCTCTCAGCAGAGGCAGAACAGATACAACACCGGGCGCACCGGTTGCGGCTAGATACTCTTCTAACCGTTCGTCTTCAATGCCTTCAAACCGCCGTTCGATGTCAGCAGCCGCCCTAATCAATCCGCTTACATGGCTTCCGCGTCCGCGACGATTGCAAAGCATTCCAGCCAAATAGGCATCACTGGCAAAAACCTTGTCCATAAATTCCTCACCGAACAGCAACCCGTATTGCGCTGTCAACGTATCAAAGTCGCCGTCAAGCACCGCTTGCAAAGCGAACGGGTTGCTGTCAGGCACATTGATAGATGCATTAGCCACACCGTCGAAAACGTCAGCGTACAAACCCGCCAACAAGCGGACCACATTCGCAATCAGCCCTTCAACCAATTGTGTCAAATGTTCCGATTTGCCCGTCATGGCAGCCTCACAGTCTCAGCGTCGATCTGAGTAGGCGTCGGCGGAACAGAAGCCGGTTTCAGGTTGTCCGCCCATTCAGTGATTTCTTCGAGCTTCCAGCAGCGGGCACGCCCGGTTAGCTCATAGGAGCCGGGAAAACGACCGCGGGCCATTTCCTCATAAATTGCTGTACGAGACAAACCCGTGAGTTCCCTCACATCGTCCAACCGCAGCAACTTCGGTACCCGTACCTGCAGCATAGGGCTTTCGTGTTCTGTGATAGACATATCTTCAAATCCTTTCTTGTTCGTAGGGATATGTTCGTATCTCAAAGCATAATCACGGTTTCAGAAGTGGGGAATAAATGCGCCGGGAAGACTAAAACAACACCAATTGCCCGACCGGCTCAGCATCCTCAATCTGACACTCAGCCGACGTGTCATGCCTGCCGGATCGAATAGCCGCAAGCTCAACCGCGGTAAACCCTGCCCATTGTCCAAGCAAGTCATGCTCCAGCGCATAGTCAAGACACGGCTTCTGCACCGGACACCCGGCGCATATCTGTCTAGCTGGCGTTTTCTCATGCCTGTTCGGGAACCACCATTCGATTGGCTTACCACGACACGCCGCTTTCTGCCGCCATGTCTCAGCGGCAAGCTCAGCGACAAACTCCGAAACGCTCATAGCTCTACCCACAAACCCAAACTGCGCAAAATATCCTCATAGCCGCAATCACGCGACCAACAGCGCACTATCGGCGTGTCATCATCGCCGCGGCACAGACTCATATTGCGATCCTGCCCACGATGTGCAGGACACTTCGCACGCCAACCGCCAGCACCGTCAGAAACAGCACCCCACGACGCCAAAGCCGCCGCGACATCCTCGAAGCTGGCGAACGGCTGACGGCTACGGCTGCGCTGGCGGCGTTTCGACGGCTGCGGAGCTTGTGCGCTGGCGAGCTTGGCGCGAGCTGCAGCGTTGCGCTCCGCTATCACGCTGAGAACATGGTCAGTGTCTCCGCCCGGCAAAGCTGCGATGCTCAAACCGCCGCGGTCATCACAAGCCGCCCACACAGCGCCAAGCGCGTCGGCATCGTGCGCACGATGGTCGCTAGACAGATCGTCTCCGCAGACAAGCAGACAAGCCGAGCGCCCGCCGAGCTTCTGCCATCTCAGAACCGCGCTGTATGCGCCTAGAGCGCCTTGATTGGCGCTACGGCTGTCATCGTGGGCTATCACGACTAGATGTGTCTCAGAGGCTCCTACAGCGCCGTAGGCGGCTTCTGCGGCGGCGGCAAGCTGCCCGCACCCCAAAGCGCCTACGACACACTGCGCAGCGTCTCGCCAAGCGCCGTCATACGGCGACACAATCGAAAGCGCCGTCAGATAGTCAGAAATCCCTTCAGTCAGTACCACGACAACCGGCACGCTGCGGCGCTCCGCATCGGCGGCAATCAGCGGCAGCTTGTCCAAGCCGACAGCACGAACAGAACACAAGTCGGCGGCAACGAAGCCGAGCTTGCTCAGCGCCGTGTCACGCTCCGCATTCGACAGCGTGCGCTTCGAGGCAATCTGCTCGGCTTGCTCAGGATGCCTGCCACGCCAATGCTGCAAATCCGAATCGCAGAAAACGAACTGCCCGCCGACGTCGACAGCGCCATAGCTGTAGCCGGGAGCACGCACCGCGGCAGGCACATAAAAGCAAGGCTGCGGAGACAGAAACTCGGCCGGTTTTCGTCTCGCATCTCCAGCATACGCATACGCCAAGGCTGCTTTGTCGATCTCACGCTCGAAGGCGTACTGGCGGCATTTCGTACCGAATTTCGCAGCGGCCGTCATGGCGTGCCTGCCGTCAATTCCTCACGCCTAGCGTCATGTCCGGCTTTGGACAAATGCCGCACATAGTTCGCTTGCGCTGTACGGCGAGCCTCAGCCGAAACAGGCACGCTTTCGCCATGAGGCTGCCAAGCAGTGTCAGTCTCACAAAGCCGCATCACTCCGGCCAGAATGGCGTCACGCCGTTCAGCCGTAAGGATGTCAGTAAGCGGTATGCCGCCGTTCGTCTCATGTATCGGCGTGCCCACGTCGGCAATCAGCAGCCGCCTTTGCAGACCTTTGTCCCACGGCAGCCGCTTAGCGAAATTCATCGTGCCATAACAAGCAAAAGCACGCTTCGCATGGTACGGCTGACGGTCGTACTTGAAAGTCCAAGTGTCATGCTCACCCGTCAACAACGCCTTCGCGCCGTCGATCCGGTCAAAGCGAATGCCTGCCATCTCATCGAAACGAACAATGCTCATAGAGTGCATTTCTATAAGCGTGTCGCGTGCTGATCTTGACTGCTCCGCGTCCAAGCGCACATTGCCGCAATGAGTACCCGGCGGAGCAAGCAGATCGCCAAGCTTCGTCTTGCCGCCGCCCGGCTCACCCGCCAGTATCAGCACAGTGTCCAGCTTGCAACCCGGCTGCACAGTCCGCCAGTACACAGAAGCCAAGAACACGCGCATAGCCTCATACAGCAGCCGCCAAGACTCCGCGCTCAGCTTGCCGTCGGCATTGAACAACGCGGCGACGAAATGCGCCGGATCGTCTACCGGCTCAGGATGCTCAGCAAGCGCACTCCAGTAATCCTCCACCGGGTCGAAGGCTTCGGTTTCGCGAACGATGCTCACAATCCGATTCCATTTGTTGTCAGATAACTCGTAGGGCTTTCGGTTCTTTCCCGAAGCCTTGTCGAAGCTGCCTTCAAGTATTTCGCGCAACGTGTCGAGCGCTGCGTCTGAGAGATGCTCGCGCGGCCGCGGCGGAAGTCCTACCACGTCTGAAATCAGCGCCATTGTCTCGCCGTCGCGCACGAATTCGCGGAGATTTTCTCGTATTTCGCCAGAATCGGGGTACCCGCCTAAAGAGGCTATATCGCGGGCTAACCCCTTATTTTCGGAGGGGTTAGCCCGCGGCCCAGTCTCTTTATAGGGGTACCCTGAAGTAGGACATTCGTCTTTTGCTGTTTCAAGCCACGGCGGCGCATCGTCGGCCAGCGCAAGGCAGTAGCTCGAAGCTCGCCGGTTCCAGCGCAGCTTCACTCCGAGGTACGCCAGCGCTTTCATTACGCCGCCGTACGACACCTTGAACAGCGGAACAGGACTGGCGGGCCTTCCGCCTTTGCTGCCATGCTCAGCGCCTTTCCTGCCGCCTACGGCACGCCGCAGCCGTGTTATGTGCTTGTCTCCTGCGCCGTCGGCCCGACAAGCTGAGCAATCGTATTTTGTGCCGTCTTTGGAAATGTGGTTCTGGTTCGTTCCGGCGTTGCCTGTTCGTTCTGCGCAGTCAAGGCAGCCGGTAGCCCAGTGTGTTATTTCGTCTGTGATTTCGCAGCCGTGCCCGCGGTGGTAGTCAATCCATGCTTCCACGTCCAGCGCGTTGGCTTCGGCTTCGATTGCCACGCTGTCGGCTATGAGTGTTTCCAGCGTTTCCGGTTTGCTGTCATCTTTGCCAGCGCTGGCGGGCGCTGGCGGCTGCGGTAGCTCACCGGGTGCTAGCTCGACTTGTCGGCTTGTCCGCCCGTTTGTCTGCCCGTTTGTTTGTTCCGCACGGTATTCGGCTAGCTTGCGTTCGTTGTCTGCGAGATACTGCGGCTTGGCAGCATGATTGACGGTTTGTGTTTCGGGGTTCCCTTCTGGAGACATTCTGTCGTTCCTGTTGATAAAGCCGTACGGATCGTTAGGCCCGGACAGCAGGATGTATGGCAACGTTTGTTGCCTATGTCAGAGTTTAGGAAGCCGTCAGCAACACGTTCATAATTGACGCGGTGCCGAAAAAGACGAAACCCCGCCGCTGTACCAACTTCAGCGACGGGGTTTCTTAGACTATTTGTTCGCCGGGTAACGAATCCGGCGGCGAGAATTAGGAGCCACGCAAAAACAAATGCCTCTTGCAGTGAATGCCAGTGTAGTCATTTGTTCCCGGCGTTTGTCATATAAACGCCAGCTTCGCATCTCGGCGCATTGTCTCTCACGGTTTCAGGACGTTTCAGGACGGTTCATGACGCCGGGAACAGCACGGCTGCTAGTATGCCGGTTTGTGTGTCTGAAGGAAGGCTGAAAATGAGGAAACTGTTTGCGGTGCTGGCGTCGGCTTTGCTGCTTGTGGGCATCACGGCTTCGAGCGCTTCAGCGCACCCGACGCCGGAACCGAAATGCCAAGGCGAGACATACGCTGTCGTGTCGGCTTCGGGTGATGCGGCTATGGCGGAGCTAATCGCTAGCTGGCAAGTGCTCGACACGAAATGCGTCGTGGAACCCGGCGACGCCAAAGCAGCCATTGACTCTCAGCAAGTCGTTGTTCTCGGCGGCACGAAAGCTGTCTCAGAAAGCGCAGTAAGCGGTCTGAACGTGATTGTGCGCCTTGCCGGTGCGGATCGGGTGGCTACCGCGAACGCTGTTGTGTCGTGGATAAATCAGCGCTTGGCTGCGGAAGCCGAAACCGTTGTGAGTTCTGCGGGTTTGACTGTCGCGCCGGAAGCCGAAGCCGCGGGTTTCTCGCGTCCGCCGCACAAGTCAGACATTTGCGATACCGCCAAGCTGGGCGCTTGGACAGAAAAGCCGTTCACGGCGGGCGGCGGCTGCCATGTCGACCATGTCGTCGCGCTCAAGGAAGCGTGGCGTTCGGGTGCTCATAGCTGGACAGAAAGCCGCTGGAACACGTTTTCTGCTGATCCTGCGAACCACGTAGCTTCGTTGGCTTGTGTCAATTCGAGCAAGTCAGACCGTGATGCTGCTACGTGGTCAATGACTGTTGCTAGTGGCAAATGCGAAGGCTTCACAGTCACTAGCGCAGGATGCAAGCTGTTCCACGAAATCACTATTGCTGTCAAGCTGAAATACAGTCTGACTGCCGACGCTGCCGAAGCTGCGAAGCTCGAAACTGCTGACTGCTCCGGGCAGCCGGACCTTTGAAGAGACGTTGGCGACCGGTTCTCTGAGGCACGGTATCCGAACTCTGCGGGTATCTGGCCAGCGGAAGCGCGGACATGGCTACAAGAATGCGACGAGAAATGGTACCGCTACTGGGGATACACCAAATGGAGCGCGAATATCTGGGGCAGTTACCTAGACCAACACGCAGGAAAAGGCGACGGGTGGACTGGACTTGCCAGCCGCGTGCCTGCTGAGCATTGGTTTCTGTATCTCGATCTGCAGAAACCCAGAATTGCTGCCGCTGAGACATGGGCAACGTCGATCTGTCTCGACTACTACGGGTTTGCGCCTACTGATGTTCAAGCTCAGGCTTGGCGTACCGTTCAGAAAGGCATTGACGACAATAAACGAAACCTTGCTGCGATCGAATTCGTGACTGACGAATTGGGCTTGACACGCCCGGCGAATTATATGCCGCCGGTTTGAACGCGTGGCATCTCTTCCGCTGTCGACTTCGCCGCCGAATATCATGACTATTTGGAACTCTCCAAAACATTAGGAGCGTTGCGAAAGAAATGGTGTGTATGCGATCCGACAGCGGCTGAGACTAGAGGCAGCTAGCCGGTTGGGTTGTTGCGCCGTTCTGTCTCGTTGCGGATTGCCGCACCGGACCATGACTGCCCGTCAGTTTGCAAAGCCCACAATGTGAGCTTGTCTGCGGGCACATATTCGAGGCACCGCAAAGCAAGCTGTTTAGCGTCTAGTTGTATGCGATCCGAACGGCCGAGTTCTTCTACAGTGTGCGCAGCGTCGATTTTGGCGCGGGTTTCTCGCAGTTCGGCACGCTGCCAATTGCACCAGTACGTTTTGCAGAGTTCTCTCAAGTCGTAGAATTGGTCGTTGTCCGGCGGGTTAGCGGCGTCGAATTCTTCCTCAAGTGTCATTTCGACGGGTTCTCTCACGACAACGAACGGCAATACTTCGCCGTTGTGCGGAAATTGTTTGAGGTAGCCAAGCTCACGGGCGCTGTCGAGCGCCGGGTAACGCTCGACGGTTGCCGCTGTCATCGCTTTGTACTGTTCCGCAGCTTCGCCGGGCGTGTCGACATCATGCGCCGTTCCGGTGCCGAATTTGTCTGTGCAATGCCAAATGTCTGCCATAGTGTGCCTTCGTGTTTCAGCGTCGGCGTAATGCTGACACAGAATCAGCCGACGCTAGCCGCTGACGCCGGGAACGCGGTTGTGAGACAATAGGCGGCTATGGCAGGCAACGCGAAACGAAATCGTTTGGCGGACTGGTGGTCAGACATGAACGAACACGCTGAAGTCGCTGAGGCTGAGGCTCGCGAAGCCGTCGCGTCGAAACCAGCGGCGCTTGACGGTATGACACTCGACGACGTGGTAGCGGAGCTTCAAGACTTGCGAATTGACGTGCGCCGAGCTTCCGGCAGGCTTCGCGACACATTCTGGGGTGTCACGCTCGGCATCACGGTAGGCGTGCCGCTTGTCGTGTTCGTGCTGTTCGTCGTGCTCGCCGTTGTAGGTGTGTCTCTCACGCTCGGCACCTAGGCAAGCTCACAAGCCGTCTCAGCGCCCGCTGCGGCGTCTCTGGGCGCTTGTGGCGTGGTCTGCTGGCACACTGCCGCTTGTGGCAGGCACAGAAGCCGACAACGACGCTGAGCGCCGCATAGAAGCCGCGGTCACGGCATGGCGTCTGACAGCGCGGCGAGACGGGCACGGCGACGGCGCAAGCAAGCTGCTGGCGCTTGCTCCGCGCGAACAGCGTGAGGCACTCCGCAGGCTCGGCTACGACAGCGCCCAGGCTCGGCAAGCGTTCGGGTTGGGGTAGCTCGAAGCTTGCCGGACGGCACCGCGTCAGCCGTGTTTTCCGGACGTTTTTCGGTATTCCTATCGGTATCCGGATTCGCGCAACGCTGTGACCTGCGGTTATGGACTACAGCGCGTACTCCGTTTCGAGGCCGGCCTCGTTGAAGTACTTGCGGATGGCGTTCCAGATGAAGACGGCACGCTTCGGATCGGCCGCCGTGGCACCGATCATGAGCGGTCGCGGGCGTTGGGTCATGGGATCATCCCCCGCCGCCCAACGTAGTGCCGCGCTCGGCGGCGTGGCTCAGCTCAGATCGAACCGATCAAGGTCCATGACCTTCGCCCAGGCCGCCACGAAGTCGGCCACGAACTTGGCTTCCGCGTCGTCGCTGCCGTACACCTCGGCGATCGCTCGCAGCTGCGAGTTCGAGCCGAACACCAGGTCGACCGCGCTGGCGGTCCACTTGATGTCGCCGGAGGCACGGTCACGGCCTTCGTAGGTGTGCTCGGTGTCGGACACCTGCCATTCGGTAGCCATGTCCAGCAGGTTCACGAAGAAGTCGTTGGTCAGCGCTCCGGCACGATCGGTGAGCACGCCCAGCGACGAGCCGCCGGTGTTTGCACCCAGCACTCGCAGGCCGCCGACCAGCACCGACATCTCCGGCGCCGTCAGCGACAGCAGGCTCGACCGGTCCACCAGCATCACCTCGGGGCGGCGCTTGTCGTCGGCCCGCCAGTAGTTGCGGAAGCCGTCAGCGGTGGGCTCGAGCACGGCGAACGACTCGGCATCGGTCTGGTCGGCCGAGGCGTCGGTGCGTCCCGGCGAGAACGGAACCACGACATCGTGGCCAGCAGTGCGAGCGGCCTGTTCGACCCCAGCGCACCCGCCGAGGACGATCAGGTCGGCCATCGACACTCGCTTGCCACCGTCCGGGGCGCTGTTGAACGCCGCCTGGACTCCTTCAAGCGCTGTGAGCACGGCTGCCAGCTCGGCCGGGTCGTTGGCTTCCCAGCCGTTCTGCGGAGCAAGCCGGATGCGTGCGCCGTTCGCGCCGCCTCGCAGGTCGCTGTCGCGGAACGTCGACGCAGATGCCCACGCCGCCTTCACCAGCTCCGACACCGACAGGCCCGACTCGAGAATCGCAGTCTTGAGCGCTGCGATGTCGGCGTCGTCGACCAGCTCGTGGTCGACGGCGGGGACTGGGTCCTGCCAGATCAGCTGCTCATCGGGGACTTCCGGTCCGAGGTAGCGCGAGACGGGTCCCATGTCGCGATGGGTGAGCTTGAACCACGCCCGGGCGAATGCGTCCGCGAACTCGTCGGGGTTCTCGAGGAACCGCCGCGAGATCGGCTCGTAGATCGGGTCCATCCGCAGCGAGAGGTCGGTGGTGAGCATCACCGGCGCGTGGCGCTTCGATGGATCGTGCGCGTCTGGCACCGTGCCGGCCGCAGCGGGATCGGTCGGCACCCACTGGTGGGCGCCGGCGGGGCTCTGGGACAGCTCCCACTCGTAGCCGAACAGGACCTCGAAGAACGAGTTGTCCCACGTCACCGGCGTGGGTGTCCAGATGCCTTCCAGGCCGCTGGTAATCGCGTCGCCCGCCTTGCCGCTGCCGAACGTGCTGGACCAGCCCAGGCCCTGTTCCTCCAGGGCAGCGCCTTCGGGCTCCGGACCGACATGAGCGTCGCCGTCGGCGGCGCCGTGGGTCTTGCCGAACGTGTGGCCGCCGGCGATGAGCGCAACGGTTTCCTCGTCGTCCATGGCCATGCGGGCGAAGGTCTCGCGGATGTCCCGGGCAGCGGCCAGCGGATCGGGCGTGCCGTTCGGCCCCTCGGGATTCACGTAGATGAGGCCCATCTGCACGGCGCCGAGCGGGTTCGCCAGATCCCGGTCGCCGCTGTAGCGCTCATCGTCGAGCCACACGTTCTCAGGGCCCCAGTAGATGTCCTCCTCGGGCTCCCACACGTCCTCGCGGCCGCCGCCGAAGCCGAAGGTCTCGAAGCCCATCGACTCCAGCGCCACGTTGCCGGCCAGGATCATCAGGTCGGCCCAAGAGATCTTGCGCCCGTACTTCTGCTTGACCGGCCACAGCAGCCGGCGAGCCTTGTCGAGGTTGGCGTTGTCGGGCCAGCTGTTGAGCGGGGCGAAGCGGTGCGTGCCCGAGCCGCCGCCTCCCCGGCCGTCGTGGATGCGGTAGGTGCCGGCGCTGTGCCATGCCATGCGGATGATGAGCGGCCCGTAGTGGCCGAAGTCGGCCGGCCACCAGTCCTGCGAGGTGGTCATGACCTCGGCGAGGTCGGCCTTGACGGCAGCGAGGTCGAGGCTCTCGAACTCGGCGGCGTAGTCGTACTGCTCGTCGGTGGGGTCGATCAGCGGCGAATTCTTGCCCAGCGGCCGCAGGTTCAGCTGCTCGGGCCACCACTGCTGGTTGGCGAGCGAGCCCATGTTTGCCTGGTCGTGCAGCACTGGGCATCCGCCGGCGGCGGATGTCGCTGCGTCAGCGGTGCTGGTGTCAGTCATTTCTGCTCCTTGATGGTTGCGTATTGGATCGATGGATGGAATGTGCGGCCGTCATGGCGAGCTCTCGGCGATGGCGGGCGCTGCCTGGCAGACCGGGCAGATGCCCCAATAGATGACCTCGGCCTCGTCGATCGTGAAGCCGTGGTCGTCGGCGGCCTCAAGGCACGGCCGGTACCCCACGGCACAGTCCACGTCGACCATCCGGCCGCAGCCCCGGCACACCAGGTGGTGATGGTTGTCGTCGACCCGGTCCTCGTATCGGGCCGCCGACCGTGCCGGCTGGATGCGCCGGATCAGACCCTCTTCGGTCAACATGGCCAATGCGTCGAACACTGCCTGTCTGGATACAGACCCGATACTGGCACGCACATCGTCGACCAGATCGTCAGCAGTTGCATGCGGCCGGCCGCCAACGGCGTCGAACACCGCCAACCGCTGCGCGGTCACCTGGATCCCACGCTCCCGCAGCATCTGCACGGTGTCCTGAGGCATGTGTCGACTATATCAGATTCTGGACTAAGTCCAAAACCAGTATGGAACAGAAATCGTCCAGCCGCCAGCGAGCGCGTCTTGGGTCCGCTGACCGGCGCCGCCCACTCGACGGAAGGCGGAACCGGCGAAGCCGTATGCGCACTGATGACTGGCTGCGACTGGGACAATTGCGGTGTGGCGGGTGTCATTGATGAGCTGCTGCGGCGAATTGCAGAGTTTCACCGCAGCCGTGCAGTTGTCCCCGAGTACCCGATGGTTGCCGCGGTGCTCGATGCGCTCGACGAGGCCCGCAGTCCGGCCTTGGTCGAAGCTCGCCACTTGCCCGTGCTGCGGCACCTCGACGCCGTCCAGCTCTGCGGCGACGGCGCCGTTGATGCCGTGCTCGAGGAGTTCCTCGCTCTCGCGCCGGCGTTGCCGTGGATCCAGACCGCCGGCTATCGGGGTGTGCTGAGCCAGGACTTCCACGACAACTACGGCTACGTGCAGCTCATCGGCCCGACATCAATTGTCGAGCACCGTGCGGTGAGGGTCGGCATCGGCGTCTGGGGACCGAACCTGCACTACCCCAGCCACCACCATGAGGCCGAAGAGCTGTACCACGTGCTGGCCGGCGAGCCGACGTTCACCAGCGGCGACGGCGTGCCCCGAACGGCCGGGCCCGGTGGCGCCGTGCACCACGCACCGTGGCAACCGCACCAGCAGGACTTCGGCGCGACGCCGACGGTGCTGCTCTACTGCTGGACCGGCGAGGTGGTGGCTGACGCCGCGCTCGTCGATGGGGCTTGCTGACCGCACGCGTCCTTGTCAGCCCTCGGCGACTCAACGTGTCGGCCGGTCATTCGGGCAGGGACGGCTCCGGCAAGCTGGAGGGGCATGAAGATCAGGGCGGTGGTGCTGGACGCCGTCGGCGGGCCGGTGCGGGTCGACACGCTGGACTTGGCTGAGCCGCGGGAAGGCGAGGTATTGGTCCGGATGCGGGCCGCCGGCGTATGCCATAGCGATCAGCACGTCATCACCGGCCGCCACAGCGCGGACCTGCCGTGTGTACTCGGGCACGAGGGCGCAGGCGAGGTGGCGGCGGTTGGGTCCGGCGTCGAGACGGTGCGCGTCGGCAACCGGGTTGCGCTCAACTGGCTCCCGAGCTGCAAGGCGTGCTTCTACTGCAACCGTGGCCAGGAGCATCTCTGCCGTGAGGTCGTCGGCAGCCTCTGGCCGGGTTTCATGACCGACGGCAGCAGCCGGCTGTCACGCAACGGCGAGATGATCCGCCACTACTCGGGTGTCTCGACATGGGCTGAGTACATGGTCGTTGCCCAAGAGTGCTGTGTGACGCTCCACGACGACGTGCCGTTCGAGGTTGCCGCGCTCATCGGCTGCGCGGTCGCGACCGGCGTCGGGGCCGCTCGGTACCGGGGCGACGTCGGACCGGGCGACCGTGTGGCAGTCGTGGGCGCTGGCGGTGTGGGCCTCAGCGTGATCATGGGCGTTGCGCTGGCAGGAGCCGAACGGATCATCGCCGTTGATCGCGAAGCCACCAAGCGCGACTTGGCGGCCTCGCTCGGCGCCACGGATTTCGTCGAGGCGAACGAAGGGCCTGACTGGGACGCCATCGGCCATTCCATCGACCGGGTGCTCGAGCTGACGGGCGGCCGTGGCGCGGATGTCGTGTTCGAGGCCATCGGCAATACCCGGCTCCAGCAGGAGTGGATCCGTGGCGTGCGGCCGGGCGGCACGCTCGTCCTCGTGGGAATACCGGGCAACGACGAGACGACACCGTTCAACAGTGCCGAGCTGTCCCGCCAGAGCAAGACCGTCAGGGGCAGCTACTACGCCGAGACCGACGCTGGACGCTCCATTGACGATCTGTGCGGCGCCTACCTCGAGGGCCGGCTTCCCGTCGATCGCCTGATCTCGGGGCGCTACTGCATCGACGATGTGCAGCACGCCATCGACGCAATGCTCAGCGGCAGCGAAGGCCGAACCGTCATTGCCTTCGATTGACCGGTGCGTCAGTCCGGAAAACGGCGCGGCACCGGCGGGGCGTAGTGCCGATCCGAACGGCGAGAGTCACTCGGCAGATGCAGGTCGCAGCAGCCAATGCCTCCTAGATTCCCGACCGGCAGTTGACAACACTGCTGCGCTGGAACCGACTTGAGGACGTCTCCCCCGATGAGCAACGCAACGCTGACCCCTGTCACGAACCCGGTCACCGAGATCCCTGCTGGCTCGCCGGCGCTGGCCGTCGAGCACTTCGCGCGCCTCCTGGCGCTCGAAACCGACTGCTGGGATGTGAACGAGGCCATGCAGAGCGGGTCGCCGGGCTTCGTGCTCCTGCAGACCAACAGCGACCAAGCGAGCTTCGATGCCGCACACGTGCCGGGCGCCATCTTCATGCACCACACGACGATCACCGAGGAAGCCCTGGCGCAGTACCCACCAGACACGCTGTTCGTCGTGTACTGCGCCGGACCCCACTGCAACGCGGCAGACAAGGCGGCTGTCCAGCTCGCCCGACTGGGCCGGCCAGTCAAGAAGATGATCGGAGGCGCTATCGGCTGGCTCGACGAGGGCTTCGCATTGGTGGGATCACCCGCATAGAACGCAGCGGATCACACCTCGAAGCTGATCCCTGTGACCTGTTCTGACGCTTCCCACGTCTGCCGCTGCAGCTCTGGATCGCGTGAGCGGTCGCTGGATCCCACCAGCACCGGATGGCCTCGCATCTCCCACAGACCGTCAGGCCCGTAGAACTCGCCGCCCGCAGCGGCAGGGTCGGTCGCGGCACGCAGCGTGGCCAAGGCCCCTGCGGCCGCACGGTGCTGCAGCGGACGGATCAGCGGCCGCATCAGCCCGATGAGCGGGAAGTCGCGCAGGATCTCCGTTTCGGCCCATCCGGGATGGGCCGCCAAAGCGATGGTCTCCGCCCCGGCTGCCGCCAACCGGCGCTGCAATTCGTGAGTGAACAGCAGGTTCGCCAGCTTGGAACGGCCGTAGGCGGCCGACTGGCTGCGACCTTGGGCCACCCCGAAACGTTCGAAGTCGATCCGGGCGCGGTACCGGTGAGCGTTGCTGCTCACCGTGACGACCCGCGAGCCGGCAACGGGCAGCAGGCGGTCCAGCAGCAGGCCCGTCCACGCGAAGTGTCCGAGGTGGTTGGTGCCGAAGCGGATCTCGAACCCGTCGGAGGTCTCTCGTCGGGGCGTGTGGAAGACGCCGGCGTTGTTGACGAGCAGGTCGACGCGCTCGTACCGATCGGCGATGGCCGCAGTCGCTTCCCGCACCGAGTCGAGCGACGCCAGATCCGCCTCCTGCAGCGCCAGCTCGGCACCGGGATGCTCGGCGCGTATGGCTTCGGCCGCTGCGCTGCCCTTGGCGAGGTCGCGCACCGCCAATACCACCAGCGCACCGCGGCCGGCAAGCGCCCGCGCCGTCTCGAAGCCATTCCCCGAGTTGGCCCCGGTCACCACGGCGACCCGGCCCGACTGATCGGGAATGTCCTCAGATGTCCAGGTGTCGCCAGTCACTCAGTCAGACAGTCTGGCGGCTGCCTGTGAAGCGTCGCAGACGGAGGCTGTTCGTCACGACGAACAGCGATGAGACGCCCATCGCACCGGCAGCAATCATGGGGTTCAGGATGCCGAACGCCGCGAGCGGGATCGCGGCGGCGTTGTAGGCGAAGGCCCAGAACAGGTTTCCCTTGATCGTCGACAGGGTGCGACGTGAGAGCGCGATGGCATCGGCAACGGCCCGCAGATCGCCGCTCACGACGGTGAGGTCGGACGCCTCGATGGCCACGTCCGTACCGGTGCCGACGGCAATGCCCAGGTCGGCCTGAGCCAGCGCCGGGGCATCGTTGATGCCGTCTCCCACCATCGCCACTCGCTTGCCGGCGGCTTGAAGCCGCTGCACGGCGGCGGCCTTGTCGTCGGGATAGACCTCGGCGATCACCGACTCGATGCCGGCTTCGGCGGCGACCGTCCGTGCCGTGCGCTCGTTGTCGCCGGTGAGCAGCGTCACCGCCAGGCCCTGCTCTCGCAGTGCCGCTATCGCCTCCGCCGAGGTCGGCTTGATGCGATCGGCAACCACCAGCACGATCTCCGCGGTGCCATTGCGGCCTGCAAGCACAGCCGTGGCCCCGGTGGCCTCAGCGTCGGCAGCCAGCGTCGCCACGTCGGCCGGCACAGCGTCGAAGAGGCTGCTCCGACCCACCCGGATCTCGACCCCGTCGACCGTTGCGGTCACGCCCGAGCCCGGCGCAGTCTCGAACCCGTCCACCTCGGCCAGCTCGTCGACCGAGCCCGCGATGGCTTCAGCGATCGGGTGAGACGACAACGCCTCGGCCGATGCCGCCAGCCGGTGCACCTCGTCGCGCTCGGCGGCCGGAAGCTGTCCCGCCTGGACTCCGACGAGCGTCATGGCCCCCTCGGTGATCGTGCCGGTCTTGTCCATCAGCACCACGTCCACCGAGCGGGTGTCCTCGAGAACCTCGCCCCCCTTGATGATCACGCCAAGCTGAGCGCCCCGGCCGGTCCCCACCATGATCCCGAGCGGCGTCGCCAGCCCGAGCGCGCACGGGCAGGCGATGATCAGCACCGCCACCGCGGCGCTGAATGCAGCGCTGGCCTCGTTGCCCAGCAGCAACCACGCCGCCAGCGTGAGGATCCCGATGGCAATGGCAACGGGCACGAACACCGCCGATACCCGGTCGGCGAGCCGCTGCACCTCTGCTCGGCTGCCCTGCGCTTCGTTGACCAGCCGGATGATCTGCGCCAGTGCCGTGTCAGCGCCCACTCTGGCCGCTTCGACGACGAGCGCGCCGTTGGCGTTGATCGTTGCGCCGATCACCTCGTCGCCGGGCCCGACCTCCACCGGCACCGGCTCGCCGGTCACCATCGACGCATCGACTGCCGAGCGCCCGTCCACGATCACGCCGTCGGTGGCAATGCGTTCCCCCGGCCGCACCACGAACCGCATGCCGACTGCCAGATCGGTGATCGCGATCTCACGCCCGTCCACCAGGCGGGCGGCCCGCACGCCCAGATCTGCCAGCGCCCGGATGGCGTCGCCCGAGCGGCGCTTGGCCCGCAGCTCCAGCCACTTCCCCAGCAGGATCAGCGTGACGATCACGGCGCCGGTCTCGAAGTACACGTGGCCGTCGCCGATGCCGGTGATCGACACCGTCAGCGACCACGCCAGCGCCGCAATCGACCCCATCGACACGAGCGTGTCCATGGTGGTGGCGCCGTG
>JAJEFK010000005.1 GCA_022820505.1 Acidimicrobiia bacterium | reverse complement strand
AGCCACCCGAGCGCGTCCATCGTGTTGGGGTTGATCACCGTGTCTTCCTCTCTGGATGAGTCGTTACTTCCAGAGGTAGACGCGGTGATCACGCGCCCAAGGGATGCCCCCCTCCATACACCACTACCAGGGACTCAACTGGAAAACGTCGATTTCCAGCGCACGCTCACGAATCAGCTCACAGCGGGGGCATCGGAGCGCCGACGCAAGGTGTTCTACAACAAGTCCGGCGACTCGCTGCGAGCCTGCCGGGGACCGGAGAGCCTCGTCGCGGATGACAAGTCGTACTGGTACGTCGCGGCCTCAGTGGAAGAAGCGCTGTACCTGACGGGCGTGCTCAATGCTGAGTGCCTGCAAGATGCCTGGCGAGAGTCAAAGACCTCAAAGCTCCACTTCGACACCAATCCGCTCAAGCATGTGCCGGTGCCGGTGTTTGATCCGGACTCCGCGCTGCACGCTCGAATCGTTGAGGCTGCTCGGACAGCAGAGCGGCGACCCGCCGCGCCGCGTCCAGATCTGGAAGGCACCGCGGCCGAACTGGTACCCGAGTACGCATCTCGCGGCTGAGTCCTCGCCCCACTGGTGGTCATGAGCCCGCTGGAGCCGGGTATAGCGTCGGAATCAGTACCTAACGAACGTTCAGGAGGTGACTACCATGCGTTCTGCGCATTCCTCTACACCAACGCTTCTTCGCCGCAGCCGATGGCGGTGGAGAGCGGCACTTGTCGTGATCATCACAGGCGCGCTGCTGGCAAGCAGCGTCAGCGCTTCTGCTCAGACCGGCTCGCCGGTCGGTGGTGGCCCCGATTCTGATGCCCAGCAGGTCAACGACCCCGCCGTAGCCTTCTATGTCGCTGAATACGGTGTGTCCGAGGCGGAAGCGATCAGACGTCTTGACCGTCTTGGCCCGCTACAGGATTTCTTGGCCACGATTCGAGAACTTGAGACCGTCCGTGTCGCGGGATGGGGCATCGATCACGTCGGCACGTTCGTCGGCTGGGTGTGGCTCACAGGGGACACGCCGCCGCAGCCCGCATCAGTCGTCGTAGCGGACGCCCACGACGACGTTGAAATACGTACCGGTGCTGCACACAGTCTCGCTGAGTTGCTTGAAGCGCAGGATCGCTTCGGTAACGGCAGCGGCATCGGCCCTGTCGGACGTGTCGATGATCAGGCCGGTGCCGCCGACTACTCAGACGCTGTCACATTCACCGCGCCGGACATGGACACCAACGCTTTGCATATCGGCATTGACCCTGCGCTGCTGCGATCCGTCGAGCCGTCCGAATTCCAAAGTCCCGATGGCGGCATCGGACCTGTCGGCAACGCCAATGCCCCTGCGACCCCCACAACGGCAACCGATGCCGAAGTCGCAGCGCTCGCGGCACAGATGACCGCTGCCTATCAAGGCCGCATCAACGTTGCCTACTCGATCGTTGACGGACGCGGTTACGCCGACACGGCGAGGTTCGAAGGAGGCCGGTCGATGAGCACCTGCACTTCAGGGTTCGCGGCACGGGAGCGATCGACCCGAACCTACGGAATCATCGCTGCCGGGCATTGCCGGTCAAGTCAAGTCATGAACGGTGTCACGCTGCCGTGGCTCAAAGGCTACGCGAGTGTGCAGGCCGATGCACAGTTGCACGAGGTTCCGACTGGCGCTGGGCATGTGCTGACCTCGGATTTTGTGTGCAGCCAACACAGCCCGCATACCTGCACGGTCAGCGGCGACATCTCTCGCTACAGGATGCGAGGGCAGATCGCATGTCACACCGGCATGGCATCGGGCACATCGTGCGGCACGGTGGACAATGTCTATTTCAAGCCGACATACAACGGCGCGTGCCTCGACTCAGACTGGGGGCTCTCGGTTGACTGCCATAACCTCTTTGTCAGAGTGCAGGGCTCCACACTGCGCCAGTGCGTCGGCGACAGCGGCGGCCCGTGGTTCCGGCGCAACACGGCATACGGTATTCACAAGGGCGGGACGGACCGCTTCGACTGTGTGAAGAAGAACAAGGTTGCCTGGTTCTCCGGCATTCGGGAAGTGGAGACCTTCTTGAATGTGGACATCCTCATCGGAAACGTCGTCACCCTAGGATGACTCTGACTGCGTAGAACTTGCGTAAAGGCGACATCAGCTGTGCCGATAGGCCGAATTGTTGCGCTGTTGTTCGGTGTGGTGGTTCTCGTGAGCTGCGAAGAACCCAACCCCGTCACCGATGAACCCAACACCAAAGTCAGGCCGAACGACAGCAGTACTCCAACATTTGAAGCACCCGACGCCCCTCCCGCGAGTTTTGCCGACATGTCGGACTATGACTACGCAGGAGGCTCAGACAGTGCCTTCGTGGCAGGAACTTTGAGGATCGACGCGCCTTGCGTCTACGTTTTCTTGTCGGAGAAAGACATCGTTCTCGGCAAGAATTCCGAGCCGCTTCAGCCTGTCCGTTACCAGCTGAATCTGCCTCGCTCGGGGACCTTTTTCGACTCACGGCGCAATGCAATCTGGGTATGGGATGAAGGCCCGATGCTCGACGGCGACAGGGTGATCGCTGGTGGTGGTGTGGGCGGCTTTTCGTCGCCAGATTGTCCTCTGGCGTACAGGGCTTGGTCGGCTGCTGGCCTACTCAAGTCTGCTGACACCTCGGACTGAGTGAGGACGCCGATTGATGGACGCGGCCCGCTTGATGATGCCCGCTGTCGCTACTGTCGAGTATCACAATGGCTGCCTATCCGCAGCAGAATCACGGGTACTAGCCGGTCAGTCGTCGGCGATCTGTTCGGATTCGCCCTTGCGCGCTTGGTGGCGCAGCACGAGCGTGTAGCCCACGATCGCGACGGCGGCGAAGCTGAACCACTGCACCGTGTAGCCCAAGTGCGGTCCGGCATCGAGCTCTGGCGGCACGGGCTGGGGTACCGCGACACCGGGCATGCTCGCTCCGAGCTCGATCCGCGAACCATTGGCGTCCCTTGCGCTGACGAGCTCGAGATAGACCGGCGCAAGGTCGAGCGTGGTTTGCTGGTCGATGCGCTCGACGTCTGTCCGCGCCAGCGATTCCAGTCGTCCTTGAGCCGGGTCGGACGGTCCAAACCGGCCCCGCTCCTGGCTGAAACGGATGCGGCCGGTCATCTGGGTGGCTCTCACGAGCCGAGACCCGATGACGCCGGTCTCTCCATCGAGCCACGCTGTGCAGGCCCGTTGGGGCAGCCATCCTTCGACCAAGAGCACGCTGTGCGGCTCGGCGCTGCCACTCCGTGTCACCGCGACGGGTGATGCCAAATGACAGCCGGGCAAGCCGTTGAGGCTGCGACCACGGATCTGTACTCCTTCGTGCCAGTGGCTCCGGCCGTCCCGGTCGACGGGCAGGGTCACCAGCCGATGCTCGAGCTCGTCTGCGAGATCAGTGTGCGATACGGCTTCGAAGAAGCGGCCGGCATCGAGGGGTTGCATGTCTTGGCGCTCGGTGATTGCAGCGTTGCGGTCGCTTACCTCGTTGTGGCGGCTGAGCTGCCAGAAGCCTGCGATCACGAAGATCACCAGCAGGCCGCCGGCCAGCGCGTGGCCGGCCAGCCAGATCGGCTTGCGGGCGAAGCTGTACACGGCCCGAACCTATTGGGACCGCTGCTGGCCGCCCTCGCGCACCTCGACGCGAGCGATGTCGCCTGCGGGCTCGAAGCCCAGGACCTGGCCGAGGAACGACAGCTCGGCTTCGAGCGCCGCCACGATGTTGGGTCCGCGCCGGAAGCCGTGACCCTCGCCCTCGAACAGCAGGTAGGCGTGCGGCACGCCCGCATCTGCCAGGGCCGTCACCACCTGTTCGGACTGGCTCCGTGGCACCACCCGGTCCTCGGTGCCTTGCAGCACGATCATCGGGGTCCGCAGCTGGTCGGTCCGCCAGATGGGCGATCGCTCCCGGTACAGGTCGGCCTGCTCGGGCCAGGGACCGATCAGCCCGTCGAGGTAGCGGGCCTCGAACTTGTGGGTGTCGCGGGCCAGGGCCTCCAGGTCGGCGACCCCGTAGCGAGAGATGCCGGCGGCGAACACGTCGCTGCCGGTCAGTGCGCACAGCGTGGTGTAGCCGCCTGCTGAGCCGCCCTTGATGACGAGACGCTGGGCGTCCACAGCACCCTCGCGCGCCAGGTGCAGCGCTGCGGCGATGCAGTCCTGCGTGTCGACGACGCCCCACTGGCCCTGAAGCAGGTTGCGGAATGCAGTGCCGTAGCCGGTGCTGCCGCCGTAGTTCACGTCCACCACGGCAATGCCGCGGGTGGTCCAGTACTGGATGCCCAGGTCGAGCGAGCTGCGGGCCGAGCCGGTGGGCCCGCCATGGCTCAGCACCATGAGCGGCGGCAGCTCGGCAGGTAGTGCGGTCACGGCCGAGTTGGCAGGCGGGAAGAAGAAGGCGTGCGCTTGGCGACCGTCATCGCTGTCGAACGTGAACGCACGAGGCACCGAGACATCCTCGGGCGCCAGCACCAGCGGCTCGCTCGCGCTGAGCTGGCGGTGCTCGCCGTCGGGCGAGATTTCCACCACCGCAGCCCGGCGAGTCCAGCTGGCGGCCACCGTCACGACCGATCCGCTGGCTGTGACCGCCAAGCGGCCGAAGTCGGTGAACCCGCTCGGAATCTCTTCCAGCCGCCCGTCGCGGATGGTGCCCAGGTGGCTGACACCGCCTGAGTTCCACGCGCTCCACAGTGCGCCGGATCCGTCCCAGCCGTAGGTGTCCACGGCGAAGACCCATGCCGGCACGCCGAACTCGCCGCCGTGCTCCCCGCCGGCCGCTGCGTCTCTGAGCACCGGTTCGGTGGCACCCGTCTCGGTATCGACGCGGTGGACAGCCCACCAGCCGTCGATGTCGGTCACGATGTGCAGAACGCCATCGGGACTCCACGCAGGCTGGGTTATCGCCGGCCCGTCGACCAGCACCCGATCGGTTCCCGGCACCGCCATGCCGCCGTCCAGGTCGACGACATGCAGGCGCGTGTGATCCCACGGCATGTTGGGGTGATCCCAGCTGAGGTAGGCCAGCACGCTGCCATCGGGCGACGGTCGTGGCGACGAGTAGAAGTCGGCGCCGGTCGCCACAACACCCACCGTCCCGTCCAGCCGCACCGCAACCAGCTCGTTGCGCGGCTCGCTGTCGCCGTCGCCGCTGTTGTGGTCCTCGCGCACCCAGATCGTGACGGGTTCGATGCCGTCGCCGACTGGGTGCTGCGAGTGGTCGGCTGGTGGCACCAGCGCTGGGTCGGCGTATCGCAGCCCCCGCGGGATGTCCGGTTCTGGGGTCACCGCACGCGGCGCGGCCTCTCCCGTCGCGTCGAACAGCCGCACCCGGTGATCGCTCATGCAGCTGGCCAGCACGAAATGGCTGCCGTCGGCTGCTGCGAACGGCAGCCAGGCGCCACCGCCGTATTCGTGGACGGCAGTGCGGATGTCTGCCTCCGCGGTGCGGGGCACGTCGGCGGGCTCTGCACCGGGCTCGCCGAGGCGCACCCGCACGACGACGCCTCGCCCACGGTCGAGAGGCCGCTCTTCCACCCAATAAGCCCAATCGTCGGCGATGCGCGGCTCGGACCGGCGCACGGCACCCGCGGCGACGTCGGCCGCCTGCAGCGGCGACGGCCACGCACCATGCGGAAACTCCCCGGAACTGCTGGGGTATCGGGCCGCATCATCTTGACAATCCGATGGCGAACTCATAGGTTCCTCGTTGGTTCAGACGAACTGCCGCGGTCACTCACAGTGGGCAGATTCCGCGGCAGTGTGAGCGTGCGCTCCGGGTTTTCCACCGGCCCGTGACGCGCCAGTGGACCGGGGGAGCGCCCACCAACTCCCTCGGTCCACACATGCCCCTACGGCCACGGCTCAGGAGTCTTCCTCCGCAGTCGCCGCCGGATCATGCTGAGCGAGGATGCTGGTCAGCGACAGCTCAGTGGCGCGTAGGCGCCCTTCGCAGTGTGCAATCAGCAGGGAGGCTCGCTCGACCTGCGACGCCAGCGTGTCGATGTCGACGTCGTCGCTCTCAAGGCTCGCCAAGATGCCCTCGAGCTCGGCCATCGACTCGGCGTAGCCACCGAACTCGGCATCACCCGGGTCCGCGCTGTTGTCGGCTTCTTCAGCCATCAGTTGTCCTTCCCGTTGTCGGACCGTCAGCCAGCCTGTTGGGCTCATCGCCGGTCGCGTGGTCGTCTCGCACAACGCTGGCAAACACGGCGTGCTGGGTTTCGGTGGAGATCGTGTCGCCAGCGGCAGGCATCTGGCGCACGATGCTGCCGTCAGCCGCGCGTGTGATCGAGAATCCGCGGGCCAGGGTTCGCTTGGGCCCAACCGCCGACACCAGTGCCGATGCAGCGCGCAGCCGGGCCTTCGCGGCGCCAAGGCGTCGCGCCGAGGCTCGTTCTAACCGGGGTCCTTGGGAAGCGAGCGACACCGCGCCGCGCTGCACATGGCTACGGCTGCGCTGCAGCGCTTGGCGGGCGCCGGCGAGCTTGCCGGCGGCAGTGCGGCAGTGACGTTGCGTGTGATGGCCCAGCCGTAGCCGAGCCTCGCCGAGCCACGCGCGCGGGCGGGCAAGGCGGCGTTCGGCCTGCAGACCCAGCGCGTTCCGAGCAGTGGCGAGGCGTGCCGCTGCGGCAGCGGCCCGGGAGCGGGCAAGCCGGTCCACCTCGCGATGGGTTCGAGCCAGGCGTTCGTCGAACGCGGCGACATGGGCGACGAGCGCGGCGGCGCAAGCCGTCGGAGTTTTGGCAGCCGTGTGTGCCACTTGGTCGGCCACCGAGGTGTCGATCTCGTGACCGATCCCGCAGAACACTGGCAGCGGGCACAGCGCAATGGCCTTTGCCACGCTCGCGAGGTCGAACGCCAGCAGGTCGGTGCGATCGCCACCGCCGCGCACCACGGCGATCACGTCGACGTCGGTCTGCCCGAGCGTGTGCAGCGCAGCTACCAGATCGGTCTCGGCCGTGACGCCCTGCACTCGGGCGTCGCACAGCAGCACTTCGAACGCGTAACCGCTTGCCGCCAGCTCATGGGTGAAGTCGGCGTGGGCTGCGCTGCCGTCGGCCGTCACGAGCCCGACCCGCAGCGGCACCAGCGGCAGCGGCACAGCGGCGTTGCGCCGCAGCAGACCCGATTCGGCCAGTTCGGCGAGAATCCGCTCCCGGTCGGCAGCCAGCACGCCCAGGGTGAAGTGCGGGTCGACGCCGCTCATGATGAGCTGCACCTGCCCGCTGCCGGCGTAGTACTCCACTTCGGCGCGGATCCGCACCTCGATGCCGTCGTCGAGCGTCAGACCGCCGGCTGTGGCGAGATCGCGGTTCACCAGGCGCTGGCGCCCCTTGAACAGCGCCACCCGCATGCGGGCGCCACGGCGATCGTTGCCCGAACCCGGCTCGATGAGGTTGAAGTAGATGTGGCCGCTCGCCGCCACCGAGTAGCCGATGATCTCGCCGCGCACCCAGACCTCACTGGGGAAGGCCTGCTTGATCGTGTCGCCGACTGCGGCCGTCAGGTCCGAGACCGACCACGTGCCGTCGGGCTGGCCTGCCGGGTCCCCGGCCGTTGCCCTGATGCCTTCGACAGCGCTGCTCACGGCTCTGAGGCTGTCACGAATTCGTCCGCGTCGCGACCGAATTACGCCACGCCAGCCGGGCTGCGAGCCAAGCGGTCAGCCGTGCAGGCGTCGATAGGGTGCGCTGCGGAAGGTTGCCAGAGCGGACGAATGGGGCGGTCTCGAAAACCGTTGTGGCCTTCGGGTCACCGTGGGTTCGAATCCCACACCTTCCGCCACACACCGGCCGCTGCCGAGCGTCGTGCGGCTGCGCCGTGAGCGAATCAGCGGTGGGCGCTGAAGAACTCGCTGAGCAGGGCGCCGCACTCGTTTTCGAGCACGCCACCTACTACCTCGGCGTTGTGGTTGAAGCGGGGGTCCACCAGCAGGTTGTAGTGCGTTCCCGCGGCACCCGCCTTGGGGTCGTATGCCCCGAACACCACCCGGGCCACCCGGGCTGACAGCGCAGCCCCCGCGCACATCGGGCATGGCTCGAGCGTCACGGCCAGCGTTGCGCCGCTCAGCCGCCAGTCGCCGATCGCCGCGGCGGCATCGCGCAGGGCCAGCACCTCGGCGTGCGCAGTGGGGTCGTTGGTGGTCTCGCGCTCGTTGTGCCGTGCGGCCAGCACCTGGCCGTCGACGATCACCACAGCGCCGACCGGCACCTCGCCGGCCGCCGCAGCCAGCCGGGCTTGTTCCAACGCCAACTCGATGGCTGCTTCGTCTGTCACACCCGCAGTGTGGCCGCTGCTGCCCAATGTCAAGCGGCAGCGTCAGGCAACGGTCTCAAGCGGCAGTGATGCCGCGCCTCCGTTTGGCTCGCTCACGCATCCGGGCGTGGGCCTCGGGAGTGCCGTCGTGGAAGGTGCCGAACAGCTTGTCGAGCGGCACGGGCCGGTTGCCGTAGTTGCACTCGAAGTAGCGATGATGCAGGTGGTGGAAGTAGTCGGCGCCGGCCATCGTCGGCCCCTCGCGCTTGCCGATCTCGAAGCGCTCGAATCCCGAGTGGGAGAACGAGGTGGCCACGGCGTTGGACAGCAGGGTGAGGATCAGGATGAACGGGTGGGCGGGCACCACCCACCACAGCACGATCATGCTGAGGTACATCATGTGCTCGACCGGGTGCATCGACAGCCCGCTCCACGGCCCGGTGTTCACGTTGCGGTGATGCAGGTAGTGCACGTGGTCGTAGACCCAGCGCATGTGCAGCACCCGGTGGATGCAATAGAAGTGCACCACCGACCACAGCGACGCAATCACGGTGAGCGCGCAGATGTACGGCCACCAGGTTCCCCACTCCACCGACGGGATCCAGTCGTTGGCGTAGAACCACATGGTCAGTGCCTCATAGGCCGACCAGACGGCGCAGCCGCTGACCAGGCACCAGAAGATGTTGTCGCGGGTCTGGTTGTTCCACAGGAACGCCCGGTTGGTGGTGCTGAGCCACTGGCGGTTGTACTTGTAGCGCTGCTGCTGCACCCGCCTCACGTACAGCGCCACGTGCAGCGTCCCCGCAACCAGCGTGAACAGCACCACGTTGCGGAAGTAGATCTCCAAGATCCACCTGGGGTGCAGGCTGGCCATGCGCTCCATGGACGGCGTGAAGAAGTTCCACACCACCGCCGACATCGCCACCCAGAGCATTCCCTGGGGGAGCATCATGAGTGAGATGTGCCGCAGGGTCGCCAGCGGCCGCGGCGGCCAGTCCAGGATCGTGGACACCGAGATGGGCAGGTCCGGCTCGTAACCCTTGGCGTCCCGAGTGGGCAGCCCGGAGCTGGTCATCACTGCTCAGTCTGACATGCGGAGAGTGTGGGATTCGAACCCACGGAGGCCGATGAAAGCCTCACACGCTTTCCAAGCGAGCCCATTCGTCCACTCTGGCAACTCTCCGTACCGATACACCGTTCGCAGGTCGATCGGTGTGAGGCAGGCGTGTCGCCGTCTGGCGAGGCGGCCAGGCGATCTGCGGCACACAACGAGGTCCGCTGAGAGCTGCTGCCTCCCGGCCCTGACTCGGTTCACGGGTCGCCGTCGCACAGGACCCGGCCGCCACGTCAGACGGCGACACGCCCCGAACGATAACCGCAGAGCCTGCCGAAGAGTCACAGTTAGGATCGCCGCGAGATGCAGCACCAGTCGCTTTACCGGAGGTTCCGGCCTCAGCGGTTTGCGGAGGTGGTCGGACAGCCGCACCTGGTTCGGGCCTTGCGCAACGCCGTACGCGAGGATCGTGTCGGGCACGCGTACCTGCTGAGCGGTCCCCGCGGCACCGGCAAGACATCCACGGCCCGCATCCTGGCCAAGGCACTCAACTGCGAGGCGCTGACCGACGACGGGGAGCCGTGCGGCATCTGCGACAGCTGCATTGCCGTTGCGGCGGGCACCTCGATGGACCTCATCGAGCTCGACGCGGCGTCCAACAACTCGGTGAACCACATACGGGACATGACCGAGAAGGCGGCCCTGGTCAGCTCCGGGCGACGCAAGGTGTACCTGCTCGACGAGGTGCACATGCTCTCTGCGGCGGCATCCAATGCGCTGCTCAAGACGTTGGAGGAACCGCCGTCCCACGTGGTGTTCATCTTGGCCACCACCGATCCGAACAAGGTGCTGCCCACCATCCGCAGCCGCACGCAGCAGTTCGAGCTGTCGCTGGTAGGTGCCGACGAGATGGCGCCGCATGTGCGAGCCATCGCCGAAGCGGCCGGGGCGCCGGTCGATGACGCTGTCGTCGACTATGTGACCGAACGCGGCGCCGGGTCGGTGCGCGATGCGCTGTCGGCGCTCGACACGGTGCTGGCGGCAGGCGGCATCCCCGACGATCGCACCGATGTGAACGCGCTGGTGCAGGCGCTGGCGCGCGCCGACCTGGCCGCGACGCTCATCGCAGTGGCCGCGGCCACTGCTGCGGGCGTCGATGCCCGCGACCTGGCCGAGCGAACCGCCCGCCGCCTGCGTGACATGTTCCTGGTGGGTGCCGGCGTGGAGCCCGCTGAGCTGCCAGCGGCTGACATCGCCTCGGCGCGGGAGCTGAGCAATGCGATGGGCCGCCGTGCCAACGTGCGAGCACTCGAGGCGCTCGGCAGCGCCTTGGCACAGATGCCCCAATCGGCCGACCGTCGCCTGACGCTGGAAGCAGCGCTGGTGGGCCTGCTCGCCGATGATCTGCTGGGCGCCGGCACGCCGGACGCGGGTCCTTCCGCTGCAGCGCCAGCCCGTGGCGCAGCCGACGCTCCGGCGCCTCCCACCGCCGGCCCCGCTGCCGCCCGAGCGGCGATGGCCGCAACCACAGCGCCTCCTTCGCTCGATGCTCCGCCTGCCGCCACGCCGCCCCCGCCTCCGGCAACGCCGCCTACGGCTCCCGCTCCGTCGCCCGAGGCAGACCGGCAGCCGCCCACGGCGGACGAGCCGGTTGCGGCTTCCGGCGCTGCGATGACAGCAGGGGATCTTCAGCGCATGTGGGAATCCCTGATTGTCGGGAAGCTGCGTCCGGTCGCAGCAGGCTTGTTCCGCGACGCAACCGTTCTCGCTCACGAGCGCAATGTGGTGACCGTCCGGCTGAACGAAGGCGTGCCCCTTGCGCAGGCCCGCCGTCGCGGCAACGAGGTGGAGCCCATCCTGTCGGAGTTGCTCGATCAAACAGTCCGCCTTGAGGTGTCCGATCCAAGCAGTGCACCTGGTCCTCCGCCCGAGGACGTTGCGCAACCGGCCGAGACTGCCGGCCCGACCCCATCAGTGCCTTCGCAGGACTCCGCTGCGCCTGCATCCTCGCAGCAGGACAAGGTGCAGCGGATCGTGGATCGCTTCCCGGGCTCGGTGGTGGTCCGCGACGACGAGGGTGTGACCTGACAGCCTTGATCGACCACCAGCGGCGGGGACAGACGTGTACGACGACGCCGTCGAAGACCTGATCGACGAACTCAGCCGCCTGCCCGGCATCGGCCCCAAGGGCGCCCAGCGCATCACGTTCTGGCTGCTGAAGCGGCCGGCCGCAGATGCTCATCGGCTCGCCGCAGCCATCACCGCGGCGAAGGACCGGGTGGGCTTCTGCAGCCAGTGCTGGAACCTCAGCGAGACCGACCCGTGCCCCACCTGTGCCGACCCGGCCCGGGCCATCGGGATGATCTGCGTGGTGGAGGAACCGCGGGACGTGGTGGCGATGGAGAAGGCGGGTTTCCGGGGCCGCTACCACGTGCTCGGCGGCGCCCTGAACCCGCTCGAAGGTGTCGGGCCCGAGCAGCTGCGCATCCGCGAGCTGCTGGCCCGCCTCGACAGCGAGTCGGTGGCCGAGCTGATCGTGTGCACCAACCCGAACATCGAGGGCGATACGACGGCCATGTATCTCGCTCGCCAGCTCGAGCCGCTGGGCGTGCAGGTGACGCGGCTCGCCAGCGGTCTGCCGGTCGGCGGCGACCTCGAATACGCCGACGAGCTCACCCTCGAACGGGCCCTCCGCAACCGCCGCACCCTCACCCCGTAAATCGCTGGACGGGTTGGCCGGCGCTGCCTACGGTCCGGCCGACACTTCCCCGGCGGCCTGCACTCCCAAGGAGTGCCATGGCTGCCTTCGATCCCCGCAACCGAACATCACGCGACCTGCCGGTAGCGGTATTCCGTCCGTCGCCTGCCGAGCGTGTGAAGGTGGCCGGCCCGTGCCACGCCCGAGCACTGTGCCTGAGTGCCGGTGCGTCGCCGCGAGGCGTCGCCGCGGTGTTCGTCGATCCGTGCGGCGTGCTGCTGGCGATCGCCACCGCACCGGCAGCCGTCGTCGGGGCGATGCTGGTCGACCCGGCCCCCTTCGCCCGGTTGACCGAGCTGCTCGCAGCGAGCCGCATCTACCTGGAGGTTCCCGCCGCCGACGCCGCTGCGATCGGCGATGCCATGCACGCTGCTCTCTGGCCGCTCAGCATTGCCACCGAAGTGATCGCCCGGCCCGAAGCCGCCTGATCCGGCTCGCGCTGCTGCCGGCCCGAGGAGTTCGTGGGGCGGGAGTGACTGGACGGGGCGGCTACGCGACCTTCAGGACGATGGCGTCGCCTTGGCCGCCACCGCCGCACAGCGCCGCTGCGCCGAGACCGCCGCCGCGGCGGCGCAGTTCGCTGGCGAGGGTGAGTGCCAGACGAGCACCCGACATGCCGATGGGATGGCCGAGCGCCACCGCACCGCCGTTCGGGTTGACGATCTCTGGCGAGACGCCCAGGTCCTCGGTCGAGGCGAGCGCTACCGCGGCGAAGGCCTCATTGATCTCGAACAGCGACAGGTCGGACACGTCCACGTCGGTGCGCTCGAGCGCACGGCGGATCGCATTCGCCGGCTGGTGCAGCAGGCAGGTGTCGGGCCCCGCCACCATGCCGTACGACACCACTTCGGCCAGCGGCTCGACGCCGCGCTCAGCAGCCGCTTCGGGCGACATGACCACGAGCGCGCAGCCGCCGTCGGAGATCTGGGATGCATTGCCGGCCGTGACCGCACCGTCGGATGCGAACGCGGGCCGCAGGCCCGACAGGCTCTCGGGGGTGGTTCCGGGCCGGATGCCTTCGTCGTCGAGCACGGTCAGCGGTTCGCCGCGGCGCTGAGGGATGCTGACGGCCACGATCTCGTCGTCGAAGCGGCCGTCCTTCTGCGCGGCCGCAGCGCGTTCGTGCGACTGGGCCGAGTACTCGTCCATCGCGCTGCGCGAGATCCCCGCACTCGCCGCGTCCCGCTCGGTGCCGTCGCCCATGTGACCGTCGTCGAAGGCGCACCACAGGCCGTCGTGGATCATCGCGTCGAGCACGGTGCCCGAGCCCATGCGCATGCCGTTGCGGCCGTCGGGCAGCAGGTACGGCGCATTGGTCATCGACTCCATGCCGCCCGCGACGACCACGTCGGCGTCGCCGGCCGCGATCATCTGGTCGGCCATGTAGATGGCGTTCAGGCCCGACAGGCACACCTTGTTGATGGTGATGGCCGGCACCTCCATGGAGATGCCGGCGTGGGTTGCGGCCTGCCGGGCGGTGATCTGGCCCTGACCGGCCTGCAGCACCTGCCCCATGATCACGTAGTCGACGTCGCCTGCTGCGATGCCAGACCGCTCCAGCGCTCCGGTGATCGCAATGCCGCCGAGCTGTGCGCCGGTGAGGCCGGCCAGCCCGCCGTTGAACTTGCCGATCGGCGTGCGTGCGCCTCCGACGATGACCGAACCAGCCCCCGCATCACGAGCCATGGCAACCCCCTCGTCTGCACCGATGCGCCGCCCTGCAGGGTCGGCCACCGGCCTGTGAACGGCGAGTGTACGAAACGGCCTGCGAGGCTGCCCGAGCGTCGGCTGCGGCGTGCAAGAAAGTGGAACTTGCAGCTCTCGCGCGCCGTTAGCGTTCGGGCCCGTGAAGCAGTTCGCTGATGCCATCGATGCCGGCGCGTCCGGTCCCGAACTTGAGGCCATGCCGATCCCGGAGAGCTTCAGGGCTGCCTACGTAGTA
This sequence comes from Acidimicrobiia bacterium, assembly GCA_022820505.1. Taxonomy (GTDB): domain Bacteria; phylum Actinomycetota; class Acidimicrobiia; order Acidimicrobiales; family Poriferisodalaceae; genus Poriferisodalis. Next base: position 84,580 of record JAJEFK010000005.1, on the reverse strand, counting down.
CGCGACGAGCAGACGATGTTCGAAGGCCGTGCCTCGGCCGACAAGGATCCGCGCGAGGCCACCCACATCGGCGAGGTCGCCACGCCCGAGCTCGCGCCCGACGAGGTGTACCTGGCGGTGATGGCCAGCGCCATCAACTTCAACACCGTGTGGACCTCGATCTTCGAGCCCCTGCCCACGTTCGGCTTCCTGGACCGGCTGGGTCGGGAGAGCCGCTGGGGCGCCCGCCACGCGCTCGACTACCACGTGCTCGGCTCGGATGCGTCGGGCGTCGTGCTGCAGTGCGGATCGGCGGTGCGCAATTGGCGCCCCGGCGACCGGGTGGTCGTTCACTGCAACTACGTCGACGATCAGGATCCCGCCGCCCACGAAGACTCGATGAAGGCCTCCAACCAGCGGATCTGGGGCTTCGAGAGCAACTTCGGCGGCCTCGCGGACCTCACCATCGTCAAGGCCAACCAGCTCATGCCCAAGCCGGCGCACCTGTCCTGGGAGGAAGCGGCTGTGAATGCGCTGTGCGCTGCCACCTCGTACCGGATGCTGGTGGGCGACAACGCCGCTCGCATGAAGCAGGGCGACTCGGTGCTCGTCTGGGGCGCCACGGGCGGGCTGGGCGGCTACGCCTGCCAGCTCGTGCTCAACGGCGGCGGCGTGCCCATCGGCGTGGTCAGCTCGCCCGACAAGGCGGAGCTGCTCGGCCAGCTCGGCGTGGAGCACGTCATCGACCGGAGCGCCGAGGGCTACCGCTTCTGGAGCGACGCCAACACCCAGGACGAAGGCGAATGGCGGCGCTTCGGCAAGAAGGTCCGCGGCCTCATCGGCGACGACCCCGACATCGTGTTCGAGCACCCAGGCCGGTCCACCATGGGTGCATCGGTGTTCGCCGCCAAGCGCGGCGGCACCGTCGTGACGTGCGCCGCCACCAGCGGGTACATGATCGAATACGACAACCGGCACCTGTGGATGAAGCTGAAGCGGATCGTGTCGAGCCACTTCGCCAACTACGCCGAGGCGTGGGCGATGAATCGCCTGATCGATCAGGGCCGCATCCAGCCGATCCTGTCGAAGACGTTCACGCTCGACGAGACGGGCTTGGCCGCCTGGCAGGTCCACCACAACCTGCACGAAGGCAAGCTGGGCGTGCTGTGCTTGGCCTCGGAGCCGGGGCAGGGCATCACCGATCCGGAGAAGCGCGAGCGGATCGGCGAAGACCGCATCACGCTGTTCGCCCGCCATGCAGCCTCGCTGGAAGCCGCTGAAGGGGCAGCCCGATGATCCTGACCGAGATCGACCACGTCGCCATTGCCGTGAACGACCTGGACGCCGCCGTCGCGTACTACAGCGAGGCCTTCGGGGCCGAGGTGGCCCACCGGGAAGTCGTCGAGAGCGACGGCGTGGAAGAGGCGCTGATCAAGGTGGCGGACAGCTACATCCAGCTCACCGCCGCGACGAGGCCCGATTCGCCGATCGCCAAGTTCCTCGAGCGCAGGGGCGAAGGCCTGCACCACGTCGGCTACCGGGTGGATGACTGCGCCGCAGCGCTCCAAACCATGATCGACGCAGGCGCGGTGCCCATCGACACCGCACCCCGGCCGGGCTCGCGCGGCACCACGGTCGCATTCGTCCACCCGAAAGGCAATCTCGGCACGCTCGTGGAACTCGTGGAGGAATAGGCTCGTTCCTGTTGGGCGCGGGCGTACGAGACGTTCCCGCCGCCTGCGCTCAGGGAGGAACCACATGACCGTACTCACGAGACGATTGGCGATCGTGTTCGCTGTGCTGGCGGTGTTCGCCGCAGCGTGCACGGGCAGCGACGATCCTGCGCCGACGACGGCTGCGGCACCGGCGACGACGGCTGCGGCCGAAGAGCCGGCCGACGACATGGACGACGCCGAGCCGTTCAAGATCGGGCTCGTCACCGACACCGGCAAGGTCGATGACAAGAGCTTCAACCAGTCGGCATGGGAAGGCGCCCAGGAGGCCGCCGCTGCGCTGGGTGTCGAGGCCAACTACATCGAGACCGAAGAGGCCAAGGATTACGAGAACAACATCAACCTGTTCGTCGAGGACGGAGCGAACGTCATCATCACCGTGGGCTTCGGTCTCGGCGATGCCACCATCGCCGCCGCACAGGCCAACCCCGACATCTTCTTCATCGGCGTCGACCAATTCCAGGCTGAGGCCATGCCCAATCTGGCCGGCCTGATCTTCCCCGAGGACCAGTCGGGCTTCTTGGCGGGAGCGCTCGCGGGCATGCTCACCGAGACCAACATCGTGGGCGCCGTGCTGGGCACCGACCTCGTGCCGCCCGTGGTGGCCTTCAAGGAAGGCTGGGAGCACGGTGCTCGCTACACGAACCCGGATGTCGAGACGATCTCGACATATCACCCGGGCGGGCTGGATGTGGCCTTCGGTGATCCCGACTGGGGCGCAGCCACCGCACGCCAGGCCCTCGACCAGGGTGCGGACATCATCTTCGGCGCCGGCGGTGCCACCGGCAACGGGGCGCTGATCGAGATCGCTTCGCAGGAAGGCGCCTACTGCGTCGGCGTCGACACCGACCAGTGGAACACCGTGCCCGAGGCGCAGCCGTGCTTGGTGACGAGCGCCATGAAGCTCATCACGCCGGGCGTGGCCGACTTGATCGCACAAGCCGCGAGCGGTGACTTCGCCGGGGGCAACTACCTCGGCGAGGTGGGGCTGGCACCGTTCCACGACTTCGACAGCATCGTCACCGACGAGATGCGGGCGACGCTGGACGACGTGCTGGCAGGCCTGAACGCCGGCGAGATCGACACCGGATGGCCGCCAGGCTGAGCCGGCGAGTCACGAGCTGAGCGGGACGCCGTGGACCGCGGGCACCTCACCTCGCCGTGAGCACGCCCGCGAGTCCACCGGCGCCCGCGACCGACGACCGGCTCGAAACGGCAGGCGACGCTCGTCAGAGCTCCATGCGTGCGCTGATGCGCGCCGCTGCGGTGCCTCTGGCATCGGTGGTGCTGGGGCTCGTCCTGGGCGCCGTGCTCATCGCCGTGCAGGGCCACTCGGTGACGAGTGCCTACGGCGCGCTGGTGCTCGGCGGGGCGGGCGACGCCGACGCGCTGCTGCGCACCCTGCAGAAGGCGACACCGCTCGTCTTCGGCGGCCTGGCCGTTGCCTTCGCCTTCAAGGCGGGCCTGTTCAACATCGGCGGGCAGGGCCAGCTCTTGGTCGGCGCGGCGTTCGCTGCGGGCGTCGGCTTCGGGCTCGAGGGCCTGCCGCTGGTGGTGCATCTCCCGCTGGCGCTGCTGGTCGGCGGTGCTGCGGGGGCCGCATGGGGCGCCATCGCCGGCGTGCTGAAGGCCACGTCGGGTGCCCATGAGGTGATCGTCACGATCATGCTCAACTTCGTGGCCGGCAATCTCACCGACTGGCTGGCCGCGAACCCCTGGCAGGACCGTTCCGGTTCCAACATCATCGCCCGGACCCCACTGGTGGAGCCGTCGGCGGAGATCCCCACGTGGGGATGGCTGCCGGCGGGCTTCGTGCTGGCGGTGCTGGCCGCATTCGCCTGCTGGTTCGTGCTGGAGCGCACCACCTACGGCTTCGAGGTGCGCAGCGTGGGCGCGAACCGTCACGCCGCCCGGTATGCGGGCATCTCGGTGGGCTGGATCATGGCCTCGACCATGGCCGTGGCAGGGCTGCTGGCCGGTCTCGGCGGCGCGATCGAGTCGCTCGGCGTCGACGGTCGCTTCGAGGCCGGGGTGAACGTGGGTCTCGGCTTCGAGGGCATCACCATCGCGCTGCTGGCCCGTACCAACCCGATCGCGGTCATCCCGGCCGGTCTGCTGGTGGGGTTGATGGAAGCGGGTGCCGCCAAGATGCAGTTCGAGTCGGGGGTGGCGCCAGAGATCATCGACGTGATCCAGGCGCTGATCCTGCTGTTCGTGGCAGCGCCGTTGATCGTGCGCTGGCTGCTGCGGCTGCGTGATCGGCCTGATGCGCCGGATCGCCGCCTGACGCTCGGTGCGGGGTGGGGCCGATGACCGCCGGCGCCGGCCCGGATCTGGCGGCGGCGTCGGGAGACGCCGGCATGCGCGGATGGTCGCCGCAGCGCGTGTGGTCGGTGGCGGGGGCCGTCGTGCTGGTGGCGCTGGTGTGGGGCTTCTACGCCTGGGACGGGGCGCAGACCACAGCAGTGCTCGGGGGCACCGTGCGTGCCGCCACCTTGCTGGTGCTGGGCGCCATGTGCGGAATGATCGGCGAGCGTTCAGGCATCGTGAACATCGGCATCGAAGGCCAGTTCCTGATGTCGGCGTTCACGGCCTTCACCGTCGCGTCGATGTCCGGCTCGCTGTTCTTGGGCGTTGTCGCGGGCGTCAGCACCGGTCTCGCGATGGGCTGGATGCTCGCTGCGATGTCGGTCGGGCTGCGAACCGACCAGATCATCGCCGGCACGGTCCTGAACATCGCGGCGCTGGGCCTGACGTCGTTCTTCTACGACCGGGGGCGTTCGCTGGGCCAGCCGAAGTATCAGTCGATCGAGCTCGGCCCGCTCGCCGACCTGCCCGTCGTGGGCACGGCGCTGTTCAACCGCCCGCCGCTGACGTACCTGGCGCTCGTGCTGGTGGTGGTGCTCCACGTGCTGCTGCTGCGCTCGGTGTGGGGGATGCGCACGACGGCGATCGGCGAGCACCCCGGTGCCGCTGCCACCGTGGGCATCGATGTGATCCGGCTGCGCTACTGGAATGTGACGCTGGCGGGCGGCTTGGCCGGGCTCGGCGGCGCGTACCTGGCGCTGGAGTCGGTGGGCACATTCACGCGGGCGATGTCGGGCGGGCGGGGCTTCCTGGCGTTGGCCGTGATGATCTTCGGTCGCCGCACCCCGCTGGGTGCCTACGCGGCGGCGCTGTTCTTCGGTTTCACGACGGCACTGCAGGGCCAGTTCCAGCTCAACGACACGTTCGACATCCCGGCGCAGTTCGTGGGGATGCTGCCGTTCGTGGTCACGATCATCGTGGTGGCCGCAGCCGGTCTGTTCGGCCGCATGCGCGACCCGGCTGCGCTGGGCCAGCCCTACGAGGTCCGATGATGGCTGCGGCTGCCGAGACTGTTGTTTCGCAGACTGAGCCTGAGGTGCTGCTGGCCGGCCACGGCATTACCAAGCGCTTCGGCTCGGTCGTGGCCAACGACGACGTGTCGGTGGAATTGCGGCCCGGGCGCATCCTGGCGCTGCTGGGCGAGAACGGCGCTGGCAAGAGCACGCTCGTCAACGTGCTGTTCGGGCTGCACCGTCCCGACGCGGGTCAGGTCGTGATTGCCGACGAGAACGTGGAGCTGTCGAGCCCGCACGACGCCATCGCCCGCGGCGTCGGCATGGTGCATCAGCACTTCCAGCTCGTGCCGCCGATGAGCGTGGTGCGCAACATCGTGCTCGGTGCCGAGCCGCGCAAGCTCGGCATGATCGACGTGGCCCAGGCGCGCCGCCGGGTGATGGACCTGGCCGACCGGTTCGGGCTCCATGTCGACCCTGACGCGGCGGTGGAGGACCTGCCGGTCGGCGCGCAGCAGCGGGTGGAGATCCTCAAGGCGCTGTACCGCGATGCCCGGGTGCTGATCGCCGATGAGCCCACAGCGGTGCTCACCCCGCAGGAGACCGATCACTTGCTCGACGTGCTGCGCGGCCTGACCGCCCAGGGCGTCGGCATCGTGTTCATCACCCACAAGCTGCGCGAGGTCATGGCAGCGGCCGACGACATCGTCGTGCTGCGCGAGGGCCGGGTGGTGGGCACCACCACGCCTGCGCAGACCAGCGAGGCGGCACTGGCGGAGCTGATGGTGGGCCGCGCGGTGGATCTGCATGGCGACCGGTTCGAGTCGGGTGCCACCGGCGTCGGATCGGCCGTCTCGACGGCGGCTGCCCCCAGCGACGAAGCCCCGATCGCCGAGGCTGACGAGCAGCCGGTGGTGCTCGACATAGCCGGCCTCTGCGCCGATGACGATCGCGGCCAGCGGGCCGTCGACGAGCTGACGCTGGCGGTGCGCGCCGGCGAGATTGTCGGTGTCGCCGGCGTGGAGGGCAACGGCCAGCGCGAGCTGGTGGAAGCCATCACCGGCCTGCGCCACGCCGCAGCCGGCACCGTGTCGATCAGCGACCGGGATGCGTCGGGTGCCCGGCCGCGCCAGGTCACGGTGATCGGCGTGGGGCATATCCCCGAGGACCGGGCCAAGCACGGCCTCATCGGCTCCTACTCCGTGGCCGACAACTCGGTGCTGAACCGCTACTTCAAGCGACCCTTCGCCGCGGGCGGCATGCTGCGGCGCGATCGCATCGATTCCCACGCCCGCGACGTCGTGGCCACCTTCGATGTGCGGACGCCCGACGTGGACTCGCCCGCCGACAGCCTGTCCGGCGGTAACAAGCAGAAGCTCATCGTGGGCCGCGAATTCTCCGACGACATCGATCTGCTCATTGCGGCACAGCCCACCCGCGGCATCGACATCGGCGCCATCGAGTTCATCTGGCGCCGCATCCGCGAGCGCCGCGACGAGGGCACTGCGGTGCTGCTGGTGTCGGCCGAGCTCGACGAGGTGCTCGCCCTCAGCGACCGGGTCGCCGTCATGTACGAGGGCCGCATCGTGGCAACGGTCGATCCACGCACCGCCACCCGCGAGGAGATCGGCCTGCTCATGGCCGGCGCAGAGAGCTCAGCAGCGGGCAGTTAGACGACTCGATCGCTGCCGCCGTCCTGGGGGATCTGGGCACCGGTGGTGTGCGCGAACGCGGGGCCGCACATCTCGGCGATGAGCGCGCCCACATCGGCTGATGCCAGCTCGCGGCCCAGCAGGTTGCGCCGCCGGTACTGCTCCGAGGTGAGCCCGTAGCTGGCGGCACGCTGGGCAATGAGATCGTCCGACCAGAGTCCCGTGTCGAACACGCCGTCAGGGTGGATCACATTGACGGTGATGCCGTCGGCCGCCCATTCGAGCGCCGCCACCCGGGCGAGCTGGGTGAGCGCCGCTTTCGAGGCCGAGTAGGCCGCTGCGCCCTTGCCGGGTGCGGGCACGTTCTTCGAACCAACGATGACGACACGGCCGCCCGCCGGAGAGTGCCGCAGCACCTGATGAGCCGCGGCGAGGGTGTTCGCTGCGCCGCTCACGTTGATGTCGAACGTCTGCTGCCATGCCGTGGCCAGCCCGGAGTCGTCAACGAGTTCTTCCAATGGTGCCGACGGGCCGAAGATGCCGGCTGCCGCCACCACGATGTCGATGCCGCCAAAGCGCTCGGCTGCGCTGGCCACCGCTGCGGTCACCGCGCTGGCATCGGTGACATCCGCCTCGACGCCGAGCCATGCCGAACCGTGCAGCGATGACGGCCGGCTGCCGTCGCCGTCATCATGGTGCGCGATACCGGCGTCGATGTCGATGCCGACCACGGCCGCCCCTGCTGAGCCCAGCGCCGCGGCTGCGGCCCGACCGATGCCCGAAGCAGCACCCGTCACCAGCGCCACCTGGCCAGCCAAGGCAGCGGGCGCGCCGGCCCGCGCCAGCTTCGCCTGCTCCAGCTCCCAGTACTCCACGTCGAAGAGGTCGGCTTCGCCGAGCGCCACGTAGCTCCCGAGAGTCTCCGCTGCGTTGATGACGTCGATCGTGTGCAGGTAGATGTCCGCGGCGATGTCACAGTCGACGGCGCGTCGCCCAACGGTCCACAGCCCGAGATCGGGGTCAAGGATCACACGCGGTGCCGTGTCCAGCATCGTGAGCTGTCCGCCTTCGGCATGACGGTCGGCATTGCGCTCGAAGTAGGCGCGGTAGCCGTTGACGAAGGCAGCGACATCGCGGCCCACCATGGGGAATTGCTTCGTGCGAATGATGTGATCGGGCGTGGCCGGCCCGCGGCATGCCACCGATGCCAGGTCTTCGCGGGCGCAGAACGCGTCGGCCTGCTCGTCGTGCACGGCTCGCAGCAGCATCGGCGCACCGGCCGCGGCCGAGACCGCGGCCCGCAGCTCCGCCACCGTCTCGGCTGTGTCGGGGCTGACGCGACGCGTGCGGTGCCCCCCGGCCCCATTCGCATCGATCTCGCCGAATGAGGTCACGCCCGCCTCCGCAAGGCACCGCTCGGCTTCGCTGATCCGATCGATCATCGAGTCGTACGCCTGGCGCGTCGTCTCGCCGAAGGTGAAGATGCCGTGGTTCAGCAGGACCATGGCCTCGATGCCGTCGTGGGCCTGCGCCTGCCATTCCTCCGCGCAGCGACGGGCCAGATCGAAGCCGGGCATCACGTAGGGCACCACGACAGCCCGGTCGCCCCACAGGTCACGTACCCGCTCGGCGCCGTCGGCCGTATTGGTGAGTGCCAGCACAGCATCGGCGTGGCTGTGCAGCACCGCCCGGTGGGGCAGCAGCGCGTGCAGGATCGCTTCCACCGACGGGTTCGGGGCGCTGGCGTCGAGCAGGTGGATCCGCAGCTGGTTCACCATCTCGGTGTCGCTCAGCTCCGCCAGCTCCGCCAGGCGCCGGACGGGCTCCAAGCGCAGCGGCGCGAAGCCGGGCGGTTCGATGGTCGCAAGATCCCAGCCGCTGCCCTTCACCCACAGCGTCGGGACCGGCTCGCCCCAGGCGTCGGTGCTGTGTCCCTTGATGGACGTATTGCCGCCGCCGTGCAGCACCAGCGCCGCATCAGCGCCCACCAGGCGCGATCCGTAGGTGATCTCGCCGAGGTCGCCCAGCTCGGCCCAGAGCGCCGCCTCGTCGGCATCCCAGCGATTCAGCACCGGCCCGCCCCCGATCCGGCCGGTTCAGCCCCAGCCAGCGCCTGGGCAATGGACCGGTCGTACGGCGGCTGCAAGACGCCGGCGTCGGTGATGATGGCCGTGATGAAACGCGCCGGCGTCACGTCGAACGCGGGGTTGACGGCGACGGCATCCACAGGGGTCAGGCGGGTCCCTCCGGCGTGGTGCACCTCGTCGGGATTTCGCTGCTCGATGGCAATGCACTCACCCGATGGAAGCGCTGCGTCGATCGTGCTGGTCGGGGCGGCGATGTAGAACCCGATGCCCGCGTCGGCGGCAGCGAGCGCATGTGCCAGCGTGCCGACCTTGTTGGCCGTGTCGCCGTTCGCAGCGATGCGGTCCGCGCCCACGATCACGGCGTCGACCTCGCCGGCGGCGATCAGCGACGCCATCGCGGCATCGGCCACCACCGACACCTCGATGCCGGCGTCGGCCAGCTCCCAGGCGGTGAGCCGAGCGCCTTGCAGCAGCGGGCGCGTCTCGGCCGCCAGCACACGCACAGGCTCGCCCGCAGCGGCCTTGGCGTACACGACGCCCAGTGCAGTGCCCGTGCCCACCGTGGCCAGTCGCCCTGCATTGCAGTGCGTCGCGATGACCGTGGCGTCGGCGAGCAGCTCGCGGCCGAGCCGACCAATCTCGGCGCACGCCCGAGCATCTTCCGCGCCGATGGCCAACGCCTCGTCCAGCAGCCGCTGCCGCAGCTCAGCCAGGCCGCCGGCACTGGCGCTGTCGCCGTCGGCGCTGCCTCGGCCGCCGTCGCTGGTGTTGGTGCCCGCGCTGATGAGCTCTGGGACGGCGAGCGCAGCGTCGATCGTGCGATCCACCGCCCATCGCAGGTTCACTGCGGTCGGGCGGGCGTCGCCGATCTCGTGCCGCAACCACTCGAGCAACTCGCGTGCCGCGTCCAGCGAGTCGGGCTGCGCCTCGTCGAGGCCGACAACCAGGGCAAGCGCCCCGAACACACCGAGCGCGGGCGCCCCCCGGATGGCAAGCCGCTCGATGGCATCCACGGCACTGCCCACATCACGCACATCGAGCAGCACCAACTCGCCCGGCAGCCGCGTCTGATCGATGATCTCGATGCTGTCGCCCGTCCAGCGCAGCGTCGGCGTGATGGCTGCCGTGTCCATGCAGCCGACAGTCTCGCGCCCACGTGCGACAACTCCGCCAACATCTCATCGATGTCGGGCGAACGATCCCGGTAGTTGCCCGCGGACACCCTCGAAGCGCCGCGCCAGCCGAGCGCAAATTTCGGCGGGCTCGGGCGGCTGCGTCGGTAATGTCCGCGCCGTGCGACGACTGGTAGCGCTGGCGATCGGCGGCGGTGATCGCTTCGTAACCGAGCTGCAGCGAGCCTGGGATGCCGGCGATGCAGTGCTGCCCGTGGATCAGCGGCTGCCGGCCGCTGCGCAGGAGTCGCTCATCGAGCGCATGGGCGCCAGCGTCGTCGTGGACGCCACCGGCCGCCACCGCCGCCGAGGCGGCTGGGACGTCGAGGCGGACGACGCACTCGTCATGGCCACCAGTGGCAGCACCGGAGATCCGAAAGGCGCGGTCCTCACCCACGCAGCCATAGAGGCCAACGCCATGGCAACCAGCTCCGCGCTCGCCGTCGACCTCAGCACCGACCGCTGGCTGGCATGCCTCCCCCTCGCACACGTCGGCGGTCTGGCAGTAGTCGTCCGCGCGCTGCTCACCGACACGCCCTTAGAGGTCCACGACGGCTTCGACGCAGCCGCAGTCGAAACAGCAGCCCGCCAAGGCACAACACTCACCTCTCTGGTACCCACCGCGCTCGCGCGCATCGACGCAGCGGCATTCCGGGCCATCCTGCTCGGCGGCTCCGCCATGCCCGCCCAACGGCCCCCCAACACCGTCGCCACCTACGGCATGACCGAAACCTTCAGCGGCGTGATCTACGAAGGCTGGCCGCTAGAAGGCGTACAGCTCCGCATCGCCGAAGGCGAAGTACAGCTCCGCTGCCCGATGCTCCTGCGCTGCTACCGCGACGGAAGCGACCCCCGAACAAGCGACGGCTGGTTCCCCACAGGAGATGCCGGCGCCCTGTCAGAAGAAGGCCAGCTCTCCGTCTTCGGAAGAGTCGACGACATGATCACCACAGGAGCCGAAAAAGTCTGGCCAGTAGCCATTGAGCGAATTCTGGCGCAGTTGCCGGCCATCGCTGACGTAGTGATTGTGGGCCGACCAGACCCCGAATGGGGCCAAGCAGTTACAGCAGTAATCGTCCCAACAGACCACGCCCAACCGCCCAGTCTCGAAGCCCTGCGCGACACCGTGAAGGCGGAACTCCCCGCCTACTGCGCCCCCCGAGCCATAGAGCTCGTCAACGAACTGCCCCAGACCCCCCTAGGAAAAACTCAACGCTGGCGCATCTAGGTGACACTGCTGGAAGCTTCGGTAGGCACCGGCAAGTAGCCGCCGGCAGGCGTCACATCCTCCGGCAGCGCCTCAGCAAACAAAGTCGCAGTGCCGATCCCATGCACCCCATGCGGATCAACCGCGACAGCAGTCTCACGAGCGATGCGCAACCCCGCAGGCCCGCAGATGAACGACGAAACCACCGAGCGAACCCCCCGCATCGCCGCCTGCCGGGCCAAGTCGAAAACAGCGTGCGGACCACCCAACACCGCCGGCTTGAGCACAGCCACCTCGATCGCACCGACCGCGATCAGCCGGTCAAGCGCATCGGCATCACGCAAGTGCTCGTCGGCAGCAACCGGCAGCCCGACCGTGCGGCTGATCTGTGCCCAGTCAGCGGCCTGAGGTGTGGGCTCTTCGATGAACTCGATGTCGAGGTGGCCGACAGGGCGCAGCACCTTCACCGCGGTCGCGCGATCCCAGCCGCCGTTGGCATCGAGTCGCAGTGCCACGCCGGCGGGCAGGGAGTGGCGCACGTGCGCGATCCGCACCGACTGTTCGGCAATGGCCGCGGCGGCGCTGCCGTTGCCGCCACTGCTGGCGTCGTGGTGGGCAGCAACCTTGAGCTTCACAGCCAGGTGACCTGCCGCGGCGGCGTGCGCTGCGCGTTGAGCCGCAGCCTCGGGATCGAGATCGGACACCAACGCGTGGGTGGCGATGCGCCGCTGCGCGGGTGGGTTCTCGGCCAGCAATGTGGACAGTGTGACGCCCTCGATCTCGGCGTCGAGCTGGGTGAGTGCCGATTCCACAGCAGCGGCGGCGCACGGCTCGCGGGGCGGTTCGCCGTCGGGGTTCTCGGCCCAGCGTTCCAGTGCTGCCAGCGCTTCGTCGTAGGTTTCGACACCGAAGCCAGGCAGCGGCGCCGCCTCGCCCGTGCCGACGCAGGCGTCGTCACCGACGCGCACCTCGATGCCCCGCCGCACGGCGATCGAGCCGTGAGCGGTCAGCAGCGGCTGCAGCAGTGGCAGCTCGAATTCACGCAGCGTCACCTGCACGGGGTGAACGCTATTGGCTCACTGGGGTGGCCTCATCGGCCGTACTCTCGTCGCTCAGGCGACGCGGGAGGCATGTTCGGCATGAGCGAGGATGCAGCAATCCCCTGGGCCGGGCTGCGCGCTCGGGCGCACGAGGCGTGCCGCACGGCGTATGCGCCGTACTCGAACTTCCATGTGGGCGCGGCAGGTCTCGTCGACGACGGCCGGATCGTCACTGGCTGCAACGTCGAGAACGCCTCGTACGGGCTGACGCTCTGCGCCGAGTGCGCCTTGGTCTGCGATCTGCATCGCAGCGGGGGAGGCCGCCTGGTTGCGGTGACCGTCACCGATGCAGACGGCGAACTGCTGGCTCCGTGCGGTCGTTGCCGCCAACTGCTGCTCGAAGCCGGCGGTCCTGAATGCGCTGTGAACGAGAGCACCACCGTTGCCGAGCTGTTGCCCGGCGCATTCGAGTTCCCGCTTCCGCAGGACTGACAGCTCTCAGCACGCGTCGAGGTGCCGGCGGATCGCCGCGACGCAATCGTCGGGCACCTCGAGGTGCGCGGCGTGGCCCGCGCCGGCCAACACGACCAGCTCGCTGGCGGGCAGCAGGCCGTTCATCTCGTGTCCGATTGCAACGAATTTGGTGTCCAGCTCGCCGCAGACGACCAGCGTCGGCACGTCGAGGGCGCCCAATCGGTCCCACAGCGGCGTCATGGAGCCCGTTCCGGCGGCGCGCAGCGAGTTCGCCAGACCGGTGGGATCGGAGCGCAGGCGCTGATCGATGGACGACTGCCACGCCTCGGGGCCGAGACTCGCCCGGAGCGGATCCCACATCGGCAGACCCATCCACTCGTCGACGAAGCGGGCCAGGCCGTGTTCACCGATCCGATCAGCGAGTGTCTCATCAGCCCGGCGTCGCTGCGCCCGCTCCGAGGCATCCGCGATCCCGGCGGTGGCGCTGATGAGCGTCAGCGACCTGCAGACCTCCCGATGCCCCGAAACCAGCGTCAGCGCCACCCGACCGCCCATCGAGTAGCCAACGACGTGGCACGGCCCGTCGCCTGCGCTCGCCGCGAGTCCGGCCACCGACGCTGCCATCGCCTCGATGCTGTACAGCGCAAGGTCAGCGGGGGAAGGGCTCCGGCCGTGGCCGACCAGGTCCACGGCGATGCACCGGTAGCCGTCGAGCCGTTCCACCAGCGGTGCCATCGCTTCGGCACTGCCGGTGAATCCGTGGATGACGATGACCGGCTCGCCGCTGCTCGTGACATTGGCGGCGAGCTGCAACGGTTCCGACAGCGGCATTACTGCGAGCGTGGCTCTGCGCCCTGGACTGCCGCCGCGACTGCGTCGGCCAGACGGCGGTGCTGATCCCGGTTTGCGACCGCGTCGATGTCGATGGTGATGACGCGCACGCCCCGATTCGACACAGGAGCGGCCAGCAGCGCATGCAGCTCGTCACGCGAGCCGATGTGGTGGTGCTCGAAGCCCATGGCCGCGAAGAGTCCGCTCGCCAGCTCCGCGCTGCTGCGTTCAGGTGGCGTCGTCAGCAGGCGGTCGAACGCTCCGGGGTCGATGACACCGTAGGCAGGCAGGAACGAGAAGATCGTGCCGCCGCCGTTGTCCACGACCACCACGGTGAGATCCAGCCCGCCAGGCCCACCATGGGCGGCTGGCAGAGTGTCGAACGCTCCCACGAGCCCGCCGAGATCGTGACGGAATGCCAGGTCGCCGACCAGCACCGTGGTCGGGGCTCCCGACGCTGCCACGCCGGTCGCAGCGGAGATCACGCCGTCGATGCCGCTCGCGCCCCGGTGGGCGTGCACTGCCAGAGTTTCGGCGCGGGCTCGCAAGTACGAATCGACGTCACGCGCCGGCATCGAGTTCGACACGTACAGCGCGTGGCCCGCTGGAAGGCTGCGCCCCAACTGGCGAGCCACGCCGGCTTCCAGCAACGGTTCAGCGTCGAGCAGGCTGTCGACTGCCGCGGCGGCGCGCTCATCGGCGTCGGCCCAGCGCTGTGCCCACCCAGATTCCGGCGACAACAGTGTGCGGGCCGCGTCGGTCACGGCCTCTGGCCCGATCGTCAAATGCAACGAGACGCTGAAGCTCGCATCGGTCCAGGTGCTGGCCGGATCGACGAAGGCGAACGCTGGACGGTGCCGCTCGATCCACAGCCGCAGCGGCTTGCAGGTCGGCGCGCCGCCGATGCGCAGCACCGCATCGGGCGGTTCTGCATCGGCCCATGGCGTTCGCAGCAGCAGGTCGTGATGGTCGGTGACCACCACCCCGTCCAGCTCACGCCGGAGCTGCGAGCACGGCTCGGCCAGCAGCGGCCACCCAGAGGCCCGGCAGAACGCGGCCACGGCCTCCGTCCAGCGATCCCCATCCCACATGGGCCCGGCCACGACCACCCCGCGCTCGTGCGCCATCGCCCACTCGCTCAGCACGGCAGCGGCTCCAGTGGCTCGCGAAACGGCATATTGAGGTGCACAGGACCAGGGCTTGAGCCGGTCGCCTGCTCCACGGCCCGAGCAGCCGCGACGCCGAACCACCGCACTGCCTGATCGACCGGCAGCTCCGAGGGCACCGGCGTCTCGCAGAACCAGCGCACGTGGCTGCCGTACAGCCCGTGCTGATCGATGGTCTGCCCTGCTCCCCAGCCCCGCAGCTCGGGCGGCCGGTCTGCGGTCAGCACTACCAGCGGCACACCTGAGTAATGGGCCTCGACCACCGCCGGCAGGTAGTTGGCCGCTGCAGTGCCCGACGTGCACACCAGCAGCACCGGCCTGCCCGAGCCCTTGGCCAGCCCGAGCGCGAAGTACCCGGCCGACCGCTCGTCGATACGCACCCAGGTGCGCAGGCCGGCAGTGGCATCGACGGTGAGCGTCAGCGGCATCGACCGCGAGCCCGGCGACACCACCGCGTCGGTGATGCCCGCGCCCACGAGACCCTCGCACAGCGAACGGCAGGCCGAATAGGCAGCATCGTCGTCGGAGATCTGCATGCTGCCGCTCAGTCGCCCTCGAGTGCGTACAGGAGGGCTTCGAGCTTGATGTTGGTCTCGGTCAGCTCGGCACCGGGATCCGCGCCCTCCACGATGCCGCCGCCGGCGAACAGCCGGGTCTCGGAGGGACCGGTCAGCGCGCAGCGCAGCGCGACGCGGAACTCGCCGCGCCCGTCCAGCGTCGTCCAGCCGACCGGAGCTGCGTACCAGCCGCGCTCGAAGCCTTCGTGCTCTGAGATCCAGTCGCGGGCGACGCGCCGCGGCAGTCCGGCGACCGCGGCCGTCGGGTGCAGTGCGCTCGCGAGCTCCAGCACCGTCGTGCCGGCGGGGACGCGCCCGCTGATGGGTGTGTGCAGGTGCATGATGCGCCGCAGCTCCATGACGCCGGTCGGCGAGGGCGGATCGAGCGCCGCGCCGCACGCACGCAGCGTGTCGCGCACGTCGGTGACCACCATGGCGTGCTCGGTCAGCTCCTTGGGATCGCGTTGCAGCTCGGCCGCGAGTTCCCGGTCGCGTGCCGGATCGCCGACACGGGGTCCCGAGCCGGCCAGCGCGTCGGTCTGCAGCCGCAGCCCGTCGCAGTGCACCAGCTGTTCGGGCGTGGCGCCGAAGAACGTCTGCGCCCCGCGTCCGAATGCGAACGTGACGCAGGACGGGTAACGCGACCGCAGGCGGTTGAGCACCGCGACGGGCTCGAGCCCCGACGCGATGTGCAGCTCCCGCGCCGTCACGACCTTGTCCAGCCCGCCTTCGGCGATCCTGCCGAGAGCACGCCGCACCAGCTCGGTGTAGCCGTCGTCGGCTCGGTACCTCCCGCCGAGCACGGCCAGCGCTGCCGCATTCAGATCGCTCGCGGGCCCCGCTTCGAGTTCAGGATCGGCCAGGCTGCCCGCAGCCGTGCCGGTGAGATCGTCGCCGGCGTCGCCTCGCACGGTCATGTCGTCGCGGGCGCAGTCCGCGGCGGGCGCACCGGCAGCAGCGGCGAGGCCGCAGACTCCGCTGCCGTCAGCCGCGCCGCAGGTGGCACATGCCCCCCCGACTCCCGATCGCGATGCCGCCATCACCGGCCAGACGGGCGCACCGGGCACCGAGGTCAGCCACGACTGGCCGCCCCGGCGCACGACGAGCACTTCGGGCACGGTCAGGCAGCCGGTGCCGAATGGCTCCCACGCCGAGCCTGCCGCGGGCGCCTCGGGACGGAACGAGAAGCCGCCCACGGTCAGCGGCCCGATCGGGTGACCGCTGTCGCCGGTCATGGTGACGTCCAGCAGGCTCAGCGCCTCGGCGGCGGAGGCGAAGCGTTCGGCGCCGGCCCCGGCGGTGGCGTCGAAAGCACTGCCGAGCGCACAGAACTCCAGGTCGTCGTCGGGACACGCCCAGTACACCCGTTGGTGCGCGTCGGAGGCAGCGAACACTGCCAGCGGGTCCAGCTCGCCGGACAGTTCCCGGCATTCCAATGTCAGGGCGGTCCGAGTGCACAACCCCGCTGAGGTGCGGCGACCCGAATCCCCGGCGTGCCGGGCGTTCGGCGTATCGGTTGCCATCGCATCGGAACTGGCCGGCTCATCGTCGATGTCGCCGGCCAGGATGCGCTCGGTGGCGTGCTCCACGAGCGACTCGCGGAAGTGCTGCGCCACCAGGTCGGTCACCAGCGGGATCAGGCGAGCAGCCAGGTCGGCGCGCTGTGCAGCGGGCACGTCGGCGAAGCGGTCGGCGAACAGCCCGACCGCGTCCGCAGCGACAGCTTCCATGTTCGAGGCGTGCCGCAGCGCGAGGCCGATGAGGTCGTCGAGCGGCATCTCGGCGGCGAGCAGCTCCGTGGCCGCGCGCAGCATCGTCAAGGCCCCGGCGCTGTAGAGCGTGCCGCCCATGGCACCCTCGCCGTCCGCTGCCTCGCGGGCAGCCTCGGGCACGTCATCGGCACCGCCCGCCGACGTCCGCAACGGCCGCACCAAGCCGGTGTCGGTCGCGAGCCGCACCAGTTCTTCGTCGAGCCCGGACTGGCGCACCAGCTCCTCGAAGGTCAGGGTGTCGCCGTGGCGTGCGCCGAGCGCGACCAGCATCGGATCGTCGCCGCCGTCGCTGAGCTGGCCGATCTGCGCCAGCGAGAAGCCCGCCGCGGACAGGCGCCGGATCTCGCCGAGCCGCCGCGCATGGCTCTCGTCGTAGCGCGCCATGCGCCCTTGGCGCGCGGGCGGGTGCAGCAGCCCGATCTTCTGGTAGTAGCGCACGGTGTCCACGCTCACCTCATGCGCCGCCGCCAGCTCCTCCACCCGCACGCCCTCAGCGTACGCCCATTGTGAGAGTGATAACTCCAAGAGTGCTCACTCTGTCCATCTGTGCCGGCACTAATACCTCCAACTACAGATCGGCAGGTCGCTGGATAGGGTGGCTCGATGGCTCAACGGGCACGCCTGAGCGCAGACGACTGGGTGACTGCCGCACTGGAGGTGCTCGTCTCCGATGGCATCAGCGCCGTCAAAGTGCTGCCGCTCGCCAAGCGGCTCGGCGTCACCCGGGGAAGCTTCTACTGGCACTTCGAGAACCACGAAGCCCTGCTCAACCGCCTGCTCGAGGTATGGGAGGAGACCAACTCGGGTTCGATCATCCGGGCTGCAACGCTCGAGGGCAGCATCGTCGACCGGTATGTCGCCTTGATGCGCTGCTGGCTGGGGATGGAACGCTTCGACCCGCGTCTCGAAGTGGCCGTGCGGAATTGGGGCCGCAGCAATCCCGAGCTGTGGCAGAAGCTGAGAGCCACCGACGAGCGTCGGGTGGATGCGTGCGTGGAGATGCTCGCGGCCGAGGTGAGCGACCCGGTCATGAGACTTCACCGTGCTCGTACCATCTACTTCCTGCAGATGGGCTGGTACGAGCTCGAGGTCAATGAGCCGATGGACGCCCGTATCGAAGCGCTCACGTATTACTTCGATATCTACGTGGGCCGCCCGCCGACCGATGACGAGCGAACGGCCATTCTCGCCGGGTTGCGCATCTGACATTCTGTTCTTGCGCGACAGGCAACACCTCTTGCAGGGCGCGCTTTGCCGCATCATTGCCGCTGCTGAGCCCTTGTTTCCCGCTCTTGTTCGCTTCGCTCACGGGCCGCTCGGGCCACGGCATCGCCTACCGGCTCAGCCTCTTGTTGACGTGATCCAGGCAGGACCGTACGGTTCGCTGCAGTGACGCGTCGAGGCCGGAAACGTCGGGATGCTGCTGCAATCCCGGCGGCGCCCCGGCAGCAGGCACGCAACACCTTCCGGCCCGTCGAGCTCATCAGCGCCGACGAAGTCGAACGCATCCACGAGGCATCGCTGCGGGTGCTGTCCGAGATCGGCATGAACTTCCTGCTGCCCGAAGCGGTGCAGATCCTGCTCGAGGCGGGCGCCAGCTCCGACGACGGCGTGCGGGTGCGGTTCGATCCCGAGATGGTCGTCGAGCAGGTGGCGCTCGCCCCGTCGACCTTCACCCTGCACGCCCGCGACCCGGCCAACAGCGTGGTCTTCGGCGACGACTGGGTCGTCTTCGGCATGGTCGGCAGCCCACCGAACGTGTCCGACCTCGATCGGGGTCGGGTCAGCGGCAACTACGCCGACTTCTGCAACATGCTGCGCCTGCAGCAGGCGCTCGACGCGGCGGACACGTGCACCGGCCATTCGGTCGAGCCGATCGATCTCGAGGTGCGCACCCGCCACCTGGACGCAGTGTCGGCCATGTACACGCTGTCCACCAAGCCCGGGTTCTGCTACTCGCTGGGCCGCACCCGGGTCAGCGACGCCATCGAGATCGCCCGCATCGCCCGCGGCATCGACCATGAGACGCTGCTGCGCGAGCCGTCCATCCACACCGTCGTCAACGCCAACTCGCCGCTCGTGTACGACAAGCCGATGCTGGAGGGCGCCATCGAGCTGGCCCGCCACGGTCAGCCGGTCGTGTACACGCCGTTCACCCTGGCGGGAGCGATGGCGCCGGTCACGATCGCCGGCGCGCTCACCTTGCAGAACGCGGAGGCGCTCGCCGGCATCACGCTGGCGCAGCTCGTGAACCCCGGCGTGCCGGTCGTGTACGGCAGCTTCACCTCGAACGTCGACATGCGGTCGGGCGCGCCTGCGTTCGGCACGCCCGAGTACGTGAAGGCCACCATCATCAGCGGGCAGCTGGCCCGCCGCTACGGCCTGCCGCTGCGTGCCTCGAACGCGAACGCCTCCAACGCTCCCGATGCCCAGGCCACCTACGAGTCGCAGATGTCGCTGTGGGCGTGCATCGTGGGCGGCATCAACTACGTGCTGCACGGCCTGGGCTGGATCGAGGGCGGGCTCTGCGCCTCCTATGAGAAGGTGATCATCGACGCCGAGATGATCCAGATGATCCGGGCCATGCTGCAGCCCACCCAGATCGACGATGCGTCGCTGGCGGTGGACGCCATTGCCGAGGTCGGCCCGGCCAACCACTTCTTCGGCGCGGCCCACACGCTGGAGCGCTACGACAGCGCCTTCTACGAGCCCACGCTGTCGGACTGGCGCAACTTCGAGACGTGGTACGAGGACGGCGCGCTCGACGCCACCCAGCGGGCGAACGGCATCTGGAAGCAGTTGCTGGCCGACTACGAAGAGCCGCCGATGGACGACGCCATCCGCGCCGAGCTCACCGACTTCGTCGAGCGCCGCCGCGCAGAAGGCGGCGTCGAACCGCTCTAGATGGCGCGCGGGCAGGTGCACCTTCTCGTCGCACCGCCATCACTTCCCGCTCTTGTTCGCTGCGCTCACGGGCCGCTCGGGCCACGGCTTCGCCTACCGGCTCAGCCTCTCAGTTGATCTGCTTCTCCATGCCTTCCCAGTAGGGCGCACGGAGCTTGAACTTCTGCAGCTTGCCAGTGGCCGTGCGGGCCAGTTCCTCGCGGAACTCGACGCTGGTGGGGCACTTGAAGTGCGCCATCCGGTCCCGGCAGAAGTCGATGAGATCACGATCGGTGACGGCATCGGCTGCGGCGTCGACGACCACGAGGGCCTTGATGGTCTCGCCCCACTTCTCGTCGGGCACGCCGATCACGGCCACCTCGGTCACCGCGGGATGGCTGAACAGCACGTCCTCCACCTCGATGGACGACACGTTCTCGCCGCCGGAGATGATCACGTCCTTCTTGCGGTCCGAGATCGTGACGTGGTGCTCATCGTCCATGGTGCCGCCGTCGCCGGTGTGGAACCAGCCGTCCACGATGGCCTCTGCAGTCGCCTCGGGCTGCTCCCAGTAGCCCTCGAGCACCACGTTCGCCCGGGCAAGGATCTCGCCCTGGTTGTCCACGTCGATCTTCACGCCGATAGCAGGGGCGCCGGCCCGGCTCAGCTTGCGGGCCTTCTCGTCGGGCTCGAAGTCGTCCCATTCGGGCCGGCAGCGGTTCATGGTCAGCAGCGGCGCCGTCTCGGTGAGGCCGTAGATCTGGATGAACTCCCAGCCCAGCTCGGTCTCCATGCGGGCGATGGTGCGCGTGGGCGGCGGCGCGCCCGCCACCACCATCCGCACCTGCCCGCTGCCGGGAATGGGGCCCTCCCACTCGGCCGCTGCATCCAGCACCGCGGCCACCACGGCAGGAGCGCCGCACATCAGCGTCACGCCGTGGTGCTCGATGCGCTTCAGGATCTCGGGGCCGCGCACCTCGCGCTGCACCACGTGCTTGCCGCCCATGCCTGTGACGGCGTAGGGCATGCCCCAGCCGTTGCAGTGGAACATCGGCAGCGTGTGCAGGTACACGTCACGGTCGCTGACGCCCGAGTGCCAGCCGAACGTGGTGGCGTTCACCCACAGCGCCCGGTGGGTCTGCTGCACGCCCTTTGGGCGTGCGGTGGTGCCCGAGGTGTAGTTGATGGTGGCGGTGACGTCCTCGTCGGGCGTCCACGGGGCCGGCTCCGCGCCCGGCGCGTACATCTGGTCGTCGGCGTCGGTGCCCATCACTACGAAGTGCTCCACGTCGATGTCCTTGCAGGTGTCCTCCATGGAGGGGTCCACCAGCAGCATCGTGGCGCCGCAGTGATCGATGATGTAGCTGATCTCGTCGTGGCTGAGCCGGAAGTTGATCGGCACGAAGATGCGGCCGTAGCCCGACACGCCGTAGAACGACGTCATCAGCCGGCCGGCGTTCTGCGACACCATCGCCACCCGTTCGCCGTGCCCGATGCCGAGCTGGTCCAGCTTGGCTGCCTGGGCGCGCACGAGGTCGCCGAACTGGGCATAGGTGATCTCCCCGAGCCCGCCGCCGGGCGCTTCGGGTTCGTCGGCCAGCGCCACCCGGTCCGGGTACACGTTCTCGGCCCGGTACAGGAAGTCGGAAACAGTAAACGGAACCTTCATGTCGTCCCCTCAGGGTCATGGGCTGTCGTATGCGGTGGTGGCCGTGGTGTGCAGCGCGTTGCCGGAGGTGTGTCCCGGCGGATCGGCCGCGCCAACTCTAGAGCGGGCCGTGGCGGCAGTGCCCTGCGGAGGCTGAGCTGCCTCCTAGGGTCGCGGCCATGGAGGGATCAGCGGGAGCGCCGCCCGCCGGCGGGCAGGTCGATGTTCACCTGATCGACGGCACCTACGAGCTGTTCCGTCACTTCTTCGCGGTACCCAGCCGGAAGGCGCCCGACGGCAGCGAGGTCGGGGCGTTGCGAGGCGTGCTCGGCAACATCGTGATGCTGCTGGAAGGCGGCGCCACCCATGTGGCTGTGGCTACCGACCATGTCGTGGAGTCGTTCCGCAACGATCTGTGGCCCGGGTACAAGGACGGCTCGGGGATCGAGCCCGACCTGCTGGCGCAGTTCCATCCCACCGAGGATGCCCTGAGGTCGCTGGGCGTGGCCGTGTGGCCGATGATCGAGTTCGAAGCCGATGACGCCATGGCAGCAGGCGCGGCGATGGCTGCCGACGACGACCGTGTCCGGCAGGTGCTGATCTGCACGCCCGACAAGGACTTGGGCCAGTGCGTCGGCGGCAAGGTCGTCCAGTGGGACCGCCGGGCCGACGAGATCATCGACGTGGCCGGCGTGGAGGCGAAGTTCGGCGTCAGCCCTGAGTCCATACCCGACTACCTGGGCTTGGTGGGCGACAGCGCCGATGGGTTTCCGGGCCTGCGGGGCTGGGGCGCCAAGTCGACGTCGGTGATGCTGTCGCACTACGGCCACATCGAGAACATCCCGGACTCGCACGACGACTGGGCGCCCAAGGTCCGGGGTGCGGCCGGGCTCGCTGCAACGCTCGCCGACGAGCGAGAACTCGCCCTGCTGTTCCGCCGCATCGCCACGGTGCGAACGGATGCGCCGGTGTCAGACAGCGTCGACGAGATGGCCTGGCGCGGCCCGCACCGGGGTTTCGAAGAGCTCTGCGAACGGATCGGCGCCGAAAGCCTGTTCGACCGGGTGATGAACCTCGCGGCCTACCGGACGGACACCTAGTCGGAGCGAGGCTGGGCTCAGGCGGGCTGGTTCAGCTCGATCATGTTGCCGGCCGGGTCGAAGAAGAACGTCTGGCGGGCCGTGGTGCCCGGCAGCGCCACCGGGTCCTTGACCCTCACGCCGGCATCGCGCAGCTCGGCCACGGTGGCATCGATGTCGTCCACCTTGAAGGCCCAGTGCTGGCCCTTGGGCGCCACCCAGTCGGCCACCTCGATCAAGTGCACCTCGCCACCGCCGGGCGTCTGCAGCCACCGCCCGTTGAAGCCGAAGTCGGGCCGGTCGAGCTGCTTCATGCCCAGGACGTCGGTGTAGAACGGCGCCGCAGCATCCACATCGGCGCAGTTGATCGAAACGTGATGCACAGGCCCCAGTTCCATACGGGCAGCCTAGAGGCTGAGCCGAAGGCGAAGCCGTGGCCCGAGCGGCCCGTGAGCGCAGCGAACAAGAGCGGGAGAAATGGGCTGGTAGGGACCGCCTGAGCTAGGGGACGGCTCGCTCTCGTAGGCTTTCCTGAATGTCTGAGCCGACCATGGACGAGCGGCTGGAAGAGCTGTCCCGCCGACGCGACGAGGCGCTGAACGCCGGCACCGAGCGTGCTGTCCAGCGGCAGCACGACAAGGGCAAGATGCTCGCCCGCGAGCGCATCGAGTACCTCTTCGACGAAGGCACCTTCCACGAGCTTGACATGCTGGCCCGCCACCGGGCCCACGATGTCGGCCTCGACGAGCGCCCCTACACCGACGGCATCATCACCGGCTGGGGCAACATCGACGGCCGCAAGGTGTTCGTGGCCAGCCAGGACTTCACCGTGTTCGGCGGCGCCCTGGGCGAGGTGTTCGCCGAGAAGACCCACAAGGTCATGGACCTCGCCGAGTCGGTCGGCGCGCCGATCATCGGCCTCAACGACGGCGCCGGTGCCCGCATCCAGGAGGGCGTGGTCTCGCTGGCGGGCTACGGCGGCATCTTCCGCCGCAACGTGCTCGCGTCGGGTGTGATCCCGCAGATCAGCGTGATCATGGGCCCGTGCGCCGGCGGCGCCGTCTATTCGCCCGCCATGACCGACTTCATCTTCATGGTGCGCGACTCCAGCCACATGTTCATCACCGGCCCCGACGTGGTGAAGACGGTCACCGGCGAGGACGTGACGCTCGAAGAGCTCGGCGGCACCGGCTCGCACAGCACCAAGTCGGGCGTGGCCACGTTCGTCGCTGCCGACGAGAAGGCCGTGCTCGACGACGTGCGCTACCTGCTGTCGTTCCTGCCGTCGAACAACCTTGACGCACCGCCGGTCGTTGAAACCGCAGACGAGCCCGATCGCTGGTGCCCGACGCTGCGCGACCTCATGCCGCAGAGCCCCAACGTGCCCTACGACATGAAGCAGGTGATCGCCGAGGTCGTCGACGACGGCGAGTTCTTCGAGTACCACGCCGCGTGGGCCGGTTCGATCGTGTGCGGTTTCGCACGCGTCGGCGGCCGCTCGGTGGGCGTTGTGGGCAACCAGCCGATGGTGATGGCCGGCGTGCTCGACATCGAGTCGTCAGAGAAGGCGGCCCGGTTCGTGCGCTTCTGCGACGCCTTCAACATCCCGCTGCTGACCTTCGTGGACGTGCCCGGCTTCCTGCCCGGCGTCGACCAGGAACACGGCGGCATCATCCGCCACGGCGCCAAGCTTCTGTACGCCTACTGCGAGGCGACCGTGCCCCGGGTGCAGGTCATCACCCGCAAGGCCTACGGCGGCGCCTACGTCGTGATGGACTCCAAGTCCGTCGGCTGCGATGTCAGCTTCGCGTGGCCCACCGCCGAGCTGGCCGTCATGGGCCCGCAGGGAGCGGTGGAGATCCTGAACCGGCGCGAGCTGCAGCAGGCCGCCGATCCCGAGGCTCGCAAGGCAGCGCTGGTCGACGAGTACAGCCGCAAGTACGCGAACCCCTACATCGCGGCCGAGCGGGGAATCGTGGATGCGGTCATCGACCCCGCCGAGACCCGCCAGAAGGTCATCGCCGCGTTCGACATGATCGGCGCCAAGCGTGAGGAGTTGCCGCGCCGCAAGCACGGCAACGTGCCGCTCTAACGGGCGAGCGACCGGTGACAGCACCTGTGATCGACGCTTCGCACGTGGCCATCACTCCCGCGGCGACCGCGGAAGAGGCCGCCGCGATCGTCACGGCGCTCGAGCTGCTGTGGCCCCGTCCCGCCCCGGCCGACCCGCACGCGGCGACGTCCAGCAGATGGCGCTTCAGCGGCCGTCCCTGGCAAGCCCCCACGTCCTGGCCCGCCGTCCGCTACCGCTAGCCGTGCCCGAAGGCCCGAACCACGCTGCGGCCATGCCGCTCGACGGCCTGCGAGTCATCGACCTGTCGTCGGTGTTCGCCGGGCCGCACTGCGCCCGCTACCTCGCCGACTTCGGTGCTGATGTCATCAAGGTGGAGCGGCCGGGAGGCGACACCGTCCGCAACATGGGATGGCGTGACGCACAGGGCGAGACCCTCTGGTGGCGTCTGGTCAACCGCAACAAACGCTGCGTCACGCTCGATCTCAAGGCCGCCGACGACCTCGCGCTGCTGCGCCGGCTGCTCGCTGTCGCCGATGTGCTGGTGGAGAACTTCCGGCCCGGCAAGCTCGAAGCGCTCGGCCTGGTGCCCGACGAGCTGATCGCAGCCAACCCGAAGCTGGTCGTCGTGCGGCTGACCGGCTTCGGCCAGGACGGTCCCTACCGCGACCGGCCGGGCTTCGCCACGCTCGCCGAGGCGATGAGCGGCTTCGCCTCGATGAACGGCGAGGCCGACGGCGCGCCGCTGCTGCCGCCGGTGGCGCTCACCGACGAGATGGCCGGCCTGGCCGGGGCGTTCGCGGCATTGGTGGCCCTGCGCAGCGGCATCGGCCAGGTGGTCGACGTCAACCTGCTCGAGTCGATGTCGCAGGCGATGGGCCCGCTCATGACCGCATGGCATACCGAGGGCTACCTGCAGCCCCGCCTCGGTTCAGGCATCCCCTACAGCGTCCCCCGCGGCACCTACCAGGCCGCCGACGGCGGGTGGCTGGCCGTCAGCAGCTCCACTGACTCGGTTGCTGCACGGGTCATGGAGATGATCGGCATCGGCGACGACGAGCGCTTCACCACCTTCGAGGGCCGCATGGCCCATCGCGCCGAGCTCGACGAGGCAATGGCCGACTGGGTGTCACAGCGCACGCTGGCCGAAGCAGTCGAGGCCTTCGACAACGCCCAGGCAGCCGCGGCTCCGGTCCTCGACATGAGCCAGCTCGCAGACGACCCCCATGCCACGTCCCGCGAGGTGTTCGTGGAAGTCGACGGCCTCATGCAGCAGAACGTGATTGCCCGCCTCAGCGCCACACCCGGTCACGTCCGCTGGACCGGCCGCAAAGAAGGCGCCGACAACGACTCCCTGGCCGACATCCCCGACATCCCAGACACCGCCGACCCCTGGCCCGAGCCATGATCAGCCGTCGGGCGAAATAGGCGCCACACCCTTCAGCTTCAACAGCACCCAGCGCCCGGCCTTCATCAGCGGGTACGTGAAGCGCGAGATCAGCGGCGAGCTGAACGCCAGCCGGTTGAACTTGTTGAAAGCACCATGATCCGTCGACAGCAGCGCGAGCACGTGCAGCGCTTCATGACCGACGTAGTGCCGGTCGCCGATCTTCACCACCATCCCGTCATTCAGGTCGTGCGGCAGCCGCCGGACCTCGTCGACGATCGGGCCGCCCTGGCGTGCGTCCACCAGCACGAACTCGCCGACAGATTGCCGCAGCCGCAGGTACCGGGCGTAGTTGTTGCACATCGGGCACTCGCCGTCGTACACGAGCCAGACCCGCTCGGTCTGCTGCGGCCGTTGCGACCGCTGCCGGCGCTTCATGATGCGGAACGGTAGGCCCACGATCGGCAGCGACCGAACGGTCCCCGACAGCGAGAACCGGTCAGGGGCAAGCGGCGACAGCAGCAGAAACAAGCCCACCATCACGATGTTGAGGGAAAACGAGATGTTCATGAGCAGATCGCTGGTGATGTGGAACAGCATCAGGACAGCGCCGATCGGCCGGTGCAGATGAGGCCGGAACACCACCAGCAGCGCAAAGATCTCGATGTAGAGCGTCAGCAACCACATCGACTGCGCCAGCCAGTTGTGCTGCGCCACGAACGGCAGCAGCAGCGGAATCTCGTCGGCCTCGGCGAGCAACCGGTCCAGCAGGATGCGCGTCAGGGCATCCGACGAGAACAGCTCGAGCCGGCCGTACCAGATCTTCCAGACGCCCGACAAGGTGTACGAAAGCAAGATGACGCTTTGCGCCAGCCACAAGGACGTGAGGCACCGCCGCACGCTGTTCCGCCCGTGGAGCTGGCGATGCCGACGGCCCGGCAGGAACAGCAGCGCGAAGCCGACCAGCAGCAGCACATGGACGCCGTGGTTGATGGAGCCGTACGAATTCCGTATCGCTACGTGCACGAACAGGTGCAGGAACGCACCGAACCGCAAGACGAAGGTGCCCGGGGCCGCCGCTGCCCCGAGGGCGAACAGCAGACCGGCTGCCGTGAGCGCGATCTCGTAGCCGAGCCAATCCGTTCCCACGAGCTGCTCCGCCAGCCTGATAGGCCACAGCGGCGCGGTCGGAGGACCGCCGGAGTACGCATCGCCGAACGGGTAGTGACCCGTGCCGACGAGGTAGGCAAGGAACACGTAGTAGAAGCGGCTCAGCAGCACCACGTTGTTCGCACTGCGCGTCAGTTCGGCGGGAGTTCGATGCTCGGCGGTGTCGACGCTGAGCATCCCCCTGCGGATTTGTCGCAAGCCCTGCCGGATTCGCAGCGACATGGCTCAGCCGCCGTCCAGCGTGGCGTCGAGACGGCCCGTGCGGGTATTCCACTGGGCGATGACTTCGCTGGGTCGGAAGAAATCCGTCCTGGTCAACCGTCCGTCGGCGAAATCGTCGATGTTGTCCTGCAGCTCATGCAGGTCGACGTCGGCCTTGACGATGCTGAAATCGATGCTGCGCTCGCCGAGTGCCCGCTCGATGATCGGGTACAGCACGCCGGTGACGTCCTCTTCGCAGCCACGGTCCTTTGCACACGCGATCGCGACGCGTCGCAGCGCCTTCCAGTCGCGGACGTCGTCGCTCGGGATCAGGTAATAGGTCTCTGCGGGCGGCTCGCCGTCGATCGCGTCGATGACGAGGCCGTACTCGAACGATTCCCAATCGGGAATGTGGGTGAAGAGCTTCCACTTGAAGAAGGGGAAGACCTCGACGTGCTCGGACTCGAGCACGGAATTCAGCGGGATCATGGCGATGTACAGCACGATGAAGCCCGGCACAAGCAGCTTCCACAGACGGCGGCGCTTGGTGCGTGCGGCGGTGCCCGTCACAGGATCCTCACGTCTCCGAAAAGGGCTGTCGTCGGCGATGCGTGCACGACATGAGCGTGGTGCGTGCTTCAGCCGATGCCGGCGCGTGACTGCTCGGCCAGGCCGGCGATGTCGGCCATGATCGCGGCCAGCTCGAAGTCCTTCGGGGTGTAGACCGCAGCCACCCCGGCGTCTCGCAGCGCCTGATGGTCCGCGGGCGGGATGATGCCGCCGACCACCACCGGAGCGCTCACGCCCTCAGCGTCGAGGCACGCCAGCACCTCGGGCACCAGCTCCAGGTGACTGCCCGACAGGATCGACAGGCCCACCACGTCCACATCCTCGTCACGTGCGGTTGCGGCGATGTGGCTCGGGGTCAGCCGGATGCCCTCGTACACCACTTCCATGCCGGCGTCGCGGGCCGCAACCGCCACCTGCTCGGCCCCGTTGGAATGGCCGTCGAGGCCTGGCTTGGCAACCAGCACCCTGGGCGGCCCGCCCTCCATCGCGGCGCATCGCTGGGCCACGGTCGCCAGTGCCGTCCCCGCCGACGCCCGGGCGGCGCCTCCCAAACCGGTCGGCGCTCGGAACTCGCCGAACACCTCGCGCAGGGCTTGGGCCCACTCGCCGGTGGTCACCCCGGCATGGGCGGCCTCGATGCTCGGTCCCATGATGTTCACATCGCCCGATGCGGCCACCCGCAGGTCGTCGAGGGCTGCGACGACCCGGTTCGAGTCGCGTGCGCTGCGCCAGCGTTCGAGATCGGCAACCAGCTCGGCTTCCACCTCGGGATCCACCCGCAGGATCGACTCGTCGCCTTCCAGCGGCGACGGTGCCGTCTCGGTGAATTCGTTCACCCCCACCACGGTCAGCTCGCTGGCCTCGATCTGGCGCACCCGCTCGGTGTGGCTCGCCACCAGGCGCCGCTTCAGCTCGGTGATCGCGGCGAACGCGCCCCCCAACGCGAGCACGTCGTCCAGCTCAGCCTGTGCCGCGTCCGCCAGCTCGGCGGTGCGTCCCTCGACCACCACCGAGCCGTCGAAGATGTCGCCGTACTCCAGCAGGTCGGTCTCGTGCGCCAGCACCTGCTGGATGCGCAGCGACCACTGCTGGTCCCAGGGCCGCGGCAGCCCCAGCGCCTCGTTCCAAGCAGGCAGCTGCAGCGAGCGGGTGCGCGCCCGCTGCGACAGCGTCACGCCCAGGGCCTCCAGCGTGATCCGGGCCACGTTGTTCTCGGGCTGGGCCTCGGTGAGCCCGAGCGAGTTCACCTGCACGCCGTAGCGGAAGCGCCGCAGCTTGGGGTCGGCCACGCCGTAGCGCTCGGCGCAGATCTGGTCCCACATCTGGGTGAAGGCCCGCACCTTGCAGACCTCTTCGATGAACCGGATGCCGCCGTTCACGAAGAACGAGATGCTGCCCACCGTGGCGTCGAAGCGCTCAGGTGGCACCTTGCCGCTGTCGCGCACCGCGTCCAGCACGTCGATCGCGGTGGCCAGCGCGTAGGCGATCTCCTGGGTGGGCGTGGCGCCGGCTTCCTGCAGGTGGTAGCTGCACACGTTGATCGGGTTCCACTGCGGCACGTGCTGCGAGCAGTACGCCACCACGTCGACGGTGAGCCGGCGGCTGGCCTCGGGCGGGAAGATGAACGTGCCCCGGCTCAGGTACTCCTTCACGATGTCGTTCTGGGTGGTGCCCCGCAGCGCCTCGGCCGCCACCCCCGCGTTCTGCGCGTTGGCGATGTAGAGGCTCAGCAGCCAGGGCGCCGTGGCGTTGATGGTCATGGAGGTGTTCATGGCATCGGGCGGGATGCCGTCCATGAGCTGGGCCATGTGGCCCAGGTGGGTGACCGGCACGCCCACCTTGCCCACCTCGCCGCGCGCCATCGAGTGGTCGGGGTCGTAGCCGGTCTGCGTCGGCAGGTCGAACGCCACCGACAGCCCGGTCTGGCCCTTGGCCAGCATCGACCGGTACAGCTCGTTGGAGGCCTGGGCGGTGGAGTGTCCCGAGTACGTGCGCATCAGCCACGGCCGCGAGCGCCGTGGTGTCGCCATTCGGCTCAGCCTCTCAGCCGTCGAGCATGCGGAAGACCATCGGGCGCAGCCAGATTTCAGGCAGCGGCCGGGTGATGGCTTCGGCCAGCAGCTCCAGGTATGCCGCACGCTCGACCTCCACGGCGCCGAGCCCGGCCAGGTGCGGTGTGGTCCACTGCACGTCGAGCAGCGCGCCCCCGGTCACCTTGAGCGCATCCACCAGCGCCACGAGGGCCACCTTGGAGGCGTCGGTCTCGGTGTGGAACATCGACTCGCCGGCGAAGAAGGCGCCCACGGCCACGCCGTACAGGCCGCCCACCAGCTCGTCGTCGAGCCAGGTCTCCACGCTGTGGGCCCACCCGAGCTCATGGAGCTGCAGGTAGGCATTGTGCATGTCGTCGCTGATCCAGCCGTGCGGGCGGGCGGGATCGGCGCACGACTCCAGCACCTGTTCGAAGGCGGTGTCGATGCGGATGTCGAAGCGGCGGCAGGCTCGCCGCAGCGAGCGGCTCACCCGCAGGTAGCTGAGCGGCAGGATGCCGCGCGGATCGGGCGACCACCAGCCCACGGTGTCGCCCAGCGGCATGGGAAACAGCCCTGCCCGGTAGGCACCGAGCAGCGTGCCCGCCTCGAGGTCGGCGCCCGCACCGACGAGACCGTTCTCATCTGCGGTCGACGCGGGAGGGAATGACCATCCCGACTCGGGCGGCTCCGTGGGGACGTCTTCTGACTGGCGCTGCATCGGAGCGAGCCTACGCCTGATCGGTTCGACGCGTTGGGCCCGACGCCTTGTACGGGTTAGCTGCGCGCATCGGTGTATGCGTCGATCTGAGCTTGGCTGGCTTCGCTGATGGTCACGCTCTTGACCACGACATCCTGGACCGGCACGTCGCCTGCGCCGGTAGCGACGCCTTCGATCTCCATCACGACGTCCATGCCCTCGACGACATGGCCGAGCGGCGAGTAGAGCGGCGGCAAGCCGGCGCCGTTGGGGCCGGTGATCACGAAGAACTGCGAGCCGTTGGTAGCCGGATTGCCCCGGTTGGCCATGGCCACGGATCCGATCCGGTACCAGTCGTCTGCGGGCGGGAAGGCGCCGGTGAACTGGTAGCCGGGCCCGCCGCGGCCGAAGTCGAGCTGCACATCGCCGCCCTGGATCACGAAGTCGGAGATGATCCGGTGGAACAGCGTGCCGTCGAATGCGCCCCAGCGGCCCAGCACCACGAAGTTGTTGACGCTGTCGATGTCGAGTGCCGGGTTGAGCAGCATCGTGAAGCTGCCCATGTTCGTGTCGAAGGCCGCGGCGTACATGGTGTCGGGATCGATGCAGAGCGGCGGCGGGGCATCGAACTGGTTGAGCGGCCCATCGCTGCCATCCTCGGCAGGACACGACGTCGGGTCCGGCGCAGCCGCCTCATCGGGACCGCTGTCGGCCTCAGACTCGGCCGCAGCCTCAGTAACCGGCGCCGCTTCGTCGCCCGGCTCATCAGTCTCAAACGAAGTGACCTCAGTCGCCTCAGCAGCGACCGCAGCATCGCCGCCATCGTCACTGTCGTCCCCGCTGAAGTAGCTCCAAAGGAAGATCGCAAGCAGCACAGCCGCCGCGATGATCACCACTCGCAACACCTTGCGAGTGGTGCTGGAACGCTTCTTCGCGCGTTCCGCTTCGGCAACCGCCCGCATGCGGTTCTCCCGCTGCCGCTGTCGTTTCTCGCTGCTCATAAGTGCCCCTGAGATGTGCCGACGGTCACACTACCGACGCCCAGTCGACACCTCGGGCAAAGACACAAAGCAACAAGGGGAGGGCGGGGGCAGGTGTGCCCGCGCGCAGTTCGCAGCGCCAAAGCCCATCCACCCTGCAGCGGGCGGCGCTGCGCTTGTCTGAAGCACGGGTGCGCCTGCCCCCGCCCACCCCGGACGCATCCTCCACCCCGAACCCACCTGATCAGAAAGCGCCCGCAAGCCCCCCCGATACCCTCGCCCAACGTGCCCCTAGTCGTGCAGAAGTTCGGCGGAACGTCAATCGCCAGCGCGGCGCGCATGCGCGAGGTAGCCGACCACGTAAAGCACTGCCGCACCCGCGGCGACGAGATTGTGCTCGTCGTCAGCGCCATGGGCTCCGAAACCGACGAGCTCATCGCGCTGGCCACCCAGATCACCGACGAGCCGTCGGGCCGCGAGCTCGACATGCTCATCACCGCGGGCGAGCGCAAGGCCATCGCGCTGATGTGCATGGCGCTGCACGACGTGGGCGTGCCGGCCGACTCGTTCACCGGCAGCCAGGCTGGCTTTCTCACCGACACGAACCACCGCAACGCCAAGATCCTGTCGGTCACGCCCAAGCGGGTCACCGAGTCGCTCGAAGCCGGTCGCGTCGCTGTGGTCGCCGGCGCGCAGGGCGTGTCGACCGACAACGACGTGACGTTCCTGGGACGCGGCGGGTCAGACACCACGGCCGTTGCCCTGGCGCACGGCCTCGGCGCCGACGCCTGCGAGCTCTACACCGATGTGTCGGGAGTGTTCACCACCGATCCACGGGTGTGCCCCGCCGCTCGCAAGATTGCGCGTATCGGGTTCGATGAGCTGCTCGAGATGACCGCGATGGGCTGCCCCAAGCCGGCTGCCCGCTCGGTCGAGGTTGCCCGCACGTATGGCGTTCCCCTGCACGTGCGCTCGGCATTCACGTGGGAACCGGGAACATGGGTCGTTGACACGGAGTCAGGCATGGACGCGAGGGAAATGGAAAAGCCGATCGTGACCGGCATCGTGCCGGACACATCGCAGGCCAAGGTGACGCTGGTCGGCGTCCGCGACGAGCCGGGCATCGCCGCCAAGGTGTTCCGCACGCTCGCCGATGCGGCGGTCGTGGTCGACATGATCGTGCAGAACGTGGGCGACCACGATCGCACTGACATCTCGTTCACGGTTCCCGCGGAGAGCGCCGAGGAGGTGCGCGGCATCTGCGAGGGAATGGTGGACACGGTGGGCTTCTCGTCGACGAACACCGATGCCGACATCGCCCGGGTCTCGCTCGTCGGTGCCGGCATGGCCAGCCACCCCGGCGTGGCCGCTACCATGTTCGAGACGCTGGCATCCCAAGACATCAACATCGAGATGATCTCCACCTCCCCAATCCGCATCTCCTGCGTAGTAGCCGAGGCAGACGTAGACCGAGCCACCGTCGCCCTGCACACAGCCTTCGGCCTGGATTGAGATCCACGCGGAACGAGGGGTGGGCGGGGGCAGGTGTGCCCGCGCGCAGTTCGCAGCGCCACAGCCCGTCCGCCTCGTAGCGGGCGGCGCTGCGCTTGTTTGAAGCACGGGTGCGCCTGCCCCCGCCCACCCCGGTAATTCCCAGAAGACCGCCAAGGGCAGGTCGGTAGCCTCGGGCTCATGCGAGTAGGAATCGTCGGAGCCACCGGCCAGGTAGGCGGTGTGATGCGGGCCATCCTGGCCGAGCGAGCATTCCCGATCGACGAGCTGCGGCTCTTCGCGTCGGCCCGCTCCGCCGGCCGCAAGATCGGTTGGAACGGATCCGAAGTCACTGTCGAGGATGCCGCCGAAGCCGACTTCGCCGGTCTCGACATAGCCCTGTTCTCCGCAGGCAAGACCACCTCGCGAGCCATCTCCGAGCGTGTTGCGGCCCAAGGCCCGACGGTTATCGACAACTCGTCTGCCTGGCGCATGGACCCCGATGTGCCGCTGGTGGTGCCCGAGGTGAACGCCAAGGAGGTGTTCAACGCGCCCAAGGGCATCATCGCCAACCCCAACTGCACCACGATGGCGGCGATGCCGGTGCTGGCGCCGCTGCACGCCGAGGCCGGCTTGACCTCGATGGTGGCGGCCACCTACCAGGCCGTGTCCGGTGCCGGTCTGGCCGGCGTCGACGAACTCGACCAGGCACTGGCCGCAACGAAGGAAGGTGCCGCAGCGCTCACCTACGACGGCGACGCCGTCACTCATCCCGCGCCCGACAAGTTCCCCGGCCCGATCGCCCACAACGTGCTGGCCCAGGCCGGCAGCTTCGTCAATGATGGCCTCGGCGAGACCGACGAAGAGCAGAAGCTCCGCAACGAGAGCCGCAAGATCCTGGGCATTCCCGATCTGGCCGTGTCGGGCACCTGCGTGCGGGTGCCGGTGTTCACCGGCCACTCGCTGTCGCTGAACCTGCGCTTCGAGCGACCCATCTCGCCCGAGCGAGCAATCGAGCTGCTGGCCGAAGCACCGGGCGTGGAGCTGGCCGATGTGCCGACGCCGCTACAAGCGGCAGGCCGCGACCCCTCCTATGTCGGCCGCATCCGCCGCGACCCCACCGTCGATCACGGTCTGGCACTGTTCGTAGTAGGAGACAACCTCCGCAAGGGCGCCGCCCTCAACGCCGTCCAAATAGCGGAGACTCTGGCTGCCGCCTAGCTCTTCCTGCCCGCCGGCCGCTGTCTCGGCGTTCGGCCGAGCGGAGATATTCGGCTCGGGCTAACTGCTTGCGTGGTGCTGTGCGGTGTCGGTTCGGTGCCCGTGTTCGCTGGCAGGGCACGCGTTTCTGATGCGCGGTATACGTTCGTATAGTACCCAGTCCAGACAGGCCCTGCAACCCGGCCGCACACCTGCCCGACGCTGAGCGGGCGCGGCCACGGCCGAGAGCCCCAACCCCCCATGGCTGCTGGGCTTCCGCCTTCCGTGCCCCTCTGGGCGTGTCCGTTCGCCGACGGGCCGCGGATGTCGGTTGCTGTCCGATTCGGGCGTGCACAAAACGAACGATTCGTGACTGCGCCGGCTGCACGGACGGCATCAGTTGCATGGGTCCCCCGTTGCAGCCGGCGCGGACACGGATCGCCCACATCCGCCCAGCACGCCCGGAGGCACCCACCCATGACCCAACGGACCCTCGCAGCGCTGTGCGCGCTGCTCGTCGCAGCGTCCACGCTCACCGCCGTAGCCGCAGCGCCCGCCGGCGCTCACACGCAGACCAAGCGCTACTGCGCCTTCGATCCGTTCGCCGGAAACCAGTGCTGGAACGAGAACGTCGCGCACAAGCACGCGCCGCCGCCGTCGTGCCCGGCCGGAACGACCGGCACGCCGCCCAACTGCTCACCGGTCCCGTCCACCAACGAGAACCACGACCCCAACAACGACGACGACGGTAACGACGGCGACGATGGGGGCGAAGGCACCAGCACCGACGACGACTCGGGCGGCAAGAGCGGCCAGAAAGGGACGCGCTCAAACCGCCAGGCCGGCGGCTCGGACGACGACAGCGACGGCGACGATGACAGCACCAACACCGACAGCGGCGACAGCGGCGATGACGACACGGGCAGCGGCGACGACTCCGGCGGCCCCGATGACGTGTGCCCCGACGGGCAGACCGGCACGCCGCCGAACTGCACCGAGCCGAACAAGAACGGCAAGGGCGGCGGTTCGGGCGGTTCGGGCCAGCGGCCCACGCAGAGCGCTGTGAGGGCTGCGCTGGCGACGGGGTGGTCTTGGCTGAGCGGCGCTGTGAAATGGGTAGCCGACAACAACGCCGAGGTATCCGAAGCCGAGGCGAAGGCCTGGGAGGCGCAATCGGAAGCCACCAAGAACGCCGCTGCGTCCGCAGCGAAGGGAGTGGCCACCGGGTTGGAAGCGTTCGTGAAGTCCCTCAGCGAGTCCGAGCGGCAGCGCATCAACGCCGACCTTGCGGCGGTCCGTTCCATGTTGGAGGGCTGGCAGAAGCTCAACCCCGCAGCGCAGGCCGCCATCGGCGGCGTGGTGTGTTACGGGGCCGGCGGAGCTATCGCCGTCGGGAGTGGCGCAGTCGCGACTGCCGGCGGCGCTGCGTTTGCTGGGGGATGTAGCGCATTGGCGTACGGGTCCACCAAAGTGCCGCTGCCGCAGCTGATCCCGGAAGGGTGGACCCCGCCGAGCGACGACAGCGGCTCAGGCTCGGGCAGCGGCTCCGGCTCGGGCGGCTCCAGCCAGCAGCCGACGCCGGACCCGAACGATCCCGACGGCGACTACGACGGCGACGGCAAGACCACGGCCGAGGAAGCGCACGAGGCAGCCCTCAGATACGAGGCCGGGGAACTCACCGACGCGGAGTACTACCGGATCATCTACAAGTCCTGGTGCGACCGTGGCGACAGCTACTACTGCAACAAGTGAGGCGGGAAACGACGATGAACACCCCGAACTACCCTCACACCATGTCTGCGGGCACATCGACTAGGCCGTTCTGGCGGCTATTCGTAAAAGGGCTACGCCCTCGCGACCGCTGCGAACGGCTGGTCTTCCTCGCTACCGGAGCACCGGCCGCAGCAGCTGCCGGAGTGCTGACGGGCCTAGCAATCGGCTGGGTCCCGTTTCAGCTTCCTGTGTTCCTAGCGGCGACGGGAACGCTGACGATCTACTGGCTGGCGGTTGTGCCGCTGCTGGCCCGCTGGCAGCGGCGGCGCGTTCCGAGCGTCGAGCCGGCCACGCTCGGCAGAGCGCGGCCCGAGCCGCCAGCCGACCCGCGTCGCGTCGAGCCGGACCGGCGGCTCGCTCTCGACGATCTCCCAGATCAGCCGCCGGTCGGTGTCGGGGAGCGCGTCGAGCGTGTGGTGTACAGGTTTCGTGAGGCAGGCGCGTCGCGAGGCTGAGGCGGTCTCGTCGGGCTGACGTTGGGCGGGGCCCGCAGGAGCGCAACGCAGCGTTACAGCACCCGTGGCCATCGAGCACGCGTTGGCGCGCCGGGGGGCCGACCCCGGACCGTGAGCGCCTCCGGGCTGCTGTTCGCGTCAGAGGCCGAAGCCACCGCCGCGGCCGATGAACTGGCGGCCGTCGAGCCTGACGCGGGGCCGCCCGACGTGGTCGCCGAGAATGCCGCCCGGCAAGCCGAGCTGTGCCGGCTGCGGCCGAGGTGGCTCTGGGTGGCGCACCGGCTCGCGCCGTGCCCATTCGCCGCGCTCGTCGTGCCGCCCGCCCCGGTCCGCGTTGACACGTCCCATGCTGGATGGCCGGCGGCCATTAGGGGTTTCATCGGGGCGGCTGTCGGCGGGCGCTCGGTGTCGGGCGACTCAGACGGTTGGCCGCAGATGTCGTCTCTCAGGCATCGGGCGCCGATGTGGTGCCGCCGCTGCGATGGGCGACGGCTGCTTGCTCGGCGGCGCGGTCGAGGTGCAGTGAGTGCAGAGCGAGGCCGACGGCGCGGGCAGTCCAGGGCCCAGCGGCGGGGGTGGCGCGGGGCCACTGTTCCGCAGTGAGCTTGTCGGCTATGGCGTGCTGGCTGAGGCCCTCGGCGGCGAGAGCCTCGGCTCGCGCGGCGGCAGCCCGCGTGGCGTCAGAGACAGGACGACCGAGCCGTGCTCCGGTAGCGGCCTTCCTGGCGAGGGCATCGCGGGTGCGTTGGGCTGTCATGTCGCGTTCCATGCGGGCCATAGCGGCCATCACCGTGGCGACCATCAGGCCGACGGGGGTGGTGGTGTCCACGGCGACATCGAGCATGACGACGTGCCATCTCTCGCGCTCGGCGCGGTCCAGCAGGCTCAGCACGTCAAGAGCGCTGCGGCCGAGACGGTCGAGCCGGCTCACTGCGAGCGTGTCGGCGGGGTTGTCGCCGTCTGCGAGACGGTTCAGCAGTGCGGCCAGCACCGGGCGGGCGTCGGGCGCCAGCAACCCCGAGGCGCCGTCCTCGCTGTGGTGCTCAACCGTTCGGCCGCTGACTGCTGCCCAAGCGTCCACAGCGTCGTGCTGGGCATCCAAGCCGAAGCCGCTTCGGCCCTGTTCTGAGGTAGAGCAGCGGGCGTAGCTGAGCACCACCCCAGCTATTGATTCACTGGCTTGCCTAGGAGTGCCTTGAGGAGAGCCGACCGCCCGCGTCACGAGCGGTAACATATCATTATTCCGGTATTTTATGCACACTCAGATTCTGAGCATCAAGGCGAACGCGGATCGCGGCGAACTACGACCTCGGCACCTAGCACTTCGGGCTTGTCATCAACGATCTCAGCCGGAAAGCCGGCCGCCGTGACACTCTGCCCAGTCGCATCCTCGAGCCGCCGGATGATGTTCGGCGACCACTCCCGGTCGCCGTAGCGAGCGGCCCCGTCGGCGAACACGTCCACCAGCACTGGCGACAGCTCCAGTGGCAGGCCGTGCTCGGCAGCGATGTCGGCGAACAGGCCGATGTCCTTGCACACCAGGTCCATGGTGAAGTTGATGTCACGCGAGCCGTTCAGGATCACCTGGCTCTCGGTCTCGTGGACGAACGAGTTGCCCGAGCTGATGCGGATGGCCTCGTAGGTGGTGGCCAGGTCCATGCCCGCCGCCTGGGAGGTGGCCAGGGCCTCGCACAGCGAGACCAGGTTGGCGGTGGCCAGGTAGTTCGTCACCACTTTCAGAATCGATGCCGAGCCCAGCGGCCCAGTGTGCAGGATGCGCCGCCCCATGGTCACGAGCAGCGGCAGCATTGCCTCGAAGGTGTCGCGCTCGCCGCCGGCGAAGATCGAGATGTTGCCGGTAGCGGCCCGGTGGCAGCCGCCCGACACCGGGCAGTCGATGGCGGCACCGCCCGCAGCCTCCACCAGCGCACCCAGCCGGCGCACCTCATGATGATCAGTAGTGCTCATCTCAGCCCAGATCTTCGGGGCTGGCGCTTGGCCCGAGCCGAACCCAGCCAACACCCCATCGGGCCCTTCCAGCACCGAAGCAACCGCAGCAGGAGAAGGCAAGCAAGTAATCACCACATCACAGCGTTCCGCCAGCTCCGCCCCAGAGCCGGCCGTCGAAGCACCAGCCTCCAAGAACGGCGCCATAGCCCCCGTATCCAAGTCGCGCACCACCAGCTCAAACCGATTGCGCAACAAAGACCCAGCCAGCTTGCCGCCCACGTTCCCCAACCCAATGAACCCCACCCGAGCGCGGGTGGATCCGGAAAGTACCTCTGCCATAACGCAAGTATCCGCCGCCCGCGACCCAGGCTGAGAACCCACCGAGACTCTGCGCCACCAATTGTCGAAAGCGCAGGCAAAGCCTGCGCTTTCTGTTGTCGCGAGCGAGGGGCGAAGCCCTTCTCGCTCGCACTAGCCAGTCGGGCAGGCGGGATTTGAACCCACGACCTCTTCGTCCCGAACGAAGCGCGCTACCAACCTGCGCCACTGCCCGTACGCGACCGCCACAGGCGGATCGCTCCGGCCGAAGCTACCGGTCAAGCAAGCAGGAGCGCTACAGCAATACGAGCCAGCTCAGCCCGCGCTCGCGGCGTCCCGCTGCAGCAGTTCCTGCGCGGTGCGCCGCAGCAGCAGCGGGTTGAGCGGCTTGATCAGCCAGGCGTCGGCTTCGGAGCGCCGGGCCAGGAAGACGTCGGCCTCGCGGTCGGCCAGCATCAGCACCGGCACCCGCGGCAGCCGCCCCATGCCCGATTCCAGGCGCAGGTCCAGGCAGGTGGCCATGCCGCCCATGTTCCCGATCTGGAAGTCGAGGATCACCAGGTCCGGCGTGCTCGCCTCCACGGCAGGCCGGACATCCTGGCCTGAGCGCACCACCCGGAAGGTCACCTCGGGGGCGGCAAGCGCCGCTGCCACCTCTTCGACGACCCAGTCGGCATCGGTGGCCAGCAGCACGTCGGTCACGGTGGCGCAGCGTAATGGGACCCGCAGGCCCCGGCTCTGCCCGCGGGGTCAACCTCTAGAGTTCGGGCGGCCGCCGATGCAAGGAGTCGTAGTGAAGGTACGTCTGCACCGTCGCGGGCTCGCGCGGCTCGTGGCTGCCGCGCTGCTGCTGTCGGCGGTATTGGGTCTGGTCGCCATGCCGGC
This sequence comes from Acidimicrobiia bacterium, assembly GCA_022820505.1. Classification (GTDB taxonomy): domain Bacteria; phylum Actinomycetota; class Acidimicrobiia; order Acidimicrobiales; family Poriferisodalaceae; genus Poriferisodalis. The sequence goes on along the minus strand of JAJEFK010000005.1, from coordinate 44,799 downwards.
ATCGGCGCACGACGACCCCGAAACACCGCACGTGATCCCCGATGATCCCACCACGCCCCATATCACCGGGGAGGCGCGCCCGCGCCAGATCGTGGTGGTGGAGGTGAACGGGCTCATCGACCCGATCATGGCCTCGTACATCAAGCGCCAGCTCGTCACCGCGGACGGACTCCACGCGATCGGTGTGGTGCTGCAGATCGACAGCGCCGGGTCAACGCTCGACGACGATGAGCTGGTCGACCTGCTCGACAGCGTTCGCCTCGCGCATCTGCCGGTGGGCGTGTGGGTGGGTCCCAGCGGGGCGCAGGCGCTCGGCGGCGCCGCCCACTTGGCCACGGCAGCCGACTTCGCCGCGATCGCGCCCGGCGGCCGCATCGGCGAGTTCACCGCGGTGGCGGGCCTCGTCCATGCTCACGGCTCTGGCGCTCACGGACTCGAGGCGGGTGATGTCCACAGCCACGAGGGCGACGGGCTCCACTCGGGCACAAGCGTCCGCTACTACGACGCCGACACTGCGAAGGGTGCCGGTCTCACCCACAGCAGAGCACCGGTGATCGGCGAGTTCCTCTTCGCCATGTCCGATGAGGGTCTGCTGCCGCCGATCGGCCAGAACGTGACCGGCGACGACGGTGTGGTCCGGCGGGCCCCGGCCGACGACGTGGTCGTGTCGTTCGTCAAGCTGCCGCTGCTCGACGGGCTCTTCCACACCGCTGCCAGCCCGGCGGTCGCCTACCTGCTGCTGCTGGCCGGGCTGTCGCTGCTGCTGCTCGACTTCTACACCGGCGGCATCGGCATCGCTGCCATGGTCGCCGCGGTGTGCGTGCTGCTCGCCGCGTTCGGCTTGGGAACGCTCGACATCCGGCTGTGGGCGCTGGTGCTGCTCATCGCCGGATTCGTTGCATTCGCGGTGGACATCCAGACCGGTGTGCCGCGCTTCTGGACGGCAGCGGGCGGCGCAGCGGTGCTCGTCGGCTCGCTGACGCTGTTCGGCCAGCACTCGATGAGCTGGATCCCGCTGCTGGTGGGCCTGGTGGGCGTCGGCGCCTTCGTGCTGTCGGGCCTGCCTGCGCTGGTCCGCACCCGCTACGGCACTGCCACCGTGGGGCGGGAGTGGCTGATCGGGGTGGAGGGCGCTGCGGTGACCGACATCGATCCCGACGGCACCGTCGAGGTCCACGGCGCCCGGTGGCGGGCCCGCGTCAACCGCCTCACACCGCTGCAGGCGGGCGAGCCGCTGCGGGTCAGCGGCCTGAGCGGGGTGGTGCTGGAGGTGGAGCCGCTCGAAGGTGCTGCGGTCGACTACCGGCAGATGCGCCGAAAACAAACTGATTCGACGGTTTCCGAAACCGAATGAGGTTTCGTTTACCTCTTGTCAAGCGAATTTTCCTGATCTAGTGTCCCCTCCGACAAGGGGGACATATGAGCGCTCTGCTGGTCGATGAGTGGCAGGACAAGGCAGCCTGCAGGGGACCTCAGGCGGCGGTTTTCTTCCCGCCGCCCCGCACCGAGCGGCGCGACGAGAAAGCTGAGCGCGAAGCCCGAGCCAAGGCCATCTGCGGCCAGTGCTCGGTGATCGACGACTGTCTCGACCATGCGCTCGACGTCGGTGAGGCGCACGGCATCTGGGGCGGGCGCAACGAGATCGAGCGCCGCAACATGCTGCTGCTGCGCACCGACGCCAGCTAGCGGTCTCCCGCTTCAGCCAGATACTTCGGGCAGCCGCGGCCCGCCGATGCGCAGGTCCCCGCGCCGCCGCGTCACCCCTGTCCGGTCCAGGTAGCCCACCAGCGGCAGCGCGTACTTCCGCGTGGTGCCGAGTTCTTCGCGGATCTCGGCCACGGTGACGCCGTCGGGCTGAGCGCTGAGCAGCCCGGCGATTCGCTCGGCTGCGGCCGCGATGGCGGACGCCGCGAACCAGACCCCGTCCGCGTGCACGAGGTCGCCGCGCGCTGCCAGCGCCAGGAGCTCCCGCTGGCTGACACCGCTGGGTGCGGGCGGGGAGAAGGGCGCTGCGGCCAGCTCGGCGATGACCGGGTGGTCGGCGAGGACGTCGGCGGCGTCTGCCGGTCGGGCCCGGCCGGTTTCGATGGCGACGCCGTCGAGTGTGCCGATCGCCAGCCGCTGACGTTCGTCGAGCCCGGCCAGGTCCAAGCCGAGGGGACCGGCGCGCTCGATCTGCTCCCGAAGATCGTCCACCAGTGCCTCGACCAGTTCCGGCGCCGCCACCCAGCCGCCCAGCACCGGCTCCACCCGCTCGCCGGTCAGCCGCTCGAGCTGCGTCGCCTCGATCCACCCGCGCTCGGCGATCATGCGCTCGACACGGGCGTCGGGCTGGGCCACCGCAGCCCGCAGCTGCGGATCGGGATCGAGCACGCTGCCGCCGCCCACGGTCTGTCCCCGGCCGAAGTCGCGCAGCACGAAGCGGTCTCCCATCACAAGCGGCAGTGCGACCGGCAGGTGCAGCCGGGCGTAGCCGGTCTCGCCGGGGCCGATGCGCTCGGGCCCGAGCACGCGCAGCCGCACCGGCCACTCGCCCGAGCCCAGGTACAGGGCGTAGGCGCCCCGCCGGGTCACATCGCTGCCGAGGCTGCCGAGCACGGTCAGCTCCACGTCGACGCTGCGGGTGTGGTGCCACTGGTCGGATCGCACGAGGGCGATGCCGCGGCCCAGGTCGTCGGCGTCGACGCCGGTGAGATTGAGCGCGACGCGGTGCCCCGGACCGATGCGCTCGACTGCGGTGCTCTGGGTCTGGATCGCCCGCACCCGGGCCGCCCGGCCGCCGGGCGCCGTACGCAGCTCGTCGCCGGCCGAGATGCTGCCGCCCGCGAGCGTGCCGGTCACGATCCGCCCCGCCCCGGTCGCGGCAAACGACCGGTCGATCCACAGGCGGGGCCGGTCACGGTCGGCTGCGGTAGGCGTGGCCGCGCACAGGTCGTCGAGCGCGCTGCGCAGCTCGTCCAGACCGGTGCCGTCGATCGCGTCGGTGGCCACCACCGGCGCATGCTCCAGGAACGTGCCGTCGACATGCTCCAGCACGTCCAGCCGGGCCAGCTCGGCCAGCTCGTCGTCGACGAGGCCGATCTGGCTGAGCACCACCACGCCGTGCGAGATGCCGAGCAGTTCCAGGATCGCCAGGTGCTCGGCCGACTGCGGTTTCCAGCCCTCCGGCGCTGCCACCACGAACAGGGAAGCGTCGACCGCCCCCACGCCGGCCAGCATGTTCTTCACGAAGCGGATGTGACCGGGCACGTCCACGAAGCTGACCTGCCGGCCCGACGGCAGCGTGCAGAACGCGAAGCCGAGGTCGATGGTGAGCCCGCGCTCCTTCTCCTCGGCCAGCCGGTCAGGGTCGGTGCCGGTGAGGGCGCGCACCAGCGTCGACTTGCCGTGGTCCACGTGGCCTGCAGTGCCGACGATGTGCACGCTGCCAGCTTGCCCGATGCCGTCGAGGCTTCTCGGTTCAGGCCTGCTCGCCGAGTGCTTGGCGGACGGCAGCCGCCACGACGGTGTCATCGGCGGGATCCACGGTGCGCAGGTCGATCACGGTGGTCTGCTCGTTGACGCGGGCGATGACCGGCGGGTCGAACGCCCGCAGCGCAGCCGCGTAGTCGCCGTCGAGCTCGATGCCCGCGGAGGGAATCTCTTGGCCGGGCAGCGACCCTGCACCCGCCAGCGCAGTCGTTCGCGACGGCCGGCCCACGCCGAGCGCCTCGGCTCGCTGGGCCAGCTCGTCAACCGGCACCCTGGCCATGCGCCAGAACGGGATCGCGTCGGCATCGCGGCGCAGGTACGCCAGTGCCACCGACTGCAACGCGTCCAGCACCAGCGATCCGGGCCGGAAGGCCCGCATCAGCGGGTGCGCTGCGCAGGCGGCGATCAGGTCGGCCCGGCCGCAGATGATCCCGGCTTGGGGCCCGCCCATGAGCTTGTCGCCCGAGAACGTGACCAGCGCCGCTCCCGCTGCCAGCGTCTGGCGGGCACCCGGCTCGCCGGCCAGCCAGTCGGGGCGCTGCCCCAGCCAATCGCAGCGTTCATCCAGCAGGCCCGAGCCCAGGTCGGACACCACCGGCGGCCCGATCGCAGCCAGGTCTGCAACGGCGGCTTCCTCGGTGAAGCCGGTGATGCGGTAGTTGGAGGGGTGCACCTTCAGCAGCAGCGCGATGTCGTCCCGCTCGGCGGCGGCCCGGTAGTCGGCGGCCCGGGTGCGGTTGGTGGTGCCCACCTCCACGAGCTGTGCGCCTGACTGCTCCATCACCTCGGGCACCCGGAAGCCGCCGCCGATCTCCACCAGCTCGCCGCGTGACACGGCCACGCCGCGGTCACGGGCCAGGGCCGCCAGCACGAGCGTCACCGCGGCGGCGCAGTTGTTGACCACGAGCGCTGCTTCGGCGCCGGTCAGCGTGGCCAGCAGCAGCGACGCGTGCGTGGTGCGCGAGCCGCGCCGGCCCGACGCCAGGTCGAACTCCAGGTTGCTGAACCGCACCGGCTGGTCGTCAAGTTCCAGATCAAGCAGCGCTCGGCTGTGTTGATGGCCGAGCGGGGCTCGGCTGTGTTGATTCCCGAGCGGGGCTCGGCCCAGATTCGTGTGCAGCAAGACGCCGGTGGCGTTCACCGCAGGCCCCAGCAGGCTGCGGCGCAGCCGGTGCGCTTCGTCGGCCGCCGAGTCGGGGTCGCCGGCGGCGATGGCTGCCCGGGCGGCGATGACCAGCAGCGGGTGCGGCAAGCCCGCGTCCGCGATCCGCAGCGCCAGGTCGTTCACCGACGGCGGCCTCATCGCCCGGCCTCGCTTCAGCCGCGGCGAGCGCCGAGCGTGACGGGGATGGGCCCGTCCATGCGAGCGGTGCAGGTGCCCATGTCCACGGGCGGGCAGATCTCGGTCACCAGCAGCTCGGTGATCGCCTCGAACACCCCGGCCGCCAGCCCGCCGGGCGCATTGCCAGTCACCGGCTCGCCGGCATCGCCGCCGGCGGACACCGCAGGCTCCAAGGGGATCGAACCCAGCAGCGGCACGCCCAGATCGGCAGCCAGGCGCTCCCCGCCGCCCTCGCCGAAGAACGACCACCGCTGGCCGTCAGGTGCGGTGAACGCACCCATGTTCTCCACCACGCCCACGATCGGCATGTGGCTGCGGCGGGCCATGTCGGCCACGCGCACGGCCACCTTCTGCGCGCTCAGCGCCGGGGTGGTCACCACCAGCATCTCGGCTTGGGGCAGCAGTCGGGCGAGCGCCATCTGCACGTCGCCGGTGCCGGGCGGCATGTCGATGAGCAGGTAGTCGAGCTCGCCCCAGTCCACGTCGTGCAGGAACTGCTCCACGGCCTTGGCCAGCATGAGCCCCCGCCACATCAGGGCGGTTTCCTCGGTCTCCACCAGCAGCCCGGTGGAGACCACCTTCAGCAGGCCCTCGCCGGCAGGGCGCTCGTCGGGCACGATCTTGCCCCGCTCCTCGCCGTCGGCCGGGGGACGGGCGCCGAGACGCCCCTCCATGCCGAGCATGCGGGGGATGCTGAACCCCCAGATGTCTGCGTCGAGCACGCCCACGACGAAGCCGCGTGCGGCCAGCGCCGCAGCCAGGTTCACCGTCACCGACGACTTGCCCACGCCGCCCTTGCCTGACGCCACGGCCAGCACCCGTGTGCTGGCGTGCACCTGCGTCGGCGCGGCGTTGTCGCGCGCAGTGCGCCGGGCGCGTTCCATCACACGGGCTTTCTCGGCAGCGTTCAGCTCGTCCCAGTGCAGCCGCACGTTCTCGATGCCGGCCAGCCCGGCGACTCTCGTCTCGCAGTCTCGCTTGATGGTGGCGCGCAGCGGGCAGCCGGCGGTGGTCAATGCCACGGTCACGTGCCCGGTGGTGCCCTCGCGGTAGGCGTTGCGCACCATGCCCAGGTCGACGATGTTGTCGCCCAGCTCGGGATCCATGACGCCCCGCAGGATGGCGATCATCGCCTCGTCATTCGCCGGAGCATCGGTGGACGCGCTCACGGAGCGCAGGGTAATGGCGCTGTGCGCGGGCCCACGAATCCGCGCATGCGGTGGCACGCTGCCAGGCCTGCCGGGCAACACCGGCGCACGGCGCTCGCCGGTGCAAAAGGGCCAGATGGCACTAGCATCGGTCGCAGAACGTTCGCCCATGTGGGGCTGATTCGGGAGTCGCTGTTGTGATCACCCTGACCGATACTGCCGCTGAGAAGGTCCACGAGCTCATCGCCCAGGAGCAGTCCGAGGCGGGAGGCGAGACCGAGCTGGCGCTGCGTGTCGCCGTGCGGCCGGGCGGCTGCTCGGGCTTCAGCTACGAGATGTTCTTCGATTCCGAGGTGGCCAACGACGACATGTCGCAGGCCTACGGCGATATCAAGGTCGTGTCCGATCCGATGAGCGCGCAGCTGCTCGAAGGCGCCACGCTCGACTTCACCGACGGCCTGATGGGATCGGGCTTCGCGATCGACAACCCGAACGCGCAGCGCACCTGCGGCTGCGGCAACTCGTTCAGCTGAGCCACCCGGAACCCAGTCCAGAACTGCCCGAGCCTGAATCGGCCGGGCGATTGGCGCAGACCGGCGAATCACTCCAATTCACTGTTGACGGCCGCGCCGTCGAAGTTCCCGACGACGGCGACACCCTGCTCGGCGTGCTGCGCGACCGCCTCGGCATCGAGACGGTCCTCGACGGCTGCAGCCCGCAGGGGCAGTGCGGCTGCTGCACCGTGCTGGTCGACGACGCGCCCCGCGTGGCGTGCGTCACCCCGGCGCGCCGGGTAGCCGGGCGGCACGTCACCACTGCCGCCGGTCTGAGCCCCGACGAGCAGCAGCGATGGTCCGACGCGTTCCTCGCCTGCGGCGCAACCCAATGCGGCTTCTGCACCCCCGGCATCGTCTGCCGGTTCGTCGGCCACGAACGCCGAGGCGCCGACCTAACCGATCGCGCCACGGTCGACAAGGCCCTAGCCGCACACCTCTGCCGCTGCACCGGCTGGCAAACCATCCGCGAAGCCGCCACCCACGCCGCCTCCCCACCTCCCCAGGCTCCCGTGCCCGATGCCACCACCACCGACGCCGCGCCTTCACTTGGTGATAGGGCCGAACGCGATCCCGACGCAGCCGCCCGCCGCGCGTCGATCGAGACCGGCGGACCCCAGCGATCGGTGCCGGCCAGCGTCCTCGGCAGGTTCGACTTCGGCGCCGACGGCGCCCCCCCAGGCACTATCACCGCCATCGCCGGACCGACCGGCGACTGGCACGCGGCCGGAAGCCTCACCGAGGCCCGCCGCCAAGCCGGCAAAGTCCAGGGCCGTCGAACCACCCTCGAACCCACCCCCCCCATCCAGATCCCCGAGCCCCCGCCCGGCACCCAATGGGACGTCCAGCTCGCCACCTGCTGGACCGAACCCGCCTACCTAGAAACCGACGCCGCCTGGTGCTCCCCCGGAGGCAACCCCTCCGACCCCCTAGCCAACGGAGGAGCCTTCGGCGGCAAAGCCGAGTCACCAGTCGGCGAAGAGGCAAGGCAGCTCGCCACCAACCTCGACCAGCCAGTCCGCGTCCTCTGGTCCAGAGAAGACACAGTCCGCCGCGGCCCCAAACGCCCCCCACTAGCAGCAGGCCTACAAACCGACGGCACCGGCATCATCCAAATAGCCCGCACCCCCGGCGCCACAGAAGTGCTGCAAGCGGTGCTACCGCACGCCGACATAGTCGAAGTCGACCTACCAGGCCCACCAACGTCAATGGACCTACGCGCAGCAGTCTGGGCCGAAGCCCAAATGCTCGCCGCAGCCCTCAACCAACTCCGCACCGGCGATTCGCTCGAAGCAACCACCGCCACCGTCGAGCTGACTTCACCCGAAGGCGCCACAGCAAGCGCCACAGTCAGCCCAGACGGCATCGAGCTACACATCGACGCAGGCAACCCCCTAGACGAAGTCACCCTGCGCAGCTACGCCATAGGAGCCACCCACATGGCCTGGAGCTGGGTGACATCCGAGTCACTCACAGTCGAAGCCAACGGCGAAATCCAAGACCTGACGATCCGAAGCTTCGGCATAGCCCGCTCAGCCGACACACCCCACATAGACGTCACGATCAAATCCTCGCAACACCCCCCTGTCCAAGCAGGCAACGCAGTCTTCGCAGCAGTAGCAGCAGCCACCTGGCTCAGCCAAGGCGCTCCGCCAAGACTCCCCACCGGCAATTGACGATCCGTAAGGCGCAGACGATCGAGGGGGGCGATGGGGCAGGATCGCCCGCGCGCAGTTATGAAGCGCCCCAAGCCACACCCAACAAGTGCACGAAGCGCTTCATCTGTTTGAAGCACGGGTGAGCCTGCCCCATCGCCGCCCGGGCCGACAAGTGCCCCATCGCCCCCCGGGCCAACACCGCCCACTGCGCTAGCGTCACCCACCGATGGCAGAACCAGCACAAGACAAACTCCGCCGCCTAGTAGCCGCAGAAAACGGCCTGTGCAGCTTCGTCTGCCTAGACGGAAGCGGAAGCCCCCACGTATCCATCATCAACGCCGGCGTGATGGACAACCCCGTAACCGGCGAGACCAGCGTGGCCTGCGTAGTGCGTGCCAACGCCCGCAAGGCCCGCCTGCTGCGCAGCGACCCCCGCGCCGCAGTCGCCTTCCGCCACCGGTGGGACTGGGTGGCCGTCCACGGCACAGCGCAGCTCATCGGCCTCGACGACCCGGCCGAGGGCGTCACCGACATTCCCGAGCTGCTGCGCGACGTGTTCCGCTCGGCCGGCGGCACCCACGAGGACTGGGACGAGTACGACCGGGTGATGGCCAAGGAGCGCCGCCTGGCCATCTTCGTCACCCTCGACCACATCACCTCCAACACCGGCACCATTTCCTGAACAACACAGGCTGACAGAACAGGGGCAACGCCCATGGCCGCACCAGTCGCTCACTATTCGAAGTGGTACCGGGCCGGCGACTTCGTGTTCGTCTCCGGCCAGATCGGCCTCGCCGACGGCGCACTCGTCGAAGGCGTGGAGTCTCAGGCCCGAGTCGTGCTCGCCAACGTCGTCGAGGCCCTCGAAGAGGCCGGCGGCACCCTCAACGACGTGGTCAAGTGCCTCGTGTTCATGACCGACATCGGCAACTTCTCGCTCATCAACTCGATCTACGCCGAAGCCTTCGGCGACCACCGCCCGGCAAGAAGCGCCATCGGCGTAGCCGCCCTCCCCCTGGGCGCCGAGGTAGAGATCGAAGCCATCGCCCACCTCCCCGAATAGTCACGCCGCACACTGCGCATCAGTACGCTGCGATCCATGGCCGGCGCCATCGTCATCGTGGTCGTGCTCCTGCTGAGCCCCTTCATCATCACGATCTCCCTGGCAGCAGTAGCAGCAGCCCTCGGCAAGCTCCTCACCGACGACGCCGAGCAGCGCCACGAAGGCAGCTCCCTCATCCAGACCAACGTGTAGCCGTTAGCGCCAGCGGTAGGTCCCGAGCCGGTAGCCGACCGACCGTACGGTCTGGATCAGATCCGCGTTCTCCTCGCCCAGCTTCGCCCGCAAACGCCGCACATGAACGTCCACGGTCCGCGCCCCCCCGTAGTACTCGTACCCCCACACCTGGTTCAGCAGCGCCTCACGCGTGAACACGCGCCCCGGCTGAGATGCCAGGAAGCGCAGCAGCTCGTACTCCATGTAGGTGAGGTCGAGCGGGCGCTCGTCCACCACTGCCTCGTAGGTGTCGAGGTTGATGCGCAGCGGCCCGTACTCGATGATCTCGGTCGACCCGCCGTTCGACGCGGCAGCCAGGTGTGCCAAGCGCGCTTCGAGCTCGCGCGGGTGGAACGGGTCGAGGCAGAAGTCGTCGAACAGTTCGTCGCGCATGGTCAGCTCGTCGAGCGCGTTGCCGCGCACCAGCACCAGCACCGGCAGCGTGGACGCAGCGTGGTCCCGCAGCGCCCGCGCCACCGCCCAGGCCACATCGGTGCCTCCGCTGTCCGCACTGTCGCTGTTCGGGTCGCCGCCGCCCAGCCGGATGATCGCTCCCGCCCAGCCCTCGGGCGGCGCGCCCGCTGTCACGTCGGCCGTGGTGGCCACCGGCTTCCAGGCGTAGCCGCCGAGGTCCAGGAACTGCGCCAGCTCGGTGCTGACAGCGGCGGGGTGGACGGCGTACATGAGTGCAACTTCACACGGCAGCGAAATAGTTGTCCAGTTCGAATTGGGTCACTTGCGTCTGGTACGACGACCATTCTCGCCGCTTGTTGCGCAGGAACCATCGGAACAGGTGCTGCCCGAGCGTTTCCGCCACCAGCGCGCTGCCCTCCATCTCGTCGAGCGCCTCATCCAGCGAGGCCGGCAGATGATGCCCGTAGGCCGGCCCGCCGTGGTCGCTGTAGCCGGTGATCGACGGGGGAGTCTCGGGCGGCAGCTCGTAGCCCTCCTCGATGCCCTTCAGCCCCGCCGCCAGGATCACGGCGAACGCCAGGTACGGGTTGCAGGCGGGGTCGGGCGCCCGGTACTCCACCCGTGTGGCCTCCTCGCCCTCGTTGCGCGTCGGCGGCACCCGGATGAGCGCCGCACGGTTGCTGCGGGCCCACGAGATCGCCACCGGTGCCTCGTACCCGGCGATCAGCCGCTTGTAGCTGTTGACGAGCTGGTTGGTGACGGCCGTGATCTCGCGGGCATGGCTGAGCAGCCCGGCCACGAAGCCCCGTGCCACGTCGGACAGCCCGTCGGCCGAGCCGGGGTCGCTGAACGCGTTGCGCCCGTCGGCGAACAGCGACATGTGGGTGTGCATGCCCGAGCCCTGCACCCCGGCGAGCGGCTTGGGCATGAAGGTGGCGTGCACGCCGTGCTCGAAGGCGATCTCGCGCACCAGCAGCCGGAAGGTCATCACGCTGTCGGCCATGGTGAGCGCATCGGCGTAGCGCAGGTCGATCTCGTGCTGGGAGGGCGCGTCCTCGTGGAACGAGTACTCCACCGGGATGCCCATGGTCTCGAGCGCGCTCAGCGTGCGGTGCCGGATGTCGGACGCGATGTCGGCGGTGGTCAGGTCGAAGTAGCTGCCGGCGTCGAGCGGCACCGGCCGCCCGTCCACCCGGTCGGGCTCGAACAGGAAGTACTCCATCTCGGGCGCGACGTAGAACGTGTAGCCGGCGGCGCGCGCCCGGTCCATGACGCGGCGCAGCACACCTCTCGGGTCGCCGTCGAACGGGGTGCCGTCGGCGGCGGTGATGTCGCAGAACATGCGGGCCGAGATGTCCTCGCCGTTGCCGTTCCGAGCCGGCATGAGCTCGAACGTCTCGGGGTCGGGCACGGCCACCATGTCGGCTTCGGCGACGCGGCTGAAGCCCTCGATGGACGAGCCGTCGAACACCATGCCCTGCTCGAACGCGGCCTCCAGCTCTGCAGGCGAGATGGCGAACGACTTGAGCTGCCCGGCCACGTCGGTGAACCACAGGCGGATCAGCCGCACGCGTCGCTCGGTGACGCGGCGCAGCACGTAGTCCTGGGGTCGTTCGCGTGCTGGGTTGGCTGGATTCGGGATCGTCGGGCTCGGGATAGTCACGGTGGCCTTCCCCTTCCGGTCGGGACTCTGCTGGCTGGGCACTGGGGGCTGGCTGGGCCCGCAGCAGGGCGTGTCGGGGCCGCATTGAATGGGCCCATTGGCTGAACCCCCATTGTCGGCGGTGTACCGGCGCCCGATCTAGGGGTGAGAGCGAGCTTCACGCGCTGTTCACAATTGGGCAATGGCCCGGAAACCCTGGGTGGTTTGTATCGTGCGCACGGATGTTGGTGTCAGCCGCCAACCGGGCCAGCCGAGCGCGGGCCCGCAGGCCGCCCGGCTGGGCGATGCGGTTGACCCGATCCGCAGTTGACGTACATGCGAATCAGCGAAGGAGCATGCAGTGACCTACCGGGCCGAGTACATCTGGACTGACGGCACCGAGCCCACGGCCGAGGTTCGGTCCAAGACGAGAGTCTTGGCCGACGGCGACGAGCCGGGCATCTGGGGCTTCGACGGTTCGAGCACCAACCAGGCCGAAGGCAGCGACTCCGATGTCGTGCTGCAGCCGGTCTACACCTGCCCCGATCCGCTGCGGGGCGGCAACGACATCATGGTGATGTGCGAGACCTTCCTGCCCGAGACGATGGAGCCGCACCCCACCAACATGCGGGCCAAGACCCGGGCGATCCTCGACAAGTACGGCGATCAGGACTTCTGGTTCGGCCTCGAGCAGGAGTACACCATGCTCGACCCGGTCACGAAGTGGCCCTCGGGCTTCCCGCCCAACGGTTTCCCCGGCCCCCAGGGGCCGTACTACTGCGGCGTGGGCGCGCTGCGCATCCACGGCCGTGACGTCGTGGAGCAGCACACCACCTGGTGCATCGAGGCGGGCCTGAACATCTCGGGCACCAACGCCGAGGTCATGCCCGGCCAGTGGGAGTTCCAGATCGGCCCGTGCGATGCGCTGACCGTGGGCGACGAGATCTGGCTGGCCCGCTACCTGCTGTACCGCGCCGGCGAGGATCACGAGATCGAGGTGAGCCTGGCCGCCAAGCCCATGCAGGGCGACTGGAACGGTGCGGGCATGCACACCAACGTGTCCACCAAGGCCATGCGCGAGAACTACGACGCCGTGGTGAAGGCCGCCGAGTCGCTGGGTGCGCCGGGCAAGCCCGAAGAGCACATTGCCGGCTACGGCCACGGCATCGAGCTGCGCCTGACCGGCGAGCACGAGACCGAGCGCTACGACACGTTCAGCTTCGGCGTGTCCGACCGCGGCGCCTCGGTGCGCATCCCCTGGCAGGTCCACCAGGACGGCAAGGGCTACATCGAGGATCGCCGGCCGAACGCCAACGCCGATCCCTACGTGGTGACGGCGCTGCTGAGCCAGACGATCGGCGAGGCGCTGGCCTGACGGCCAGCCAAGGCGAAGCCCTGGCCTGAGCCCCGCCGGGCGCGTACGCCTTCAGCGAAAGAAATTCGTGATCGGCATGCGCCGGTCCTTGCCGAAGCTCTTGGCAGTGATGCGAGGACCGGGCGGTGACTGACGCCGCTTGTACTCGGCGATGTCGACCAGCCGCGTGATGCGGTGCACGACCTCGGGATCGGCCCCGTACTGATCCAATAGCTCGGGCTGCTCGAGCATCTCGGAGGCGCTCAAGTCGCCCTCCACGTACGCCTCCACCAGCGGGTCGAGCAGCTCATAGGGCGGCAGGCTCTGATCGTCGCGCTGGTCGGGCCGCAGCTCGGCCGAGGGCGGCTTGTCGATGCAGGCCTGCGGGATGCGCTCGCCGTCGCCCTGGCGGTTGCGCCATGCGCACAGCTCGTACACCAGCAGCTTGGGCACATCCCGGATGACGGCGTACGCCCCGGCGGTGTCGCCGTACAGCGTCGTGTAGCCCACGGAGGTCTCGGTCTTGTTGCCGGTGGTGAGCACGAGCCAGCCGAACCGGTTCGACAGTGCCATCAGCAGCACGCCGCGGATGCGGCTCTGCAGGTTCTGATCGGTGAGATCGGCCGCCGCAGCGTCACCCGTCGAGTCGTCGGCGTCAGTTGAGCCGGTGGCGCCTGCCGAGTCGGCGATCGAGCCGATGCCAGCAGCGCCCGGGCCAGCCCCGGTGGACCGGTCGAGCATGCCGGCCAGGGCCGAATGCGCGGGCTCGATGGGCACCGTGCGAAAGTCGATGCCGAGGTTGGCGGCGAGCTGGGCGGCGTCGGTGCGCGACCCCTCGCTGGAATAGCGCGACGGCATCGACACGCCATGCACATGTTCAGGCCCGAGCGCGTCGGCGGCGATGGCGGCCACCGCACTCGAGTCGATGCCGCCGGACAGCCCCACCGCCACATCGCTGAAGCCGTTCTTGCGCACATAGTCACGAGTCGCCGCCACCAAGGCCTGCCACACCTCCTCCAACGGATCCAGCATCGGCGTCAGCACGTTGAGTGCCGCGCCATCGCCTGCTCCGCTGCGGCGCAGCTCCGCTCCACCTACTGGCGCTGAGCCGCCGGATCCTGCTGAAGAGGAGTCCTCGCTGCCGAGAATGGCAACGTCGCAGACGGCAACCTGCTCGACGAACGCCGGCAGCCGGCAGATCACCTGCCCGGCGGCATCGGTCACGAACGAGCTGCCGTCGAAGACCAGCTCGTCCTGCCCGCCCACCTGGTTCACATAGACGACAGGAACCCCGAGCGCCGCGGCCCGCATCCGCGCCACAGACTCCCGGTCTGCCTGCTTGCCCCGCCGGTACGGCGACCCATTCAGGTTCACCAGCAACTGCGCCCCCATCGCAACCTGCGCCAGCGCCGGACTCGTATCAGCCTCGCCCCCCACGATCGAAGGCAGCCCACCATCCTCAGCGGATGCATCCGCAGTGCGAGGCGGCCCCCACAAGTCCTCGCACACCGAAACGCCCACCGCCACGCCGTCGACATCGAGCAGCGGCCCTGCGTCGCTGCCAGGCACGAAGTAACGCTGCTCATCGAACACGGCGTAATTCGGCAGCAGATGCTTGCGAAACACCCCGCGCACCGCTCCACCCCAGCAAAGAGCAGCCGAATTCCACAACCGAATCGGCCCGCCGGCACCGCTGTCCTCAGGAAACCCCACCACCGCAGGCACGTCACCCGTATGCCCAGCAATCCGCGCCAGCGCGGCAGCAGCCCCCTCCACAAACGCAGGCTTCAGCAACAGATCCTCAGGCGGATACCCAGTAACAGTCAGCTCACTGAACACCACCACCCGCGCGCCATCAGCAACCGCCGCGTCGTAAGCGTCCACGATCATCCCGGCGTTCCCATCCAGATCGCCAAGACGCAAATTGAGCTGAGCCAGCCCGACGCGCACCGACATCGGCTCACCCTACGCAAGCACCAGCGCGCGGAGGCAACGGAGCAAGTCATAGGTACGCTCCCCCCGACCGGGGGAAGCAACAGCAACCCCCGGTAGCAGCAAGCGGGGGACGACCAGTCGAGGTGGCGCGGTGGCCAAAGAGAGGGTCGAACGTGACGAGGAAGATCTCGTCCGCCTGTACCTGACCGACATCGGCCAGTACCCCCTGCTGAACAAGGACGACGAGGTCCGCCTCGCCCAGCAGATCGAAAAGGGCATCGCGGCCAAGGAGCAGCTCGAGTCGCCGCGCGAGATATCGGGCGCGCAGCGTCGCCGGCTCATGCGCACCCAGCGCGAGGGCGCCCGTGCCGAGCGCACGTTCGTGCAGTCGAACCTGCGGCTGGTGGTGTCGATCGCGAAGAAGTACCAGGCCTCGGGGCTGCCGCTGCTGGATCTCATCCAGGAGGGCAACTTGGGCCTGATGCACGCGGTCGAGAAGTTCGACTGGCGCAAGGGCTTCAAGTTCTCCACGTATGCCACGTGGTGGATCCGCCAGGCGATCACCCGCGGCATCGCCAACACCGGCCGCACGATCCGGCTGCCCGTGCATGCGGGCGACACGCTGGCACGCCTGCAGAAGGCCCGCTCCCGGCTCGAGCTGAAGTACGGCCGCCCGGCCACGTTGGGCGAGCTGGCGATCGAAGTGGACATGCCCGAGCAGAAGGTGACCGAGGCGCTGCGGTTCGCTGCCGAGCCGCTGTCGCTGTCGGAGCCGCTGCGCGAGGACAGCGACGCCGAGCTGGGCGACGTGGTCGAGGACCGGGCCGCCGAGTCGCCGTTCGAGGTGGCCGCCACCACGCTGCTGCCCAGCGAGATCACCCGGCTGCTGTCGCCGCTGGATGAGCGCGAGCGTGAGATCCTCAAGCTGCGTTACGGCCTCGACCGGGGCGAGCCCCGCACGCTCGAGGAGGTGGGCGAGCACTTCCAGCTCACCCGCGAGCGCATCCGCCAGATCGAGGCCCGGGCGATGTCCAAGCTGCGCCATCCCAGCACCGACACCGGCGCCCGCGACCTGCTGTCTGTCTGAGCGCACGACGCCGGTGCCGACCGACGCCGGGTCCGAGGTCGAGATCGACGAGCTGAGCGCGCTGCGATCAGGCGGCCGTCCCGGCTCGGTGCTGCTCTGCGGCGACATCCACAGCAATGCGAACACGGCGGCTCGAGCGTCGGCCGCCGCGGCCGCGCTCGGCTGCGAGGTGGTGCTGCAGGTGGGCGACCTGGGGTGGCGGCCCGGCGACCCGTCCAGCGTCGAGATGTGCGAGGCGATCGCCGCAGCCGGTGTGCCGTGGGTCTTCGTTGACGGCAATCACGACCACTTGGGCGAGTTGGCCGCCACGGCGGCAACGCACCGCCGTCACCGCGCCGGTCGTGACTTCGATCCGGACCCCGACGGGCTGTGGGGGCCGGCGGCGCCGATCCCGATCGCCCCGATGCTGTGGTGGGCAGCCCGTGGCGCTCGCTGGACGTGGGGCGGATCGCGCTTCGGCGCGCTGGGCGGCGCCTGGTCGCCTGGCTGGCACTACCGCCGGCGGGGCTGGCGCTGGTTCCCGCGCGAGACGATCAGCCGGCGCGATCTCGACGCGCTCGGCGATGAGCCGTTGGACGTGCTGGTGTGCCACGACGTGCCCGACCGAGCGCTCGTCGGCGAGGGATCCAGGTTCGCCCGCCGGGGCGATACCCAGATCGGCGAAGCCAACAGCGCCCAGGTGCGCGCGGCCGTCTGCCGCACCGGGCCACGGCTGGTGGTGCATGGGCACTGGCATCTGGCGCACTCGTCGCTGCTCGACGTCGGGCGCGAGTGCCCCACCGAGGTGGTGGGCCTGGCAGCGAACGGCGAGCCGGGCAGCCTGGCGGTGCTCGATCCGGTGACGCTGCAGGTGCGACCGGCAGAACCCGCGGCCGCGGGGGGAGCGCCGCAGCTTTAACTCAGCCTGTCGTGGCTCAGGCGTCGGTCAGGCGTCGAACCACGATGACGATCAGAGCGCCGACGATCACGGCGAGCAACAGCTTTTTCATGGTGCAGCGTCCTCTGTGCGGGATGACTGTGCGTAATGACTGTGCGGGATGACTGGGGTCACCGGCACAGCGAATGCTAGGCGCACATCTCCCGAACAACGCACGCACGAAATGGCGGAGGTGGACGGGAATCGAACCCGCCGGACGGGGATCGCCCGTCCCGCCCGCTTTGAAGGCGGGGGAGCCCACCAGGCGCTCAGACACCTCCGCTCGCCATCTTTGCCCACGGTCGCAGCCCGCGCCAGCCGCCGAGCCCCTCCGACCCGCCGGAAAACCAGTTGACCGCACGCCCATGCATCGGCCAAGGTCCGTGCTCACGATGAATTTCATTTGTTGTCATGTATTCGGGAGCACCAATGATCTATGCCTATGTGGGCGCCAAGGGAGGCGTCGGCAATACCGTGACCGCCCTGCTCGCTGCCAGCAGTGCCAAGCGCGCCGGCCGCGATGTGGTTCTTGTCGATCTGACCGGCGACTTCGGCGTGGTGCTGGGCACTGCGCCTGATCTGCCGGGAATCGCCGAGTGGACTGCGGCGGAAGAGCTGTCGCTGGGTGCGGCCTCTGCGCTCGCGGTGGATGTCGCGCCGGGCGTCAGCCTGCTGCCGCGTGGCAGCGGCGACATCGACGACGGCCGGCTGGGCACGCTGTGGTCGCTGCTCGCCGGCAAGCCGCGGGTCAACATCATCGATGCGGGGCGCGGCACGGGCGCCCTCGAGCGGGTGACGGGCCCGCGGGTGAGGCGCCTGCTCACGATGACCTGCTGTTACCAGGCGCTGCACCGCGCCCGTGGGCTCGTGGCCCACGTCGACGACGTGATCGTGCTGACCGACACGCAGCGAGCGCTGGGGCTCGCTGACATCGAGGCCGCGCTGGGGCGGCACGCCGACGCGGTCGTTGCTGTTGATCGCTCGGTCTCGCGCTGGGCCGACGCCGGTCTGCTGCTGGACCGCTGCGCGAAGTCGGCGCGATCGCTGGATGCGTTCCTGTGAACCGCGTCGCGCGTGCTGTTGCCCGCCACCCGTCGGGCCGGATGCCGGCCGACCCGGCGTTTGTGGAGGAGATCCACGAACGGTTCCTTCCTGCACCTGCGCCGGCGGCCCGCGAGGTGGCCGCTGCGGTCGAGGGAGCGGCGCCGCTGCTCGATCGCGATCACGCAGCCGATCTCGTGTCCGAGGTGTTGGCCCGCCTCGCGGGCATCGGGCCGCTGGCGGAGATCTGGGCCGACGACGAGGTGACCGAGGTGATGATCAACGGCCCCGGACCGATCGTCATCGAGCGGCGCGGCAGGTTGTCGCAAGCAGGCCGGATCAGCACCGCGGAGGTGCATCGCCTGGTCGAGTACCTGCTGGGGCCCACGGGGCGGCGTGTCGACCGTCGCCTGCCCATGGTGGATGTGCGGCTCGACGACCGCACCCGCTGCCACATTGCCGTGCCGCCGGTGGCGGTGGACGGGCCGTACATCACGCTGCGCCGCTTTCCCGCCGGCGCCCGCCGCCTCGACGAGCTGGCCGGCCCCGGCTTCGCTGCCTGCCTCGACCGTCTGATCGCCGAGCGGGCCAACCTGATCGTCTTCGGCCCCACCAGCACCGGCAAGACGTCGCTGCTGGCAAGCCTGCTGGCCACAGTTGCCGAGCGGGAACGGCTCGTGGTGGTGGAGGAAGCCGCGGAGCTGCCCCGGCTCGGTGCCGGCACCGTGCGCCTCGAAGGTCAGCCGCCCAATGTCGACGGCGTCGGCGCGGTGACGATGGCCGAGCTGGTGGCGGCGGCCCTGCGGATGCGACCCGATCGCCTGGTGATCGGCGAGGTGCGCGGACCCGAGGCGGCGGCGCTGCTGCAGGCGCTCACCACGGGCCATCGCGGCTCGCTGTCGACGCTGCATGCCGACGATCCCGCCCATGCGCTGTGGCGGTTCGAACAGCTCGCCCGCGCTGGCGGCGCAGTCGGCGATGTGGCCGCGCACATCGTGTCGGTGCTCGACGGCCTGGTTCACATGAGCCGCGGCACGGCCGGCCGCCGGGCGGTTGCCGCCATATATGAAGTGCGCCACGACGGCTCGCTCGCGGCGCTGTGCTGAGGCTCGTGGTGTTGCTGGCGTGCGTGGGCGGCGTCACGTCGCCGGCGGCACGCGACTGGCTTCGCTGGCGTCGAGACCGGCGTCGCGGCGCGATGGCAGTGGCGGCTCGCTCGGCGGGCATCGGCGACTTCTGCGCTGCGGTGTCGCGCGGGCTGGGGGGCGGCGACACGATGCTGCAAGCCCTGCGGGCCGCCGCCGCCGGGCCCATGCGGGCACCGGTGGAGCAGATCGCAGCCGAGCACGAGCGCGGCGTCACGCTGAGCCGTGCCGTGCAGCGCTGGGCGGCGCGCGAGCAGACCTCCGAAGCTGCGCTGCTCTCGACGGCGGTCACGCTGGCCTCGGATCGGGTGGGCGCGCAGCCGCAGCTCTTCGATCATGTGGCTGCGAACGTGCGGGCCCGCGCCGACATGGCCGCCGAGGCTCGGGTGCATGCGGCGCAGGCTCGTGCGTCGGTGTGGGTGGTGGCGGCGCTGCCCTGGGCAGTGGCGCTGGCGCTGCTCGCCGAGGGCGGCGCTGCGGCCCGGGTGCTCACCTCCACGCCGCTGGGCTGGTTCTGCGCCGGCGGCGCGCTCGTGCTCGAGCTGGCAGGCGTGTCATGGATGCGCGCCACGGTCGCGCGGGCGCTGCGATGACCCCCGCCTTCTTTGCCGTCCTGCCGCTCGCCGCCGGGCTCATGTCGGCACCTGCCCGTCTCGCCGCCGCGCTGCCACTTGGCGGGGTGACGGGTTCGCCGGTCGGCGCGCTGGCCCTCAACAGCGTTGTGCTGTCGAACCCGATCGTCATCGGCGTCTTGGCAGCAGGGGCGGTGTGCTGGGGCGGCTTCGTGACTCGACCCGATCCAGGCCGCCGCCGAGTGCTGCAGCTCGCGGTTCCCAACTGGCCTGCCAGCGGCGCATTCCGCGGCGCCCACAATTCCGCCGGCCTGATGACGCGGTGGCTGCGTCG
Source organism: Acidimicrobiia bacterium (assembly GCA_022820505.1). Taxonomy (GTDB): domain Bacteria; phylum Actinomycetota; class Acidimicrobiia; order Acidimicrobiales; family Poriferisodalaceae; genus Poriferisodalis. Next base: position 24,910 of record JAJEFK010000005.1, on the reverse strand, counting down.
CCGCGACCTCCCGCATCCGGATCGCGTGGCCGCCGAGCTCAGCGCAGTCGTCGACGTGATGAACGTGGCCCTGACGTCAGGGCTGTCGATCATCGCCTCGCTGCAGCTCGCGCTCGGTCATCTCGACAGGGCGAGCGCCATCAGGCGCCGGCTGGCAGGACAGACCGCCTTCGAACATCTCGACGAAACCCTGGAGGAGTTCGGACACACCTGCGGCCCGCGCGCCCGTGCCTTCGCTGCCGCGGTCACGGGTTCCATGCGCACCGGCATCCCGCTGGCGCCCGAGATGGAACGCCTCGGCCGGGAGCTGCGCGAAGACCGCCGCCGCCGGCTCGAGGGCAAGGTGCGCCGCCTGCCGGTGCTGCTGCTGTTCCCGCTCGTGCTGTGCGTGCTGCCGGCGCTCGGGCTGGTCGCCATCGTGCCGGTCCTCGTTGCGGCGTTCGGCGGCTGACATGCCTCGCCTGCCCAAATCAACAGAACCAGAAGGAGTCATCATGTCCGAACGCTCGACTGCCCCTGCCACAGGCCCCTGCGCCCAGCTGCGCCGCACGTACCGGCTTGCATCCGACCAGGCCGATGCGGCCAATGCGCCTGACCCGGCCGAGGCGACCGGCGAGGCCGGGCAGACCACGGCCGAGTACGCGCTGCTCACCGGCGCCATCGCACTGCTGGTTGCGGCGGTCACCGCCTGGGCAACCAGCACCGGCAAGATCGGCCGCCTGCTCGATGCGGTCTTCAACTACCTGACCAAGGCCATCTCCTGAAATCAAGCCTGGCGAGACGAACGCTCCCGCCAGTTCAGCCACCGAGCGCAGGCGCGGCGCAGGAGCGCGGGCAGGCCACCGTCGAGCTGGCCCTGCTGCTGCCCTTCCTGGTGCTGCTGCTCATGTGCATCGTCCAGACGGCGCTGGTCGCGCGCGACGCGGTGCTGGTGTCGCACGCGGCCCGGGTGGGCGCGCGCATTGCCGCGGTGGAGCCGTCGATGGACGCCGTCCGCACGGCCGTGGTGCAGGCTGCCCCGCTCGATCCGGACCGGCTGGAAGTGGAACGACGAATCGAGGCAGAACTGGTGCGCGTCACCGTGCGCTACCGCTCCGCAACTGAGGTTCCGCTGGCAGGTGCACTGGTCGGCGACGTCCATCTGACCGAGTCCGCGGCGATGCCCGACGAGCGCCGGCATCGCTAGAGAACAGCGGCCGAAATTGCCGCTTGCGCATGTCACACCCATGGGGTTCAATGGCAAGTCACACACCTGTAATTACAAGCGAGCGATCTCGGCCGCCGATGAGCGCAGCGGACACGGCCGCCGAGTTGAAATCGGGGAGGGCCCATGGCATTCGCAACTGACGTAGCAGTCGAGCTACCAGCAGGGAACTGGTGGGACGAGGCAAATTGCCTCGGGGTCGATCCCGACCTGTTCTTTCCCGAGCGCGGGGCGAGCACCCGCGAGGCCAAGGCGGTCTGCCGCGGCTGCGTCGTCAGCGACGAATGCCTCGAATACGCATTGCAGAACAGCGAGAAGTTCGGCATCTGGGGCGGCATGAGCGAGCGGGAACGCCGCCGCGTACGCCGCCAGCGAGCCCTCACGAGGCGCGCCGCCGCCGGCTGACCTGTTTCAAGCCGGCTGACCTGTCCCGGCTACCGGTCTGATCGGGCACTGGTACGCTCGCGAGCGTGATGGCCATCGCGCTCGGACCGCCCGAACTGCTGATCCTGCTCATCATCGTGCTCGTGCTGTTCGGAGGAGCCAAGCTGCCCAAGCTGGCGCGCTCGCTGGGCCAGGCTCAGCGCGAGTTCCGTGAGGGCGTGAACGACGAGGACAAGGCGGCCGGCGACAAGGCGTCTGGCGACAGCTCGTCAAGCGACTCCTGATTCAGGCAGCGCGGGCGGCCTTGTTGGCCCGGCGACGGTCCCGCAGGATCCGCCGACGCTGCCGTTCTGAGGTGCCGCCCCACACGCCGTGGGTGATGTTGTTGGCCAGCGCGTATTCGCGGCAGGCGTCGGCCACCGGGCACAGGGCGCACACCTTCTGAGCCACGATCACGCCGGCACCGTCATTGGGAAAGAACACGTTGGGGTCGATGTCGGCACACCTGCGGAACGGGACCCACTCCGCGGCCAGGCTCTCGGAGCCCTGAGACATCTGCGGCTCATAGACCGGATTGATCTGCAACATCATGAGAACCAACGCCCCAACCAGCCAACCGGTTCCCTGATTCAGCCACTCTCATCGAATTCTCAGGAAGCGCGTCGGTACCCTTGCGCCACCGCAGACAAGGACCACCGTGACCGACATCGCCACCGAAGCCGAGCAGCTCCCCCCCGAGGTCGGCATCCGCATCATCTACCTGGGCCCCGTGGCACCGCACTGGGAGATCGAGGGCATCTACGGCGACGAAGCAGCCGTCGACGAGTTCCGCCGCCGGACCAACGCGCGCCTGCAGCTCCTGCCGCCCCACGACCCGCAGTTCCGCCGCAATCGCGAGCGGGTCGTGCGTGACGCCGAGCGCGAGAACTACGAGCTGCACTGGGACCTCGGCATGCCCTAAGAAGAAGACGAGTAGACGCGAACAGACGCGTTCACGGATTGTTCACGGCATCCGTTCCCGCCGTTCACCCTGAAACCGCGGTGCTGTCACCGGCCGTTCGTAGCGTGCGCGTGCATGCAGAAGATCTGTTCAAGCACCAAGCTGCTCGTGGCATTGCTCGCTGCATTCGCCCTGCTCGCCGCTGCCTGCGGCGGGAGCGACGACGACGACGGCGACGGCGGCTCGGCGACCGCTGCCACCGGCGCTGACGGCTCATCGCTGAGCGGCTCGATCAGCGTCACCGGCTCGTCCACCGTCGAGCCCATCACGAGCCTGCTGGCCGAGGCCTTCGCCGAGACCCACGGCGGCGTGGCGTTCTCGGTCGCCGGCCCCGGATCGGGCGACGGCCACAAGGCGGCATGCGCCGGCGAGGTGCAGATCTGGAACAGCTCACGGCAGATCAAGGACGAAGAGGCCGAGTGCATCAACGGCGCCGGCATCGAGTTCATCGAGCTGCGCGTCGCCATCGACGGCATCTCGGTGATCACCGCGGCCGGCAACGATGCAATCGGCTGCCTGAACTTCGAGGACCTGTACAGCCTGGTCGGTGTCGAGTCGACCGGATTTGACTCATGGGCCGACGCCAACAGCCTCAACGCCGAGCTGGGCGGCAGCGGTCCGTTCGGCGACGGCGCGCTCGAGATCTTCGCTCCCGGCGAGGAGTCGGGCACCTTCGACAGCTTCATCGAGATCGCCCTCGAAGATGTCTGGGAGCACCGTGTCGAGGCGGGACATGCCGACGAGAACTTCGCCGTCCGGCCCGACTACAACGCTTCGGCCAACGACAACGTCATCATCGACGGCGTCTCCGGCAACGAGCACAGCCTCGGCTGGGTGGGCTTCGCCTTCGCCGATGAGAACCGCGACAAGGTGAAGTTGGTGGACGTCGACGGCGGCGACGGCTGCGTGGCGCCCACGCCCGAGACCATCGCATCGGCCGAGTTCCCGATCGCCCGCTTCCTCTACACCTACATCGACGCCGGGCAGGCCTCCGATCCTGCCGTCAAGGCATTCGTCGACTTCATGCTGAGCGACGAGGGCCAGCCCTACGTGGTCGAGGCTGGGTATGTCGGCCTCAGCCCCGCGGATCTGGAACAGTCTCGGAGCAACTGGAACAACCTCACGACGGGCACGACATTCTGAGCAGCCGTCTGAACAGCCGCCCGAGCAATATGACAGCACGACACCCATGACACCGGATCATCTGACCGCCGCCGACCTGCAGACCTCGCTCGGTCGTCGGATCCGATCCCGGACGGTCCGCTGGCTGTTCATGGGGGCAGCGGCCGTCACCGTGCTGGTGAGCGCACTCATCATCTGGACGGTCGCCTCGGGGGCGTGGACCTTCATCAGCCAGGTCGAGCTCACCAGGCTCGCCGACATCGGCTGGTTCCCCCGCCGGGGCCTGTTCGACCTCACCACCCTGCTCGTGAATTCGGCGCAGATCTCGGTGATCGCCATGGCGGTGGCGGTGCCCTCGGGCTTCGGCGCTGCGTTCTACCTCTCCGAGTACGCCCACCCCCGGGTGCGCAGGGTGATGAAGCCCACGCTCGAGCTGCTCGCCAGCGTTCCCAGCGTGGTGCTCGGCGTGTTCGCCATCAGCTTCATCACCCCGTCGATCCTCACCAACTTCTTCAGCGACATCAACTTCTTCAACAAGCTGGCAGCGGGCATCGCGGTGGGCCTGCTGGTCATCCCGCTCATCGCCTCCATCTCCGAGGACGCCCTGCGGGCAGTGCCCCAGGCGCTGCGGGAGGCGTCGGCGGGTCTCGGCGCCCGCCGGGTCACCACGTCGATCCGGGTGGTGCTGCCCGCAGCCATGTCCGGCCTCATGGCCGCCACCATCGTGGGCTTCAGCCGGGCCATCGGCGAGACCATGGTGGTGACGATCGCGTCGGGCGGCGGCGACACGTCGCTGTACAACCTGTCGCTGTACGAGTCCGGCGGCACGCTCACCTCGGCCATGGCCGCGCTGGGCCTCGGCACCGACCAGGTCGCCGGCAACAACCTGGCGTTCCAGAGCCTCTTCTTCCTGGGCGCCCTGCTGTTCGCGATGACCCTGGTGCTCAACATGGTCGGCGACGTGATCGTCCGCCGGCTGCAGAACAGGTACTGAAGCACGCCATGTCTGTGCTCACCAGCCCTGCGGGCATCGCCGCCGACACAGCAGATGCCCTGCGTCGCCGCCCCGGGGCCGATGTGGCCGGCGCTGTCTTCAAGTGGCTGCTGATCGGCGCCACCGTGTTCGCCACGGGCTTCCTGGCCGTGCTGCTCGCGGTCATGATCGTCGACGGCTGGGACGTGCTGTCGGGCAACCTCTGGCACTTCCTGACCCACGGTTTCTCCCAGCGCTCGGCCGCCGAGGCGGGCGTCTGGCAGGGCATCATCGGCAGCCTGCAGGTGGCGCTGGTGACCGGCGTGTTCGCCGTGCCGATCGGTGTCGCCACCGCCATCTACCTCGTCGAGTACGCCCAGGATTCCCGCTTCGCCCGCATCGTCGAGCTGAACATCCGCAACCTGGCCGGCGTGCCGTCGATCGTCTACGGCCTGCTGGGCCTGGCGGTGTTCGTGCAGACCATCCACGGCTTCACCCAGGGCAAGACGGTGATTGCCGGCGGCATGACGCTGGCGGCGATGGTGCTGCCGATCATCGTCATCACCTCGGTCGAAGCGCTCAAGGCCGTGCCGTCGTCGCTGCGCGAGGCCGCGTACGGTGTGGGAGCCACCAAGTGGGAGGTGCTCTCACGTCAGGTTCTGCCTGCCGCGCTGTCCACGATCCTCACGGGCACCGTGCTGGCGCTGGCGCGCGCCCTCGGCGAAGCGGCGCCCCTGATCCTGGTGGGCGCCGCCACGGGCTTCCTCAGCTTCGGCGACGCCAACATGCTCGAGACCTTCACCGGTCCCTATACGGCGCTGCCGGTGCAGATCTTCAACTTCGCCCGCCTGCCCGGCGCAGACTGGGGGGTGAACGCCGCTGCAGCCAGCGTCGTCATCCTGGTGCTGGTGCTGGCGGTGAACGGATTGGCCATCTACCTGCGCAACCGCTTCGAGAAGCAGTGGTGACCCCGCCTCCATGACCCAACCGAACAGCCGATAGATCAACAGCCGATACAGGTGAAATGTGAACCCCGAGAAGGCCCTGATGACCCAAGAGCCTGATGCGAGAGCGTCAGATGTTTCCGATGCGTCAGATGCGACTGCGTCCGAGGTGTCGGCGCCAGGCGCGCCGGCGGCGACGGCGGGAACAACCGGGGCGACGGGGGTTCATGCGCGCATCGACGTGAGCGGGGTCGCGGCTGCGCCAGGCCAGCGCCCCGATGCCGGCACGGTATTCGAGTGTGCCGATGTCGACGTGTACTACGGCGATTTCCGGGCGCTGCGCGACGTCTCGCTGGATGTGGCCGAGCATGAGGTGACGGCGCTGATCGGCCCGTCGGGCTGCGGCAAGACCACCTTCCTGCGCTGCTTCAACCGGATGAACGACCTCATCGAGGGTGCCCGGGTCGACGGCACCATCCACTACCACGGCGTCAACCTGTACCAAGACGAGGTCGACCCGGTGGAGGTGCGGCGGCGGGTGGGCATGGTGTTCCAGAAGCCGAACCCGTTCCCCAAGTCGATCTACGACAACATCGCGTACGGGCCGCGGCTGGCGGGCGTGAAACGGTCCGAGCTGGACGACGTGGTGGAGGGCTCGCTCACCCGGGCGGCGCTGTGGGATGAGGTGAAGGACCGCCTCAAGATGTCGGCCTACGGCCTGTCGGGCGGCCAGCAGCAACGGCTGTGCATTGCGCGGGCCATTGCGGTGCAGCCCGACGTGGTGCTGATGGACGAACCCTGCTCCGCGCTCGACCCGATCGCCACGGGCCGCATCGAGGAGCTCATCGCCGAGCTGAAGAACGACTACACGATCATCATCGTGACGCACAACATGCAGCAGGCCGCTCGCATCAGCGACATGACGGCCTTCTTCTCGGTGCAGGCGAACGAGATGGGTCACCGCACCGGCGAGCTGGTCGAGTACGCGCCGACCTCGTTGATCTTCACCAATCCCGACGATCCCCGCACGGAGGCCTACATCACCGGGCGGGTTGGTTGATTTGCGCCACACTGCATGACATGACCGAAGAAGTACGGACCGAGTTCCATCAGCTGATGGACGAGGTTCGTGCCGATCTCGTGCAGATGGGCGGCATGGTGGCCGAGGGGATCTCGGCGGTGAGCGCTGCGCTGCTCGCCGGCGACATCGGCGGGGCCGACCAGATCATCGCTGCCGACGACGAGCTCGACCTGCTGAGCCTCGAAGCGGAGGAGAAGTGCGTGCAGCTGCTCGCGCTGCAGCAGCCGGTGGCGGTGGACCTTCGCACGATCCTGACCGACCTGCGGATGATCTCGGAGATCGAGCGCAGCGGCGACCTGGTCACCAACATCGCCAAGGCGGTGGCCCGGCTGCACGGGGCGGAGCTGGAGCCCCGGGTGCGGGGGCTGATCGACCGGATGCGCGAGCAGGCGGTGAAGCTGACGGCCAAGGCCATGGACGCTTACGCCGAGCGCGATGCCGGCCTGGCGTCGGTGCTCAACGACATGGACGACGTGCTCGACGACCTGCACAATGAGTACATCGTGTCGGTGTTCGCCTCGCACGAGCTCGGCAAGATCAGCATTCAGCATGCGGTGCAGCTCGCGGTGGTGGGCCGCTTCTACGAGCGCATCGGCGATCACGCGGTGAACGTGGCCGAGCGCGTCGAGTTCCTGGTGACCGGGGAGCTGCCCGAGCATCTGGGCGCCAACCGGGCCCGAGCCCGCCGGGAGCAGGACGAGATGTGATTGCGGCGCTGGTGGCGGTGGCGGCCGCACTGGCAGTTGCGCTGGTTGCGGTGTTGCTGCTGGTGCGAGGGCGCAGTTCGGCCGCGGAGCGGCTGGGGCGTGTGGTGCACCGGTTTGCCGGGGAAGGCGAGGCACCCCGTCCGGGCGAGGCACGGCTCGACCACAACAGCCTCGACGACTGGATCACCTACTTGGAGTCGATTGCCACCACGGCGGCCATGACGGCCAACCTGGCCGAGCGCGACCGGGCTCGCTGGCAGCTCGCGATGAATGAGCTGGCGGTGGGCGTGGTGCTGGTGGACGAGGACGGCAACGTGTGCGCCAGCAATGCGCTGGCCGACGAGATGATGTCGGCACGTGATGCGATGGCGCTGGTGGGTGCGGGGGTGACGCAGCTCTTGGAGTCGGCCCAGGAGGGGCAGGCTCGTTCCCGCACGGTGAAGCTGACCGGGCCGCCGCCGCAGGTGATCGAGATCAGCGGGCATCCGGTTGCGAGCGACAGCCATGCGCTGGGGGCGGTGGCAGTGATGGCCGACCGCACCGACGGCGTGCGGGTGGACGAGGTGCGGCGAGACTTCGTGGCCAACCTCAGCCATGAGCTGCGCACGCCGGTGGGTGCCATTGCGCTGCTGTCGGAGACGCTGGCCGGGGAGGATGACGCTGCGGTGCGCACCCGGCTGGTCGACCGGATCGGTGCTGAGGCCGATCGGGTGCGGCACATCATCGACGACCTGCTGGAGCTGAGCCGGGTGGAGCTGGAGGGCTCGATGCGGCAGGAGCCGGTGTCGGTGGTGCCGCTGCTGTGCGAGGTGGCGCACCAGTATTCCGAGCACGCTCGCAAGCACGATGTGTCGCTGGTGAGCCCGGATGTCGGCGAACAGCTTGTCCTTCATGCCGACCGGGGTCAGCTGCTGCGGGCGGTGGGGAACCTGGTCGACAACGCCATCAAGTACAGCGATCCGGGCGCAGAGGTTCGCCTGTCTGCTGCGCTGGGCTCTCAGGATGATCGGCCCCCGTCGGAGGTGCCGGCCGATGCCGACGAGCAGGCGTGGGTGGACGTGGTGGTGGCCGACGACGGCATCGGCATTCCCGCCGACGAGACCGAGCGGGTGTTCGAGCGCTTCTACCGGGTCGACAAGGCCCGTGCCCGGGCCACGGGCGGCACCGGGCTGGGTCTGAGCATCGTGCGCCACGTGGTGATGAACCATGGCGGCGAGGTGATGCTGCAGACCCGTGAGGGCGTGGGCACCACGTTCACGCTGAGGCTGCCGGCAGGACAGGACGGGGCGAGCACATGACATCGGTACTGGTGGTCGACGACGAGCCGTCGTTCACCGAGGCCCTCACGGTGGGCCTGCGGCGCGAGGGCTTCGAGGTGCGCACGGCGGCGGACGGCCGGGCGGCGCTGGCCGAGATCAACGAAGCCGAGCCCGACCTGGTGCTGCTCGACGTGATGCTGCCCGGCATGTCCGGCCTCGATGTCTGCCGGGAGATTCGCAAGCAGTCGCGGGTGCCGCTCATCATGGTGACCGCCCGGGCCGAGGAGATCGACGCCGTGGTGGGCTTGGAGGTGGGGGCCGACGACTACGTGGCCAAGCCGTACCGGATGCGTGAGCTGGTGGCCCGCATGCGGGCGGTGCTGCGGCGTGCGTCAGGCCAGCCGCCTGAGAACATCGACGCTGCGTGCCTGGTGGAGGGCGATGTGGTGCTCGATATCGACCGCCACGAGCTGCGCGTGCGCGGCGAGCTGGTCACCCTGGCGCTGAAGGAATTCGAGCTGCTGGCGTACCTGCTGGCCCATGCCGGGCGGGTGGTGACCCGTGACAGCCTCATGCAGAACGTGTGGGAGTACAACTACGTGGGCGACACCAAGACGATCGACGTTCACGTCAAGCGGCTGCGGGCCAAGATCGAGGACGATCCGTCGAACCCGCAGCGCATCACCACCATTCGTGGGCTGGGCTACCGCTACGAGCGGGCCGCGCCGCCTGTTGCTGAGAACGTGCGCGGACTGGACCTGCTTGCTGAATAACGCACAGCCCATTTGTCACATCGAGGGCGCACAATGGTGCCGATGACCTGGGGCAGCGGCTGATGCAGCCATTCACGTGGCTTGCCCGCACGCATCTGCTGTCTGCTGCCGGCGATGCGCTGATTGCGATCGCGCTGGCTGGGTCGCTGTTCTTCAACCTCGATCCGGCGGCTGCCCGGCCCAGGGTGGCGCTGTACCTGCTGGTGACCATGGCGCCGTTCGCGGTGGTGGGGCCGCTGATAGGGCCGCTGGTGGATCGCAGCCGTGGCGGGCGGCGGGGGATGATCATCGGCGCCGGCATTGCCCGGGCGGTGCTGGCGCTGTTGATGGTGCGCCATCTCGATTCGCTGCTGCTGTTCCCCGAGGCGTTCGGCGCGTTGGTGGCGGGCAAGACGTATCACGTGGCCAAGAGCGCGGTGGTGCCGGGGCTGGTGCGCGAGGAGCGCGACCTGGTCGAGGCCAATTCGAAGCTGATGCTGCTGAGCGGGCTGGGGGGTGCGCTGGCTGCGGGGCCCGGTGTGCTGCTGAGCCTGGCGTCGTCGCGCTGGGTGCTGGTGCTGGCGTCGGTGGTGTTCGTGCTGATGACGTTCCCGGCACGGCGGCTGCCCCGCTTTGCCGTGCGGCCGCGGACCTTGGACGACGCGCCGCCTGCAGGCGAGTCCCCTGCGCCACCCGATCAGCACAGCCGATTCGAGCGGCCAGGTCTGGCCAACGAGCCACCGACTGGGCCAATTGATCGCTGGCGGCAGCCGTCCGATCTCTACACGGGTCCTTGGAGTGAGGAACCGGGCCGGCCCTCCCAGCGCCGCCGACGTGGCCGGCCCACCCCGGCTGGACAGGCTTCGGGGCGGCGGGGCGGGATGCTGCTTGCGGGCTCGGCCATGGGCGTGGTGCGGGCCATGACCGGCTTCACGCTGTTCCTGATCGCGTTCTGGCTGCGCACCGACGACGCAGCGCCGTGGTGGTTCGGCTTCATGTTCACCGCCAGCGCTGTGGGCCAGCTCATCGGCGCTGTGGGCGCGCCGTGGCTGAGACGCCGTGTCCGCGAGGAGGTGCTGCTGGCCAGCACCCTGGTGCTGGCGGCTGCGGTGTCGTTCTATGTGGTGACCGCGCCCGACCGGTTCTCGGTGCTGGTGCTGGCCATGGTGATCGGCCTCATGTCCGCGCTGGGGAAGCTGTGCTTCGACGCGATCGTGCAGCGCGACGAGGTGCCCGCCGACCGGGGGCGCACATTCGCCCGGTTCGAGACCCGCTTCCAGCTCATGTGGGTGATCGGCGGGCTGGTGCCGGTGGCGGCGCCCAGCGGCATCCTGCCGCTGCGGGCCGGGGTGATGCTGCTGGGCATTGCCGGGTTGGTTGCGGTGGTGCTGTATGCGGGCGGGCTGTGGGCGCTGGCGCGCGGCCGCCGTCCGCCGTCGGAGATCATCGTCACCCGGGTCCGCACACGGGTTCGCGCCCGCGTCCGCCGCAACAGAGCGCAGCCGCCCGGATAGGTGCGTCCTCAGCTCCGCGTCTGTGCCGGTCCGCTGAGGTTCGGGGGAGAGCTGGAGGCGGACAGCTAGAGCGGCAGGTCGAGGCGGGCGAGCCAGAGTCCGGGGGCGACGAGCTCGTTCGGCGTGGGAAGGCCGCCGGGCTCGAAGAGGCGGGCCAGCCCCTCCCGTCCGGCTCGCTCGATCACGCCGGCGATGAAGCTGTCTCCCCGATCACGTGCTTCGGCGGTCAGCCGCACGCCGAGCAGCCGGTCGGCATAGTCGGCGCCCGCGAGGGCACGGCGGCGCACAGCCTCGCTGAGCGCGCCGAATCCGCCGATGAGGCGCGGGCCCGCCTGGGCGACCACGTCGTCGACGTAGGCGGTGAGCACGCAGATCAGCGTTTCGAGATGCGCCTGTTGCTCGTCGCGGGTCACGCCGAGCAGCAGCTCGGGATTGCCGAAGATGCGCTGGAGCTGCTCGCCGAACTGCGCCTGGAGCTGCTGCGGGTCGCTGACGTCGCCGAGCGAAGTGGGCAGCTCCAGGTCGAGACTCATGGGGTCGCCGCGGCGGAAACCGTCGATATGTCGTAGGAGCAGTGAGTGCAACTCGGCATGAACCTCAGGTATCGCCAGCACCGCGTGCATGGTGTGCTCCCGGATGGCCACCCACAGCATCACGTCGTCGACGTCGAGGCTCCATTCGTTGGCGAACTCGGCGATGTTGGCGGTCACGATGAGCACGCGGGGCATGGGGATCATGAGATCCGAGTTGCCGAATGCGCTGGTGGCGAGATGGCCGGCCATCATGCCGGCGGTCATCGCCACCGTCATGGGGCTCATCATGGCGAGCAGGCCGGCGAAGGGGTCTTGTTCAGCCGGATCGGGCTGCTTCAGCCGTTCCGACAACCGGTCCATGAGCGGGCGGATGGTCTCGAGCGCGCTGGTGGCCCAGCCCGAGCGGGTGACCGGTTCGAGCTGCCCGGCAACTTGCAGGCCGGTGACATGCGCCACGTGCAGCTCTGCCACCCGGCTGATCTCGCTGAGGCGATGCCGCTCGACCGGGTCGACGTTGTGCTCGAGCTCGCCGCCGGTGGCGAGCTGGTTGGCGGCCTGGCGGGCGCCTTCCCAGAGCTGCTCTTCGCTGCCCCCGAAGATGGATGCGATGTCGCCGAGGAACGGGATGCCCGAGAACGGGTTGTCGTCATCGTCGGCCACAACGGCATCGTACGACGGGTCACGGTGCACCGGAACAGCGCCCTCGCCGCTGTGTGCTGCGGTCGGCTACGGCTGCCAACCGCCGCTGCTGTCGGGCGCAGTGACCGGGGGCAGGGCCATGAGTGAGGCATGGTAGGGAAATGAGCCGGATTGCCGTGTCGGGTGCGGGCGGCGTGATCGGCGCCCGGGTGCTGCAGTGGCTGGCCCAGTCGTTCGACGTGCTCGACGTCGACGCCGGCACCCCCGCGGCCGCCGCCACCCTCGCCGCCACCCCCGGCAACGAAACCGGGACGGGGAGCGGTGCCGACGATCAGCACGACCTGGGCGGCGCCGAGGTGCTGGTGCACCTGCGGCTGACCCGGGAGGTGACCTCCGACCGGGTGCGGCGGGTGCTGGCCGCGGCCGACGGCGTGCGGCACCTGACGATGGTGTCGAGCGCCAGCGTGTACGGGGCCTGGCCGAACCATCCCACGCCGATCTCTGAGGATCTGCCCGTGCGCCCCAACCTGGAGGCTTCGTGGGCTGTGCATCATGCCGACGCCGAGCGGATGGTGCTGGAGTGGTGCGATCAGGGTGATCGCTCGGTGGCGATCCTGCGGCCGGCGCCGGTGGTGTCGAGCGGCCTGGGCGGCCCGATCGGCGAGGCGATGCTGGCCGCGGCCCCGATCCGCACCGGCAGCGACGACCCTCCGGTGCAGTTCCTGCACCTCGACGATCTGGCGTCTGCTGTGGTGCTGGCCACGCAGCGCCGGTTGTCGGGCGTGTTCAACGTGGCTCCCGACGGCTGGCTGTCGCCGGGAGAGCTGCGGGCGTTGCTGGGGGCTCGCCCCAAGATCCGTCTGCCGATGCCGCTGCCCAAGCGGCTCGACCGCTACGTGGCCCGGCGGGTGGGCCATGCGGCACCCGAAGGTCTGCTCCCGTACACCCGCTACAGCTGGGTGGTGGCCAATGACCGGCTGCGGGCGGAGGGCTGGGAACCCCGCTACAGCAGCGCCCAGGCGTTCGTGATCGCCGACGTCGGGATGCCCTGGGACGACCTCAATGCCCGCCAGCGCCAGTACGCCACGCTGGTCGGCGCGGGGGCCGCGGTGGCGGCAGGCGGCTGGGCTGCCGCGGCCTGGCTCCGGCGCTCCTACGCTTTGCGATGATGTCGCCCGACGGGATCCATGCCGACACGTGGGTGGAGCTGACTCACGACGAGCTGCCGATTGCCGCCGTCTATGAATGGGCGCTCGATCCGGCGGCGGGAGCGGTCGTGCTGTTCTCCGGCACGGTCCGCGACCACGCAGAGCACCGCACGGGCGTGACCCAGCTGGTGTACGAGGCGTACGAGTCGGAGGTGGCGCCTCGCTTCGCCGACATTGCCGCCGAGCTGCGTCGGCGGTGGCCGAGCGTGCGCAAGGTGGCGCTGCTGCACCGGGTGGGCATGCTGAGTCTGACCGAGAGCTCGGTCGTGGTGGCCGCCTCGGCACCGCACCGGGATGCAGCGTTCGAAGCTGCCCGTTTCGGCATCGATACGTTGAAGGCCACGGTGCCGATCTGGAAGCAAGAGCATCATGACGCCGGCACCGACTGGGGCCTGCAGTCGCAGCCGATCGCGCAGGTGCCCCGGTCATGAGCCCGCTGCTGTTCCTGGCGATAGCGATCGTGGTGCCGTTGCTGGGGATGATCGTGCTGGGCGTAGGGGCTCGCATCAAGCGCGGGAAGGTGACCGACGACGAGACGGAGCCGTTCCGACGCAAGCTCGAGTCGATCGCCCCTCCTGACTCGCAGGACATGCCGTCCGGCACGCCTGGGCTCGTTCGGGCAATGCGCCGGCGCAGAGGCGGGAGAGCCGCCAAGCAATCATCCGGCCAAGCCGCCGCCGCGTCCGACGGTGCAACGGCCGCCGGCCAACCCGCATCGTCCGCCGGGGCCCAGCAGCAGCCGGCGCCGGCCAGCATCCGGCTGGTCGAACGCGACTACTCGGTGCCGCTGCTGCCGCCGCTGAGCGCCGACCTTGAAGAGCTCCCGCTGCAGGCAGGCGAGCGGAGGAGCCGCCGGGCGGTACCCCGTCCGCCCGAAGCCGAACGGCGGCACGACCGCGTGATCTCCGCCAATCAGAGGCCCGACCAGAGGCATCGTTCTGGCTCGTGACCTGGCGATCGATCTCGGCACCGCGAACACGCTGGTGTACGAGCGGGGGCGCGGCATCGTCTTCAACGAGCCGTCGGTCATAGCGCTCAATGAGCGTTCTGGCGACGTGCTGTCGGTGGGGCGCGAGGCCTGGCAGATGATCGGGCGCACGCCGAGCTACATCATCGCTGCGCGGCCGCTGCGCAATGGCGCCATCACCGACTTCGACATCACCCAGCGCATGATCCGGCTCATCCTGCAGGGCGTGGGCGTCGGCCGTTTCGGCCGCACCCGTGTCGCCGTCTGCGTGCCCTCGCTGATCACCCCGGTCGAACGGCGAGCGGTGATCGAGGCGGCCCGGCGTGCCGGGTCGTCAGACGTCCGGCTCATCGAGCAGCCGATCGCTGCAGCCATCGGCTCGGGCCTGCCGATCCACGAGCCCACCGGCTCGCTGGTGATCGACATCGGCGGCGGCACCGCCGAGATCGCCATGGTGTCGCTCGGCGGCCTCGTATCGCTGCGCGCTGTCCGTGTGGGGTCGTTCGACTTCGACACTGCGCTGATGAACTACGCCCGCCGGGTGCACGGCATCGCCATCGGCGAGCGCACGGCGGAGGAACTGAAGATCAGCATCGGCTCGGCATGGCCGGTCGACGACAAGTTCGACGCCGAGGTGAAGGGCCGTGACCTGTCGACGGGTCTGCCCCGCACGTTCGTCATCACCCCCACCGAGGTGCGCTCCGCATTGGCCGACACGGTCGAGCTCATCGTGGAAGCTGTCCTGGAATGCCTGGGCGAGGCGCCGCCCGAGCTGGCACAAGACCTCATCCACACGGGCGCCCTCATGGTCGGCGGCGGCTCGCTGCTGCAGGGCCTCGACCAGCGCATCGCGTCCGAGGCACGTGTGCCCGTACTGCGCTCGGAGTCGCCGCTCGAGACGGTTGTGCTGGGCGCCGGCCGGGCGCTCGAGAACTTCGAGTCGCTCCACGCTTCGCACACGATCCCCGGCCGCTGAACCGCCCCGGCGGTGGGGCACGCTGGTTGGGCGTGCTCATCGGGTTGCTGTTCATGAGGTCATGCTCTCGCGGGGGTGTGACACGACGAGGCCTGTACAAGGCTGAGTCGATGGGGTTCTGCGCGTGTTGAACGCTGTGCTGGCGCGCTTGGCGGTGTCTCGGGTTGCGGTGTTTCGGGCTGCGGTGTTTCGGGCTGCGGCGCTTCTCGCAGCGGTGTTGCTTGCAGCAGGCTGTTCGGAATCGCCTCCGGCCGTCAGCCCACCAGCGCAGCCGCAGCTGGCGCCTGCCGCTGGCTACGACGCCGGCATGTTCACCTTGGGCGTGCTGATGGACCTGGGTCAAGACGAGGCCGACCGTGCGGCACTCGCCGGCGTGCAGGCCTACTGGGCCGGCGTCAATGCCCGAGGCGGCATCACCGGGCTCTACCCGGTCGAGCTGTCGGTGAGGCACCGCGACCGTGCCGTCACCTCGGACGGGGACGCGCCGCCGCTCGGGAACGGGGACGCCGACGCAGGCGCTGCGCTCGGGGAGTGGGACGTTGCAGCGCTGGCCTACGTGAGCAGCGGGATCGACGCCGCCGACGTAACGGCCGAGCTGCCGTTGCCCGTGGTGCCGGCCGTCGCGACGCTGGCCGGCGAGGACCTGGACTGGGTGCTCACGAGAGCGGCGCCCGTGGAGCTGACCACCGTGGCCCTGCTGGACCGCTTCCGTGCCAGCGGACCAGGCGCCACCTGGTGCGTCATCGTCGACGGCTCACCCCTGGGCCGCCGCGTCGCCGCGGCGGCCTATGCCGCAGGCGCTGCCCGTGAGACGGTGCCGGCAATGCTCGACCTCGACGTGGGCGAGATCGAGGTGCTCGACTTGGACGCGTCCGTGTTCGACGTCACCGACGCGGTCAGCGACCGCCAGTGCCGGTACGTACTCGTCGAGGCGGCCGAACCCGGGGCAATCCACGTGCTCGAACGGCTCCCGCCGAACCTGACCGTCGTGCGGCGCTCCACCCTTGCCGCCGGCCATGAGCTGCCCGGACAGGTGGAGCTGCTTATCGACCCCGCCCCGCCCTGGCAGACCGATCGCTCCGCCGTGATGGATGGGTTCGCCGCCGACTGGGCAAGCTTCATCGCCGACGCTGCGGCCGAGCCGCTTGCGCAGCCGACGTCGCCCACCCAGCCCGGCGACCGCCCTCTGGCAGACCCCCGGGTGCGGGCCGGATGGCTGTCACAGCTCCGCCTGCACCTGTTGCTGGAACAAGCGGTCGCTGCCGGCGATGTGAGCCGGGAACGGCTCGTCGCCCTGGCGCCGCATATCGAGCCGGTCGATCCCGACCGCAACACGCTGCCCGGCGTGCCTCGCATCGGCATGGACATCTCCGAGCCGATCGGCGGCGGACCCCTGCGCACTCTCCGTCTCTACGGACGCAGCGATGTCGCCGCCGACGAGCTCGGGCTGCGCCAAGTACTCGCCCTCGACGTGACCCACCTCGTGGCTGAGCTGCGAGACCGCCTGAGCGACGTGGGTTAGCTGGCGTCTCGTTCTCTCAGAATGCCGCAGTGCGCTGGCCCGGCCGCAGTGCGCTGGCCCGGCCGCAGTTCTGGCCTGGCCGCAGTGCGCTGACCCGGCCCGAGCGGGTCACGGGGCCCTCGGTTGTCGGGCATTGGCTCCCTGCTCGGCCTTTCGACGCCCGACGGCTACCTGCCTTGGCATCCAGCCGTCGGGGCCCACAACGAGTTCGAAACCGTGCTCATGAAGGTGCCGGTGATGGGTGTGGCACAGCAGCACCAGGTTGTCGAGATTGGTGGGGCCGCCGTCGGCCCAGTGGACGACGTGATGCGCGTCGCAGCGTGAGGGGGGCGCATGGCAACCGGGCCACTGGCAGTGCTTGTCGCGTGCGATGAGCAGCCGCCTGAGCCGCAACGGCACGGTGCGTCGTGCCCAGCCGATGTCGGCGGATCCCCCTCGCCCGCCCAAGATGATCGGAATGATCTCGGCGTCGCATGCAAGGCGCCGCACAGTCTCCGGCGCGAGCTCGGTGCCGGCGTCGGTGACGCCGGCCTGGTCGGTGTGGCCGCGCAACGCATCAAGGCCAATGAGCACGCTGATCTGCGCGGGAGACAGCCGCTGCGCCTGCTCGGCATGCTCGTCACGACATGCGCGTGCATGCAGACGGTCGACCGCAGCGGCGTCCTGCTCGGTGAGGGTGACGCCAGCCAGCGCGTACGCGAGCGTGTCGGCGTCGCGTTGCGCCGGTGTGCGCCGGTCGGTGCGCTGGTGCCTGTCGTCTTGCCACAGGGCGCGGCGCAGCGGTTCGAGCGCCGCTTCGATGCCGGCTCCCGTCTCCGGATCGAACCTTGCCCACAGCTTGAGCATTCCTTCGTGATCGCGGCCCCATCCAGCGCCCCGAGCCGCGCGCTGGCGCAGGAACCGCTCGGTCGGCGTCTCGACGCCGTGTGTGGCTTCGGCTTCGCGTAGGCATCGACGGGTGGTGTCGGTGTCGTGTGAGGCGGCAGCGGCCACCAGCTCCGTGCGCACCTCGTCGGGCACGCGAGCGTCGCACAGTAATTCAGCCTGATCGGCGTTGATGTCGCCCGCCGCCAGCGCGTCCAGAACGGCTGCGTGCTCGCGGGCCTTGCTCGCGACGCGGCACAGCCGGCGTGCTTCCCGCTCGGAGACACCGGTGGCGTCCCGCAACGTCAGATGCGGCATCGGATCCGGAGCCACGCCCGAGCGGTTCAGCTCGTGCAGCGCGCCGAGCACTTCGGCCCGGTAGCCCGTCAGCCGATTGGCGAGCCGTTCGATATCACCCAGCGCATTGACCAACTCGTCCCGGCGCAGCAGCGTGAGCTCACCTCGGTCGAGGCGCCGCAACACGAGCATTCCTGGCCGATCGGTCGTGAGATCGGTGGGTTGGGGGGCTGTCGGGGTTGCCTCGGCACTGCCAGAACCGCTTCTCAACATGGGAACAACCGTAGAAGCGGGGTGTGACACGAATGACTGAGAACAATCGAACAAACAGAAATAAGAGGGAATGACGTGAAACGGTATCGCAGGGGCCGGAGTGGTATGTGCGGCCCGCCGACCGAGGTTGCGTCGGCGTCGAGCGACCCGGCTCAGCGCACGGGCACGCCGAGCAGTTCGCCGGCGACGGCCCGCACCTGGCGGTCACGATCCTCGACCGCCGCCCGCACGGCATGGGCGGCCCGGTCGTCATCGAACTGGTACAGCCCGAGCAGCGCCCGGCGGCGGATCTGCGGCCGGTCGTCCATGGCGGCCAGCAGCACTTCAAGCGCCATCGCCCGGGCAGCGTCGGGCGACGCTCCCGCAGCAGCGGAGTCAGGCGCATCCGGTCCGGACTCTGGGTCGGCGCGAGCGTCGCGCGGCGCGCCCGCGGCAGCGTCGCGCGGCGCGCCCGCGGCAGCGTCCAGGCCGGCGGCGATCGCGCCCAGCGCTGCCACGGCGCTTTCCCGACACAGCGGATCGTCATGGCTGCCCGCCACCCGGCACAACTCCCCGACCGGCCCGGCATCCCGGTCACGCTCGCCGAGCGCCGCGGCCACAACCTCAACCACCGACGCATCGGGATCGCTCAGCAGCCCCACGAGCTCGACTTCGGGAGGCGCCAGCTCCGCAGCTCGGCACCGCACCTCCGCCGCATCGTCCCCCAACGCCCGCCTGACCTGTTCCGCCTGCAGCGCGCCGCACCGGGCCAGCGCCCCGAGCGCCGCCGCCCGCACGCCCGCGTCGGGATCGTTGAGCAACCGCTCCGCCACGGCCGCCTTGCCCCGATGACCCGCCACAATCGCTTCCAGCCGACGTGCGTACGCCTCGCCCTCCGGCTCGCCACGGCAAGTCATCTGGTCAGTGCCTTGCTCAGCGGCCTGCGGCCGTTCACCCGATCAGCGCTTCGAGCACCAACGCACCGACCACTGCGCCAACCAGCACCAGCGCCACCAGGGCAATCACACAGATAGCCGTGAAGGCTCCCAGCCCGAGCACTGCAACCAGCTTGCGCCAGATCGCAGTGGGCTTGTACGGCCACCGCCCCGGTTCTGTGCACCCAGATTCCAAGTGCCCCGGCTCGGCGCGCTGCGTTTCGATGCGCCCCGGTTCTGTGCGCCTCGATTCCAAGTGCCCCGGCTCGATGCGCCCCGGTTCCATTTGCCCAATATGCCCCATTTGCGACCCCACCGCGCGTGCCCGCGACAGAGCGCATGGCACGCTGTGCGCCTGTGACCGACGCGACCGGCGGCCCGCCGGAAGACGATCCCGGCGCTCGTCTCGACGCCCCTCCTGGCAGCACGCCCGAAGGCGAGCCCGACGACCGGCCCGACGATGACCCGGATCTCGGCTGGCGCGCCCTCGCCGGCTCACTCGACGACCTGGGCTTCGCCCCGCCGCCCGCCGCCGACACCGCGGCGCCAGCCGCGCCCGCTCCCGCCGTCGAAACTGGCGCGCCCGCCCCCGCTCCCGCCGCCGCCGACACTGCCGACACCGGCGCTCCCGCAATCGACACCGCCACCACCGCCGCCGGCCCGGCCGAACGCCCAGACCCCGCTCCCACGCGATCAGGCCACCCACGCCCCCGCCAGTATTCCCGCGGCTCCAACGCCTTCATCGGGAGCATGCTCGTCCTGGCGCTCCTCATCATCACCGGCTTCACCATCACGCTCAACGACAAAGCCGTCATCGCCCCCGGCCACACGGCCGACATCGAGGAATTCGTCGACGTCCGCGACCACCCCGCCTACGCCTCCGACGCCTCCATCTCCCTCGTCAGCGTTCGCACCAGCTTCGCCCCGTCGCTGTTCGAGGTGATCGGCGGCTGGCTCGACGGCGCCCTCGAGGTGGTCGACATCGAAGACATCCTCGGCGAGCGCACCGTGGCCGAGAACCGCGACGCCGGCCGCCTCCAGATGGACCAGTCCACCCAGGTGGCCGTGGCCGTCGCACTCGAGCACTTGGGCCACGAGATCATGACCCCCATCGGCGCCCGCATCGAGAGGGTCATGCCCGACGCCCCGGCCGACGACGCCCTGCGCGAAGGCGACATCGTGCAAGCGGTCGGCGACACGGCCATCACCACGGCGCAGCAGCTGTCCGACACGGTCAAGGCCCACGAGCCGGGCGCCACCGCCACGTTCACCGCCCTCGCCCCCGACGGCCAGACCCGCACCGTCACCGTCACGCTGGCCGACCGCGACGGCGTCGCCCTGCTCGGCGTGATCGTCACCACCCACGTCGAATTCGACGAGCCGCCCATCGACGTGCGGCTTCACATCGAGAACATCGGCGGCCCCTCAGCCGGCCTCGCCTTCACGCTGTCGGTCATCGACGCCCTCACGCCCGAGCCGCTCACCGGCAACCTCGACGTCGCCGCCACCGGCACCATCCACCACGACGGCTCGGTGGGCCCGATCGGCGGCGTGCCCCAGAAGTCCCACGCCGTCGTGCGAGCCGGCACCGACCTCTTCCTCGTGCCCGCCGCCCAGGTGGAAGAAGCGACCGCCGTGGCCGAGCCCTCAGTCGCCGTCGTGGGCGTCGAAACCCTCGAAGAAGCCCTCGCCGCCATAGCCGCCCACCGCTCCTGACGACCCTGTCAGGCTCAGCGCCATCGAGCATCGGCTGGCCGTCACATCTCGAATGCGAGCTGTGATGTCGGCTCATATCTGCACATGACGGCCTGCGGGCTCAAGCAAGGCTCAACGAAACACCATCAGGTTCGCTGCCTCGCTGTCGCGCATCCATTTGGCCGGGCGAGCGCGACCGCACGTCGCATCGGCAGCCCTGGCCGGCATTGGTGTAGTACGAACTACTATGAACGAAGCCGCGTCAGCGCAGACGAGCCCACATCACGAACCGACCGCACAGCAGCAACAGCAACCACGCCGACCGAACCGACAGCACCGCACGCGGCGCAGACGTCTCGCCGCCGCGGCCGGTGCGCTCGTCATCGCGGCCGCCGTCCTCAGCGCGGCACCTGCCGCCGGCGCACAGGCGTCTGAACCAGAGCAAGCTGTCCTCCCGCCCAGCAGCTACACCGCCTCCGACTGCGCCGGTGCGGTCCCTGTCTTGGTGGCGTCCGATGCCCCGGCCCAGTCAGACCTCTACAGCGCCGTCACGCTCGCCGGCGTGCTCAGCACCGAGTGCGTCGTCCTGGCCGGTCCTCGCGACGAGCCCATGCCGCAAGACCAGGTCACGCGCCTCGACGCAGCAGCACCGGGCGGTTTCATCGTGGGCGGCACTGCCGCCATTCCCGACGCCAAGGTCGCCGGCCGCACCCTCACTCGCCTGGCCGGCAATGATCGCTGGCACACCGCCCGTCTCGTGGGCGCCGAGGCGCTCAAGGCAGCGGGCGGCGCCGACACCGGCACGGTCGCGGCATCGGCCGGCGCGGAGGACCCCGCCGCCGACTGCACCGGCGACACGCCGATCTTCGTGGCGTCCGACGCAGCCGCCCGGTCCGACCTCTACAGCGCGGTCACCCTCGCCGGTGTCATCGGCACCGACTGCATCATCCTCACCGGCCCGCGTGACGGCGCCTGGCCCGAGGACCAGCAGGAGCGGGCCCGAGCGGCGAGTTCCAACAACTTCTTGAACGGCTACATCGTGGGCGGCACCGCAGCGGTGCCCATCGAGAAGTTCGAGGGGATCGGCTACTCGTTGCGCCGGATCTCGGGCCAGGACCGCTGGCAGACCGCCCAGCAGGTGGGCGGTACGGCTCGAAGCATCGCACTCATGGAGCCCGCCGAAGAAGACGAAGCCGAAGACGACGAAGCCGAAGAGGCAGAGGAAGAAGAACAGGACACCCAGCCCACCTACACAGCGCTGTCGGCCGGGGAGTTCCACACCTGCGCTCTGCGCACCGACAGCACCGTCGCCTGCTGGGGCCTCGACAACTACGGCCAGTCGACGCCGCCCGAGGGCACCTTCACTGCCGTGTCCGCAGGCGGCTGGCACTCGTGCGCGCTGCGCAGCGACAACACCGCTGTCTGCTGGGGCAACAACACGGACGGCCAGTCAGACGTGCCCGATGAGCGCTTCACCGCCATCTCGGCGGGCGGCGGCCACACCTGCGGTCTGCTCAGCGACAACACCATCCGATGCTGGGGAAGCAATGTCCATGGCCAGTCGGACGTGCCCAGCGTGGGCTACCGGATGGTCTCGGCCGGCTTCGACACCACGTGTGCTCTGATGATCGACGACTGGTTTCAGTGCTGGGGCCGCCTGAGGGCCCTCAATCAGGGCGACTTCACCACGCTGTCGTCCGACGGCGCCATCCACCTCTGCGTGCTGTTCGCCAACGGAGGCCTCACCTGCGCAGGGCCGATTTACGGCACTGCCGATTCGGTGGCCGTCAGAAGCCCGACGGGCGCAGCGTTCACCGCCGTGTCGACCGGGCGGAACCACGCGTGCGGGATCATCGACAACGATCTGGTGTACTGCTGGGGAGACAACTCGTACGGCCAGCTCGCCCCCGTCGCCATCGAGCCGGGAACCATCAGCCTGTTCGCCGGCTACGCCGCAGTGTCGGCAGGCAACAGGCACACCTGCGCACTGAACCACCAAGGCGCAGCCGAGTGCTGGGGCGACAACGAGGTCGGCCAGTCCAGCCCGCCGACGAGCTAGCTACTGCGTCACGTGAGGCTGGCGAAGATCAGCGCTCATATCACGTCAACCTGTCAGCACACATAGCCGCCGACAAGCTTGAAGCCCGTGCCCGTGATCCCGAGTTCCGCGCAGTAGGTCGCTGGACTCGTCGGCAGCGTGTCGGTGCAGCCCTTCTCCACAGCACAGTAGCTGTTCCATGCCTGCGCCACAGCCGTGTAGCCAGAAGCACGCGTCTTGCCTTCCTCGGCGGCGAACCAGGCGTTCATCACGGCAATGGACTTGGTCTCGACCACTGTGTATCTCGGGGTCGACGGTGAAGAGGAAGCGCACGAGGTCGAACCGGTGACGGGTTCAGTCTTGTCGTTGGAAACGAACTGCTGACCATTGGAGTGCAGATCCCAGCGCTCGCCGTACGCCATGAATCTGGCGTCTGACGGATCCACCTCAAAGGTCACCGGCGTTTCGGTGTCGGGGTGCAAGGTGGCACCTGGCGTGTTGCCCACGTTGTCCAAGGAGACCTCGTAGTGCAGCGAATAGCTCATGCACACGCCGGTGATCGTCATGTCGTTCGTTGCCACCGCGGGTCCTGCGGCCACCGCCAGCAGCCCGGCTGCAAGCACTGCGCAGGCCGCTGCTCTCGCTGTCCTCATCGCAACTCTCCTCGTGCTCACCGTCGAGGGCGAGCGTCGTCGAAGCGATCAAGCTAGATGAAAATAGTCATGACTACGTGACAATCGCGTCCGATTCAGCGGAACCTGCCACTCACCGACTTGCCGCACGCGAGCCGGCACGCTCGCTCAGCTCGACGTCAGTAGGCGAGGAGTTGGATGAGGTTGCCGCAGCCGTCGTCGAGGACTGCGGTGGTGACCGGTCCCATCTCCGTGGGGGGCTGGGTGAAAGTGACCCCAGCGGCCCGCAGGCGCTCGTAGTGGGATTGGACGTCGTCGACGGCGAAGCTCGCCAGCGGGATCCCGTCGGCCACCAGGGCGTCGCGGTACGGCGCGACGGCGGGATGACCTGATGGCTCGAGGAGCAGCTCGACGTCTTGTCCCTCGGCGCCGACGGTGAGCCATCGGTCGCCGTTGCCGACCGGCACGTCGGTGCGCAGCTCGAAGCCGAGCACCTCGGTGTAGAAGCGGAGCGCTTCGTCCTGGTCGTCGACGAACACGCCGGTCAGGTGAAGGCGGATGGTCATGGGTTGGTCTCCTCGTTGAGCCATCGGGCCATCGCCGCTCGCAGCGGCGTTGCGTCGATGGTGTGGAACTTGTAGCGACCCTCCCGCCGGCTGCGAACGAGCTGCGCCTCTTCCAGAACGGCGAGGTGCTGCGAGATCGCTTGCCGGCTGAGTCCGATGTCATGGTCGGCCGCGAGGCGGCCGCAGATCTCGAACAGGGTCTGGTCGTCCCGGGCGACCAGGACGTCCAGGATCGCTCGGCGGGCCGGTGCGTTCAGTGCATCGAAGACATCGGCCACGGCCGCACACTATAGGCAAGTTCTCACTTGCATGCAAGCCAGCACTTGCCTCTCCCGGCGTTTCTACTCTGGAGGCACCAGCCGAGCGATGTCGACATCCCGGTCCGCTTCGAGGGCCCCGCGGATTCGAGGCGCTGTTTCGGCGTGCAGTTCTATCTCGAGGACCTGCTGGGCGACCCTGTCGATCTGGTGACCGACAAGGCGCTTCGCAGCGAGCTTCGCCCCTATGTGGAGGCCGAGGCCGACCGGGCCGTATCCGGGCGGCACGTGAACGGCTGTCAGGGCCCGAAATCACACGGAAAGGAGCCGAACAAGGAGAAACAGGATCGTGTCTGTTCGTTCGAACCTACGAGGCGGGTGGTTCTTCGCGCCCGCTTCGATCGTTGGGTTGTATCTGGGGCGCCGCGAGCTAGGGCCTAAGGGTGAGGAGGGTCAAGTCCCGTGAGGTGGTGTAACGGATGGTCGCGGTGATCGTCGGGTCTGCCTCTGGCTGGTTGTTCTATCGGGCTTGGTCGAGTTTGGTGCCGGTTGCCTCCTGGGGGTCGGTGTGGTGGGGGTCTGGGGCGTC
>JAJEFK010000023.1 GCA_022820505.1 Acidimicrobiia bacterium | reverse complement strand
ACCTACGTCGAGCCGCTCGATGCCGCCGTACTGGCCCGCATCATCGAGCGGGAACGGCCCGACGCCGTGCTTCCCACCCTCGGTGGCCAGACCGGGTTGAACCTGGCCATGGAACTGGTCGCCGACGGTGTGCTGGAGGCCAGCGGCGTCGAGCTGATCGGCGCCGACGCAACCGCCATCGCCACCGCCGAGGACCGCCAGCTCTTCAAGCAGGCCATGATCGAGATCGGTCTGGACGTGCCCCGCTCCGGGACCGCCCGCGACATGGACACCGCACGCGAGGTGATGCGGACGGTGGGGCTGCCGGTCATCGTACGCCCCGCCTACATCCTCGGGGGCCGCGGCGCCGGCATGGCGGCCACCGCCGACGAGTTCGAGCGGGTCGCCGCCTTCGGCCTGGAGGCCAGCCCCATCTCCGAGATCCTGATCGAGGAGTCGATCGTCGGCTGGAAGGAGTTCGAGCTCGAGGTGATGCGGGACCGCGCCGACAACTGCGTGGTGGTGTGTTCCATCGAGAACCTGGACCCCATGGGAGTGCACACCGGCGATTCCATCACCGTCGCTCCCTCCCAGACGCTCAGCGACCCGGAGTACCAGCAGATGCGCAACGCCGCCTTCGCGGTGCTGCGCCGGGTGGGGGTCGAGACCGGCGGGTCCAACGTGCAGTTCGCGGTCGACCCGGCCACGGGCCGCCAGGTCGTCATCGAGATGAACCCCCGGGTGAGCCGGTCGTCGGCTCTGGCGTCGAAGGCCACCGGCTTCCCCATCGCCTAGATCGCGGCCCGGCTGGCGGTGGGGTACACACTCGACGAGATCCCCAACGACATCACCGGCGTGACCCCGGCTTCGTTCGAGCCGACCCTGGACTACGTGGTCACCAAGATCCCCCGCTGGGCCTTCGAGAAGCTGCCCGGTGCCGCGCCGGTGCTCGGCCCGCAGATGCAATCCGTCGGCGAGGTGATGGCCATCGGCCGCACCTTCCCCGAGAGCCTGCAGAAGGCGCTGCGCAGCCTGGAACAGGGCCGCTTCGGCCTGAATGCCGACGCAGGCGAGACGCAGTACGCAGAGCGCCCGACAGCCGAGCTGCTCCACGCGATCCGCACACCCACGCCCGAACGGGTCTTCGAGATGGGAGAGCTGCTGCGCAGGGGCACCGATCCCGACGAGATCAGCACCGCCACCGGCGTGGACCCGTGGTTCGTCGACCAGATGCTCGCCATCATCGACGAACGGGCGGTGCTCGAAGCGGCCGGCAGCCCCAGGCAGCTCAGCCGGCGTGCGTGGAAGCGCGCCAAGCAGATCGGCTTCGCCGACGCGCAGCTTGCATGGCTGTGGGGAATCGGCGAGGCCGAGGTGCGCGCTGCGCGCCTGGAAGCGGGCGTGCGCGCCACGTTCAAGACGGTGGACACCTGCGCCGCCGAGTTTGATGCCCGTACGCCGTACCACTACTCCACCTATGAGGACGAGGACGAGATCCGCCCCGGCACCCGCCCCCGCATGATCATCCTGGGCTCGGGGCCCAACCGCATCGGCCAGGGCATCGAGTTCGACTACTGCTGCGTTCATGCCAGCTTCGCCCTGCGCGACGCCGGCTACGAGACCGTCATGGTCAACTGCAACCCCGAGACGGTCTCCACCGACTACGACACCTCCGATCGCCTGTACTTCGAGCCGCTGACGGCCGAGGACGTCCTCAACATCATCGACGCCGAGGATCCGGTCGGCGTCATCGTGAGCCTCGGCGGCCAGACGCCGCTCAAGCTGGCCTCGGAGCTGCCCGCCGAGCTGGTGTGCGGCACGCCCGCCGACTCCATCGACCTGGCCGAGGACCGCGAGCGCTGGAACGCGCTGTGCGCCTCGCTCGTCATCCCGCAGCCGCCGGGCGGCACCGCAGCCGGGCCGGCCGAGGCGGCTGCGATCTGCGACGACATCGGCTTTCCCGCGCTTGTACGCCCCAGCTACGTGCTCGGGGGCAGGGCCATGACCGTGGTGTATGACCACGACGAACTCGCCGCCACGATGGCCCAGCTGGCGCAGTTCTCCTCGCTGGGCCGCGAAGGAGGCCTGTCGGCCGAACGACCCGTGCTCGTGGATCGCTTCCTCGAAGACGCCATCGAGGTCGATGTCGACTCGCTGCGCGACCGCAGCGGCGCGTGGATGCTCGGCGGGATCATGGAGCATGTCGAGCAGGCCGGCGTGCACTCGGGCGACAGCGCGTGCGCCATCCCGCCGCCGAGCCTCAGCGCCGAGACCCAGCAGACGATCGTGACCTACACCCAGCGCCTGGCCGAGTCGCTCGGCGTGGTGGGGCTGCTGAACGTGCAGTTCGCTGTCAAGGCCGGCGAGGTGTTCGTGATCGAGGCCAACCCGCGGGCGTCGCGCACGGTGCCGTTCGTCGCGAAGGCCACCGGGGTGTCGCTCGCCAAGGCGGCATCGCGAGTGATGGCGGGCGAGACGCTCGACGAGCTCGTCTCAGACGGGATGCTGCCTGGCTGGTCACGCAATGGCCAGCTGCCATCCGATGGGTCAACTGGGCCGCGCCACGTCGCCGTGAAGGAAGCCGTGCTGCCCTTCGGCCGGTTCCCCTCGGTGGACACCGTGCTCGGCCCGGAGATGCGCTCGACGGGCGAGGTCATGGGCATCGACGCCACCTTCGGGCTGGCGTTCGCCAAGAGCCAGATCGCCGCGGGCGACGCGCTCCCGTCCGGCGGCACGGTGCTGCTCACGCTGGCCGACCGCGACAAGCCTGAGGGGCTTGAGGCGGCCCGAGTGCTCTCCGAGCTCGGCTTCGACATCGCCGCGACAGCCGGCACGGCCGACTACCTGCGACGCAACGGCATTGCGGTCGCGACTGAAGTGGCGAAGCTGTCGGTGGACGGCTACGAGACCTCGCCCGGCGAGGACTCGGTGCAGCTCATCGCTGCAGGTCGCATCCAGTTGGTGGTCAACACGCCGAGGGGTCGAGGGGCCCAGATCGACGGACGCCACATCAGGGCGGCGGCACGCACGCATCACGTCCCGTGCCTGACCACCGTGGCCGCGGCCCGCGCCGCAGCGACGGGCCTGCGTGAGTGGCTCGCCAGCGACTTGCAGGTACGCCCGCTGCAGGAATTCCACGCAGAACTCGATGCGTCGATGCGACGCGAGCATGTCTGAGTCACAGCCCCGGGCCGTCCCTCGCGGAGGCGTCGACATGGCAGTGCGAGTCGGCAGCGTGGAGCTGCCCAACCCGGTCATGACGGCATCCGGCACTGCCGGCTACAGCACCGAGCTCGGCTCGTACATGGATCTGGCATCGCTCGGGGCGATCGTGACGAAATCGCTCTCGCCGTTTGCCTGGGCCGGCAACCCGGCACCGAGGGTGGTGGGCAGCGCGGCGGGCATGCTCAACGCGGTAGGGCTGCAGAACCCGGGAGTTTCCGAATGGGTGGAGCACGAGCTGCCGCGCCTGTCGCGCACGGGCGCCAGGGTGGTGGCCAGCATCTGGGGCCGCACGGTCGCCGACTACGCCGCGGCAGCAGCGGCGCTCGCGGGCGCCGGGCTCACGGCGCTGGAGGTGAACGTCAGCTGCCCGAACCTCGAAGG
Source organism: Acidimicrobiia bacterium (assembly GCA_022820505.1). Lineage (GTDB taxonomy): Bacteria > Actinomycetota > Acidimicrobiia > Acidimicrobiales > Poriferisodalaceae > Poriferisodalis. The sequence goes on along the minus strand of JAJEFK010000023.1, from coordinate 5,451 downwards.
CCGCGGCCAGATGTTTGCCTGCGATCCGTCGGCCACGGCTGATGCCATCGCTGCCTCGACTGCTGCGGGCGTGCCGGTTTGGGCGAAGCTTACGCCCAACGTCACCGATCTCGTCGAGATCGCCGAAGCTGCCGTGAGCGGAGGAGCCGAGGCTCTCACGCTCATCAACACCGTCTTCGGGATGTCGATTGACCCAGCCACGGCGCAGCCCACGCTCGGCAACGGTGGCGGGGGGCTGTCGGGTCCGGCCATCCGTCCGGTTGCGGTGCGGGCCATCTACGACGTCCGTGCGGCGCTCGGCGGCGTGCCGATTGTGGGAGTCGGCGGGGTGGCCAAAGGGGAGCACGCGGTGGAGCTCATGGCTGCCGGCGCCAGTGCGGTACAGGTCGGCACTGCCTCATTCTGGGATCCCAGGGCACCTCGCAGCGTGCTCAACGAGCTGCGGCGCTGGTGCGAGCGGCACGGTGTCCGCTCCGCAGCCTCACTGGCGGGGCGCGCCCACCGGACGGCAACCGACACACGGGAGATCATGTGAACCCGCCAACAGCCACTGCAACGGCATCAGTGCTCGGGCGAATCCCCGCGCGTGATCGCCTGGCTCTCGCGCTCGATGTGCCAGACCGGGCCGCTGCCATGGCGCTCGTGGAGCGATTCCGGGATGACTTCGGCGTCATGAAGGTCGGTCTCGAGCTGTTTCTCGCCGAGGGCCCCGGGGTGGTCCGAGACATCGTGTCGGCGGGCAGCCGCGTGTTCTTGGACCTGAAGCTCCACGACATACCGAACACGGTGGAGCAGGCTGCTCGCTGTGCGGGCGAGTTGGGAGTCTGGCTGCTCACGCTGCACACCCAGGGCGGGCCGGAGATGCTGGCCGCGGGTGCCCGTGGCTTGAGCGACGGTGCGGCCACCGCACACCGGGGCGCTGGTGACGCCGCCTCGAGCACTGCCGACGCTGACCCGGGCCCCGACGCGCCGATCGCGCTGGGCGTCACGGTGCTCACCTCCGACGCAGACGCCCCGTCGGAGGTGCTGATGGATCGAGCGCGGCTGGCCGAGCGAGCCGGCTGCGGCGGCGTCGTGTGCGCCGCACCTGATCTTTCCGTCGTGACCAACACGGTTCCGGGGATGCTCCGGGTGGTCCCGGGTATTCGCCCTGCCGGGGCGCCGTCGGCCGATCAACGCCGCGTCGCCACGCCGGCGTCGGCACTGGCGGCAGGCGCCGACGTGCTCGTCATCGGCCGAGCGGTCACCGAAGCGCCCGATCCGGACGCAGCAGCGGCAGCCATCGTCGCCGAGGTCGCTGCCGCCCTGGGTTCGCCATGAGAAGCCCCGTCGCCATCGAGCCCGGTGTCGGGGGGCCTATCGGGCGCATAGCTACACTGCACCTCAATGAGTCCGCTGCCAGAACTGAGTGACGAGCAGCGTGCCGAGGCGCTGGCCAAGGCCAAGGAGGCCCGCGAGGTCCGCGCAAACGTCAAGCATCGGTTGAAGATGGGCCTGCTCACCTTCGACGAGTTGCTGGCCGAAGCCGACACTGTCGAGAACGTCGGCAAGCTCAAGGCACTCGCTGCCTTGGAGTCGATGCCCGGTCTCGGCAAGGTCAAGGCCCGCCGACTGATGGCTGAGATTGGCATCGCCGACAACCGGCGGCTGCGGGGTCTCGGCGAGACGCAGCGGCGCCGTTTGAGCGAGCATTTCGCACAGGGCTAAGCCTCTGAGGCGCGTGAAGACAACAGTCGCATGACCGACCCGGCGCCCAGCGGCGCTGCGAGTCATGGCGCGCTTGGGCGCGCAACGGGCGACAGTGCGCCTTGGGGCGTCACGCTGTACGTGGTGTGCGGCCCGGGCGGGGCCGGCAAGGGCACGATCGTGGCCGAGCTGGTGGCGCGTGATCCCACTTTGTTGCTGAGCCGATCCTGGACAACCCGTCCTCGCCGGGTGGGGGAGCCGGCCGAGGCCTACACGTTCGTGACGGCCGAGGAGTTCGACGCCCGGATCTCAGCAGGCGGGTTCCTCGAGTGGGCCGACTTCTTCGAGTACCGCTACGGCACACCGATGCCACCGCCCGATCTCGACCGGGATCTGGTGCTCGAAATCGACGTTCAGGGCGCAGTGTCGGTGCGCAACCGTGATCCGGCCGCCCTGGTGATCATGGTGCTGCCGCCGAGCCGCGCCGAGCAGGAGCGACGCATGCGCCGCCGGGGCGACCCCGATGCAGACGTGGCACGCCGGCTCGCCAAGGCCGACGAGGAGCTGCCTGTCGGCTACCGGATGGCCGACCTCATCGTCGTGAACCGCGACATCTCGAGCACGGTGACCGAGATCGCCGCATTCGTGGAGCGCACCCGGTCCCGCCGGTAGCCTGCACGCTGCGATGACTGAGTCAACCGACACCATGATCACCCCAGGGCTCGAAGACCTGCTCTCCAAGGTCGACTCGAAGTTCACGCTGGTGAGCCTCGCCGCCATGCGGTCGCGGCAGATCAACTCGTATTACAACCAGCTCGAGGGCGGCATCGGCTCGGTCGTGCCGCCGCAGGTCGCTTCGGTTGCTCGCAAGCCCTTGTCGATCGCATTCGAGGAGATCGACGCCGACAAGATCACATTCGAGCGGTTCGACCCCGAAGAGCGAGCACGGCTGGAGGCCGAAGCCCTTGCCGCGGCGGAGGCTGACGCAGCCATGCTCGAAGTGGTTCCCGATCTCGACGCTTAGCCTTTCGCGGCAGTGACGGATTCTGCCGATCAAGCCGAGACTGCTGAGAAATCGCCGTTCGCCGGGCGCCGTGTGGTGCTCGGTGTCAGCGGCGGCATCGCTGCGTACAAAGCAGTGATCCTGTGCCGGCTGATGATGGACGCCGGCGCGCACGTGGTCCCGGTGATGACCGCTGCAGCACAGCGTTTCGTGGGCCGCGCCACCTTCGATGCCCTCGCCAGCGAGCGTGTGCAGACATCGATCTTCGGCGAGGACGACCCGATCCCGCACACCACGCTGGGCCAGACGGCCGACGTGGTGGTCGTGGCGCCTGCTACGGCGCGCGTCATCGGCAGCTATGCCGCGGGCATCTCCGACGGCTTGCTCACCGCCACGCTGCTCGCCACGCGGGCACCCGTTGTGGTCTGCCCCGCCATGCACACCGAGATGTGGGAGCACGCCGCCGTGCAGCACAACATCGAGGTGCTGACCGCTCGGGGGGTGCACATGGTGGTGCCCGAAGCGGGCCGGCTCGCCGGCGGCGACATCGGCACGGGCCGCCTTGCCGAGCCGGCCACGATCTTCGATGCCGTGGCCGAAGTGCTCGCTGAACTGCCCGAACCAGACCCTGCTCGCTGGTCACCGCAGCCGCGCCGCGACCTCGCCGGCGTCAGCGTCACCGTCAGCGCCGGCGGCACCCGCGAGGCCATCGACCCGGTTCGTTTCATCGGCAACCGCTCATCGGGCAAGCAGGGCTACGCCATCGCCACCGCCGCCCGGGACCGCGGTGCAGAAGTGACCTTGGTCACCAGCGCTGCGCTGGAACCGCCCGAGGGTGTTCGGGAAGTGCGCGTCGAGTCAGCCGCCGAGATGGAGGCCGCTGTGGCGGCACATGCAGGTGCCGATGTGATCATCATGGCGGCGGCAGTGGCCGACTTCCGGCCTGCCGACGTCGCTGCGCAGAAGATCAAGAAGGGCAGCCCCGCCGGGAGCGCCGAAGCCCCGGTCATCGTGCTCGAGCACACCCACGACATCCTCGCCGGTCTCGGGGCGGCCAAGCCCCCGGGCCAGGTGCTGGTCGGTTTCGCAGCCGAGACCGCTGACGTGCTCGACAATGCCGCTCAGAAGCTGGCTCGCAAGAACCTCGACGTCATGGTGGCCAACGACGTCTCGGCGGCCGGTGCGGGATTCGCTCACGACACCAACATCGTGACCATCCTCCTGGCCGACGGCACCGTGCGGCCGCTGCCGATCTGCTCCAAGCGTGAGGTCGCCGACGCGGTGCTCGACACCGTCGTCGAACTTCGCCGCTGACTGGCTGCAGGGTTTCGTCTCGGTCCGTCTAGCCTTGCCGCGCTACTGCAATCGGCAGTTGCGGCGGGCCTGCACGATGGGCCAATCACGATCGGCAATCACGACCGAATGGGGAGCCACGGTGAACCAGTGGACCTTCACCTCAGAATCGGTGACCGAGGGCCATCCGGACAAGATGGCCGACCAGATCTCCGACGCCATCCTGGACTCGCTGATCGCCGAGGATCACCATGCCAGGGTGGCGGTCGAGACGCTGGTCACGACCGGCCTGGTCGTCGTGGCGGGCGAGGTGTCCACCGAGGCCTACGTCGACATCCCGCGAGTAGTGCGCAACACGATCACCGGGATTGGGTACGACCACGGCGAACTCGGGTTCGACGGCAACACCTGTGGCGTGATGATCGCTCTGGACGAGCAATCCCCGGAGATCACCAAGGGCGTCTTCGGCAGCAGCGACGCGGCAGCGCACGAAGACAACATTCCTGATCAGGGCGCCGGCGACCAGGGAATGATGTTCGGCTACGCCTGCCGCGAAACCGATGCCTACATGCCCCTGCCGATCCATGTGGCTCACCGCATGGCCGAGCAGCTCACCGAAGCACGCCGATCGGGCTGCATCCCCTACCTGCGCCCCGACGGCAAGACCCAGGTGAGCTTCGAGTACCGCGACGGCGAGCCGGTTGCGCTCCGCACAGTCGTCGTCTCGGCCCAGCACCGCGAGGGGATCGAGATCGAAGCCATGATGCGCCCCGATCTTCTCGAGCACGTCATCTGCCCCACGCTTCCCGAGCAGTTCGCCGACCACGATTTCGAGTTGCTGGTGAACCCCTCGGGCAGCTTCGTCAGCGGCGGACCGGTCGCTGATGCCGGCTTGACCGGGCGCAAGATCATCGTCGACACCTACGGCGGCTATGCCCGCCACGGGGGCGGCGCTTTCAGCGGCAAGGACCCGTCAAAGGTCGACCGGTCGGCGGCGTACGGCGCACGCTGGGTCGCGAAGAACATCGTGGCTGCCGGGGCAGCAGACCGTTGCGAGATGCAAGTGGCGTATGCCATCGGGCGTGCCGACCCGGTCTCGGTGCTGGTGGAGACGTTCGGCACTGCCCACGTCGATCCGGAGGCCATATCGGCGGCGGTGGCCGAAGTGTTCGACCTCCGGCCCGCGGCGCTCGTGGCCGAACTCGATCTTCGGCGTCCCATCTACAAGGCGACGGCGGCCTACGGGCACTTCGGCCGCGTGCCCAACGGCGACACCTTCCCCTGGGAGCAGCTCAACCGCGTCGACGATCTCAAGTCCGCCTTGGGCCTCTAAGAGGCCGCGCGGATAGGTGGCCGTCCACGGGTCGTCTGGTTCCCCGGTGTATTGGTGGGGTCGTCGATGACCTGACGACCGTGGAGGCCGGTTTCATCATGCGTGCTTTGTCCAGGAGAGTGGTGGATGTCATGTG
>JAJEFK010000044.1 GCA_022820505.1 Acidimicrobiia bacterium | reverse complement strand
CCACCCGAGCGCGTCCATCGTGTTGGGGTTGATCACCGTGTCTTCCTCTCTGGATGAGTCGTTACTTCCAGAGGTAGACGCGGTGATCACGCGCCCAAGGGATGCCCCCCTCCATACACCACTACCAGGGACTCAACTAGCGAGAGCTGCATATGGCCCGGCTTCTGGTCATCAGGCACGGGGCTCAGCAGCATCGAAGGACGACGTCCCGACTCGGGCTTGATCCCGCTGAGGGCGCGACCGGTCAGGTCGAGCGGCCAGTAGCTATTCGGCTCCTCGAAAGGTGAACAGAGGATCGGGTCGACTGACGGATCGAATTCGACCTCAGTGGCCTCGGCTTCCGGGGCGTCGGACACGCCGGTCAACTGCCTCTTGGCTCCGCAGCAGCCGACTGCAGTGTGAAATTGCCGTTATCCCTCAACTTGAGTCCCCCTGGCAGGCAGAATCCGCAGAGTATCAACGCTGTCGAGGGCCTTCCGAGACCGGGCCGCCCCGTGTGGATCAGCTCATCTGAGGCGGATCGCGGGAGCTCCGCAGGTGGTTGTAGAACTGCGCCACCGCGCCCCGGTCGGCGGTCTCGTTGCGGGTGTAGTGGGCGGGCATCGTCGGTGAGCGCCACCGTCCCGCGGTCATCAGGCTGGGCAGTTCGACGCCGATCCGTGCAAGGTCCTGCGCCATGCCGACACGCGGCGAGTGCCCGCTGAAGCCGTCGCCCAGGCCGGCCGCCACGGCTGCCTTCTTGATCCGCAGCGAGATCTGATTCGGGCTGAGCTCGAACACTCGGAGTTCCGCTGGGGCGTCATTGCGGATCGACGCCAGGGCCGCCATGGTTTGCGGCGACACGAACAGCACGGCGCCTTCGCCGTCGGGGTCGGTCTTCGAGCGCCGGATCAGCAGCCGCCCGCTGCCGTCGGGCGCCGTCTCGATGTCGCTCCAGGTCAGCGCAGCGCATTCGGAGACCCGCAGCAGCGCGTCGCGCATGAGCCTCACGAGGGCGATGTCGACGCTGCCTCGCCTGGCGGCGACCTGTGCGCTCTCTCGTCTGCCGTTCTTGCCGAGGCGTGGCCGGCAGGCGGTGGCTTCGATGGCGTCGAGTGCGTCTGCGGTGAGGCCCTTCGCCTGCTTCTGCGCCTTGCCGGCCACCCGAGTCGCTCCCCTGAGGGTTCGCTTGACATCTTGATGGCTGCACGGATTGGGGAGGCCGCAGCTGCTGTGGACGTAGGCGATCGCAGCAGCGGCCACGCGCAGCGTGGCCGGCTTGTGGCCGTGCTGCTCGAAACGCTCGGCCAGGTAGGCGGCGATGTGTTCGGGCTGGGCGGGGACTGCTGGGATTCTGCGGGCGGTGGCCCAGGTCACGAAGCTCCGCCATTGGCTTCTGTAGCAGCGGAGCGTGTTGTGGGTGACCTCGTGGCGGGAGAGGCCATTCAGGTTGTGCGTGTCGGATTCCGTGAGTAGGGCGGTTTCGACTGACGACGCCGGCGGGTCCACGGCCACAAGATCCGTGTCAGAAACCCGCGCGCGAGCCGCTGTCATGGGCAAATGCCGCGAGCGCACGATCGTCGTGACCGGCACTGGCGGTATGCAGCGCCCACACACCTGCAGGTAGTCATACGAACGGCAGAACTTAGGGGATAACGGCAATTGTCCCCGCTGCGATCTTGACCGTGTGAAGGCACCGAAACAAGGCCTCATTAGGCGTTTTTCTTGATGATTTGGCCCGCATTCGACCGAGTGACTTGACCGTTTCTCATCACCCCGACATTCCAGCCCCAAGGTCATGACTGCTAGTCCGCTTCGCCATCATGAAGGCCATGGCCGCCATAGCTGACGAGGTGCCCGTCGGCTCAACGAACACGGTGAAGAAGCAGCGCAGGCGTGCCGCTCGCTCGAGACGCAGTGCGGCTCGGCCGATCCCGGTTCCGGTGCCTCAGCCGCCCACCACGCAGCTCGGCGAGCGCGCCTTCGCCGTCATGGACCTATTGGCCTGGTTGTTCGGATCGCTGGCTCTGATGTGGTTTGTTGGCGTCTGGGCCTTCGGAAGTGCATTCTGCGGCTTCGATTGGGACGCTCCGTGCGAACAGCGCTACGTGGCGGGCTGGAGCGTGATCGCACTGACGATTGCTGCCATTCTCGGGCTGGCGCTGCTGACTCGACGCCGATCGGTCGTGGTGATCGCAGTGGCCTCAGCACCGGCCCTGGTCTGGTACTACGTCGCGTGGGCGATCCCAGCGGCGGCGTCGATACCCAACCTCCCCGCCTGAGGCCGGCACCGGAATCTTGGTTGAACAGCCAAACTTGGCCTACTTGGGATTCGGACTAGGAACCTTGGAGAACGGCAACCATGTCGAAGCGAGCAAATCGGCGGTCGAGGCCAACGGTCAGGCGACACGGTTACATTCCGAAGAACAGCACCGGCCCGAAGGATTTCCCGAAGGGCACGCTGCCTCCGCCGCCGAAGAGCGGCGATAAGTCAAGCAGTTCTTCCAGGAACGACTGAACCCCGGAAGCCGCTCAAGAGCGACCCCTCGGGGTTGTCGCACGCCACGATAGGTGAACCGTCGGCTTGATGGCAACGCACCTGGCGCGCGGAACGGGAGGCCGGGCCGCCTGAAGTCGGCTCTGGGCCGAGTGCTCAGGTTTCCCTGCGCAGGCGGTGGGCTCCGCGCCTCCCGTCGACCGTCACCATAGCGACGAGGGTGTGGGGCATCTCGCCGTCAGGTCAGTGCCCCGGCGCCGCCCTGATCCTGCACATGCACGTCGATCGGGCCCACGTCGGCGGGATCGACGTCGAGCATCAGGGCGATCGCCTCACGAGCGGCCGCCGGCACCTCGTCGAGGTGTCTCGCTTGGGAGAAGACGCCCCGAAGTGACGGAACCTCTATCGCCCACCACTCGCCGGACTGCACGACTTCGACGCGATGCCCCATGGAGAGGCTGAGCGTACGCTGTCGGACGACAAGCACACTCCTGCCAAGAAATCGCTTTGTGCGGTGGCGCAACCGGGGTTAGTCTTTGATCAGTTTGCTGACTCCTCCTTTGAGGAGTTGACGAGGGCCCGAATGGGCCCTCGTTTTGTATTGGAGGGTCTGTCAGGTGGACCGATGCGCGGTATTCGTGGATGCTGGCTATCTCTACGCGGAAGGCGGCAAGCTCTGTTGCGGCAGCGCGAAACGCGACCGGGTGCGGCTCAGTCCTTCGGACGCGCGCGACTTCCTCACCGAACTCGCCTTCCGGGCCAGCGGCGTGCCGGTGCTTCGCATCTACTGGTACGACGGCGCGCGTGACGGCATTCCGACCACAGAGCAGCAGATCATCGCCGCTTTGTCGAACGTCAAGCTGCGACTGGGTCGCCTCAATGTCCGCCGACAGCAGAAGGGAGTCGACGCGCTGATTTACCGCGACCTCATGACGCTCGCACGCGAACGCGCCATCAGCGACGCCTTCTTGATCGCCGGGGACGAAGACCTGCGAGAAGGCGTGCGAGCAGCACAGGACATGGGAGTGCGAGTCACGCTGATTGGCATCGAGCCGAAGAAGGGCACAAGGAACCAATCCCGAGAGCTGGCAAGTGAAGCCGATGAAGTCCTCAAACTCGGTCGGACCGACCTCGAGGGGTTCATGTCCCCACGAGACCCAACACCAACTCAGCCCAGCGCAGCACCAATCCCGTCGGACGACGTTGCAGAAGCGGCCCACAAGCACGCCGACGAGTGGCTCGCCCGCGCAACCGAGGATGAGGTCAAGGCGCTACTCGCGAGCCGACCCAGTATTCCCGTGCCGCTGGACGCAGACCTGTTGAACGCAGCGGAAACCGCCATCGGGAGGAGCCTGCGCGGGCAGGAGGAACTTCGACGCAGTGTTCGACGCGCATTCTGGGATCGGATCGGCGCCGGCACCAAGGAGCACGGCTAGCGCGAGCATTTACTGGCGGCGCAGTGACCCGCGAGGGGCCGGGTCGGCGTCAGCCAGCGAGGGCCGCTTGAGGGGTCGGGATCTCGACTTCGACCGTTTCGAACCGGGCCGACAGCGGTGCCATGACGTCGCCGCCCGCGGCCAGCCACTCCGGGTCCACATCGGCGAGGGACTGGCTGTGGTAGGCGATGGCGTCCTCGATGGACATCGCAGGCGTCGGCACCGGGTCGCCGCCGCGGACCAGGCCGTCGATGTGGAACGCGAGCGCCTCGCGGATGTTCGCGAGCATCTCGTCGGGGGTGGCGGCGGTGCTGATGCATCCCGGAACGTCTGGCGCGTAGGCGCCGTAGTTGTTCGGGGTCTGCTCGATGACGACTGCGTAGGTCAGCTTCATCGCGAACTCCTGCTGTGGCCTGCCTGTCTCAAGACGTTGAGCCACGAACCCCTCGGCACCTCGGCCGAAGCTAGCCGTACTGGTGGCGGTGCCCGGCTCGTCTGGACGGCAAACCGGCGTGGCTGTTGTCCAGCGGCTGTCCACGGTGCTTGTCACACCCCTTCGCGAGGATGTCGCCCTATCCGCAGTCGAGTACGAGGAGCAGGGGTTGTGATGGTGCTGAGCAAGCCGGGTTGTCGAGGCCAGTCCTCGGGAGGTGGATACGCTGGACGTGTGACCCGTCTGCGTACCGATGTGTCTCGTACATCGGAGGCGATGAAGGCGCTGTTGGGGCTTGCAGCGGCCCGAAACTTGTGGATAACACGCACCAAGTACGCCAAGCTGCTGTATCTGGCCGATCTGCGTTCAGTCGAATATGACGGCGTCACGGGCTCCGGTGTGGTGTGGCAGTGGCACCACTACGGACCGTTCTCGGACGATCTATACAGCGTCGAGAAGCAACTGGCCGCGAACGGCGACATCGTCATCGACGAGACCAGCAACTTCTTCGGCAACCCTGAGTACCGCTTGCGGGCCGCGTCTGAGACGACGAGCCTGGACGAGGCAGATCGTTTTCTGGTGCACCTCGACGCCGTGCTCTCCCAGCACGGTGACCTCAGCCCGACCGAGCTCAAGGACCTCACCTATGAGACCGAGCCGATGCGCGAAGCCCAGGCAGACGGCGAACGCAACGTGATCCTCGACATGGGGGACTCGCCTTCCATCCCCGATGCGTCTGCGACACTGCGCCGTTTCCAGCGCATGCTCGACAATCACGTCGATGACGAAGAGCCGGCACCACCCGGCTGCAACCCGGAAATCTTGAATCCGCTACGAGCAAGCCGAGCGCGAGCGAACCGGATCCTGCTCGACGACTAGCTGTGGCCCGGCCTGTCACCGGCGGCATCTACCTGGTCGCGGACGAACTGATCTCGCTGGATGACGGCACGCATCGGAACGTGCACGATGCACGCCGGCCGTTTCTCGTTCTCAGCGCTGCCGATTACAACGATCAGGACGACTGGCGTGTCGTGCTCGGCTGCCCGATTTCGAAGTCCACCAGATTCCGCACCGAGCTCTGCGTGAAGCTGGCAGCCGGCGAAGGCAACGTGCCCGAGAAATGCTGGATACGGGTGCCTGCGCTGCAAGCCATCCCCAAGTCGGATCTCCAAGACCTCACCGGCAGCGTCCCGCGGCCCAAGCTGAACGAGGTGCAGATGCGAGTGCTGCAGTACTTGGGGCTCATCGACGAGGAAGTGCCCTTCTAGCGCATCTGGCGCGCAGAACGGGAGGCCTGTCCGCAGGACTTCGACGCGATGTCCCATGGAGAAGCTGAGCGTACGCTGTCGGACGGAAATCACGTTCCGGTCCAACATGCGCATTTGGCGGCCGAGCCACATCAACACCGGCCGAAATGTGTCGCCGAGACCATGGCTCGGGACACGCAGCCAGCCACCGGAACTCAATTTCCATTGAACGGTATATAATTTCCAATGAATGGAAATTAAGTCGGCTCCGAGTCTGCTTCCCATCTTGCGATCGCGTCAGCAAGGCGAAGTGCTCACCTATCTGATGTGCGACCCAGATCGGGAAACCAGCATGAGCGAGCTGGCCCACCGTGTCGGAGCTCCGCTCAGCTCCGTGCACCGAGAGGTCGAGCGGGCCGAGGCGGCCGGCATCGTGACCAGCCGCCGATTGGGCAACACCAGGTTCGTACGGGCAGACGCCGACAGCCCCTACTACGACAGCCTGTCTGACCTGTTGGTCAAAGCGTTCGGGCCGCCGCATGTGCTCGCCGAGGCGCTCGACGGCGTCGTCGGGATCGAGGCTGCGTACGTGTTCGGCTCGTGGGCGGCGCGCTTGCACGGTGTCACGGGCAGGCGGCCTGTCAATGACATCGACGTGCTGGTGCTGGGCGAACCCGACCGGGGAGAGCTCTACCGAGCACTCAGCGGCGTCGAGGAGCGTCTGGGGCGCCCTGTCAACGTCGTCATCCGAGACTCCGAATGGCTGCAAGACGGGTCAGGCGGCTTCCACGCGACCGTCACTGAACGCCCAGTCGTCGCAATCGAGATCAAGAAGTCACGCGGTACGGACCGAGTTCGACAGCGCTCGTGAGATCTTGTGCGCCCGACAGCGCATCATCGGCAAGGCTGACCGCCGAACGAAGCCTCTTCGACGCGTCGTGAATCAACCGATCAGCGGCTCTGTCTCGCCCTTCCTCAGATACCGATTCCAGTCGCTCTTTTTCGATCAGGAAATCGATTGCAGAGCTCCCCTTCCGCACGTGCTGCTCGCGGCGGTGCTCAGACATGCCCCAGAGAATGCCAAGTGATCGCTCGCGGTTGCTACGGAGCGGGCCTTCGCCGCCTCGCGTGCGGCTCCGGGGGCGCGACTGTGACACCCTGCTGAAGCGGGGTGGTGCGGTCGGTGCTTCTGAACTACTACTGCGTTGCGGCGGCTGTGCTGGTGGGAGCCGTTGCGGGCGGCTTGGCGGTGCGGTGGCTGCGTGCGGGCGGTGGCGATGGCGTGGGCGGCTGGCGGGTGGTGGGGCGTGCTGCGGGCGTGGGATTCGTGGGCACGGTGGTGCTGGCTGCCGGGGGGCTGCTCATCACTGGGGTGGACGGGTTCACGCTGATCCATGTGGCCTATGTGGTGGGGACCGTGGGGGTGCCGCTGGCCGGCGGGATCGTGCTGGTGGGGGCCCGGGGCCGGGCTCGGCCGCGGGTGGTCACTGCGGTGTGCGTGCTGGCGCTGGCGGCCGTTCCGGTCGGCGTCTATGCGACCTATGTGGAGCCGTTCTGGCTGAAGGTGGACCGGGTGGAGCTGGCGGTGCCGGCGATGGGGGCGGTGGAGGCGGTGGGGGCGGTGGACGGTGTGGGTGGCGTCGATGGGGTCGGCGGTGTGGACGGGGCGGACGGCGTCGATGGCGTTGACGGCGTCGATGAGCGGATCCGGATCGGCGTGCTGGCCGACCTGCAGACCACGGGCGTCGGCGACTACGAGCGGGATGCGGTGGAGCGTCTGCTGGGGTTCGGGCCCGATGTGGTGGTGCTGCCCGGCGATCTGTACCAGTTCGACGCTGCTGTGTTCGCCGAGCGGGCGCCGGGGTTTGCTCGGCTGATCGAGCGGATTGTCGGGGAGGCGCCGCACGTGTACCTGGTGAGCGGCAACACCGACACCGTGGCGGGGCTGCGGCAGATCGTCGAGGGGTCGGGCGCACGGGTGCTCGACAACGAGATCGACACGTTCGAGGTGCGGGGCGTGCCGGTGAGGGTGGGCGGCACGACGCTGTTCGGCGACGAGGCGGCGGCTCGGCGGATGGCGGCGCGGCTGGTGGGGCCGGACGGGGATGATCGGGGCAGGGTGCGGATCCTGATCGGGCACAAGCCCGATGCTGTGGAGTTGGTGCGAGCGACGCCGGTCGATCTCGTGATTGCCGGCCACACGCACGGCGGGCAGGTGTCGTTGCCGTTGTTGGGGCCTCCGTTGACGCTGACGAACGTGCCTCGGCACATTGCGGCCGGCGGGCTGCATGAGCTGCACGGCACGCCGATCTATGTGTCGACCGGCGTGGGGCGTGAGCGAGGCAATGCCCCGCAGCTGCGATTGGGTGTGCGGCCGTCGATCGGGATCATCGACCTGGTGCCCAGCGGCGGCGGCGGTGGGGCTGGGTGATGGCGGCCCCGGCCGAGCCTGGGTGAGCTCCGGCGACTGTCCGTCGGCGCACGGTCGCTGGCGATCGTCTGCGGTGCGCCTCAGCGCCGTTGGAGGCGGAGAGAGCGGCGCCTCCGGCGGGATTGGCCTGCTCGCAGGGATAGCTGGCCTTCACGACACGATGCTGGCGGCGGCGAGCGGGAGGCGTCGAACCGGTCAGCGGCTCATTCCGACTCTGCTGCGGCTGCACGCTTGCCGATACGTGTCACACCCCGTTCGTACGGTTGTTCCCATGTTGAGGAACGGTTCTGAGGGGACGAGGCGCAGCGACGACGTCGGCGCTCTCGGCGCTGATGCCAACCACCCCAACACCGAACGCAGCGCTGCGGTCACCCACGCCAGTCCCACCGGCGACCAACGAGCCAGCGGTGGCCTGGCCACCCCTCACCCGTCCGGTCCGCTGTCACTGATCCGGTTGAGCGCTGCGGCGCTGACGGGGCTGGAGCGGGATGAGCTGTTGAGCGTGCTGAGCGACATCGAGCGGCTGACGAACCGGCTGGACGGCTACCGAGCCGAAGTGCTGGGCGCGTTGGACGTGCTGAACGAGTCGGGTGTGGCGCCCGATGCGAGCCCGCATCTGTCGCTGCGCGACGCGGCGGGGGTGTCCGAGCGTGACGCCCGCCGGATGCTTCGAGCAGCGGAGAAGACTCGCGAGCACGAAACCGTGCTGGAGGCACTGTCAGACGGCGACATCAACGCCGCACAGGCCGAGACGCTGTGCGACGCACGTGTGCCCGATCCGGTAAGAGCCGAACTGGTCGCGGCCGCGGCGGGCGAGGACACCGACAGCACCCGCCTCCGGGTACAGCGCGCTGAAGCCGAGCACTCGGTTGAGAACTCGATGGAACGATTCGAACGCCAGCGCCAGGCTCGTGGCGCGGGGTGGCGGCGAGATCACGAGGGCATGCTGCGGCTGTGGGCCAAGTTCGACCCCGACACCGGCGCTCACGTCGAGGCGGCGCTCGAGGCGCTGTGCCGCGAGTACTGGATCGACGACAAGCAAGTACGCAACGGGCGGCGCACCCCTGCCCAGCGAGACGCCGACGTGCTCGCGTATGCGCTGGCAGGCCTCACCTACACCGACGCCGATGCAGCGGCCGTCCGCCGGCTGCACGCCCGCGCCAGTACCCGCAGCGACAACCTGCCAGACGAATCCCGTGACCCGTCGAGGCAGCTGCCGCCGGCGCAGATCAGCGTGCTGATCGGTCTCGATGCGCTTCGAGGGCAAACCGATGAGATGGGCCTGACCGATGCCGGGGTCGAGCTGCCGCCCGAGGTCGTGCGGCGCCTGGCCTGCGATGCGGAGATCATCCCCATGATTCTCGACGGCCCAGGCGGCTCAGCCGACGCCGGCCGGTTGCGCCGCACTGTGTCGCTGCGGCTGCGGCGATTGCTGGTTGCACGCGATCGTCACTGCCGCTGGCCCGGCTGTCACGAACCGCCGTCACGCTGCGATGCGCACCACGTCTGGCACTGGATCGACGGCGGGCCCACCGATCTCGACAACCTGGTGCTGCTGTGCCACCGGCACCACCACTTCCTTCACCAGCACGGCTACCGGATGGTCCCGCAGCCCGACGGCACATGGGCCACCGACCAAGAATCAAACCCCAAGCCCACGCCACATCGGGGCAAGCGGCAAGCCCGAGCTCCCTGAAGCCCACCGGGCCTTGGGCCCGTGAACCCGACGGGGCCGCCCCGCCCCGCGCCTCAGCGCAATGATGCCGCGAGTCCGGCAGCTCAGGGCCAGCAGTACATTTCGAGGGAGTCCCCGCCCTCGTAGCTCAGGGGATAGAGCGTCGGTTTCCTAAACCGTGCGTCGCAGGTTCGAATCCTGCCGAGGGCGCATGGTCGGCCGATTCAGGCGAGAAGCGTGTTCAGGGTCGAGGTGAGTACAGCCTTGGTCTCGGCGGCAGAAAGGCCGCGGTGGCGGCGGAGGTAGTCGATGGAGTCGAGCTGGGTCAGCAGGTCGCCTGCCGCGAGCACTGCGTCGCCGTCTGCGGCCATGCCTGACGTCGGCGTATCGGTCTCAGGCCGAGGCGAGCGCGACGCCGACTCGGGGGCGTCGGTCCCCGAGTCAGGCGTGCGGGCTTCGAGCTCGGGGGCGAACTGGAGCCTGAACTGCTGACGCATCTCGTCGCGGGCCGTGGCGAGCTGCTCGCTGATGCGGGTCAGCCGGTGGGCATGCGCCAGGGTCGCCCGGTATTCCGGACCGACCGAGTCGTACAAGCGCAGGCGCATCGCCACGAAATCGTCGATGCGGGCATCCAGCGGACCCTGGCCGATGGCTTGCAGGCGTGTGAGGGGAACGGTGCGCTCACGGTTGCGCCTGATCGTGGCCTCGAGCAGCTCGCCCGGATCGGCGAAGTACCGGTACAGCGAGCGCAACGACAGTCCTGATCGGGCCGCCGCCTGCTCCATGGTCGGGAACAGCGACTCCTCGGCGAACATCTCGAGCACCACGTCGAGCACCGCATTGATGTTCCGCTCCCGCCGAGCCACCCGTCCGTCGGTTTGCGTCGTCTCATCAGGCGGAGGACCAGCCTGCACACCCGATGGCACCCGATCAGTCACCGTTGTTCACGCTGACAAGCCGGAGCATCTCGCGGGCCACCATCGGGGCGGCGTTCTGGTTCTGGCCGGTCACGAGGTTGCCGTCGACGACCCAGTGGTTGGCGAGCGGGTCGCGGAACCGGGTCACGCTCTCGAACAGGGCGCCGGCCTTGCGCAGCTCGGTCTCGGGATGCTGCGGCGTGGCGGTGATGCGCAGCTCCCGGACTTGCTTGTCGGTCACCCCGGTCACCCTGCGTCCCGCCACCAGCGGGCTGCCGTCGGCGGCCTTCGCCTTGAGCAGTCCGAGCGGGCCGTGGCACACGCCGCCGATCACGCGACCCAAGCCATTGGCCTCGGTGATCTTGCGGCCGAGCTCCTCGGAGAACCCCAGGTCGAACGCTGCACCCCAGCCGCCTACCAGGAAGACGATCGAGTAGGCGGCGATATCGACCTCGCCAATGGCGAGCGAGTCGTTCACCTTGGCCTTGAACTCCTCATCGGCGAGGAAGCGGTCACAGGCCTCGGTGCGCAGCGGGGCACGCACCGACTGGGGGTCCACCGGGACGACTCCCCCTGTGGGGCTGGCGATGTCCACCGACATGCCCGCATCGGCGAAGGCGTAATACGGCACCGTCATCTCGCTGGCGAACACGCCGGTCGGCTTGCCGACGTCCAGCACGCCGTGGTTCGTCGCCACGATCAGCGCCCGCCGCACGGCGCCGTCGGCGTCAGTCGTCTCGGTGTCTTCCGGGTGCATGCCGAGCCGCTGCAGCACTCTGCGAAGCGCACGGGCGGGCGGTGGCACCTTCTTCGAAGCAGACCTCGTGGCGACAGCCGATGACGCGAGCCCCGCCTGGTTGCTCGACCCCGTGCGGTCCTGCGTCGAAGCCGAATCTGTGGCGTCTGTCGACGAGGACGACGCAGTCCGGCTATCCGGCGCAAGGCGATTCCGCCTCGTAGCAGAACCCGTCGTGGCCGGGATGGGGCCGGGCGTTCGGGTGGCGTAGGGCCATGGCTGGTTGCGCTCGGGCACGGCTCGGGCCCGCTCGTCGGCCAGGCGTTCAGTCAGCACAGCGAAGACCTCCTGCGCGCTGGGATCCGCCCAGCGGTTGTGGGCCTCGATCGGATCGGCGTCGAGGTCGTACAGCTCCCACTGGTCGGGCAACGGCTCGGTGCGGTACACCTCTCCCGCAGGGCCGTCGGCCGCGAGATGCCGCACACCCGGCTCGGTCCACGTCGCCGGATCGTCGAACGTGCGCACGATCTTCCACAGGTGACCGTCGT
Source organism: Acidimicrobiia bacterium (assembly GCA_022820505.1). Classification (GTDB taxonomy): domain Bacteria; phylum Actinomycetota; class Acidimicrobiia; order Acidimicrobiales; family Poriferisodalaceae; genus Poriferisodalis. The sequence goes on along the minus strand of JAJEFK010000044.1, from coordinate 147,017 downwards.
CGTCGTCCCCGGCCCCGTCCGTATCTCTGCCCCCGTCTGCGCCGCCAGCCCCACTCCCGGCCGTGCCTCCGGCCCCGACCACACGGCAGACCAAGCTCTCGAAGTTGGCACCGACATGCGCGGGCACCTGGATGCGCAGCGGCGGTGGCGTCCTGCCCATCCGGCGGGCCATCCCGCTGGCCCCTGAGTCGCCCTCGGGCATGTTGTCGCGTGTCATCAGATAGACGGAGCGGTCGCGGTCGGGCTCGGCGTTGCCGTCGACCACATCCATCAGGTCGCGGCCGGGCAGCGGGTGCACCTCGGTGTAGCTGTCCCGCAGTTCCTCGGCCGCCGACGCCGCATCGATCCCCGCCGCCGACAGCAGCGTCGGCACCAGATCGACGTGCGATGTCGGCGCATCGACAGCCCGGCCAACCGTCGCCCCCGAGCCCACCCGGGCGAACACGAATGGCACCCGAGTCGCCTCGTCATACAGGTTGAACCACTTCTGATGCAGCCCGCCGTGGGCGCCCAGCAGCTCGCCATGGTCCGACGTGCGCACCAGCACTGCGTCAGACGAGCCGCCCTCGGTCACCGCGCGGCGCACCCGGTCGAGCGGGCCGTCGACCTCGGCGTGCAGGCGGTAGTACAGGCTGCGGTACTCGGCCGCGTGGTTGCGATACAGCCGCTCGACCGCCGGCGCCAGCCCGTAGGTGGTCGGATACGACGCCCGGTAGGCAATCTGCGCCGCGGGCTTGGTGGACAGATCCTCGTCGTCGGTCGGCGATGCGGGGATCGGCGGCGGTTCGGCAGCGGTCAGCGGAATGTCGCTGCTGCCGCGGCGCAGCCACGCCGGGCCGAGCCACACCGGAGCGAACACGATGTCATGGGGGTTGACGAAGCTGGCCACCAGCAGGAACGGCCGAAGCGCCGCCGCCTCACCGGCCCGCCGACGCGCGTACCGATCCTCCAGCCAAGCCACCACCCGGTCAGCGAACAGGGGGTCGCGCACGAGGCCGCTGTTGGCCAGCGCGGCGCCATGAGGCTCGGGGCCAATCCAGCCGGAGAAGCCGAACTCGTCGAGCGGGTCGGCGTCGAGATATGCCTGCTCGGCGTCGGTGTCGACTACACCCTCGTCGTCGTTGGTTGCCAGTGGGACGCCCGCAGCGTCGACCAGGTCGGCGTGGCTCATATGCCACTTGCCTTGGTAGTGCGTGTCGTAGCCGCCAGCTCGAAACCAGTGGCCCAGCGTGGGCACCTCGCCCGGCCGCAGCCAGCGCATCCGGCTGTCGTCGGCCATCTTGCCGAGACCGTTCGTCTGGGTGACGCCGTGCACGTCGGGGTACTGGCCGGTGAACAGCGTGGGCCGGCTCGGCACGCAGGCCAGCGAGCCGGTGTAGTGGCGCCCGAACGACACGCCATGCTCGGTGAACCATGCGGCACCCAGACTCTGGCGCCACGCACTGACCTCGGGCGGTTCGTAGGGAGGCGCGGCCCGCTCCTGGTCGGTCATCAAGATCACGACGTCGGGCCGAGCGTTCATCGAGCGGCCTTTCGCAGGTGATCGTCGAGGCCGTGCAGCATCTGGTTCGACACCTTCGAGAGCTGGCGGCTCAGCACCTTTGCTGCCAACTGCTGCGGCGGACGCGGCCCGACATCCACGGAACTGGTCAGCGTGACCTCAGTCGAGCCGCCGCCATCGTCGAGCTGCCAGGTGTTGCGCAGCGACCGGATCGCCGACGGCAGTCCTTCCACGACGTAGCTGAGCCGTTCGCCGTCAACCCACTCGACGACGCGCTCGACAAGCGTCCTGCGGCCGGACTGGATGCGCCGCACCATGCCCACGCCTTCCCGCTGGGCGCTGAGCAGGCACGAATGATCCACGATGGCAGCCCAGCGAGCGATCTCGCCGAAGTCCGCCAGCACCGCCCACACCTCGGCGGCCGGTGCCGGGACCCTCAGCGTGGCCGTGGTGTCGCTCACGCCGGCCACCCTAGCCCCGGCCGCATCAATTGTCGTACAGACTGGCACTTGTTTCGCCAGTTCACATCTGCGGCCGGCCGGCGCCCGCGGCAACATTGGACCCCAGCGAATCGGAGAACCCCATGCACGTCAGCGCCACCCTGCCCCAGCACAACCTGCGAGCTGTGCCCGACGAGGTGCGCCGGATCGAGGCCGACGGGTACGACTGCGTCGTGACCATGGAGAACCGGCACGAGCCGTTCATCCCGCTGGGCATCGCAGCCGTGCACAGCGAGCGGGTGCGGCTGGCGACCAGCGTGGCGATCAGCTTCCCCCGCAGCCCCATGGTGACTGCGTCGACCGCCTGGGACCTGCAGGCGGCCTCGGACGGACGGTTCGTGCTCGGCATCGGCAGCCAGGTCAAGGGGCACAACGAGCGGCGGTTCAGCGTGCCGTGGTCGGCGCCGGCGCCCCGCATGGCCGAGTACGTGCAGGCGATCCGGGCCATCTGGCATACATGGTCCACCGGCGAGAAGCTGAGCTACGAGGGCGAGCACTACCAGTTCTCGCTGATGACGCCGAACTTCACGCCCGAGCCGATTGACGCTCCGCCGCCGATCATGATCGCCGCGGTCGGACCGGCCATGCTGCGGGTGGCCGGGCAGCACTGCGACGGGGTGCGCCTGCACGGCTTCTGCACGCCCGACTACCTGCGGGAGCATGTCATGCCGCAGCTTCAGACCGGCCTCGATCGGGCTGGCCGCAGTCGCAGCGATTTCTGGATCACCGGCGGCGGTTTCATCTGCACCGGCCCCGACGACGAGACGGTCGACCGCATGGTCGAGTGGGTGCGCTACCGGATCGGCTTCTACGGCAGCACCCGGGCGTACTGGCCGGTGCTCGAGCAGCACGACCTCGGCGACCTTGGCGAGAAGCTGAATCATCTCTCGCGCAACGACGGCTGGGGCGAGATGGCCGGCTGCGTCGACGACGACGTCGTGCAGCTGTTCGCCGCAGTCGGGCGTCATGACCAGATCGCCGGCGCCATCGCCGAGCACTTCGACGGGCTGGTCGACGAGGTCAACGCCAGCGTCGCGATGGACATCGGCGCCGACCTGCCGCCCGACGTGATCCAAGACATCCAGGCCATCCCCACCGACGGCAGCTGAAGTCTCGTGTCACAGGGTGCTGCAAGACTGCGTCTCGCAGGCAACGAAAGGAAATGCCATGTCAGAAGCAATCGTGGAAGTCCGCGACTACACCATCGAGGCCGAGTGGTTCGAGGCGTACAAGCAGTGGGCCGCCGAGCACGCAGCGCCCTGGCTGCGGGAGAACCTCGACGTCATCGACTTCTGGGTTGATGACGGTCACGAGCCCGAGGTCGCCGGGTCGGATCCGCAGGTGTCGCCGCACGGCCAGCCGAACGTGTGCTGGATCATCCGATGGCCCAGCCGCGAGGCCCGCGAGGAGGGCTTCAGGTCACAGCTCAGCGGCCCCGAGTGGCAAGCAATCTGGGCGAAGCACCCCAACCCGAACGCCTACCTCCACCTCAACGTCCGCTTCATGGCGGCGGCCTGATCAGCGGCCGGATCGAGCGGTGTCACGACGGTAAGCGGCGAGCGCCAGTTGACGGCGGCTTCAGCACTGGCGGAGGTCAGTACTCGCGCAGGACCGACGAGCGGGCCACTTGCACCTGGCGGGTGGTGGGCGGCGTGTTGCGGCTGCGGCCGACGAATCGGGGCATGCCGTCGGTGATCACGGCGCCCACTGCGACCATGTCGCCGTTCTTCATGGCGTCCAGCGCGGTGTGCTTGGTGCCGCCGAGCGGGGCGTCGATCACGATGAGGTCGGCGTCGCGGCCTGGGGCGATCAAGCCGTTGTTCAGCCCGAACATGCGGGCCACGTTGCCGGTGGCGGCGCCGATGAGATCAGTCACCTCGAGATCGCTGACTGCCGCCATGTGGATGATCGTGTAGAGCATCCCGAGCGGCATGATCCCGCTGCCGGTGGGCGTGTCGGTGCCGATGAGCAGGCGGTCGAAGGCGTCGTGGCGGTGGGCTGCTTCGGCGGCGAGGATGCCGGTGCGCAGGTTGCCCGCAGCGCACACCTGCATGCCCATCCCGGTCGGGGCGATCATGTCGTAGTAGCGGTCTTCGATGGCGACCGGGCCGCCGTTGATGTGGAACGAGATGTCGGGGTTGATGTCGAGCACGTCCTCGCCGGTCACCGGGAACGTGCCGGGGATCGAGCAGCCGCCGGTGTGCAATGTCGTCACAAGCCCGGCCTCTTTGGCCATCGCGACGAGCTCGACGTAGTCCTTGGCGCTGTCGACGTCACCGAAGCCGGCCTTGGAGAGCCACACCCCGTCGGCCCGCACGGCGGCGAAGTCGTCGGGCTCGAGCCCTGGTTCGAGCAACAGCGACCCGGCGTGGACTCGCATGCCGCCGGGCCGGAAGTTCTCGTAGCACTTGTGCGCAGCGACCGCGAGGGCCTTCACACCGGCCAGGTCGTGCGGTCGACCAGGGATGTGCACTTCGCCAGCTGACAGCACGGTGGTGGTGCCCCCGTGGAGGTAGCTCTCGAGGTAGCCGATCGTGTTCTGGCGGGGCGTGAAATCGCCGAACGCCACATGCACATGCGAGTCGATCAGGCCCGGCGCCACCGTGGCGCCGGCCGCATCGATCACAACGTCGCATGAGTCGAGATCTGCGTCAACGGCGGCAACCACACCGACGATCAGCCCGCCGTCGCTCACGACCGTGTCGGCATCGACAAACGGCTCACGCCAGTCCCCCGACAGCACCACGCCGATATTGGTGATCGCAGTTCGCATCAGGTCAGACCGTCCTCGCCCTTGGCGTCGTCGATGCTGAGGCCGCCGACTCGGTGATGCGGTCTGCCGCGGTTTGCGAAGCAGCAGATCACCGCGATCTCGTCGGGGAGCGGGGCGTCGTGCAGGGTGATGCTCATGGCGTCGTAGTGCGAGCGCACATACAACGCATCCTTGTACGCGAGCGGGATGTCGATGGACGCCCCGGGCTGCGCGCGCTTGGTCGCCGACGAGATCCAGGCCGCGCCGCCGCCGGCCGCCTCGCGCAGCACGTTGCCGTAGGGCGTGGTCAACAGCGCCACGCCGTGCTCCTGCTCGCCGTCGAGTCCGACGATGGCCGCTTTGCCATAGCTCTCGATCGAGTACGGCTTCATCTGCTCCACCGCCAGTCCGGCGATCTCGTTGCCGATCTCGACGCTGGCCTCGTAGTACGGCGACAGGTCCTGCACGTGACGCCCCGCGTACTCGTTGCGGACGACCGCCACCACGGCCACCTTGCGCAGCACCGGATCGACCTCGGCACCGGCCTCCAGGCGAGTGTCCTCCACGTACGTCAGCATCTTGCGAATCTCCACGTCGATGCTCCCCTTGCGTCGCCCTACCCGGTCCCGCCGGAACCTGCACCGTCCGGCATTGCGCCATCGTGCCGGACAGCGTCTCGCCCCGCACTGCCTGCATCGACGCTGTCTGGCACTGCGGCGTCGTCCTCGGCGCCATCCAGCCCAGCAGGATGCGGTCCAGTGCTGTGCTGACCCGTCGGTCGTGAACGGTCGCCCTCGGGGGCGGCACCGGCCCAGTCGGCGTCGTTGCCTTCGAGCATGGCTTCGAGCAGCCGGTCGGCGCCCGCCCAGTCGTAGGTGCGGAAGCTGTGGCCCTGGGTCACGAACTGGGCGCCGGCGTAGAACATCTCGTACTGGGTGTGACGGCTGGCGAACTCCGAGCCGACGGCGTCCCAGGCCAGCTTCAGGAACTTCATGCGCTCGTACGCCCCCTCGCCCTCACGAGCCGACACCAACGTGCTGTCGAGCACGTCGGCAACTTCCCGACGGGACAGGTCGGCCGCCGACGACGGCAGCATGATCAGCCCGCCGCCAGCCAGCTCCCGGATCTCGGTGATCAACTGCGGGTACAGCGCCTGCGTGGTGACCTGTGCCGAGTACAGCAGGTGCCGGTTGGGCATGAAGTAGTCGCCGAACTGCTGCCCGGCGGCCTCCATGCCGAACATCAGGCCCTCGAACGCAGCCACCCGGGCGGCCAGCTCGCCGAGCTTCGCCTGCACGATGTTCACGGTGCCGATCGTCTCGGTGAGCCGTCGGGCCACCGCCAGCAGGAACCGCAGCTTCACCACCAGCCGGACCTGCGCTTGGTAGTTCTGGTACACGTGCCCCGGCGTGTCGTGGAACTGCCGCCGGCACATGTCGACGTCGCGGTACACGAAGACTCGCTCCCAGGGCACCGTCACGTCGTCGAAGTGGATGATGGCGTCGTTCTCGTCGAACCGGTGTGACAGCGGGTTGTCGAACGGGCTGACCGCGTGCTGCTCGAAGCTCTTGCGCGACACGATCTTGATACCCGGCGTGTCGAGCGGCAGGGCGAAGGAGATGGCCAGATCCTCCTCGCCCTCCTGCAGCGGCTGCAGATTCGCGACGAAGACCTCCTCTGCCATGATCGAGCCGGTCCCCAGCATCTTCGCCCCACGCACCGTCGGCCCGTCCGGCCCCTCGTCGACGATGTGGGCGCTGATCTGCTTCGGCTGATCGCCCCACGCCCGCGACCGGTCGCCCTGGGGGTTGATGATGACGTAGGTGAGGAAGATGTCGTTGGCCCGGGCCCACTCGTAGTAGTCCCAGTAGGCCTTGGCGCAGCGGGGGTTGTGCTCTTCGAACAGCTCGAGCGCCATGAGCTGACCCGACACGGCGCACGCCAGATGATCGGGCGAGCGTCCCATGAAGCCCGCATGCAGCTCGGCCCACGCCGTCATGGCCTTGCGCTTGGCCACCAGCTCGTCATACGAGCGAGGCATCTGCCAGGCCCGGTTGGCCCGCCGGCCGTCGCCGATGTCGAACGTCATCAGGTCAAGATGGCTTGCCTGGAAGTCGTACAGGCCAGCAATGGCCCGGCAGCTCTCGGCGAACGCAGGATGCTCAGCGACCCGCGTGATCAGCTCGCCATCCAAGTAGACCGTCCGGTCAGTGTCCAGAGCAGCCAGATGGGCCCGCCCGTCCTTGACCGCCCCCGCCATCATGCCAAGACACTAGGAGGCTGAGCGCGAGCGGCTCGCTAGTTCATCGGTGCAAGCTCGGCGGTGCCGAAGACCACGCGGAAGCGGACGCACCAGACCGACACGGTGCTGTAGCGGTCGAGATCGATGTCTTCGGGGACCACGTAGTTCTGCGCCCCGATGTTGCCCTTCAGGTCGCCCAAGTCGATGAAGTCGCCCACAAGGTCATCCACCGATGCGTCCGGACCCGCAGTGTGCAAGTACACGTTCAGATCGGGGCCGTTGTCGGTGGCGAAGTCGTCGTCGAAGCGCAGGAAGGTCTGCGTGCCGTCGGTGAGCACCACCGCCGTGCCCTCGGCCGGGTGCGACCGGGGCCCGAAGCTGCCCACGTAGGCCACCCGCACGCCTTGATCTTCCTCCCCGCTGGATCCGCTGCCTGCATCAGACTCGGCAGCCCCCTCGGTTTCGCCAGACTCGGCAGACCCGGTGGCGCCAGCCGAATCGCCGGACCCGGTAGACCCATCTGACGCGTCGACCTCGTCTGCCGAGTGCTCGCCCACCGACATCGACTGGTCGGTGGCCGGTCCCTCATCCGTCGGCTCTGCGTCACTGCTCACTGCAGCGGTTGTCGTTGCGGGGCCGGTCTCGAGCGCTTCGCTGATCAGCTCGTCGATGTCAACCTCGACGGCGAACTCAGGGGCCTCCTCGTCCACCACCTCGTCCACGAAGAGCAAGTGGACGGCGAAGACGTAGAAGGCCACGTAGAAGGCAACAGCAGCCAGCGCAAGAAGGCTGAGGCCTGCTGCCCAGCGCCCGCCAGTGGACCGTGGAATGAGCTTGCCGATCAGCCGTCTCATTGCTCGGTCGCATTCATATTCATGATGCACACCGTAGGAGCACGGCGGACCGACTCATGTTCACGAGCTATGAGTTCGCAGAGGCAACTGATGGCAAACGACTACGTCAGGATCGGTGCCGCGACATGTTCAGCAGCACACCGACCAGCACGAACACACTGCCCGCCATGTAGGGGATCGACACGAATCCGAATTCCCACGCGTACCGGACCGTGCACGGGCTGGTGATGCTGCACGTGGTGGCACCTTCAAGATCTGGAAAGTGCTGCAGCAGGTAGTGCCACGTCGACATCGCAGCGCCCGCCAGGCACATCGGCAGCCCGTACAGGTGAACCCCTCGGTCGCGCCGAAACCAGCCCACAACAAGCACCAACGCGAGCGGGTACATGGCGATGCGCTGGAACCAGCACCACCGGCACGGCTCCAGATGCGCAATCTCAGACAGGTACAGCGAACCCAGCGTGGCACCCACAGCCAGCAGTGCGGCAACTCCCACGAGCGCCCGAGCGCTGACCGCTCCATGCCCGGCCGAATCACGGCCACGGAGCCGCACGGCCACCAGACTCAGCGTCGCGACATTGCACGCCAGCGCAGCCACCGCGAACAGCCGGAGCATCTGATCCAACGACACCGTCGCTCAGCGTGCCAGACAAACTCGCCCAGCATCAACGCCGAGCACCGGGGAGAAGTCGATCATCGCCCGCGCGACGCTGAGGAGCCGATCATTCGCGCCGCCCGAACACGCGCCGTCACGAGCTGCCCAGATCGGCCGTCCGACAACAGCCGACAGCACGGCACTCCGCAGAGCGCCATGCGACGGGCCACAGCATCCAACGCGGCAGGCCCTTGATCGTCGCGCGACAGGCGTCAGCTGTCGGAGCGGCCGGGCCGACTCATCGGGATCCACAGCGACGCGAACCCCACGCTGGCGGCGATCAGGAAGAGCACGAGGGCCCGCTGGTAGTAGATCAGCGAAGCCGCACCGGAGTCTTCGGTGAGCACCGCAAACAGCGCTGCGATGCCAATCGCCGCGGATGCATAGCGCAGCGTGTTGAACAGCCCGCTGACTTCCCCGAAGTACTTCTCGGGCACCGCCTTGAGCGCCACGCTGTTGAGCAGCGGCACGCACATGCCCCAGCCCAAGCCGAACAGGGCGATGCTGGGCGCCATGACGAACCAGTAATTCGGCGTGGTCCCCAACGTCAGCACCATCCAGCCGACGGAGGCGATCTGCATTGCCGAGCCGGTCCGGCAGAAGCCGACCGCATTCCAGCGTTCGCCCAAGCGGCTGAACGTGATGGTGGAGAAGCCCGCAGCGATCGGGCCCAGTGTGAGCGCCAGCCCGACCGCTGCCACCCCGTAGTTCCACACATTGAGCAGGAACAACGGCCACAGCAGCCACAGCGACTGCGACGAGAGGCCGACGAGGAAGTTGGCCAGCTGCGTCACCCACACGTTGCGCCGGCGGAACAGGTGCAGGTTCAGCAACGGTTCGGCGTGACGCAGTGAGTTGAAGACGAACACTGCCAGCGCCACCACACCGACGCCCCCGAGTGCCAGTGCGACAGGCGAGAGCAATCCCCAGTCTTTGCCCTGCATGAGCGGCGTCACGATGGCCAGCAGTGCCACCGTGCCGGCGGTCGCTCCCACGATGTCGAGCCGCTGGTGTCTCGGCGGTGTCGGCTGTTCTCGCAGTACGCGCCAGCCCACGACGAACAGCAGCGCAGCAATCGGAGCGCTCACGAAATAGAGCACGCGCCAACCCGCTGCGGCCAGCATCAGCGTGGACACCTGGGGTGCGATCGCGGCGGCCAGCGGCCCTGATGCCGACCAGAGTCCCACCGCGGTTGTTCGTCTCGACTCGGGGAACAACGGCAGCACCAGACTCAATGACGCCGGAAGGATCGCTGCACCGCTGATCGCCTGCAGCACTCGGGCCATGTTCAGCGTCCACACCGTGGGCGCTATGGCGGAGAACACCGCAGACAGCGCGAACAGCGCCAGCCCGATCTGGAAGATGCGCTTGCGGCCGATCCTGTCGGCGAGACGTCCGGCCAGCGGCAGGAACGCAGCCGTGCCGATCATGAATCCGGCGATTCCCCAGCCCACGTCGGATGCCGTTGCGCCGGCGAAGCCGTCGCGGATCGAGTCCAGCGCCAGGTTGGAGGCCGTGCTGTTGAAGCCGACCAGCACGGTGCCCAGCGACGCGACGGTGAGCGCCCGCCAAGCTCGACCCGACACCGCTTCGCGTGCTTGCGGAGGCGCCGGCGGAACCTGCCGATCTGCAGCGGGAACCTGACGCGGTGCCGTCGCTGGACGAGTCGCAGCGACTGGACGCGGTGCAGTGGCCGGACGAATCGTGGCGGCCAAGCGAACTGCAGAGGCCGAACGAACTGCAGACGCCGGACGGGGTGCCGCGGCCAAACCGTTTTGCTGGCCGGACTCGGCATCGCGACGCTCGATGATCGGGGTGCCTGTCGCCCTGACGCGGGAACCGACCGGCACGCCCGTCTCGACCGGTGCGCCCGACTCAATCCGAGCGTCGGCCCCGATGGGCGTACTCGTTCCCTGCTGCAGATCATTCCTGGCAGGCGGGACCTGCGGGACGCGCGCCAGGTCAACCTGACCTGGCTCGACCTCGTTCCGCATCCGTACCAGCGTACGGCTCAGCCCGAGCCGCCAATCGCAGAAATCGAATGGCTGTTAGAGGATCAACGACCGTGGAACACCGGCTCGCGCTTCTCCACGAAGGCCTGCGCCGCTTCCTTGTGGTCGTCGGTCTGGCCGGTGTGGATGTGGTGCGCCGCCTCCATGTCGAGGCACTCGCCCATGTCGCCATGCACCGCCCGGTTCAGGTTCTCCTTCATGTACCGGTACGCCACGGTGGGCCCGGCGGCCAAGCGCCGCGCAATGGCACCCACCTCGTCCATGAGGCTCTCCGCTGGGAACACACCGTTCACCAGGCCCAGCGACACCGCCTGGTCCATGTCGACCCGGTCGGACAGGAAGTACAGCTCACGCGCCTTGGCCGAGCCGATCAGCCGGGACATGAACCACGTGCCGCCGTAGTCGCCGCTGAATCCCACCCGGGCGAACGCCGTGGTCATGATCGCATTGGGCGCCGCATACCGCAGGTCGCACGCCAGCGCCAGCGACAGGCCCGCCCCCGCGGCTGCACCCGGCAGCGCCGCAATGGTCGGCTTGGGCATCTCGTACAGCTTCCCCGAGGTATCTCGCTGGTTGCGGCGCTGATTGTGCACCCGGGCGTCGTACTGCAGCGGGCTGCCGCCGCCCTCGCCGCCAGCGGCCGCCATGCCCTTCACGTCGCCGCCGGCACAGAACGCACCGCCGGCGCCGGTCAGCACCAGCGCCCCCACGTCGGAGGCCGTCTCGGCATCGGCAAGCGCCGCAACCAAGCCGTCCAGCATCGGCCCGGACATGGCATTGCGCCGATCAGGACGGTTCAGCGTGATCGTCATCACGCCGTCGGCCACCTCGACAGCAATGTCGTCGGTCCCCGTATCGAAGATTCGGTCAGCCATCATTTTCTCCTTGCGGATGTGTTGAGTCGGCAGCCAGCCCCCGCAGTATCGCGAACCGCTGTGACACGCGCCCGTCTACTCGTCGGTGGGGAACGAGCCGAGCGTCACCTCGATGACGCGCTGAGACCCATCAGATCCGATCAGCGTCACCTCTGCAGAGTCGCCGGGCACCAGCGCCAAGATCTCCGTCACTAGGTCGAGACTGTTCTCGATCCGCACACCGTTGAACGCCACGATCACGTCGCCGACCACGATGCCCGCCGCGTCGGCCGCCTCGCCCTCCACCACGATCACGACAACCGCGCCCGAGGTCACACCCGGCGGCAATTGAACATCCGGCGGCTCATCCTCCGTGTCTTGGCCGGGCTCGACCGTCTCGGGACCCGCATCGCCCAGATCGTCCAGATCGGGTGGACCTTGGGTTGCCTGCCACTCGAGCAGCGTGTCCACCGACACGAGGCTCACACCGAAGAATGCCCGCGCCTGCACGATGCCCTCGAGCAGCTGGTCGATGACGGGACGGGCATGATCGATCGAAACGGCGTAACCGATGCCCTCCACAAAGCCGCCGGCGATGGCGGTGTTGACGCCAATCACCTCGCCGGCCGCATTCACCAGCGGCCCCCCCGAGTTGCCAGGGTTGATGGCCGCGTCGGTCTGGATCAGCCGGACCAAGCGTTTGTTGTCTTCCAGCTCGATCGAACGGTTCAGGCCCGACACGATCCCCGCGGTGACGGTCGGCTCACCGACGATGCCGATGGCGTTGCCAATGGCGATCACCTCGTCGCCGACTTCGACACCCGCACTCGAACCCAACGGAACCGTCGGCAGATTGGCTACCTCGACTTGCAGCACCGCGAGGTCGCGGGTGGTGTCGACGCCGATGGCCTCGGCGCGGGTCCGCTCGCCGCCGAAGAATCGCACCTCGATGCTCTCGGCGTTTTCGACCACATGGGCATTGGTGACGATCAGGCCGTCAGAGGTAACGATGAAGCCCGATCCCCCGCCGTCGCCGCCGTCAGGCGTCGTGACATCGACAATCACCACCGCTTCCTGCACGGCTTCCAGCACGGCCTTCACGTTGATGTGCGCGAGACGGTCGCCGAGCGGCGCGCCTGCGCCGGAAAACCGGCCCTCCAGCAGCTGCGACAGGTACGAATCGTTGCTCGCGAGGCTGTCGCGCACCACCTCGACACTGTTTGCCGACGGCGCAGCGCCGCCCTCGACTGCGGTCACAGACACGGCAACTGCATCGGTCGCGGCGATTGCCTCATCAGCATCCCCTGGACCCGCAGCAGATGTCGCCGGTGCCTGCGAGCCGACGTTGTCGCCGGCGGCAACCGGAAGGCCGCTGTCGTCGCCGGCCAGCACGATCACCAGGAGCAACCCGGCCGTCAGCGCCCCGATGAGCGCCCCCACCGCGCCCGCAATGCCGACCAGCAGGCACCCCGGCCGCCTAGATACTGGTTCGACGGGCAGATCCGGTTCAGCCATCAGCGAACGGCGAGGCGTTCGGCTGCGCTGGTCGACAGGAAATCGACGTTCTCACGGAACAGATCGGTGTCGGCCTCCTCGGCGTCCGCCATCGCCCCGCGCAGGTACCGGTTGAGCACGCCCTCCGATATAGCAGCCAGACGCCAGTACGAGAACGCGCGGTAGTACTCCACTAGCGACAGATCACGCCCCGACGCATCGGCATACCAATCCAGCATCTCGCTGCGCGAAGCGAACCCGCCCGCCTGCGTGGGCGCCGAGGTGCCCGTCGACCGCTCGTCGGGCGTCACCCAGTTGTTCATCAGGTAGCCCACATCGGCCATCGCGTCGCCGAGCGTGCACAGCTCCCAGTCGAGCACCGCAACAATGTCGCCGGAACCCGACAACATGTTCCCCAGCCGGTAGTCGCCATGAACGATCGACGAACCGATCTGCTCGGGCTTGCGAGCCTCCAGCTCGGCGGCGACCTCATCCATGATCGGCAGCTCACGAGTCTTCGACTGCTCCCACTGGCGCTTCCAGCGACGCAGCTGCCGGCCCAGATAGTCCTCCCGACGCCCCAGATCGCCCAGCCCCACATCGTCGGGCTCGATCGCATGCAGCTCGGCCAGCACATCGGCCACCCGCCGGCTCAGCGGCACCCGCTCAGCATCGGGCACCAGCGCCGACTCGTCCGCCGAGTGCAGCACCGCGCCCTCCTCGTAGCTCATGACATAGAACGGCGCCTCGTTGACGGTCTCGTCCGCGCACAGCGCGATCGCCCGGGGCACCGGCACGCCGGTCTGGCCCACACCGGAGATGATCTTGTGCTCCCGACCCATGTCGTGCGCCGTAGCCAGCACATGACTCAACGGCGGCCGCCGCAGCACCACCGACGAGCCGTCGGCGCAGTGCACCCGGTAGGTCAGGTTCGAATGCCCGCCGGCAATCAGCTCAAAACGCAGCGGCTGAGCAGCCTGCGGCACATGGGCGGCGAACCACTCGCTGACCGCAGGGGCATCGATGCCCGGCGGCACCTCACCGTCAGCCGACATGTCAGCCGTAGGTGTAGAAGCCCCGGCCGGTCTTGCGCCCCAGCAGCCCCGCATCGCACATGCGGCTGAGCATCGGCGGCGGGGCGTAGAGCTGCTCGCGGAACTCCTCATACAGCGACTCGGCCACCGCCAGCGTCGTGTCGAGGCCGATCAGGTCGCACAGGGCCAGCGGCCCCATCGGGTGGTTGCAGCCCAGCACCATGCCGGCGTCGATGTCCTCAGTGGAAGCGAAGCCCGATTCGAGCATCCGGATGGCCGACAGGATGTAGGGGATCAGCAGGGCGTTCACCACGAACCCCGCCCGGTCCTGGCTGTCCACCACCCGCTTGCCGAGCCGCTCAGATGCGAACGACCGGCAGCGCTCGGCCGTCTCCTCCGCAGTCAGCAGCGACGAGATGACCTCCACCAGCCCCATCACCGGAACCGGATTGAAGAAGTGCATGCCGATGACCTGCGAGGGCCGATCGGTGGCCATGGCCAGCTTCATGATCGGGATGGCCGAGGTGTTGGAAGCCATCACGGCGCTGGGATCGTCGAGCACCTTGGACAGCCGCCCGAACACCTCCAGCTTGGCCGGCTCAGACTCGACCACCGCTTCGATCACGAACTCACGATCCGCCAGCTCGTCGAGATCGAGGCCGAACGACATGGCACCCAGCGCCGATTCCCGCCCGGCATCGTCGAGCTTGCCGGCGTTGACGGCCCGGTTCAGGCTCTTCTCGATGCGGGCCATGCCGGCGGTCAGCGCATCCTCGTTGACCTCCACGATCTTCACATCGCACCCGTTGCGGGCCGCAACCTCGGCGATGCCCGACCCCATCAGGCCGCAGCCCACCACACCGATCTTGTCCATGAGCCCCTGCCCTCACTCGACGCCGTGGGCAATCTACCCGTCGAGGCCCGCTGACTCCCTAGCCGGGGCCGGTCTCAGGACTCGGCCGGCGTGCTGCGGGACCGCTCAATGGCGCCATGCACGGCGGCCACCACCTCGTCGGCGGTGGCACCGGGGGTGAGCACTGCCGCCACGCCCGCCTGCTCCATGGCTTCGAGATCGCCATCGGGCACGATGCCGCCCAGGATCACCGGGATGCTCTCGGCGCCGGCCTCGCGCAGGCGCTCGACCACCAGCGGCATCAGCGCCTCATGCGCACCCGACAGCATCGACACCCCGATGGCGTCCACGTCTTCGTCGATGGCGGCGGCCACCACGCTCTCGGGCGTCTGGAACAGGCCGGTGTAGATCACCTCGAAGCCGGCGTCCCGCAGCATGCGGGCCACCACCTTGACCCCGCGGTCATGCCCGTCGAGACCGAGCTTGGCAATCAGCACCCGTGACACGGGCCGAGATTACCGGCCTGCCCTGCTGATCTGCCGTGCCGATCTGCCCCGCCGGCTAACTGTCCATGAGTCCCGGGAACGGAATGGCCTCGGGCAGCGGACCGGTGACGACCGGCGCCGCGGCTTCCAAGCCGGCGGCAAGCCGGAACGCCGTCTCCCAGCCGCTCGGGCGCGCCCCGAGCTGCGCGATCCCCACCTCGGCTTCCGACCGCAGCGCCGCCGTGTCGGGCGCATCGAAGCATTCATGCCCGATGGCACGGGCCAGCCGCACCACGGTCTGGCTGAGCCGGCTGTCGGTGGCGTCGGTGAGGATCATCACCTGCTCAAACGCCGCCTCCATTGCCGGCAGGTCGGCGTCGCGGGCGTGCGCCAGTGCCCGTGCCACCAAGGCGTTGCGCACGTCGACGTAGGTGCCGGTGCCGCTGGCCATGGCGAAGCGCGACTGCTCGAGTGCGTCCACCGTGCGCCCGGCCGTGGCATAGGCGATCGCGAGACACGAATGCAGGTAGGTCGACGGCAAGTCGGCCGTCGGCACGGCCTCGAGCGCAGCGATGGCGTCCTCCGCCTGGCCGAGCTGCGCCAGCGCAAGCCCCAGCGAGACGTCGAGATCACGCTGGCCGATCACCGCGGTCTGGTCGGGCCCCCGTCCCGGCTCGCGCGGCCGCTGATCAGCCGGCTGCTCCCAGCCGGCACGGGCCAGATCCTCGCTGACCATCTCGGGCTGGCCCATCTGCACCGCGGCACCGGCCCGCACCGCCCGGGCGAATCCCTCCAGCGGCTGGCCCGGCATGTCGTTGGCCCGCTGCAGGCATTCGGCCAGCATCGCCCGGCTGCGCTGCAGCTCGCCGACGGCCGCGTAGGCCCGGCCCAGCAGCCCCATCGCCTGCACCTCGCCGAAATCGCTGTGCACGTCTCGGAAGACCTGCTCAGCGGCCCTGGCCCGCTCGACAGCGTCCGCGGCCCGGCCCGACCACAGCCCGAGCGACCCCAGCAGCAGGTCCATCATGGCCTCGGTGAAGCGTTCGCCCCGCTCGTGGGCAATCGCATGCACCGACGTCGCCAGCTCCTCGGCCTCGTCACGATCGCCGGCATGGAAGCGCAGGAACGCCAGCAGCCCCTCAGCCGTTGCCAGGCCGACCGTGTCGCCCAGATCGCCGAACCGTTCGATGGCGGTGGTGATGCGATCCCCGGCCTCGTCGATCAAGCCCTGCTCGAACGACAGCCATGCCAGGTTCTGCAGGCACCAGGCCACGCCGCTCTCGTCGCCGAGATGCCCGAACGTGCCGTTGGCCTCGTTGATGTAGCGGTCGGCACGCGCATACTCGCCGGCTCGGAGCGAGGCCAGCCCCCGCAGCCGCAGCGACTCGGCCGCCTCACGCACCTCGCCCAGGGTGCGGAACTGATCCAGCGCATCGGCCAGCAGCTTGTCGGCCGCCGCATGCTCGTCGCCGGCCAGCGCCACCTCGCCCAGCACCCGCAGCCCATGCGCTGCGGCGAGCCGGTTGCCGTTCAGCGTCGCAAGGGCACGGGCCAGCTCGGCGTCGGCATGGGCGCCGTGCAGCTCCCCCAGCCGCAGGCGTGCGGCCGCCCGGCCCAGCGCCATGTCAATGAGGCGCGGGTCGGCATCGCCGAGCATCTCGATGGCGCGCCGGTAGAACTGCGCCGCGGCGTAATGGCTGTCTCGGGCAGCGGCCCACTTGCCGGCACGGCCCAACCACTCGATGGCCACCTCGGTCATGCCGCCCTCGAAGACCTCAGCGCCATCATTGGTCCTGGCCCCAGCCGGCTGGCCGGCATCGGCGCCCAGCTCCACCGCCGAGGCGAAATGATCCGCGATCACGCCGACCGAGTCGCTGGCGGGGTCGTCCCGGTTCTGCGCCAGCCACAGGGCGACATCGAGATGCCGTTCGGCCCGGTCGGTCTTGGTGAGCATGCTGTAGGCCACGTCACGCACCACATCGCTGCGGAACGTCCAGACATCTGCCTCGCTGGTGAAGATGTCCTTGTCGACCAGCCGCTGGAAGGTGGCAGCGTCGCTCTCGGCGCTGGTGTCGGGATTCGTGGCCGCCGTCATCTCCAGCAGCTCGCTGGTGGATCCGCCGCCGCCCAGCACCGAGGCTGCATCCACCAGCCGCCGCTCGGGCGAGCTCAGCGTGTCGAGACGGGCGGCCACCAGCCCGCGCAGCGTGTCGGGCATCTCCGCCAGCGAGCGCTCCTCGTGATCGGGGCGAGCACCGGGGCCCACCACGCCCGACTCACGCAGCAGCACGCACATCTCCTCGAGGAAGAACGGGTTGCCGCCGCTGCGCTCGTAGAGCTGATCGGCCAGGTAGGCCGGAGCGCTGCCGCCGAGCAGCTCAGCGGCGAGCTCAGCGGTGGCCTCGCGGCTGAGCGGATCCAGGTTCAGCACCACCGTGCTGTGGCGGCCAGGCGGCACCGTCCAGCGCTGCTCGTCCACGTTCCACCGGGCTGTGGTGATCACCACGAACGGCTGGTTGGCCAGTGCTGCCAGCAACTGCTCGAGCACGCTGAGCAGCCGCTCTTCGGCCCAGTGCACGTCGCTCAGCAGCAGCACGACGGGCTGGCGGCGCGTCATCGCTCCCAGGAAGCGGCGCAGGGAGCGGAAGGTGGCCTCGGCGCGCCACTCGATCTCGGCCGGGTCGCCGCTGCCCACCCGGCCCAGCACGGCGAGCACGACGTCGGTGATCTCGTCGATCTCCTCGTAGTTGACGATTTGAGTCTCGCCATTGGTGGGCCGCAGCACATCGGCCACCAGCGACGAGACGCGCCGGGTGGCCTGCACGGTGGAGTCGCCGGCGTTCACCCCTGCTGCGGTCGCGATCGCATCGCCCAGGCAGCGCAGCGGGTTGGTCTCGTCGTAGGGCAGCGCCATGCTCTCGAGCACCATGGCGTCATGGCGCTCGGTGGCGCCGTGCGCGGCCTCACGGGCGAGGCGGGTCTTGCCCATGCCGGCCTCGCCCACGATCTGGCACAGCCCTGCTCGCCTGCGTGCCACCGCGGTGTCGATCGCGGTCTCCAGCAGGGCATGTTCGAGATCGCGCCCCACCAGCGGCGAGATCGTGGCGCTGCGGTGTCGACCGGGCGGTGCCAGCTCGCCGCTGGCCAGGAAGACGGGCACGGGCTCGTCACGCCCGCGCAAGCCGATCTCGCCCCGGGGCGTGTAGTTCACGATGCTGACCGTGGCTGCCTGCGTCGTCGGCCCCACCAGCACCTCGCCCGCCTCGGCCAGCGTCTCCAGTCGGCTCGCGATGTTCACGGTGTCGCCCATGGCCGTGTAGTCGCCGCCGGCCCGCAGCGCCCCCACCAGCACCTCGCCGGTGTTGATGCCGATGCGGATCCGCAGGTCGAGATTGCGCTCGGCGTTGAATGCCTCCAGCGAGCGCTGCATGCGGAACGCGGCCCGCAGTGCCCGCTCAGGGTCGTCTTCATGCGCCGTCGGCGCACCGAACAGCGCCAGGATCGCGTCGCCGATGATCTTGTCGACCGTGCCCCCGAAGGCGGTCACGTCGGCCACGAGCCGCTGGAAGCACTGGTCGATGAGGTGCTTGATCTCTTCGGGGTCGGCGGCCTCGCTCATCGAGGTGAACCCGACCAGGTCGGCGAACAGCACCGTGACGACGCGCCGTTCCTCGGTGGAGACGAGCAGGTTGCCGCAGGTATGGCAGAAGCGTGCGCCCTGCGGGACCTCAGTGGCGCACGCAGGACACTTCATCGCAGCATTCTAGAAACGGCGCCCGAAACAGGCCCGCTACTCGTGGGCGATGGCCTCCAGGATGTTCATGCGCCCGGCGCGGCGAGCCGGCAGCACTGCGGCCAGCAGACCTGCCAGCCCCGCCACCACGATGTAGACGGCCAGCGTTGCGTACGGCACATCGACGGTGGTGATGAACGAGTCGGGCGTGGCCAGCGAACCGGCCACGCCCAGCACCGTGCCGACCACCACGCCCATCAGACCGCCGAAGGTGGCCACAATCGCCGCTTCCCAGCGGACGGCCCGCCGCAGCTGGCGCCGGGTCATGCCCACGGCCCGCAGCAGCCCGATCTCACGGGTGCGCTCGAACACCGACAACGCCAGCGTGTTGGCGATGCCGATCAGCGCGATCACGAACGACAGGCCCAGCAGCACGGTGATCACGGCGAAGATCGAGTTGACCAGGCTCTGGTTGGCCTCCCGGAACTCGTCCCGGTTCTCGCCGATGACGCCCGGATAGCGAGCGGTCACCTCGGCAACAGCGACCTGGCTGTCTTCAACCTGAGCCACCGCCGTGCCGAAGCGGTAGTCACGCCGGCCGAAATGCTGCTCCCACAGGGCGTTGTCGATGAGCCAGTTGCCGTAGATGGCCGCATCAGCGAAGATCGCTGTCACGGTCAACGTGTCGGTCTGGTTGTCGGGGAACGTCGCCTCGAGCGTGTCGCCGACGGCGACGCCGAGATCGTCGGCGGGGTCGACGTGCAGCGCGATGCCGGTGAGCGGATCACCACCGGTGATCGACCCGGAGATCACGTCGCCGTCCATGTGGCGCTCCACCGTGTCGAAGTCGGCAGTGACCACATCACGGCTGTCTCCGCCCACGACCATGCCGCCGAACGCCACCCGGTAGCCGACGACGCTCTCGATCTCGTCGCGATTCTCCAAGTCGTTCAACAACTGCGCCGGGAAGCCTGTCGCAGGATCGAACGGCGATGCTTCGCTGCGCACGAAGTAGTCGGCCCGCACAGCGTCGCTGAGGACGTCGGCGATCGTGCTGCTCACCGAGGCACCGACCACCGACGTCGTTGCCATCAGCGTCACGCCGATCATCAGAGCTCCTGCGGTGGACGCCGTGCGCCGGGGGTTGCGGGCCGCGTTCTCGCGCGCCAGCCGGCCGGGCATCCCGAACAGCGCCTGGACCGGCCGGCCCAGCGCACGCACCACCGGCCGCGCGATCGCCGGACTGGCGACGTTGAGGCCCACGAAGGTGACGAGCGCGCCGATGCCCGTCAGTGCGAGCACCGCGGCGGTGCTGCCGACGCCGGCCATGCCGAGCGCCAAGCACACCACGCCCGCAGCTGTGACAGCTCCGCCTACGGCGACCCGTCGGCGCCACCCGCTGCGCTCGATGCGGTGGTCCTGAGACAAGGCGGCGATCGGCGTGATGCGGCGCGCCCGCATGGCCGGCACGATCGAGGCGATCATCGTGACGCCGAGCCCGATCACCACGGCCAGCACGACCGTGCGCGGCCGCAGCACCAGCGGCCCCGACGGCAGGCCGAAGCCGCTCGCACGGATGGCCGCCCGCATGACGAGGCTGACCAGCATGCCGACGGCGATGCCGATCGCCGTGCTGAGCAACCCCACGATGGCCGACTCGACCACGATCGAGCGCGACACCTGCTTGGGCGTGACGCCGATGGCCCGCCACAGCCCGATCTCGCGCACGCGCTGAGTGACCACGATCTGGAACGTGTTGTTGATGATGAACGCCGACACGAACACCGCGATGAACGCGAACACCAGCAGGATCGAGGTGAAGATGTTGAGGACGTTCTGGAACTGCTCGGTCTGCTCCTCGGCGGCAATCTCCTGGGTGATCACCTCGTAGTCAGCACCCACTGCCGCGCCAATGGCTGCGCGGACCTCAGCGACGTCGGCGTTGACGAGCACCCGTATCTCGGCCAGCCGGTCGCCGAAGCCCAGGAACTGCTGCGCCGTGCGGGTGTCGAACACCGACATCGTCTGCCCGAGGCTGGTGTTGGTGTCGGGCGATCCGAAGTTGAAGATGCCGACCAGCTCGAAGGGCTGCGAGCGAACCGGCCCGTTGATGTCGTAGGTCTCGCCGACCTGCAGGTCGTTGTTCGCCGCCGTCGTCGCGTCCACGACGAATTCCTGATCAACAGGTGCCCGGCCCTCGATGAGGAAGAAGACCCGTGACGAGAAGTTCATCCCCAGCGCGGGCGGGCCTTGGGGCCTGATGGCTTCGCCGTCACCGTCCACGATGACCACATTGCGCGCCTGCACGGTGCCCGAGGCCTCGACCACGCCGTCTATCGCCGCTACTTCGTCGAGCAGTGAATCCGGCATGGTCGGGCGGTCGGCCTCGTTGCCGATCTCCTGCGCGGCCCGCACGGTCAGGTCGGTCTCGCCGGCGATGTCCTGCGCCAGATCGCCGAAGGTCGAGCGCAGGCTGTCAGTGAGCGCGAACGTGCCCACCACGAACGTCACGCCGGTCACCACCGACAGCGTCGTGAGCGCGAAGCGGATCTTCTTGTCGAGCAGATTCCGCAGGGCGAGCTTCAGCACTGCGAGTCAACTACTCGTCTGCGATGGCGTCCAGCACGTTCATCCGGCTCGCCCGGAATGCGGGGAACAGCGCTGCGATCAGCCCGAATCCGACAGAGATGACCAGGAAGACGAACAGCTGCAGGTAGGGCACCGCGATGGTGTCGATGATGTCCTCGGGAATCGCCGCCGAAGTGGCCGCGCCGAACGCTGCGCCAAGCATCACGCCAACCACGGCGCCGTACAGCGAGACAGCGGCGGCCTCCCAGCGGATCATGCGCCGCATCTGGCGGCGGGTCATGCCGACCGCCCGCAGCAGCCCGATCTCGCGGACGCGCTCGAACACCGACAGCGTCAGCGTGCTCACAATGCCGATCAGCGCGATCAGCAGTGCGAATCCCAGGAACACGTTCACCAGCACGAGCACCGTGTTCAGGCCCGACTCGATGCTGTCCTGGAACTCCTGGCGATCTTCCAGCACTGCCTGCGGGTAGCCGGTCAGCACGTCGTCGATGGCGGCACGGGCCGCCTCGGGGTCGTCAATCGCCGACTGCACCATCACGAGGTCGTCGAAGGCAGTGGTCGCCACCTGGGTGTGCAGCGCGCTGTCGATGAACCAGTTGCTCCAGAATCCGCTGCCGTCGAAGATGGCCGCGACGTTGACGGTCCGTCGATCTCCGCTGACGAACGTCAGGTCGACCTGGTCGCCGACCGCAAGGCCCTCGTCACCGGCGACGTCGCTGTGAATCAGCAGCCCGTTCTGGGGGTCGAAGCCGTCCAGGCTGCCCTCGACCACGTCGATGTTGATCACTGCGTCGAGGTCGCGCACGCTGGCAACGGTGAGCGTGGTCTCGATCACGCCGGTCTCGGTCTGCGCACCGCCGGCGTCGGCTTCGATCTGCGCGAGATCGAAGCTGAATCCCACCGGTGTGCCGATGTCGGCAGCGCGGATGTCTTTGCTCAGCGTCTGCGGCAACCCGGCCTGCGTGTCGACGGTCACGATGAAATCGGCAGTGAACGCAGTGGCCAAGCGGTCGCCGAACGACACCTTGAGCGATTGGCCCACGATCGACACCATGGTCACCAGCGCCAAGCCGATCGTGAGCGCCACCGCGGTGGCCGAGGTGCGCCGCGGGTTGCGAGCAGCGTTCGCACGGGCCAGCCGGCCCGAGATCGGCATGAACCACACCAGTGGCCGCGCCAGCAGCGACACCACTGCCCTGGCCACCAGCGGGCTGAGCACCGACACCGCCACGAAGGTGACCGCGGCGCCGGCGCCGAGGGTGCTGAGCTGCGGCGTCGCACCGTCAAAGTCACCGAACAGGCCGAGACCCGTCAGCACCAAACCGATGGCCAGCAGCACTCCGCCGCTGGCCAGTCGCTTCCAGCCGAGGCTGGCACGCTCGTCGCTGGTGGTGCCCTCCGACAGACCCGCCACCGGCGAGATACGCGAGGCCTTGAAGGCCGGCACCAGCGACGCCAGCACGGTGAAGCCCACGCCCACAACGACGGCCCACAGCACGGTGCGCGGCGTCAGCGGCAGCGAGCTCTCTGGCAGCGACGCCCCGAGCACGCTGAAGAGAGCCTTCAGCCCCAGCGCGCCCAGCATGCCCAGACCGAGCCCGGCCAGCGAGGCGACGATGCCGATGATCGCCGACTCGGTCAGCACCGACATGCGCACCTGCCCGGGCGTGGCACCCACGGCTCGCAGCAGCGAGAGCTCCCGCACCCGCTGGCCCAGCACGATGTTGAACGTGTTGGAGATGATGAACATGCTGACGAACAGCACGATGAACGCGAACACCAGCAGGATCGTCTGGAACGGCCCAATGATGGTCTCGGTGCCCTCGCTGAATTCCTCGGCGGATTCTGCTGCGGTGATCACTTCGACGCCGTCGGGCAACACGGCCTCGATGCGGGTCTGCACCTCGGCGATGTCGGCCCCCGCCTCGGCCCGCACGCTGATCGCGGTGAACTCGCCGGGGTAGCCCAGCACTTCTTGAGCGGTCGCCGAATCGAACAGCGAGAAGATGGCGCCCACGCCGGCATCCTCGGGGAAGCCGAACTGCGCCGTGCCGGTCAGGGTGAACTCGCGTGGGCCGGTGGGCGTGACGATCTGGTACGTGCCGCCCAGCTCGAAGTCGTAGTCGGCAAAGGAGTTGACGTCGAGGGCGAACTCGCCGATGCCGACGGGCCAGCGGCCGTCGATCAGGTAGAACTGCGACAGCGACTCGTCTTCGATCCAGTTGGAGCCGGCGGCCGGCGGTCCGAAAGTGGTGACCGGTTCGCCGCTGCCGTCCACCGGGATCACGCCGTCGACGAAGAACCCGCCCGCAGCGATCTCCACGCCGTCGACGGCTGCGATGTCGTCGACGAGCTCGGCGGGCACCGGTGGCGCCACCGCATCGAAGACATCGCCGAACGGCAGCTCGCCGCGCACCGTGTAATCGGTGCCAGTGTTGATGTCCTCAGCGAGCTGGTCGAAGCCCGAGCGCAGCGAGTCGGCCGTCACGAACGACGCCACCACGAAGGCCACGCCGATGACGATGGTGCTCGCGGTCAGCGCAAAGCGGACCTTGTGCGCGAGCAGCGATTTGATGCCGAGTCGCAGCATGTATCAAGCGCCGAGCTGATTCATGTGTGCGCGGATGCGCTCGGGTGTGGGGTCGGTGCGCTCGTCGACGATCTTGCCGTCCACCAGGAACACCACCCGGTCGGCGTATGACGCTGCGACGGCGTCGTGGGTCACCATCACGATGGTCTGGCCCATCTCGTCCACGGCGTTGCGCATGAAGCCCAGGATCTCAGCGCCCGTGTTGAGATCGACGTTGCCGGTGGGCTCGTCGGCGAAGATCACCTGCGGCTGGCCGGCCAGCGCCCGTGCCACCGCCACGCGCTGCTGCTGGCCGCCCGACAGCTCGCTGGGCCGGTGCTTGAGGCGGTCGGCCAGGCCGGTGGCGCTGACCACCTCGTCGACCCAGTCGGTGTCGCCCGCGCTGCCGGCCAGATCCATCGGCAGCATGATGTTCTCGATGGCGGTCAGCGTGGGGACCAGGTTGAACGCCTGGAACACGAAC
The DNA here is from genome assembly GCA_022820505.1 of Acidimicrobiia bacterium. Lineage (GTDB taxonomy): Bacteria > Actinomycetota > Acidimicrobiia > Acidimicrobiales > Poriferisodalaceae > Poriferisodalis. Next base: position 122,403 of record JAJEFK010000044.1, on the reverse strand, counting down.
CCCACGTTGTCGCGGCGCAGCAGCGTGAGATCGCGTTCGGACAGCGTCGACAGATCGACCTCGCCGATCAGCACCTGCCCCTCGGTCACCCGGTCGAGCCCCGCCATGCAGTGCATGAGGGTGGACTTGCCCGAGCCCGACGGCCCCATGATGGCGGTGAACTGGCCCTGCTCGAACGTCACGTCGATGGCGTCGAGCGCGCGCACCGCCGTGTCGCCCGAGCCGTAGATCTTGGTGGCGGCGACGGCTCTCGCCGCTGCATGCGTGGGTGGAGCCGCGACAGACATGAAGCCTCCCGGAGAGGTTGCAAACCAGCGCGCAACTCTACGCACGCTCGCCTGCGACCCATGTTCAGGTTTTTCTCAGGTTCGCAGCGTGGGACCCCGGTATCCGGGGGTGAAGCCGTGCTCTATGAGCAGGTCATGAATCGGGTGCTCAGCTGCGGGGCCGGCGTCGATGCGGGCCAGCTCGACCTTGGCGAGCCGGCCGTCGGCGAGTGCCTGGCGCAGTGCGCCGACCCAGCGCAGGTCGGCAGCGGCGTGCTCGAAGGTGTGCAGGGTGCGCCCGCCACGGTCCAGCGCGACGAGCGGAGTGCCGTCGGCCAGCACCACGTGCGCGCCGGCAGTTCGGCTTGGCCGGCCGTCGCTGGGCGGCCAGCCGAGTGCGGCGCCGTATGGCTGGGCCGGATCGGCCGCGCCGAGCACCACCACGCCGTCTGAGCTCTCGCGGTAGTCGCGCAGGCGCTCGACTGCTGCGGCGGTGGCGAACTGTGCCGCGCCGAGACCTTCCACGAAGTGGCCGCGCCGCACGCTGCCTCGCTCTTCGAGCGCGCGCAGGATGCCGTATGCCGCTGCGAAGCCACCCGGATGGCCCTCGGCCAGCACACCGGGACGGGTGACGATGCCGTGCCGCTCCAGCAGCGCTTGCGCGCCGCCATGCGCACGCTCGGTGGGTGACGGGGCGGGCTCCCGCAGCAGCGAAGTCAGCGACCAGCGCCCTGCCGCACTCGGCGGCCCGCCCGAGCGCAGACGGCCGGGGCGTCGGCGCGCCGGACCCGAACGGGTGAGCACGCCCGACCGGCCGCGGCGAGCACCCTGTCGGGCGCCTGCGGCTCGGCCAGCGCCGGATGATTTGCTTCGGCTGCTGCGGCGGGGTCCAAGAGCTCGCAGCGGGGCAAGCGTGTCGTTGGTCACCAGCCCCGCCCACACCAGATCCCACAACGCAGCCAGCACTTGCTCGGACAGGCTCGCCAAGTCCGCAGGCCGTGCCGAACCGGCTGTTGCTCGCGGCTCCCGCCGCCGATCGGATGTTTGGTCGCCCGACTCGGCTGGCAGCTCCGAACCGCCGTCCTCGTCGCCAGCGACCGCGGTGGCAGCGTGGGCTTCGCTGAGCAGGTCGGGCCAGAAGGCGGCGCCGTGCTCGCTGAGGTGTGCCAGCAGGGCTGCTGACACCGGGTTGTCGGATTCGGCATCGGTCGGCGGTGCCAGGGTGGCGATCTCGTCGCGCCAGTAGAGACGGATGCGGCCGTCATTGGGGCCGAGCGAGCCCGCACCGATCCACACCAGCTCGCCGCTCGCCAGCAACGCGTCCAGATCGGCACTGCTGTAGCGGGCCACGCGTGCGGGCAGCACATCGGTCTCGAGGATCGAGGCGGCCACGGGCGCGCCCGCGAGCTGCGTGATGGCGTCGGCCAGCGCATCGGCACCCCGCCGCGGCCGATCGATGCTGTGCCACGCAGCCAGGAAGCGGGCATACGCCTCGGGCGGCACCGGCTCCACCTCGCGGCGCAGCCGCGCCAGCGAGCGCCGCCGCACCGTTCGCAGCACCGAGGTGTCGCACCATTCGGTGCTGGTGCCGTCGGGCCGGAATGCGCCGCGTGTGACCCGTTTGGCGGTCTCCAGCCGGTTGAGCGCCGCAGTGACGCGCACAACCGCAATGCCCAGCCGTTCGGCAACCGCGTCGGCTTCGAACGGCACATGCGTGGATGCGAAGCGAGCCACCAGCTCGTCGAGCGGGTCAGTTCCCGGCGTCAGCATGTCGACCGTCAGCGCCGCGGGCAGACCCACAGGCAAGGCGCACCCCAGCGCATCCCGATAGCGGGCAGCGTCCTCCACCGCCACATATCGCGTCTCGCCCGCAACCCGCAGCTCAACGGCACGACGCTCGGCCAGCAGCTCAGCCAGCCAGCCTTCCCCCGGCGCACTCGGCTCGCAGCGGTAGGAGATCTCCTCGGCGCTGAGGTCGCCGACTCGGCTGAGGACGTCGGCGAGCTCGTCGGCGCTGCGGGCCCGGCGGCCGTCGGCCAGACGCTGCAGGTCGAGTTCGAGCGTGGCGAGCACCTCTGCGTCGAGCAGCTCCCGCAGCTCCTCGGCACCGAGCAGATCGGCCAGCAGGTCGCGGTCGAGCGCCAGGGCAGCGGCCCGGCGTTCGGCCAGCGGCGCGTCGCCGCCGTACATGAACACCGAGATCCAGTCGAACAGCAGGCTCTGCGCCATCGGCGAGGCGCCGTCGGTGTCCACGGTGACCATGCGGATCTTGCGCGACCGGATGTCGGACAGCACTTCCGCCAGCGCCGGCACATCGAACACTTCCTGCAGGCATTCCCGGGAGGTTTCCAACAGCATCGGGAAGCTGGGGTACTTCGCCGCAACCTCCAGCAGCCCGGCAGAGCGCTGGCGCTGCTGCCACAGCGGCACGCGCTCGCCGGGCCGGCGGCGAGGCAGCAGCAGCGCCCGGCCCGCGACCTCCCGGAAGCGCGAGGCGAACAGGGCCGTCGAGGGCAGGTGACTCACGATTGCGTCGCGCACCTCGTCGGGGTCGAGCGCCAAGTCGGTCGCATCCAGCACCGGAGCGCCGCTGCTGCCCGGCGAATCCCACGCCGATCCGTTGCCGGCCGCACTGTCGGGCTCGTCGGGCAACCAGACGTCGGGCAGCCGCAGCACGATCCCGTCGTCGCTCCACAGCAGCTCCACGCCGCCCATGCCGTTGACGTCCCCGCTGCCGGCGGCGTGCTCGGCGAGCTTGGCCTGCAACGCGATGCCCCACGGCGCATGTACCCGGGCGCCGAACGGGGTGAGGATGCAGATGCGCCAGTCGCCGATCTCGTCGCGGAAGCGCTCCACCACGATCGTGCGGTCGTCGGGCACCGCACCGGTCGCCGCCCGCTGCGCGTCGAGGTAGCGCAGCACGTTCACTGCGGCAGAGCGATCGAGGCAGTTCTCCCGCTGCAGCTGTTCGACGAGCCGGGCGGTCGGCTCTGCGGCCTTGGAAGCGCGACGGGGCGGCGCCACACCGTCGCTTGCCTCCGATGACGGCTGGCTTGCCGAGTCCACGTCGCCGCGCCGGGCCATGACCGCAGCGCGCTCCGCTTCGGCATCGAGCTGCATCAAGTGGGACTCAAGATCTGCGGGCAGCGCGTCGCCGATCGTGCGGATGAACGCCCCGACCGCCCTGCCTAGCTCCAGCGGTCGGCCGGGCCCGTCGCCGTGCCAGAACGGCATCTTGCCCGGCTCGCCCGGCGCGGGGGTCACCACGACCCGGTCGAAGGTGATCTCAGCGATCCGCCACGTCGACGCTCCCAGCAGGAACGTCTCGCCCACCCGAGCCTCGTACACCATCTCCTCGTCGAGCTCGCCCACACGCGACCCGTCGGTGGTGAATACGGCGTAGAGGCCCCGGTCGGGAATCGTGCCGGCATTGGTGACCGCCAAGCGGCCCGCACCCTGGCGGGCCCGCAGCATCCCGGTGGTGCGATCCCACACGATGCGCGGCCGCAGCTCGCGGAACTCCTCGGACGGGTAGCGGCCCGCCAGCAGGTCGAGCACCGAGCTGAACACCTCCTCGCTGAGCTGCTCGTAGGGCGCGGCCCGCCGGATGACCGCCAGCAGGTCGGGCACCGACCAGTCGTCGACCGCGACCATGGCCACGACCTGCTGGGCCAGCACGTCGAGCGGCTGACGGGGGTAGCGGATCGACTCGATCTCGCCCGTGCCCATGCGCTGCGCCACCACTGCCGCCTCGACCAGGTCGCCCCGGTGGCGGGGGAAGATCTTGCCGACGCTGGGCTCGCCCACCTGGTGCCCGGCCCGCCCGATGCGCTGCATGCCGGCCGCCACCGACGGCGGCGAGGCCACCTGCACCACCAGGTCGACCGCGCCCATGTCGATGCCCAGCTCCAACGACGAGGTGGCCACGATGGCGCGCACCCGGCCCGCCTTGAGATCGTCCTCGATTCCGAGCCGCTGCTCACGACTGAGCGAGCCGTGATGCGCCCGCACCAGCTCGGCACCCTCGGGCGGCGAGGTGCCTTCGGCTTCGGCGGCTCGGTTGAGCCCCTCCAGATGCAGCTCGTTCAGCCGGGTGGCCAGCCGCTCGGCAAGCCGCCGGGCATTCGTGAAGATGATGGTGGAGCGGTGCGCGTAGACCAACTGCAGCAGCCGAGGATGAATGGCCGGCCAGATGCTGTTGGAGTGCGTCTGCGGCGATGCTGTGTCTGATGGCGCCACTGCCGGCGGCGGCGCTGTGTCTGATGGCGCCACCGCAAGCGGCGGCGCGGCGAAGTCATCGTCATGATCGACACGCACGGCGCCATTGGGTGCAGCGCCGGCACTGGCAGCCGCCAGATCGCCCATGTCGGACACGCCGACAATGACCTCTACGTCGAGCTGCTTGGTCATGCCGGCGTCGGTGATCTCGACATGACGCGAATCGGGACGCTCCGGATCGCTGCCGCCCAAGAACCGGGCCACCTCAGACAGCGGTCGCTGGGTTGCCGACAGCCCGATCCGCCGCGACGGCTCGCCGGTGAGCTCGCACAGCCGCTCCAGCGACAGCGCCAGGTGCGTGCCCCGCTTGGTGGCCGCCACCGAGTGGATCTCGTCGACGATCACCCACCGCACCCACCGCAGCGTCTCGCGCGCCTGCGACGTGAGCATCAGGTACAGCGACTCAGGCGTGGTGATGGCGATGTCGGGCGGCCGGGTGACCAGCCGCCGGCGTTCAGCAGCGCTGGTGTCGCCCGTGCGCACCCCCACGGTCGGCATGTGCACGTCGACGCCCAGCCGCTCGGCGGCCAGGCTGATGCCGGCCAGCGGTGCCCGCAGGTTCTTGTCGACATCGACGGCCAGCGCCCGCAGCGGCGACAGGTACAGCACCCGGGTGCGCTCGGCACGCGCCGGCTCGGGCTCGCTCATCACCCGGTCGATCGCCCACAGGAACGCGGCAAGCGTCTTGCCCGACCCGGTAGGCGCTGCAATCAAACAATGGCGCCCCGCCGAAATGCTCTCCCACCCCGAGACTTGGCACTCAGTAGGCGCCGCAAAGGTAGAAGCAAACCACTCCGCCGTAGGCGCGGTGAACGACCCCAATGCCGGGTGCATCCGACCCGCAATGTCGCCCTCAGAGGCAGAACCAGCCATCCAAGGCCATTACTACAGCCCCGGTGTCACACCCGCCTTCGCAGCGGGCGCGTCCTAGCTGGGCGGGTTCAGCGTGCCGTCGAACCCCTGGTTATGACTGCCATCACACATCGGCTTGGTATTCGACTCACCACACCGGCAAAGCGCAACAACCGCATCGCCTTCAGACAGCGTGTTCCCCTCGTGGTCCGATACCTGGCAAGGACCGCGCACCAGCAGCGGTCCATTGTCCAGCACGGTCACCGTGACATCAGCCATGCGAATCTCCCGATCTCGCCTCTGCCGCAGCGGCGTTTGCGGCAATGCGGCCAGTGTTGCACGCCCCAGCGCCGTATGACGCAGCAGCCGACCGGAGCGGTTCGGGCAGCGGCCGCGACGACACCACCGCAACGCGCTTGGTGGCACGGGTCAGCGCCACGTACAGCGCTCGCAGGCCCTGCGGTTCCTCGTCGACCATCGCAGCCGGCTCCACCACCACCACGCCGTCGGTTTCCAGCCCCTTGCACAGCCGCACCGGTGCCAGGGTCACATGTGGATGCAGCGCGCCGGTGGCGTTGCGGCTCGCTGCAGTGGCACGGCCGAAGTCCACACCGGCGGCAGCAAGCAGCTCGGCAATGTCGTCCATGTGCTCCGCTGGTGACACCACCAGCATGCTCCCGCCGTCCAGCTCGGCCGCCTCAAACACCACAGTGTCCAGCACCGCCTGGGCCAACAGGGAACGCTCAGATACGAACTCTCCCGTTGGCGAACCTGTTATCTCCCGCTCTTGTTCGCTGCGCTCACGGGCCGCTCGGGCCACGGCTTCGCCTGAAGGCTCAGCCTCTGGACCTTCGGGCGCCTTCACGAAGCGGGGCGGCGAGCCGTCGATGCGCACCGCGGCGGGCGGGGCCAGGCCGGGCGCAGCCGCGGCCAGCACCTGGTTGGCCAGCTCGAGGCTGGGCTGGGGAATCCGGTAGCTCAGCGTGAGCTCGGACAGCCGTGGCGCAACAGGCCCCGACGGCAGGTGAGCCAGGATCTCGTGCCAGCTCGACGGTGCATGCGCGGACGTAGCCTGGGCGATGTCGCCGACCAGCGTCATCGAGCCGTTCAGCGACCGCCGGGCGATCATCCGCAGCGCCATCGGCGGCTGGTCCTGGCACTCGTCCACCACGATGTGGCCGTAGGTGCGCATCTCGGTGTCGCTGCGGCGCTTGCGCGAGCGCGACCGGGGCCCCAGCACGGAATAGGCCTCGTCGAGCACGGGCACGTCGGCGTCGCTCCACTCGTAGTCGGCTTCGCTGTCGCCCCGGGGGCGGTACAGCTGCTCGGTCTCGGCATCGGCCAGCACCTCGCCGGCCGCCGACCGCAGCAGCGCACGCGAGCCGTAGAGGTCGCGCAGCAGCTGCGCGGGGGTCAGCAGCGGCCACATGCGCTCGAACGCCTCCATCACCTCGGGATGGCGGGAGAACCGTTCGCGCAGCTTTCCGGGGTCGGGGCGGCGACGATGCGAGGCCGACATGGCCGAATAGACCGCCTGCTCCACGTACGCCCGACCCGCATTGTGATGGCGGAAACGGCGCCGGGCCTCGGCCACGATGGCCCTCGACGTGCCTGCGGTCAGCGTGACATAGCCCAGGCCGAACTCGAGACGCAGATCGCTGCGCAGCGGGCGCTGCCGGTCGCGCACGGCGTTGGTCACCACCTGCGACATGCGGACATCGCCCTTGATGCGCGCCACGTCGGGCGTGTCGGCCAGGCGCACCCGCACATCACCGAAGATCTCGTTGAACAGGTCGGCCAGCACGAACAGGTGCACGCCGGCCTCGCCCAGGCTGGGCAGCACCCGTTCCACGTAGCGCAGGAAGAGCCGGTTGGGCCCCACCACGAGCACGCCCTGCCCGGCCAGCGGGAACCGGTAGGTGTAGAGCAGGTAGGCGGCGCGGTGCAGCGCCACGATGGTCTTGCCGGTGCCGGGACCGCCTTGGGTGACCAGGATGCCCTTGCGCGGACTGCGGATGATCTCGTCCTGCTCGGCCTGGATCGTGGCCACCACCTGGCGCAGCTGGCCGTCGCGGCGCTGCTCCAGCGCTGCGTACAGCGCCCCGTGGGCGTTCAGCCGGGAGCGAGGGCCGTCGCCCCTCTGGCCGTCGAGCGCATCGAGGTCGAAGAACTCGTCCTCGAGGTCGGCAAGCACGCGGCCGCGGCACACGAAGTGCCGCCGTCGCAGCAGGCCGAGCGGGTCGCCACCGGTGGCCCGGAAGAACGGCTCGGCGATCGGGGCCCGCCAGTCCACCACCACCGGCTCCTGGCGCTCGTCGGCCACCGCAAGCCTGCCGATGTAGAAGGTCTCGCTGGCGCCGTTGCCATCAGGACTGCCGTCGGACTTGTCATCGTCGCCACTCGGCCGCTCGGACCGGTCGATGCGGCCGAACACCAGCGACGACGAGCCGAGCTCGAGCTGGCTCAGGCGCCCCGCCACGGCATCCTCGATGACATCGCGCTCGAAGCGAGCCTGCCGGGTGCCGCCTCGGCCCACCTCGACCATGTCGCGCAGCCGCGTCGCCCGCTGCCGGGACGACTCCAGCAGCGCGTACGCACGGTCGATATGAGCTTGTTCTGCCTGGATTTCCGGATGGCTCACGCTGGGCTCGTCACCGCTTTTGAGGCTGATCAAGGCTACTCGCGGCTCGTCACCCTGCCGCACGGTTTCTGCCCAGACCGGCTGGCAAAACAGACCAGGCGAGCACCACGGCCGCTGCCACGATCAGCGGCCAGGAGCCCAGCACCAGCGCCGGGGTGTCGCCTGAGCGAAGCTCGACCTCGCCGGCCAGCACGATGGATTCGCGCAGCTCGCTGCGGTGCGTGACCTCGCCGGCGGGCGACACGATGGCGCTGTAGCCGGTGGTGGACGCCTGCAGCACCCAGCGCCCGGTCTCGACCGCCCGCAGCCGGGCGCTGGCAAGCGACTGGGAAGGCACCACCGACGTGCTGTAGGACGACGCCAGCGTGGGGTTCGCCACGATGCGGCCGCCGGCCCGCACCCCGTCGCGCACGAGTTCGCTGAAGTACACCTCGAACGACGTGACGACGGCGATGTCGCCCAGCGAGGTCGACAGCACGCCGGGGCCCTCGCCGGCGATGGCTTCGCGGGAGATCAGCGACAGGTCGGCGAACGGTTCCACCACGCTGCGCAGCGGCACGTATTCGCCGAAGGGCACCAGGTGGGCCTTGTCGTAGCGATCTGCCAGACCGGTTTCGGGGTTGATGGCAACCGTGGCGTTGCGGAATCGTTGATCATCAACACGCTCGTAGAAGTTGGCTATCAGCACCGTGTCGAGATTTCGGGCCAGGTCCAAGATCTCGGCCAGCTGGGGCGAATCTTCCAGCGGTTCGTCGGCCGAGTTGCTGCTCTCGCTCCACACCATGAGGTCGGCATTGCCCTGCCAGGTGTTGGTGGTGTCGAGGTGCCGCAGCCGCACGCTGCGCTGCGGCGTGTCGACGTTGGTGCCCAGTTCGCCGCCGGCCTGCACGACGGCCGCCGTGACGGTGGCGTCCACCGTGGTGGCGGGCCACGCCAGTGCCGCGATGGGCGCGGCGATGGCCGCCACCGCCGGCCACGAGACGGCGCACCATTCGCGCGCGCAGAGACGCTCGACGATGACAGCCCCGATGCCAACGAGGGCGACGATGCCGAGCGGACCTGCGAGCACCGCGGTGCCGAGCCACGGCCCGCTGACCTGACCCAGCGCCAGGTTCGACATGGGCACGCCGCCGAAGGGCACCTGCCAGCGCACCGCTTCGCCCAGGACCAACGCGGCCGGCACGCCTAGGGCGCTCCATCGGCTGCTGGCGGGAACCAGCGACAGCGGCAGCGCCATGATGAGCGTCTCCACCGGCACCGCCGCGATCCATCCCGGCACGGTCAGCTCGGTCATCCAGAACAGCCCGAGCAGGTAGGCGCCCAGCCAGAAGGCGGCGGCGACTTCGAGCCGGTCGCGCCACCGCTCGGCGCCCCGGTTGCAGAAGCGCAGCCACAGCCCGATGCCGACGGGACCGAGCGGCCACAGCCCCCACGGCGGCAGCGACAGCATGGTGAGCGCTCCGAGCACGAGCGCAAGGCCGTCGCGCAGCAGCCGGTTCACGGCGAAGCAACCGTTCGGCCGTCGCACGGCAGCCGATCGGCGACAGCTGCTCGACTCACGGCGAGCTGGATGCGGGGACCGAGGCGAGGTGCTGCACGACGGCTGCTGCCGCCTCGTTGCCCTGCCGGATGCAGGCGGGGATGCCGAGGCCCCGGTACGCAGCCCCGGTCACGAACACGCCGGGGAGCTCGCGCGCCAGTGCCTCTTCGATCCGGTCGACGAGGTGACCGTGACCGGGCCGGTACTGGGGCAGCGACTGCGGCCAGCGCGAGACCCGCCGCTCGGCGACAGCGCCGGGGTCGCTCAAGCCCCGCAGCGGCGGCAGGCTCGACAGCTCACCGATAACGGTGTCGCGCAGCTCGGCATCGTCAAGGCGCGTGTGTCGGTCGTCGTCGTCCCGGCCCACTGACACCCTCAGAACTACATTCCGGCTGTCGTCGGGTTGATCACCACCCGTAGCCCAGTTCGGCCACTTCGCTGATCCGTAGCTGCAGGCCGTCGTGAGCCAGCCGGTGTCCCGGGTGACCAGGAAGCCCGCTTCGGCCGGCGCTTCGATCGCACCGGCGCGCACGCTGAGCGTCAGCACCGCGACCGATGCATAGTCGATGAGCCCTAGCGCAGCAGCAGCGTCGGGTGCGGCTGGCAGTATCTGCGCCGCGGCATGGGCGGGTGCAGCGATGATGACGGCGTCTGCGTCGAGTACCTCGGACCCTGTGTCGACGGCGAATCGAGAGCCGGGGCGCCGGATTGCCTCCACCGGGGTGCCCAGCCGCAACACGCATCCGTCCAGGCGCTTCATCAGCGCTTCGACCAGCCGGCCCATCCCGCCTTCGAAGCTGCCGAAGATCGGCGCCGGGCCAGACCCGTCGGGAGCGGGCGCCGGCTGCATCTGGCGCAGTCCCCGCATGAGCGATCTGCTGCGCTCCAACGCCTGGCCCAGGATCGGCGCCGACGTTGCGGCATCCAACCGGTTGATGTCGCCCGCGCTGATGCTGCCGAGCAGCGGGTCGACCACCTGCGATGCCACCGCCGCTCCGAGCCGGGCACGCACGATGTCGCCCACGCTGGCGGCGCCGGGACGCACACTCACAGCGCGTCTGCGGCCCTCGATCATGACGTCGGTGCCATCGGGGCCTCTCCGACGTTCCGTGGAGCGGCGCGGCAGGACGTAGTCGGCCGCAGCCCGCAGCGTGCCCGCGGGTCCCAGCAGCGGCGAGCGGACGAGCGGACCCAGACGTGTGGGCACCCCGCCGATCAGACCATCGGGCAGCGGTGCCAGCCGTTGGCCGCGCGAGCCAACCCGAACGACCGATGCACCGCCGACTGCGGGCGAGATGCGCTCGGCTGCGATCCCCAGCTCCTCGCACAGCTCGTTCGCCCACGGCACGCGCAGCAGGAAGGCGTCGGCACCTTCGTCCACGAACCGCCCTTCGAACGGCGTCGAGAGGATCTTGCCGCCCAGGCGCTCGGCGCTGTCGATCAGCACCACCCTGGGCACCTCGGCCCCCGCGTCGGCGGGATGCAGCAGGCGATAGGCGGCGGTCAGCCCGGCGATGCCGCCGCCGACCACAACAACCCGCTGAGTCGCCATGGCTACAGGTCACCACGTCTGCGGGGTGCGACGACGCAGGCCACCGCTCGATCAGTCGGATTGTTTGGGCAGCGGCCGCCGGTACGCGTGCACATGGTCGGTCAGCCGTTCGAGCACGGCAGGGTCGGTCTCGGGCAGCACGCCGTGGCCCAGGTTGAAGATGTAGCCGCTCTCGGTCGTGCCTGCGGCCAGGATGCGGTCGGCGGCGGGGCGCACGGCATCCCACCCCGCCACGCACAGGGCCGGGTCGAGGTTGCCCTGCAGCGCGACGCCGGGCCCGACCCGCTCGCGGGCCGCCTCGAGCGGCACCCGCCAGTCCACGCCCACCACGTCGGCGCCCACCTGAGCCATCTGGTCGAGCAGCTCCCCGGTGCCGACGCCGAAGTGCGCCCGGGGCACGCCCAGGTCGGCCAGCTCGTCGAAGACCCGCTTGCTGTGCGGCGCCACGAACGCCGCATAGTCGGCGGGCGACAGCGTGCCCGCCCACGAGTCGAACAGCTGCACGGCGCTGGCGCCGGCCAGCACCTGCGATCGCATCGAGGCCACGGCAATGGACGCCAGCCGCTCCATGAGGTCGTGCCACAGCGCCGTGTCGGTGTACATGAGCGACTTGGTCCGCAGATGCTGGCGGGACGGTGCGCCCTCGACCAGGTAGCTCGCCACCGTGAACGGCGCCCCGGCGAACCCGACGAGCGGCACGTCGAGCTCCGCGGCCAGCAGCCGCACGGTGTCGAGCACGTACGGGGTGTGCTCCTCGGCGTCGAGCTCCGGCAGCCGATCCAGATCAGCGCGGCTGCGCAGCGGCTGGCCGGCCACCGGCCCCACGCCGGGCACCACGTCGATGCCGAAGCCGACTGCGGCGGCCGGCACCACGATGTCGGAGAACAGCACGGCCGCATCCACCCCGTAGCGGCGCACCGGCTGCAGTGTGATCTCGGCGGCAGTGGGCGGATCGGCGATGGCGTCGAGAATGCTTCCCTGCCCTCGCAGCGCCCGGTATTCCGGCAGCGACCGCCCGGCCTGCCGCTGGAACCACACCGGCACCTGCTCAGTACGCCGGCATCGGGCGGCCCGCAGGTACAGGCTGTCGCCCAGCCGGTGGATCGGATGATCCGCCGGCAGCGCTGCAGCCGGCGCCGCGGCAGTTGACTCAACCATGCGCTGCGAACGGTACCGGCACCGGGTCGGGATGCTCCGCTGCCGAGCCGGCGTCCGGTTCGCGTCGGCAGGCTGGCAAGTAGCCTCACGCGACCTTGACGAGCTCGCCTGCTCGATCCGGCTCTGCCGGGCCGGTGCCTGCCGGGTTCTCGCATTCCGACGGAGGCTGCGATGGGTCCCGACACCGGGCCGGCAGACATGCAGTCCGGCGACGAGCCGGCTGACAGCGGGCCGCCGTTGCGCATCGCACTGCTGACCTACCGCGGCCATCCCTGGGTCGGCGGTCAGGGCATCTATGTGCGCCACCTGGCACGTGAGCTGTCAGCGCTCGGCCACAGCATCGAGGTGTTCAGCGGGCCGCCCTACCCGCACCTCGACCCGGGCATCAAGCTCACCGAGCTGCCCAGCCTCGACCTGTACCGCATGCCCGACCCGTTCCGGGTGCCCAAGCTGGCCGAGTTCCGGTCGCCGATCGACTTGCTGGAGTGGCTCATCACCTGCACGGCGTCGTTCGCCGAGCCGCTGACGTTCAGCCTGCGAGCGTTCCGGGCGCTGCGCAGCCGGCTCGACGACTTCGACCTGGTGCACGACAACCAGTGCCTCGGCTACGGCATCGACTGGCTGCGGCGGGCCGGCATGCCCACGCTCGGCACGATCCATCACCCGATCACGGTGGACCGGCGGCTCGAGATCGCCCACGCGCCGAACCGCGGCAAGCGGCTCGCCATGCGGCGCTTCTATGCCTTCACCCGCATGCAGAACCGGGTGGCGCGGCGCCTCGACCGGATCGTGACCGTGTCCACCAACAGCTTCGACGACATCGTGACCGACCTCGGCGTGAATCCCGCCCGGCTGAACATCGTGACGGTCGGCGTCGATCCGGCCCAGTTCCGGCCCCTGTCGCAGGTGACGCCGGTGCCGGGCCGGCTCATGACCACCGCCAGCGCAGACGTGGCCATGAAGGGACTCGCCTACCTGCTCGAAGCGCTGGCCAAGCTGCGCACCGAGGATCCCTCGCTGCACCTCGTGGTGATCGGGCGTCCCAAGGACGACTCGGCGGCGAGCCGGCTCATCGATGAGCTCGACCTGGCCGGCAGCGTCGAGTTCGTGAGCGGCGTGCCCGACGAGCGCATCGTGGAGCTCTACAACGAGGCGCAACTGGCCGTGGTGCCGTCGCTGTACGAGGGTTTCTCGCTGCCTGCCGTCGAAGCGATGTCGTGCGGCGTGCCGCTGGTGGCGACCACCGGTGGCGCGCTGCCCGAGGTCACCGGCGCCGACGGCGAGACCTGCCTGCAGGTGCCGCCCGGCGACTCGGAGGCGCTGGCGGCCCGCATCGGCTGGGCGCTCGCTCAGCCCGATCTGCGTGCAACCGTGGGAGCGGCTGGACGGGCGCGGGTGAAGGCGAACTATTCGTGGGCTGCCACGGCTCGCAAGACCGTCTCGCAGTACCGGGCGCTGCTGGCCGGCGCGCCAGCGCCTCGGCCGCGCAGGCGCGACTTCCAGAGGCTGAGCCCGGGGCGCTGATGCTCACTGTGGACTATGAGCGTCTCGGCGCCGTTCGCGGCGACCGGGTGCTGGACCTGGGCTGCGGCGCGGGCCGTCACGCCTTCGAGAGCGCCCGGCGCGGCTGCGTCACCGTGGCGTCCGACCGCGATCCCGACGAGCTGCGCGCCGTCACCGACATGTTCGCCGCCATGGACGACGCCGGTGAGATCAGCTCGCCGGACGACCAGCAGCTCGGCCACGCGGTCGTGGCCGATGCCACCGCATTGCCCTACCCAGACGCCAGCTTCGACCGGGTCATCGCTGCGGAAGTGCTCGAGCACATCACCGACGACGAGCGGGCCATCGCCGAGCTGGCACGGGTGCTGCGGCCCGGCGGCACGATCGCAGTGACGGTTCCGGCGCGAGCCGCCGAACGGGTCTGCTGGGCGCTGTCGGCCGACTACCACGCTCCCGCGGTGCCCGACGGCCATGTGCGCATCTATCGCTCCGACGAACTGCGGGCGAAGCTGGCAGCGGCCGGGCTGTATGTATCCGACAGTCACGGCGCGCACGGTCTGCACACGCCCTACTGGTGGCTGCGCTGCCTGGTCGGGCCGCACAACGACCAGCATCCGCTGGTGCGGGCCTACCACCGGCTGCTGGTGTGGGACATGACCGAGGCACCGCCGCTGACCCGCACGCTCGACCGCCTGCTCAACGCCGTGCTGCCCAAGTCGACGGTGCTGTACGCCTACAAGGCCCGAAGGCACGAGACGGCCGAGCCAGTCGCCGAACCGGTGGGAGCTGCACATGCAGCCTGAACGAGCGCCCTACGAGATCGCCGCCGCTCCTGATGCTGTGCGCGGCCGGTCCGGGCAGGTTGCCGTCGAAACGGCGCCGCTGCTGACGAGCGCCGAGGTCGCTGCCACGGCCGATGCCATCGAGGCCTGCCAGCAACCCGATGGTCTCATCCTGTGGTTCGACGGCGGGCACGCCGATCCGTGGAATCACGTCGAGACGGCCATGGCGCTCGCATCGGCGGGGCGCCACCGGGCGGCCGAGAGCGCGTACGAGTGGCTGCAGGCGAACCAGCACCAAGCGGGCAGCTGGCACAACTACTACACCGCGCTCGGCATCAAGGACTTCAAGGTCGACACCAACTGCTGCGCCTACATCGCCGTGGGCGTCTGGCACCACTGGCTGGCCACCGGCGACCGGGGCTTCGTGGAGGCGATGTGGCCGACCGTGGCGCGGGCGCTCGACTTCGTGGTGAGCCTGCGCACTGCCAGCGGCCACATCCCCTGGGCGGTGCACGCCAACGGCACGCCCTGGCCGTACGCGCTGCTGACGGGGTCGTCGTCGATCGTCCACTCGCTGCAATGCGGCCTTGCACTGGCAGAGCTGATGGGTGCGGAGCGGCCGGCGTGGACTCGCGTGCTGGCTCGCACCGAACACCAGATCCGCCACCGGCCCGATGGCTTCGAGCCCAAGGACCGCTGGGCCATGGACTGGTACTACCCAGTGCTGTGCGGCGCTCTCGACGGGGCACAGGCCCGGTCTCACCTCGCTGCAGGCGCACCCAAGTTTCTGTTGAGTCAAGGCGTGCGCTGCGTGGCCGACCAGTCCTGGGTGACCGCGGCGGAGACCTGCGAGTGCGCGCTCGCCTACCTGCGCACCGGCAGCGCCGCTGCGGCCCGCCGGCTCGTCGAGGCCACCTCTGCGATGCGCAATGACGACGGCAGCTACTACACCGGCTGGGTCGTGCCCAAGTCCCGGACCTTTCCCGATGCCGAGCGCACCAGCTACACCGCTGCGGCTGTGCTCCTCGCCACCGACGCGCTCGACCGCCGCAGCGGGGCCGCCGGCGCGCTCATCACGACGCCGGGCCGCTGACCGGGCGCCGCAGCACGCGCAGGCTGCCGCGCGCGCTGTGCTCGAGGAAGCCGTCGTCGAGGGCTCGCAGCCAGATCTCATAGGGCGGCCGGCCGCCGTCGGCGGGATCCGGGAACACATCGTGGATGGCCAGCAGGCCGCCCGGCACCACCTTCGGCGACCACGCCTCGTAGTCGGCGTGGGCCGGCGCCTCCCCGTGGCCGCCGTCGATGAATACCAGCGCAGCACTCGACCAGTGCGCCGCGACCGCGACCGAGTCGCCCACGATGGCCACGACCGTGTCCTCGAGGCCGGCGTCGATGAGGGTCTGACGCAGGACCGGCAGCGAGTCCATGCGGCCGGTCCGGGAGTCCACCAGCCCGGGGTCGTGATGCTCCCAGCCGGCCTGCATCTCCTCTGAGCCGCGGTGATGGTCGATGGTGAACAGCACCCCGCCGGACTCCGCCGCGGCGGCGCCCAGGTACACCGCCGACTTGCCGCAGTACGAGCCGATCTCCACCAGCGGTCCCAGCGAGGCCACCTCGGCGGCAGCCCGGTACAGCGCCAGACCCTCGTCGTGGGGCATGAAGCCCTTCACCTGCTGGGCAAGCGCCGCCAGCTCCGGGTTCATCGCCCCTCCGGGGCATCCGCTGCCGGATGGGCGTCGGTAGGGGCCTCGGGCCGGGCGAACAGCACCCGGTCCAGCAGGATGAACTTCCCCGCCCACAACACCCCGAAGCCGATGAGGTTGGCCGCCGAGACGGCCACGGCCGATTGCCACCACCGGTCCGCCAGCGCCACCAGCAGCGACGAGATGCCGAGCCCGGCGAGGCTGTAGGCCCAGAAGGGCAGGATCTCGCCGGTGAGCGAGTGGCGGTCGGTGCGAGACCACACCCAGCGCCGGTTGGCGTAGTAGGCGGGACCGGCGGCGACGCACACCGCCACCACGTTGGCCACGACTGCGGGCCAGCCCAGCACCGCATAAGCCACCACCAGCACGGCCTGGGTCAGCACCACCGTGCCGGCCGACACCGTGCTGTAGCCGACCAGCCGCCCGAACAGCCCCCACCTCACAGCTCGCGCCTCACTGCGGGGATCTCACCGCGGCGATCTCGGCTGCGCGGGTCTCTGGGCGCGAGGGGTTTCGGCCAGGGGTCGCAAGCGAAGCGCAGGTGTCACTGCTCCGCCGGAGCGTTCGGCCGGTAGAACGCTGCCAGCAGCAACAGCGTGGAGACCAGCCCGCCGGCGATGGCGACCACGAACCAGACCGGCCCGCTCCAGTCGAGGCCGAGCGCGTTGTCGACCGACCACTCGCCGGGACCGGTGGCCGCCACGGCCGCGGCGGCCACGGCCAGCACGAACACGTACTCCCATCCCTCGCGGATGATGAAGAAGCCGTTCTTGCGGTGGCCGACCCACCCTGCGGTGGTCATTACGCCGATGAACGCCATGGCGGACAGGGGCGTCAGCAGCCCGAGCGCCAAGCCGATGCCGGCGCCGATCTCGGTGAGGGCGGCGAGGTAGGCGTGCAGCAAGCCCGGGCGCAGGCCCTCGGCGGCGAACCAGTTGCCGACGCCGCGGATGCCGCCGCGGAACTTGGCGATGCCATGGAGCGCCAGCGTGACGCCGACGATCACCCGCAGGACGAACAGGCCCAAGTTGATGCTGTCTGGATCCATGGTTCTGGGGCCTCCTCAGCGGGCGTGGCAGAGTGCCCGCACGGTAGTCAGAGTTCGAGTCGGTACACGTTGGTGTTCCGCTGGTTGAAGCCGAGCCGGGCGTAGAGCCGGTTGGCGGCCTCCCGGTCGGGTCGAGAAGTCAGGTCGACCGTGCGGGCGCCCGCTTGCCGAGCGATCTCGATGGCCTGCCGGTTCAGCGCGGCGCCAATGCCGCGGCCCCGTGCCGACTCGTCCACCACCACATCTTCGATCCACGCCCGCAAGCCGCTGGCCAGCGGGAACAGCACCAAGATCATCGCCCCCACGATCTCATCGGCCGCAGTGCGGGCGATCAGCACCGTGTTGGCCGGATGCCCGACGATGCGCTCCAGCGCCGCGGCATCAGGCGGCGGCGAGCTCGACAACTGCGGGTGCAACCGTGCGAACGCCCCCACCAACGCATCGTCGACAACCCCGCACACCTCGATCCGAACACCGGCTTGCGATCTCGCCGACGCCGCGCCAGGTTGAGCCACGATCCGCATCGTACGCCCAGGGTCATCTCACAACAGGGTGCCGCTAGCCTCGCCGACGTGGGCCATCTTGAGTGGTTGGAGCGACCCGAACCCGGCAAGGACACCATCCTCATTGCAGCGTTCTCGGGCTGGAACGACGCCGGCGATGCGGCCACCGAGTCCGCCAAGTACCTGCGCCGGCGCTTCCGCTGCCATCCGGTGGCCCACATCGACCCCGAGTACTTCTACGACTTCGCCTCGGTGCGGCCCAGCGTGCAGGTCGTCGAGGGCGAGCGGAAGATCGACTGGCCCACGCCCGATGTACGCATCGGCGAGGTCGACAACGGCCGGCCGGTGGTGACCGTGCTCGGCGTGGAGCCCCGGCTGCGCTGGCGCACGTTCTGCGACGTGATCATCGAGATGGCCGAATCGCTGGGCGTGTCCACGGTGGTCACGCTGGGCGCGCTGCTCACCGATACACACCACAACGCGCCGGTCAACGTGGTGGGCGCATCCAACAACGCCGCCCTCAACCTGAACATGGGCCTGCGCCAGTCCACCTACGAAGGTCCCACCGGGATCATCGGCGTGCTGAACGACGCCTGCCACCGAGCCGGTTTCGACAGCGTGTCGTTCTGGGCCACCGTGCCCACCTACGTGCACAACTACCCGTCGCCGAAAGCCGCCCTGGCGCTCGCCGAGCGGGTGGGGCAGTTCCTGGGCGTGACGCTGGGCGAG
Organism: Acidimicrobiia bacterium; assembly: GCA_022820505.1. Lineage (GTDB taxonomy): Bacteria > Actinomycetota > Acidimicrobiia > Acidimicrobiales > Poriferisodalaceae > Poriferisodalis. The sequence goes on along the minus strand of JAJEFK010000044.1, from coordinate 103,848 downwards.
TCGGAGCTGCACAGCGCCGCCGCCAACTACGGCCGCCAGATCGACGAGCTGGTCGCCGGCGACGACACGCTGGCCCAGTACGCGCAGCAGATCCTCGAAGAGTCGGCGGCCGAGGCCGTGGAGGACTTCAGCGAGATGGTCGAGAACCCCGACGGCCTCATCGACGAGCTGGAGCAGTTCCTGCGCCAGCAGGAACCAGACTGATCAGTTTGCGTCAGCAAGAACCAGACTGATCAGCTGCGTCAGCAAGAACCAGATTGATCGGCAGCGGCTAGGCGAGGGCGTGGCGCAGGGCCAGCTCTACTTCTCGTTGGTGCGCCTCGTCGATGACGGGCCCGTCGGGGCCGACGACGTAGAACGAATCGACCACCTCGTTCGCCAGCGTCTGGATCTTGGCTGAGCGGATGTCGAGGCCCATCTCGGCCAGCACCCTCGTCACCTTGTAGAGCACGCCGATGTGGTCCTCGGTGCGGATCTCCACGATCGTGGCCCCGGTGGCCGACTCGGCATCGAAGGTGACCCTCGTGGCGGCCCGTGTGGCCGACAGCGCCCGGCGGCGTCGGTACACCCGCGCCCGCTCGGCAATACGCGCCTCCAGCGCGAGGTGCCCCCGCAGCGATCGACGCACATCGAAGACGACCCGGTCCCAGTCCACTGGCGTGTCGGGCGGCACGATGCGGAACGACGACACCGCCATGCCCGCCGGGCTCGAATAGGCGTCGGCCTGCAGCACGTCGAGCCCCCGCAGCGCCAGCACGCCCGCAGCTCGGCTGAACAGGCCCCGCTCGTCGGGCGCCACCACGGTCAGCACGTCGTCGTCCACTCGCAGCGCCGTCTCGCCCGCCGCCATCAGCTCCACGACCTCTTCGGTGAGCAGGCGGCGGTGGCCCGGCGATGCCTGATCCGCGCCGCTCATGTGCTCGGTGGTCATCTCGACCAAGGCGGTCACCAGGTTCGACGTCCACTCGCCCCACGCCATGGGACCGGTCGCCAGGCAGTCGGCTTCGGTCATCACGGCCAGCAGTTCCAGGAACTCGGGAGTCTCGGCGGCCCGCGCAACGGTGGCCACGGTCAGCGGGTCGTCGAGGTCGCGGCGGGTCGCCACATCGGTCAGCAGCAGGTGGTGCTGCACGAGGCGCACCAGCGTGTCGGCATCGTCGGAACTCCAGCCGCAGCGCCGGGCGATGGGACCGGCCAGTCGCATGCCGGCCTGCGTGTGATCGCCCGGGTAGCCCTTGCCGATGTCATGCAGCAGCGCGCCCATCACGAGCAGGTCGGGGCGGGCCACCCGGTGGGTGAAGCGGGCCGCCTCGGCGACGGCTTCGAGCAGGTGCCGGTCGACCGTGAAGCGGTGGTAGCGGGAGCGCTGGGGGCGATTGCGGTTGGGCGCCCACTCGGGCAGCACCCGCGTCCACACGTCGAAGTAATCGAGCGTCTCGATGACGTCGATGGCCTTGTGCCCGCAGCTCAGCAGTTCCACGAAGAGCGCCCGTGCGCCGTGAGGCCACGGGTCGGGGAACTGCGCCTGGCGCTCGGCCAGCTTGTCGAGGCTGGCTCGGCTGATCGGCACGCCGCTGCGGGCCGACTGCACCGCTGCATGCAGCACCAGCACGACGTCGGTTGCGGGGTCGCCGTCGATCGCCAGCTCGCCGTCGCGCACCGACAGCCCGGCGATGTCGACTTCGGGGGCAGCGAGCTCGGCGTGCTGGCGGGCGACGCTCGACCACAGCTGGTCCGACAGGAAAGCGATGACGCGCCCGGCCTGCGCAATCTCGGCCACGAACGCGTCGGCGTCGATGGCGCCTGATCGCTCGGCCACGGCGTCCTGGTCGTCGGCCGACAGCACGTCGCTGCGCAGGCCGGTGGTGCGATGCAGCTCCACGCGTGCCCGCAGCAGCGTCTGGTAGGCCTCGGCGAGGCGTTCGGTGTCTGCGGCGGGAAGCTGGGCACCCGCCAGCCGCGCCCAGCGGATCGCGTGCGCATCACGCAGCCCGCCACGGCCGGTCTTCAGATCGGGCTCCAGCAGGAATGCCACCTCGCCGCTCTGATTGTGCCGACGGCTCACGGCGCGCTGCAGCTCGTCGAGCCGCCCCGGTGCATTGTCGTGCCAGTCGGCCGTCACTCCTTCGATAAGCCGTGCGGTGAGGCTGCCGTCGCCGGCGAGGTGGCGGGCATCTGCCAGCGCCGTTGCCGTGTCGATGTCCGAGGCTGCCAATTCGAGCGTGTCGGACAGCGAGCGCACTGCGTGGCCCAGCTTCAGCTTCTCGTCCCAGATCGGGTACCACAGGCGGTCGGCCAGGTTGCCGCCATGCGAGCTGTCCCCGAGTGCGCCGCGGCGCTCCAGCAGCGACTCACGGCCGTCGTGCAGCAGGAGCAGGTCGATGTCGCTGCCGGGGCACAGCTCGCCGCGGCCGTAGCCGCCGACGGCCACGAGCGCCACGCCCGTGCCGGCCCCGTTCGCGCTGTCCCCCGGCGCACTCGAAAGCCCGCACTCGGCAGCTTCGGTCTCGAAGCGCTCGGCCAGCCACGAGTCGGTCAGCGCAGACAGCGCCGCCGGCAGCTCGGCTGCATCAGCGGTCCGGATCAGGGCAGCCCGCCGCTCGCCGAACGACGTCATCGCTGCCCCTCTGTGCGTCGGCGCTGCAGCACTTCGAACGCCTTCGCGGCGCCCCAGGCGATGCCGATCGGGCCGAGGTCGGGGTCGATGTCGGCGAACGAAGCCGGGGTCAGCCCGTAGGGATCGTTGGGGAAACGGGAAGCATCGAAATCGTCACGCTCGGGTGCCGGCACGCCGCCGTCGGCCAGCACCTCGGTCGGGAATCGCACGGCGCTGCGCAGCACACTCAGGGGCGTGGTCTGCTGCTCGTCGACATCGGTCTCAAGCAGCTCGCGTAGCGGCGGGCCGATCTCAGCGACGCACTGCAGCCCCGCTGCGCGCACCGGCACGCTGAGTTCCTGCGCAGTCACGCCCGCACGCTCGCACGCCCAAGCCACGCATCGCGCCACCCACCCGGGCAGCGCAGCGATCGCCCCATCCGCAAGCAGCGTCGCGGCCTCCTCCACCGATGCCGGCACCGGCGCTGCAGCCCCTTCACCGCACCGCCTGCTGGTTTCGTCCGCCGAACCAGGCACCGGAGCGACGGGCGACGGCGGTGCGTCGGCGTCGGTCGCAATCATCGATCGGTCCCGGAGAGGCCGGCGCTCATCGGTTGGCCTCTTGGGCGTTGGCGGGCACAACGCAGTTGCCGTCGGCGAGGGCGCCGTTGAGATTGCCCGAGCGGAAGCCTTCTAGATCGAGCGTGACGTATCGGTAGCCGACACCGCTGATCGCCTCCACGATCGCTTCTCGCCGCTGGATCGCTTCGGCCAGGTCGTCGAGCGGCAGCTCAATGCGCGCTGTGTCGCCGTAGTCGCGTACCCGTAGCTGGCCGAATCCGAGCCGGCGCAGTGCCGCTTCGGCCCGATCCAGCCGTGCCAGCAACGGCACCGTCACCTGCGTGCCATAGGGCACCCGCGAGGCCAGGCACGCGGCTGCCGGCTTGTCCCACGTGCGCAGGCCGAGCTCAGCGCTGAGCCGCCGGACATCGGCCTTGGTGAAGCCCGCCTCCACCAGCGGGAAGCGGGCGCCCCGGTCGCGTGCAGCGTGCTGACCGGGCCGGTGATCGCCGAGGTCGTCCAAGTTCACGCCCAGCACCACCGTCGCGCCCCGCACCGCCGCCAAGGGCTCGAGCTGGTCCATGAGGGCCGATTTGCAGTGGAAACAGCGGTCTGCATCGTTGACTCGGTACGCGGCGCGTGTCATCTCGTCGGTCTCGACGGTCTGCCACGAGAGTCCCCACTCGGCCGCCAGGGCCGCGCAGTCGGCGGCCTCGTCGGTCGCGAGGCTCGGCGAGATGGCCGTCACGCAGAGCGCATCGTCGCCGAGCACGTCGTTGGCCGCCCAGGCCACCAGCGACGAATCGACACCGCCGCTGAATGCCACCACCACCGGCCCCGACTGTTCGAAGAAACCGCTGAGCCGCTTGATCGACTCGTGGGCGGGCTCAGCGCCGGGCATCTCGCCGCTCCCGTTCTTGCCCTCGCCCAACGTCATCAGTGCGGCGCCGGGCGATTCAAAGCCGGTCGGCCGGGATGGCGTAGAACAGCTCGGCGCCGCCGGTGACCGCGGGCACCAGCCCGCGAGCCGACGGCAGGATCTGGTCGGCATAAAAGCGAGCGGTGGTGACCTTGTCGGCCAGGAACTCGGGCGACGCAGCGCCGTCGGCCGTCGCTGCGCCCCCGTCGCGGGCTTTCGCAACGCTCAGGCCTTGCTCTGCCAGGAGCCCGGCAGCCGCCTCCGCGCTGCGGCCCAGCAGCCAGCCGCCGACCACAACGCCGGCGAGCCGCATGAACGGCGACGAACCAGCAGCCACGTCATTCGGTGCCGTCGAGAGCTGACCGCCCAGCCACATCGCCGCGTCGCCCATCGCTGCAACGCCATCGCCCAGCGCAGTGCCGATCGCAGCCAGATCCGCATCGTCGCTGGCGGCCAGGCTGCCTGCAGTTGCGCCCATCTCGCCGATGAGCCGTGCCATGGCCTCGCCGCCGCCGAGCGGCAGCTTGCGGAAGGCCAGGTCCGCTGCCTGGATGCCATTGGTGCCCTCGTAGATCGGCGCGATCCGGCTGTCGCGCCAGTGCTGCGCGGCACCGGTTTCCTCCACGTAGCCCATGCCGCCGTGCACCTGCACGCCGAGCGAGGTCATCTCGACGCCCAGGTCGGTGCCCCAGCCCTTGCTGATCGGCGTCAGGATCGCGGTGAGCTCGTCGGCCCGCTGCCGCTCGTCGGGATCGGTCGCCACGATCGAGCGGTCGATCGCCGCCGCATTCAGGTACATCACGCAGCGCATGGCCTCGGCGTTGGCCCGCATCGTCAGCAGCATCCGCCGCACGTCGGCGTGATCCACGATCGGCGACGACTCGCCCGGCGGCAGCTCGGCGCCGATCGCCCGCCCCTGCTTGCGGGTCAGCGCGTACTCCCGCGCCTGCTGGTACGCCCGCTCGGTGAGCGACAGCCCCTGCAGGCCCACCGACAGCCGGGCGTTGTTCATCATGGTGAACATGGCACGCATGCCGCCGTGCTCGGGGCCCACGAGATAGCCGACCGCGCCGCCCTCGTCGCCGTAGGACATCACGCAGGTGGGGCTGGCGTGGATGCCGATCTTGTGCTCGGTGGACACGGCGCGCAGGTCGTTGCGGGGCCCCAGCGAGCCGTCGGGATTCACCAGGAACTTGGGCACCAGGAACAGGCTGATGCCGCGGGTGCCCGGGGGCGAGTCGGGCGTGCGCGCCAGCACCAGGTGGACGATGTTGTCGGCGAGCTCGTGCTCGCCGTAGGTGATGAAGATCTTCGTGCCGGTGATGAGGTAGCTGCCGTCGTCCTGCGGGATCGCACGGCTGGTGAGGGCGCCCACGTCCGAGCCGGCGTGCGGCTCGGTCAGGTTCATCGTGCCCGACCACTCGCCGCTGATCATCTTGGGCAGGAACGTCTGCTGCAGCGTCTCGTCGGCGTGGTGGGTGAGGGCGTCGATCGCGCCCTGGGTCAGCAGCGGGCACAGGCTGAACGCCATGCTGGCCGACGTCAGCATCTCCTGGACGGCGAGGCCGACGCACCACGGCATCCCGCCTCCGCCGAAGTCGTCGTCGAAGGCCATGCCGTTCCAGCCGGCGTCGACGAACTTGCGGTAGGCATCGGCGAAGCCGTCGGGATGGGTGATGACGCCGTCGTCGAAGTCGAGCCCCTGCTGGTCGCCGGGCACATTCAGCGGGGCAACCTCGGCCGACATGAAGCGGCCGGCTTCGTCGAGGAGCGCACTCGCAGTCTCCAGGTCGGCGTGCGCGAACCGCTCGTGCCCGGCCAGATCCTCCAGATCCGCCACGTGTTCGAGCACGAACAGCATGTCGTCGACGGGGGCGGAGTACTCAGACATCGCAACCTCGATTGGCGGTATCGCAGGTGGTTCAGTGCCGGAACGTCGCTGTGACGTACCGGCCTGCGAACAGACTAAGAGGCTGAGCCGCTGGATTACAGGCCGAGTTGCCTGCGCCCGCTACCGCAGCCGTTGCACCGCGCCCGCTAGCGCAGCCGTCGCACCGCGCCCGCTAGCGCAGGCCGATGCGATCGAGAACCGTGGGGGTGTCGGCCAGCAGACCCGTGTAGAAGGTGCCGAACTCGCCGTAGACGGCGCTCGCCTCGTCGAAGCGCATCGTGTACACGACGTCCTTGAGGTCGTCGAGGTGCTCGCCGAACAGCGTCACGCCCCATTCGAAGTCGTCGACGCCAGTGGAGCCCGTGACAACCTGCAGGATGCGGCCTCGGAACTTGCGGCCTGACGTGCCGTGTTCGTACATCAGCTCGCGGCGAGTGTCGTACGGCAGCGTGAACCAGTTGCCGCTGCCTTCGGCCACGGCACCGCGGCGCTTCGACATGGGATAGAAGCAGAAGGCCCGCTTGCCCTCGGGCGGCAGCTGCGGGTAGAGCCGCGGCGTCTTCATCTCCGGCGGCAGGTCGGGCGCGTACTCGCTCACCTCGGTCATCGAGACGTAGCTGTCGGCGACCTCGAGGCCTGCCTGCTGCACCAGCGTCTGCAGCTTGCGCAGCCGCCACAGATCGGGCCCCAGCGCCATGAAGCCGACGTCGGCCTTGTGCCCCAGCACGGCCACGGTCAGCACCTGGTGGTCGCTGTCGGCGGTGGCCTCGACGGCCGCCAGCACACCCGAGCGGTCCGCAGCGGGGGTCAGCTTGCAGAACAGGTGCAGCACCCCCCACCCGACCGACGTGGTCACCTCCGGCATCTGCGACACCCGCGCAGCCTAGGGACGGGCCCCGGCAGGTGCGGCGGTGTCGCCGAGACGCTCGGGAACCCCTGCCAGGCTGCCGCTGTACACGTTCAGCTCGTCGCCGCGTGCGAAGCCTGCGAGCGTGATGGCTGCGGCCCGCGCCGATTCGATGGCCAGCGAGCTGGGAGCGCTGACGGCGACAAGCGTGCCGATCCCGGCCGCCCACGCCTTCTGCACCATCTCGAAACTGGCTCGACCGCTCACGAACAGCGCCATCGCGCCGGCATCGTCACGCCCGTCGAGCAAGCGCCGGCCGATCACCTTGTCGACGGCGTTGTGGCGCCCGATGTCCTCGCGCAGCACATCGATACGACCCTCGGCGTCGAAGGTCGCGGCGGCGTGCAGCCCGCCGGTGCGGCCGAACATCTCTTGCGCATTGGGCACTGCAGCCAAGGCAGCGCGCACCGCGTCGACGCTGAATTGACGGGTGCCCACCAGCGATCCCAGGCGGGCGGCCATGTCGGTGATGGTGGTGCTGCCGCAGATCCCGCAGGCGGCGCTGACGTTGCCGAGACGGGGCGTGGGCACGGGCGCCCTGCCGCCGGTCTCCACGGTGACGACGTTGTATTCGAACTCGGCCGCAGGACCCTCGCCGCAGTAACGCACCCCCGTCACTGCCGCATCACCGAGCAGCCCGTCGCCTGCGCAGAACCCCGCCGCCAGCTCGTAGTCGTGGCCGGGCGTGCGCATGGTAGTGGCCACCATGTGGCCGTCGAGGCGGATCTCGAGCGGCTCCTCCACCACGACCTCATCGGGCGAACGTCGCCAGGTGCCCTGCCGCAGCCGGTCCACCAGCACCCGCATCGTGCGCCCCCGCCGCATCCGGTCAGGGTACCGGCGCCCTTCGCTGCGCTCCGCCGCGGCGGTGTCTCCCAGGCGCGCAGCGGCCCGGGCACATGACCCGGGCCGTTGCGTTGGGTTGGGCTGTTCTTATTTGGGGGTTTGGGGAGGCTCTCGCTAGAAGTCCATGTCCGGCATGCCGGGAGCGCCGCCGCCCGCATCGGGCTCGTCGCAGATCACAGCCTCGGTGGTGAGGAACAGCGCTGCGATCGACGAGGCGTTCTGCAGCGCCGACAGCGTCACCTTGGCAGCGTCGATCACGCCCGCTGCGACCAGGTCCTCGTACTCGCCGGAGGCGGCGTTGAGGCCCATGGCACCGTCGAGCTCGCGCACCCGGCTCACCACCACGCCGCCCTCAAGGCCGGCGTTCTCGGCGATCTGCTTCAGCGGTCCTGCCAGTGCGCGCTCCACGAGCCGCGCACCGGTGGACTCGTCGCCGTCGAGGCCGTCCGCAACAGCACGCACCGCTTCTTCCGCACGCACCAGCGTGACGCCGCCGCCGGCCACCACGCCGGCCTCGATGGCCGCCTTGGTGGTGCTGACCGCGTCCTCGATGCGGTGCTTCTTCTCCTTCAGCTCGACCTCGGTGGCCGCGCCCACACGCAGCACCGCCACGCCGCCGGACAGCTTCGCCAGCCGCTCCTGCAGCTTCTCGCGGTCGTAGTCGGAGTCGGTGTTGTCGATCTCGTTCTTGATCTGCTCGATCCGGCCGCGCACCTCGGCTTCGTCGCCGGAGCCCTCGATGATGGTCGTCTCGTCCTTGGTGACGACCACGCGCCGGGCCGTGCCCAGCAGGTCGAGCGTGGTGTTCTCCAGCTTGAGGCCGACGTCCTCGCTGATGACCTGGCCGCCGGTCAGGATGGCCATGTCGGCCAGCATCGCCTTGCGGCGGTCGCCGAAGCCGGGGGCCTTCACGGCCGCGGAGCGGATCGTGCCGCGGATCTTGTTGACCACGAGCGTGGCGAGGGCCTCGCCCTCGACGTCCTCGGCGATGATCACGAGCGGCTTGCCCGCCTGGGTGACCTTCTCGAGCACCGGCAGCACGTCGCGGACCGCGGAGATCTTGCCCTGCATGAACAGCAGGTACGCGTCGTCGAGCACGGCTTCCTGCGAGTCGGGATCGGTGACGAAGTAGGGCGAGATGTAGCCCTTGTCGAAGCGCATGCCCTCGACCAGGTCCATCTCGAGGCCGAACGTCTGCGACTCCTCGACGGTGATCACGCCGTCCTTGCCGACCTTGTCGAACGCGTCGCTGATCAGCTGGCCGATGTCGCCGTCGGCGGCGGAGATGGCCGCTACCTGGGCCACATGGGTCTTGGAGTCGGTCACGCTGATCGACATGTCCTCGATGGCGCCCACAGCGGCGTCCACACCGGCTTCGATGCCCCGCTTGACGGCCATCGGGTTGGCGCCGGCGGCCACGTTGCGCAGGCCGTCGCGCACCATGGTCCATGCCAGCACGGTGGCAGTGGTGGTGCCGTCGCCGGCGACATCGTCGGTCTTCTTGGCGACTTCCTTGACCAGCTCGGCCCCGATGCGCTCCACCGGGTCCTCCAACTCGATGTCCTTCGCGATGGACACGCCGTCGTTGGTGATGGTGGGCGCGCCCCACTTCTTGTCGAGCACGACGTTGCGACCCTTGGGCCCCAACGTGACGCGCACGGCGTCGGCGAGCTGGTTCATGCCCGACTCGAGTGCGCGGCGGGCCTCGTCGTCGAACGTGATCATCTTGGCCATATCGGCTGGCTCCTGTCTCGGATGACTCTCGGAAAGGGTGACTGGGCGTCACGGGGCCGCTGCGTTCGCAGCAGCCGTTAGCACTCTAGAGATGAGAGTGCTAACCGCCAACCCTCACAGGAGATTCGCAGCGAGGCCGGCGGCGGCATCGCGGACTGCCGCCAGCGTGTCGCCCATCGACCGCTCGGCCCCGTATCGCTCCGACAGCACCACCAGGCTCGTGGCCGGGACGTCGCCGGCAGGCGGGCGCCGGCCGGCGACATCGGCTTCGGGGTCGCGAGCGCCCACCACGACGCCCACGGGCACGCCGGCCTCGGCGGCGATCTCCAGAACGCCGCCCACGACCTTGCCGTCGAAGGAGCTCGCATCGAGCCGTCCCTCACCGGTGATGACCAGATCGGCGCCTTCGATCGCATCGGGCAGGCCGACCTCGGTGGCGACGACGTCGAATCCCGGTGCCAGCTCGGCCCGGAGGCCGGCCGCGAGCCCGCCCGCCAAGCCGCCGGCGGCACCTGCGCCCGGCATCTCGCTGACGTCGATGCCGTAGCGCTCGCTGTAGAGGTCCACGAGCCGCTCGAGCCGGCGGGTGAGCAACTCGATCTGCGGCGCCGACGCGCCCTTCTGCGGGCCGAAGATGCGCGCGGCATCGCAGAAGCGGGTGCGAACATCGCAGGCCACCACCACCGAGACGCCGGCGAGGCGTGCCAGCGGCGACATCGCGTCCAGCGCGCCGAGCCCGCCGTCGGTGGTGGCCGAGCCGCCCACGCCCACGATCACCCGCCGGGCGCCGCTCGCGACCGCTTCTGCTATCAGCTCGCCGGTGCCCGCGGTGGTGGCGGCAAGCGGGTCATTTCCCTCCGCGCCGCCTGCCAGCAGCAGTCCGCTCGCGCGGGCCATCTCCACGATCGCAACGTCGCGCTCCAGTCGCCAGCCCGCCTCGGTCCGTTCCCGCAACGGCCCGATCACCAATGAGGTGCGATTTGGGCCGCCCAGCGAGTCGAGCGTGCCCTCGCCGCCATCCGCCACGGGCAGGCAGACAACCTCGACGTGCGTGCCGAGCTGCCGGCGCACGCCGTCTGCGATCGCTGCTGCCACCTCCGCGGCAGACGCAGTGCCGCGGAACTTGTCCGGGCACGCGACGACCCGCATGTCGGCTGCTCTGCTACTCGGCCAGATCGGTCCCCAGCGCCAACAGCACGTCGGGCGTCTCGAAGCCTTGCACGGCTGACGTGTCTGCCAGCATCGGGAACACGTCGTTGTCGGCGTCGAGCTCCAACACCCCCGCTATCGCCCGCGCTTCGAGCAGCGATCCCGGCTGGTAGTAGATGCGCGTCCGGTCGATGGGAGTGCCCACGTAGTTGGTGGGCGTCTTGGTGATGTAGCTCAGCGTCTTGAACCGGTCGGTGAGCCGCCCCGCCGCCCCCCGGACGGTCGTGGAGTTGGCAACCTGCACCGACACCTCGGCCGCCGGCCTCGGCTGGAACGGCTCGGCGCCTGCCGAGGTGGTGTCGGTGGCGGGCGCGGCCGTGACGGTGGTGGCCACGGTGGCGACCGTGCCCGACCCGGAGTCGCCGGCATCGGCGGCGGCGCTCGTGGGTGTGGGCGCCTCTGTGGCCGTCGGGAGCGTGTCGCCCGGTGCTGCAGGCGGGGCTGTGTCGGTCACGGTCGTGTCGTCTGGATCGTCGACCGAGCGGAGCAGCAGCACTCCCACGACGACGGCAACCAGCACCAGCAGCAACCCGCGCACTGCGGCGCCGCTGTTGGATTCGCCAGCTTGGCTGTTCACGGCTGTGAGCGTAGAAGGAAAGATGCACTGCCGGGTGTACCCCTCAGTAGTTTGCGAAACGGACCCCGACCGTGAGAGCCAGACCATGAGTGTCACCATTGTCGACCACCCCGTAGCCGCAGCCCTGCTCACCCGGTTGCGCGACAAGGACACCGCCGTGGAGGAGTTCCGCCAGCGGCTCGACGCACTGACGTTCCTGCTGGTGTCCGAAGCGCTCACCGATGCGACATCGGTGCCCGAGGCGGTGGAGACGCCGCTCGGGCCCGCCGAAGGCTCGCGCCTCGAGCCGATGCCGGCGATCGTGCCCGTGCTGCGCGCCGGGCTGGGCATGCTCGATGCGGCGCTGCGGCTGCTGCCTGCTGCGCCGGTGGGCTTCGTCGGGATGCGCAGGATCGAAACATCCGACGGTGTCGGCCACGAGTGCTACCTCGAGTCGCTGCCCGGCGTGCTGGAGGATCGACCGGTGCTGGTGCTCGACCCGATGCTGGCGACGGGCGGCTCGGCGGCCGCGGTCATCCGGGTGCTCGCGGAGTCGGGCGTGGGACCGGTGACGATGGTGTGCACGCTGGCCGCACCCGAGGGGATCGCTGCCCTGCAGAGCGGTGCTGCCGATGTCCGCATCGTGACGGCCGCCGTCGACAGCCATCTCGACGAGCGGGCCTTCATCGTTCCCGGCCTGGGCGATGCCGGCGACCGTCTCTACGGCTCAGCCTGACCGACAGTCCGCTCTAGTTCCCCACCCGCATTTGATACGGGCTCACGGGCCGCTCGGGCCCTGGCTTCGCCCAACCGCTCAGCCTCTGGGTTCTGCAGCTGCGCCAACGTCGGCAGGCTCGGCTGGGCTCCCGCGAATGTCACCGCCCAGGCGCCAGCCCGAACGGCCAGCCGCGCCGCATCGGCCACGGTCGCGCCCGATGCCATGCCGACCGCAAACGCGCCGGCGAACGCGTCCCCTGCACCGGTGGCGTCGACCACGGCGACCCGCGGTGCGGCCACGGTGATCTCCCCATCGACACCGGCTGCGGCGTCGGCGGAAGCATCAGGTGATTGCTGCGATTGCAGTGCCAGTGCGGCAGTTCGAGACGGGTGAATGATGCAGCCCGCTGCGCCTCGCGTCTCGACGAGCACCGCATCGCGCCGCAGTTCGGGAACGCTGCCGCTGGCATCGGGATGGCGCAGTTGCTGCGCTTCTGCCCGGTTCACGATGACGAAGTCGGCCAGCGGCAGCACAGCGGGGGCAACGTCGTTGTACGGAGCGGGATTCAGCACCACGAGCGTGCCGTGCTCGCGGGCGATCTCGGCTGCGGCCCGGGCCGCGACGGCGCTCACCTCGCCCTGCAGCAGCAGCGCATCGGCCGCGGCGATCTCGTTGGCGGCTGCCTGCACGTCCCCGGCATCCAGCGACGCATTGGCACCCGCAGCCACCACGATCGACACGTCATCGGGATCGACGGTGATCACCGCCAAGCCGGTCGGCACATCGACACTGGCCACGTGCCGGCAGTCGATCCCCTCGGCCTCCAGGCCAGAGCGCAGCCACCGGCCCTGCTCGTCGTCGCCGACCCGGCCCACCATCGCCACCCGCGCGCCCAGCCGGGCCGCGGCCACTGCCTGGTTGGCGCCCTTGCCGCCACGGAACCATGCGATGCGATCGGCGTGCATCGTCTCGTCGGGCGACGGGCGCCTCGGCACCCACAGCGTCACATCAGCGTTCAGGCTCCCGACAACAGCGATCCGCGGCACGCCTGAGGGTGTCACCGGTTCAGCGCCCGTTCGATGCCCGTTCGTGGCCGAGCGCCGACAGCAGCAGCGTTGCGAGATGGTCCACAGCGTCCTCGCTGTGCACCGAGGCGATGCCGGACTGCTCGGTCACCAGCGGCCCGGGCCGGTAGCCGCGGCTGCGAATGCCGCGCTGGGTCGATTCGACCAGCTTCAGGTCTTCGGACACCGTGGTGTTCCAGTCGAGGTCGATGATCTCGCTCAGCTCATCGGTCGGCTCGGCGACATCGAACCACCACTCCCGCACCAGCAGCGTCCGATCCGGCGCGCACGGCACCCAGCGGTACGTGTTCACCGCCTGGCCGGGATACACCTGGATCGACGAGGCCGGCCAGATGTAGAACGCGGCATAGTCGTCGCTGGCGACCGGGCGCGTGTAGGTGGAACGGTCGCCCTCGACGCCTCTGGCCGTATGGCGGATCACCGTGCCGCTGGGCGTGACCCGGTAGCTGGCGGGGTCGACTACGCCGGAGGTGAACGATCGATGCACGTTCGGGCAGTGATAGCACTCGTTGTAGTTCTCCACTGCGATCTTCCAGTTGGCAGCGATGAGCTGGGTCCGGCGCCACGTCAGCACGCGCGTCGGCGTCTGCGGGGCAAGTGCCAGGACCTCGTCGCCGACGCCGGGGGCGTGCTCGGACAGCGGGTTCGCGCCGGCATCCGTGTTGACGAACACGAAGCCGGCGAGCTCGTCGACAGCGACGGGCGGCAGGCAGATCTCGCCGACATCGCGGCTGCGTGCGCTGAGCAGGGTGCCGTCCAGCCCGTACACCCAGGCGTGATACGGGCACATGATGACGCCCGGGGTCTCGGCGACGTCGCCGCCCAGCCGCTGCGGCGGGAACAGCTCGTGCCCCCGGTGCTGGCACACGTTGAAGAAGGCACGGATCTGGCCGCCGTCGTTGACCACGAAGATCGGCTCGTCGCCCACCGTCGCCGTGAGCACCTGGCCGGGTTCACTCACCTGGCTGCGGTGACCCACAAGGTGCCACGACTGGGCGAACACCGTGTCCAGCTCGACCGCGAGGATCTCGGGATCGGTGTAGTAGCGAGCTGCCAGCGCGCTTCGCCCAGCAGCATCGGTCGCACTTGGCACCGGTGTCTGGCGGGCGGCCACTGAACGGTATTGTGCCGCGTCCCGATGGCCGCCTGTGACCCCCCGCGAGAGCGAATGAACCCGCCGAACACCATGCGCGCTGCGCTGCTGGTGGGCCATGGCGGGCCCGAGATGCTGCAAGTGCGCGATGACGTGCCGGTTCCGGTGCCCGCTCCCGACGACGTGCTGATCGAGGTGGCGGCCTGCGGCATCAACAACACCGACATCAACACACGGGTTGCCTGGTACAGCAAGTCGGTGACCGCGCCGACGTCGGGCGAGGGATACGCCGACGCAGATGCCGCCGATTCCACCTGGGGCGGCCGGGGCGTGGCGTTTCCCCGCATCCAGGGTGCCGATGTGGTGGGACGGGTGGCGGCCGCCGGCGAGCGGGCCGATGCGGCACTCGTGGGGCGGCGGGTCATGGTGGAGCCGTGGTTGAAAGACCCCGCCGACCCGACCGACCGCAGCATGGCGCGCTACCTCGGCAGCGAGGTCGACGGCGGCTTCGCCGAGTTCGTTGCAGTGCCGGCCGTGAACGTGTACCCGGTCGAGTCCGATCTGACTGATGCCGAGCTGGCGACCTTCGCCTGCGCCTCCTCGACGGCCGAGCACATGCTCCAGCGCATCGGCCTTGCAGCAGGCCAGAGCATCGCGGTGCCCGGTGCGAGCGGCGGCGTGGGCTCGGCGGTGGTGCAGCTCGCCCGCCGGCGAGGCGCGCGGGTGGTGGCGATTGCCGGCGCTTCCAAGGCGACACAGGTGCTCGAACTCGGTGCGGATGCGGTGGTGCCGCGCCAGGGCCCTGATCACGATGTCGCGGCGGCGGTGGAAGCCAATGGCGGCCCGTTCGACGCTGTCGCCGACGTGGTGGGCGGCGATGCCGTGGGGCTGTGGCTCGACGCACTGGCAGGCCGCGGGCGCTATGTCACCTCCGGCGCCATCGCCGGACCCATGGTGAAGGTGGATCTGCGGACGGTGTACCTCAACGACCTGGAGCTGTTCGGCGCCACGATCTACGGGCCGGGGCTCTTTGCAGACCTGGTGGGCTACATCGAGCGAGGAGAGATCCGCCCGGTGCTCGGCGGCACGTTTGCCCTCGAGCGCATCCGCGAGGCGCAGGAGGCCTTCGTGCGCAAGGAGCACTTCGGCAATCTGGTGATCACCCTGTCGTGAGCCCGAGGTGGGAATCGAACCCACAACCCCCGCTTTACAAGAGCGGTGCTCTGGCCGTTGAGCTACTCGGGCGCCGGTCCCAGCGTATGGGCGGCACTCCGGACTTCAGGGCGCAGAGGCTGAGCCGCGGGCGCGGGCGATGTCGAACAGGGCCACGGCTGCAGCGGCAGCCACGTTGAGCGATTCGATGCGACCGAGCACCGGGATCGACACCACCTGATCGCACCGGCGCTCCACCAGCGCCGACAGGCCGCGTCCCTCGGCGCCCAGCACCAGCACCAGCGGCTCGTCGCCGACCCGCAGCGATTCGAGCCCGTCCGGTGCGTAGCCGTCGAGACCGATGGCCCACAGGCCGGCGTCGCGGAGCTTGGCGAGCGCAGCGGGCAGGCCGCCGACCAAGGCGATGGGCAGGTACTCGATGGCGCCCGCGGCGGCCTTCACGGCGGCCGGCGTGAGGTTGGCCGAACGGTGGCTGGTGAGCACGACACCGGTGGCACCGGCGACCTCTGCGGTGCGCAGGATGGCGCCGAGATTGCCCGGGTCGGTGACGCCGTCGGTGGCCACGACGAGCGGCAGCGTGTTCCCTGCGGGTCTGGCCAGCTCTTCCAGCGGCACGGGCTGAACGGCGGCGGCCTTGGCGATCACGCCCTGCGGTGCGGCGGTGAGCGCTGCCTCGTCCAGCTTGCGGCGGGTGACCTCGCGCACCGGCACCCGCCGGTCGCCGGCGAGGTCGACGATCTCGGCGAGCGTGGCCGCCGAGTGCGCGTCCTCGGAGATCAGCACCTCGTGCACCCTGCGCTTGCCGGCCCGCAGCAGCTCGCGCACGGCCTGCCGGCCTTCCACGTGATCCCCGCCGAGACCCTTCGGCCGTCCCTGCGGCCGGCCAGCCTGTGCCTGATTCGAGGCGCCCCGCTGCTGTCTCCCGTGTCCACGACCTGGAGAACGATTGCTGCGCTCGCTGCGTTGGGGAGCAGACCCCCGCCCGCGGCGTGAAGGAGCGCCGCGCCGCTCGCCCCGTTCTGCGCTCATTGTTGGCGTCCGGCAACTACGAGCGCCACGGCATGAGCCACGATGCCGCCGGAAACGCCCAGTCCCTCAGTGCGCTTGCCGCAGACCGTCACCGGTCCGCCGGCTGCGCAGCTGAGCCGCTCCTGCATCTGATCACGGTGCGGGGCGATCATCGGCCGGTCGCAGATCACCGTGCAGTCGGCATTGGCCAACATCCAACCGCCCTCCGCGAGCAGCGCCGAGACCTGCCGCAGCATCTCGATGCTGTCAGCACCCCGCCAGCGCTCATCGCTGTCAGGAAACTGCGTGCCGATGTCGCCGAGCCCCGCAGCACTCAACATCGCATCGATCACCGCATGAGCAACAACATCGGCATCGCTGTGACCCACCAGCGGCAGTTCACCCGGAAACCGAACCCCGCCCAGCACCAGTATCCGCCCCGAAGCATCGGCATCGGCAAACGGATGGGCGTCATACCCATGCCCCACCCGCATCGCCAGCCCAGCCCCGCCGTCAGCAGCACTCACGCCAGTTGACGCTAGAGCCCGTCGCCGCCAGCACCGCGGCCACCCAGCAGCGCCTCCACCACCACAAGATCCGCGGCAGTAGTGACCTTGTGCGCGGCCGCCTCGCCCGGCACCGCCATCACGGCGCCCCCCGCAGCCTCCACCAGCGCAGCATCGTCAGTGGCCTCAGGCGCCCCGGCATGCGCAGCCACCAGCGCCTCCCGCCGAAACGCCTGCGGCGTCTGCACCCCGAACAACCCCGAACGGTCCACCGTCCCAGCAACAACTCCCCCCGAGTCGCCCCACTCCGGCACCCGCTTCAGCGTGTCGCTGACCGCCAGCGCCGGCACAGCAGCATCAACCCCACCCCGAACAGCAGCAATCACGCGCTCGAACAACCCCACCGAAGCCCCCGGCCGAGCAGCGTCATGACAAACCACCACATCAACATCGTCAGGAACGGTCGCCAACCCAGCCCGAACCGACCCCGACCGAGTCCCCCCACCAGCCACCACGACATCAACGCCATGGGCGCCGTCCGCCAACTCGTCAACCATCTGCACAGGCACCACCAACGTGACCCCATCACAAGCTGCCCGAGCTGAGTCAACGCTCCAAGCAACCATCGAGCGCCCAGCAACAGGAACCATCACCTTCGAAGCCCCACCGGCAACTGCCCCGAACCGAGTCCCACCCCCAGCGGCCAACACGATCGCCCAAGTCCGAGTCACCCGCCAAGTCTGCCCCCGTGAGGGACACCACGAGACAAGGGCTCGGGAGGGCAGCGGCACCCGCGCACAGTCACGAAGCACCCCGGTCCAGGACACCACGAGACAAGGGCTGGGGAGGGCAGTGGTGCCCGCGCGCAGTTCGCAGCGCCACAGCCCATCCACCTCGTCACGGGCGGCGCTGCGCATGTTTGAAGCACGGGTGCCACTGCCCTCCCCTGCCCGGCACCCAGAAGCCCAAGCGCAACTAACGGAAGGTGAGCCCGCGCCGGCGACGCCGACCCCGAAGAGCAACAACAAGCACAACCAAGACGATCAAACCGAGGACTATCCACCAGATCACGGCGATCCGGGTTCCTCGCGAAGCCCGCTCAGCAAGTCGCTCAGCCTCCCCCTCAGCCGCAGCCAGCTCAGCATCCAGCAGCTCACCCGAAACCCGCAGCTCCCGAACACCCCCCTCGTTCAACGTCATCGCGCCGTCAACAGGCAAGCTCCCCGCCCCCTGAGGAACCGTCGCCCGCACCACCAGCGTCACCAGCTCGTCAAGCGGCGCCCCCGCCCGCGCCTCGATCTCAGATATCGGCAACCCGAACAGCTCGCCTTCCAGCGCATCGGCAGTAGCCGGATTCACGAGCCCGGCAACCGGCCGGTCCAAGCCGACGGTCACCGTCAGGTCGTACCTCACGTGCGCCCCGTCGCGCGAGCCGACGAACGTCGCTGACCGGAACAATCCCGCAGAGCCATCCGCCGGCCGGTCGATCTCTGCGAGCACCGCTGCCAACTCGGCGGGCGAAGAGAAGCGCTTGGCTGCCACCACCCGGAGGCGCTCGCCCGCGGGCGTCTGCTCGCCGAACTGCCGGACGTCCCACCCGACCAATCCGTCGGTCACGATGAGCTCGCCCAGGTCGGGCACCCACCGCATCACCTCTTCGTCGAACGTGATCTCCACGGTGACCTCACCGGCGCCGTCATGCGCGACGTCGATGTCGACGACGATGTCCACCCGGCAGCCCGCCGCCATCACCAGCACGGCGACGCCTGCCAGCGCAGCGCACAACATGCGCCGCCGCGGGTTGTGACGAGCGTCGGAGGCTGAGCCGGCAGGCGAAGCCGGGGCCCGAGCGGCCCGTGAGCGACAGCGAACAAGAGCGGGGAGCAAATGGTGCGACAACAGGAGGCCAGCTATCTGCGCGGCGTCTCACGTTCGGGCGAACCGCACGCAGGCACTCGCCGGAACACGCTTACTCGGCGGTTGCAGCCTCTTCGAGCTCGATCGGCCCGGGGTCGAAGCCCTCGATGGCACGGAACACGATCTCGTCGTCCTCGACATCGACCACGATGATCTCGCCGGCGTGGAACTCCTTGTAGAGGATCCGCTCGCTGAGCGCGTCCTCCACATGATGCTGCAGCGCACGGCGCAGCGGCCGGGCGCCCAGCTGCGGGTCGTACCCGGTGCGGGCCAGCCATTCCTTGGCGGCGTCGGTGAGCTCCAGGCCCAGGCCTTGCGCCCGAAGCTGGTCAGAGGTGCGCTTGATCATCAGGTCGACGATCTGCACCACTTCTTCGATGCTCAGCTCATGGAAGACGATGGTGTCGTCGATGCGGTTCAGGAACTCCGGCCGGAAGTGCGCCTTGAGCGCATCGTTGACCTTCTCCTTCATCCGGTCGTAGCTGGCGTCCTCATCGGCGGTCGCGAAGCCCACACGCGCCTTGCGCAGGTCTGCGGTGCCCAGGTTCGAGGTCATGATGAGCACGGCGTTGCGGAAGTCGACCGAGCGGCCCTGCGCGTCGGTCAGCCGGCCCTCTTCCAGGATCTGCAGCAGCGTGTTGAACACGTCGGGGTGGGCCTTCTCGATCTCGTCGAACAGCACCACCGAGAACGGCTTGCGGCGCACCGCTTCGGTGAGCTGGCCGCCCTCGTCGTAGCCGACGTACCCGGGCGGGGCGCCCACGAGTCGGCTCACGGTGAACTTGTCCATGTACTCGGACATGTCGAGGCTGATCAGCGCGCCCTCGTCGCCGAACAGGAACTCGGCCAGCGTCTTGGCCAGCTCGGTCTTGCCGACGCCCGACGGTCCCAGGAAGATGAACGAGCCGCCGGGCCGCTTGGGGTCTTTCAGGCCGGCGCGGGTGCGGCGGATGGCCTGGCTGACGGCCTTGATGGAGTCGTGCTGGCCGATGACCCGCTTGTGCAGCTCGTCTTCCATCTTGAGGAGCTTCTGGGTCTCCTCCTCGGTGAGCTTGTACACCGGGATGCCGGTCCAGATGGAGAGCACCTCGGCGATGCCTTCCTCGTCGACCTCGTCGAACAGGTCGTGCCCTTCCGAGCGAGCCTGGGCCATCACCTCGGTGCGCCGCTCGAGCAGCTCCTTCTCCTCGTCGCGCAGCGCCCCGGCGGTCTCGAAGTCTTGCGACTCGACCGCCTGCTTCTTGCGCTCGGTGACATCGGCCAGCTTGGTCTCGATCTCCTTGAAGTCGGGCGGCGTCGACATGCGCTTGATGCGCAGGCGCGACCCGGCCTCGTCGATGAGGTCGATGGCCTTGTCGGGCAGGTGGCGGTCGGCGATGTAGCGGTCGGCCAGGTTCGCCGCAGCCACGAGCGCTTGGTCGGTGATGGTGACCCGGTGGTGCTGCTCGTAGCGGTCGCGCAGCCCCTTGAGGATCTCGATGGTGTGGCTGAGCGTGGGCTCGTCGACCGTGATCGGCTGGAAGCGGCGCTCGAGCGCTGCGTCCTTCTCGAGGTACTTGCGGTACTCCTCGAGCGTGGTGGCGCCGATGGTCTGCAGCTCGCCTCGCGCCAGCATGGGCTTGAGGATCGATGCGGCGTCGATCGCGCCCTCTGCGGCGCCGGCGCCGACCAGCGTGTGCAGCTCGTCGATGAACAGGATGATGTCGCCGCGGGTGCGGATCTCCTTGAGCACCTTCTTCAGGCGCTCCTCGAAGTCGCCCCGGTAGCGGGAGCCGGCCACCAGCGCGCCCAAGTCGAGCGTGTAGAGCTGCTTGTCGCGCAGCAGCTCGGGGACGTCGTTGTTGACGATCTTCTGGGCGAGACCCTCCACGATGGCGGTCTTGCCCACGCCGGGCTCGCCGACGAGCACCGGGTTGTTCTTGGTGCGGCGCGACAGCACCTGCATGACGCGCTCGGTCTCGCGCAGCCGGCCGATGACCGGGTCGAGCTTCTTGGCTCGGGCATCCGCGGTGAGGTTGCGCCCGAACTGGTCGAGCACCAGCGAGCCGCTCTGGCCGCCCTGCTCGCTGCCTTGGCCCGACGAGGCGCCGACGGTCTCGCGGCCGCCGCTCGAGCCGCTGTAGCCGGAGAGCTGCTGGATGACCTCCTGGCGGACCTTCGACAGGTCGGCGCCGAGCTTGACCAGCACTTGCGCGGCCACGCCCTCGCCTTCACGGATCAGGCCGAGCAGCACGTGCTCAGTGCCGATGTAGTTGTGGCCGAGCTGCAGCGCTTCACGCAGCGACAGCTCGAGCACCTTCTTCGCTCGCGGCGTGAAGGGGATGTGCCCGCTGGGCGACGAGCTGCCCTGCCCGATGATCTCTTCCACCTGGCTGCGCACGGCCTCGAGCGAGATGCCCAGCGACTCGAGTGCTTGGGCGGCCACGCCCTCGCCTTCGTGGATCAGACCCAGCAGGATGTGCTCGGTGCCGATGTAGTTGTGATTCAGCAGGCGCGCTTCCTCTTGCGCCAACACCACCACTCGGCGAGCCCGATCGGTGAAGCGTTCGAACACTGGGCCCTCCCGGATTGAGCCCGGCACACGGTGCCGAAGGTCTCCTGAGCGCAGTGTAACGATGCCCTGCCGCATCGCTCCTTGCTGTCGCCGTCGTTTACGGTTGCGCCGTGGCGACCCTTTCCCCGTTGCAGGCCCGGCCCGATGCCGACGCTGATCTGGCCCGTGTGGAGACGGCCCTGCGCGCTGCGGCGGTCACCGGCGACGAGTTCCTCACCGAGGTGACCTCGCACCTGATCCCCGCGGGCGGCAAGCGGCTGCGGCCCGCATTCGTCATCGCGTCGGCGCTCGCGCTCGATCCCCATGGCGCTGCGCCCGACGCGGTCACCGATGACATGGTGTGCGGCGGCGTCGCGGTGGAGCTCGTGCATCTGGGCTCGCTGTACCACGACGACGTCATGGACGACGCGGAGACCCGGCGCGGCATCGAGGCGGTGAACCACCGCTGGGGCAACCTGAAGGCGATCCTGGCCGGCGACTTCCTGCTGGCCAAGGCGTCGGAGCTGGCGGCATCGCTGGGCACCGAGGTGGCCGCCCTGCTGGCTGCCACCATCGGCCGGCTGTGCGAGGGGCAGGTGCGCGAGCTGCAGCTGATCTATGACCGGGGCCGCACCGAAGACCAGTACTTCCTGGCCATCCAGGGCAAGACTGCCGAGCTGTACGCAACGTCGTGCCGCATCGGCGGGCTGGTAGCGGGCGTCGACGCCGAAGCCTTGGACCGCCTGACCAGCTTCGGGCTCGCCTACGGCATGGCCTTCCAGATCGTCGACGACGTGCTCGACCTGGTGGCCTCCGACGAGGAGCTCGGCAAGCCCTCGGGCAACGACCTGCGTGAAGGGGTGTACACGCTGCCGGTGATCCGCATGCTGGCCGATGGATACCCGGACAGCGAGCGCCTGAGCGAGCTGCTCGGCGAGCCGCTGGACGACGACCGGCGGGATCGGGCCCGGACGATCGTGGTGGACGGTCCCGAGATCGCCAGCTCGGTGCGGACCGCGCAGCGCTATGTGACCGCGGCCCTCGATGCGCTGGCGCCGCTCGGCGCCACACCTGGGGTCGTCGGCCTGCGTGCGGCCGCGTCGAACCTGCTCAGCGCGCTGCCCTCGTCGGCCGGGGCTGCAGCCGCCGCGGGCGCCGATTGAGCGTGGCCGGGCCGCACATGCAGCCGGGCTGGCCGATCCGGCGCCGCTACCGGCATGGCTGGTGGGATCCCGGCCGCGGACCGTGCTGGGAGTGGGGCACCCGCACGTTCGTCATGGGCATCATCAACGCCACGGAAGACTCGTTCTCGGGCGACGGCATCGCGGATCGGCTCGACGAGGCACTGGCCTTGGCGCGAGAGCTGGCAGCAGCCGGGGTGGACATCATCGACATCGGCGGCGCGTCCAGCCGGCCCGGCGCCGAGCCCACGCCGCTGGAGGTGGAGCGACGCCGCGCCGTACGGGTCATCGACGCCGTCCGGGCCGAGCTGGACCGGATTGGGGCTGACCTTCCGATCTCGGTCGACACCACCTGGGCCGAGGTGGCGGCTCCCGCCCTCGATGCCGGCGCGTCGGTCGTGAACGACATCACCGGATTCCGTCTCGATCCCGGCATGGCGCCGCTCGTAGCCGAGCGCGGGGCGGCCGCGGTCATCATGCACAACCAGCGCGGCAGGCCCCATACCGACCTCGTCGCCGATGTGACGACCGGGCTGGAAGCCAGCCTGCAGATCTGCGCCGATGCCGGCGTGGGCACTGATCGGATCATCGTCGACCCAGGCTTCGGCTTCGGGTTCGGCGTGTCGCAGAACCTCGAGATGATGCGGCGCCTGCCCGAGATGTGGGCACTGGAGCTGCCGGTGCTCATCGGCACATCGCGCAAGTCCACGATCGGCGCCGTCACCGACACCAAGCCCGGCGATCGCCTCTTCGGGACGGCTTCCACCATCGTGGCTGCTGTCTGTGCAGGCATCGACGTGGTGCGTGTGCACGACGCTGCCGAGATGATGCAGGCGATCCAGATGACCGACGCCATCGTCCGCCCCGCCCTCTGAGGAGCTGGCGGGTCAGCTCTCGACTGGTGCGATCGCGCCGTCGGGCATGAGCTGGCTGCGGGTGCCGTCAGCTGACTGGGTGTAGAAGGTGGGCTGGCCGGAGGCTTCGAGCGTGGCGAGCATGGCCGGCAGCGGGGCGTCGATGCCGCGCAGGAACTCGATCACCCGGGCGGGGCCGAGGTGGTCGAGCATCTCGAACGGGCCGTGCACCCAGTTGAAGCCCCAGCGGATGGCGTTGTCGACATTCGCGATGTCGTCGGCGATCTCGGGCACCAGGTCGGCCGCGTAGGCCAGCGTGCCGCCGAAGATGTGCCGGGCCAGCTCGCCCTGCGGGGAGTCGGCGAACATCACCTCGCCCAGGTCTGCGGGCACGCCTTCGAGATCGGGCGCCGAGGCCGGGCGCCATTCGCCGGTCAGCAGATCGAACGTCTCGGCCTTGCGGGACCCGTCGTCGAGCTTGGTCCGCCGGCTGAAACCGCCGCCGGTCTTGCGGCCGAGCTGGCCCCGGTCGGCCATGTCCTGTTCCGCTGCGGGAAACGCAGTGAACTCGAGCCCCTGATCGCCCGCCGGCAGGTTCTGGGCCAGGTTGGCGCCCACCAGCTCCATGACGTCCAGGCCGATGAGATCGATGAGCCCGTACAGGCCGGTGGGCGGCAGCCCGACCGGCGCGCCCAGTACGGCGTCGATGGTCTCCTGGGTCATGCCGTCTGCCAGGAACGGCTTGGCCATGTGCAGGCCGGACAGCATGAAGAAGCAGCCGATGCGGTTGCCGATGAAGTTGACGGTGTCCTTGGCGTGCACCACCCCCTTGCCCAGCCGCTCGGCACCGAAACGGGCGAAGGCGCCGATCACCTCGGGCTCGGTGTCCTCGCCGGGCACCAGCTCGAACAGCTTCATCACCCGCACGGGGTTGAAGAAGTGGGTGATCGCCACATCACGGCGGAACCGCTCGCTCATGCCGTCGGAGATCTGGCGCAACGGGATGCCCGACGTGTTCGACGAGACGACCGAGCCGTCGCTGCGCGCGGCTTCGAGCCGCTCGAACAGCTCGCGCTTGGTGGCCAGATCCTCGATGACCGCCTCGCACACCCAGTCGTAGCCGGCGATGTCGTCGAGCCGGTCGTCGACCGTGCCGATGCTGACCAGATCCCGGCATTGCTCGTCGACGCCGTCCAGCGCACGCTGGGCCGCCTCGGGGTCAGCGTCGAGCACGAGCACCCGGCACCCTGCCGCCGCGGATGCTGCGGCGATGCCGGCGCCCATCGTGCCTGCGCCGATGATCGCTACTGAGTTGATGGTTCTCACGGCCCACTGCCTACCGGGTGCCGGCGACTTCGCGGCCGATGATCTCCTTCATGATCTCGGTGGTGCCGCCGTAGATGGTCTGGATCCGGGCGTCCGCGTACGCCTTGGAGATCGGGAACTCGCTCATGTAGCCGTAGCCGCCGAACAGCTGCAGGCAGCGGGTGATGAGCCGCAGCTGCATCTCGGTCACCCACCACTTGGCCTCGGCGGCGTCGGTGGCGGTCAGCTCGCCGGCATTGAGCGCCTCGATCTGCCGGTCCACGAACACCCAGGCAATGTCGAGCTCGGTCTTCATCTCGGCCAGCTCGAAGCGGGTGTTCTGGAACGAGGCGATGGTCTGGCCGAACGCTGTGCGCTCGCCGACATAGTCCACCGTCCAGTCGAACGCCGCCTGCGCGTGCGCCACCCCGCCCACCGCGATCGACAGGCGTTCTTGGGGCAGGTTCCGCACCAGGTGCAGGAACCCGTTGCCCTCGCCGCCCAGCAGGTTCTCCTCGGGCACGAACACGTCGTCGAAGAACAGCTCGGCCGTGTCCTGGGACTTCAGGCCCAGCTTGTCGAGATTGCGGCCCCGCTCGAAGCCCTCCATGCCCTCTTCGAGCACGATCAGCGACATGCCCCGGTGCTTCTCGGTGGGGTCGGTCTTGGCCGCCACGATCACCAGGTCGGAGTTGATGCCGTTGGTGATGAACGTCTTGGCGCCGTTCACCACGTAGCCGTCGCCCGAACGCACCGCCGTGGTGGTGATCGAGGCCAGATCGGAGCCGGTCCCCGGCTCGGTCATGGCGATGGCGCTCATCAGCTCGCCGCTGGCGAGGCCCGGCATCCAGCGCTCGGCCTGCTCGTCAGTGCAGAGGTTGATGAAGTACGGCAGGCAGATGTCGTTGTGCAGCGTCATGCACTGCCCCGAGCTGGCCGCGCCCGAGGCGTGGACTTCCTCGTTGACGATGGCGTTGTAGCGGAAGTCGAGAACCCCGCCGCCGCCGTACCGCTCGTCGACGGCGGTCGCCAGCAGGCCCACGTCTCCCGCCTTGCGGAACATGGCCTTGTCGATTTTGCCGTCGGCTTCCCATTTCTCGTGGTTGGGGACGATCTCGCGCTCCACGAAGGCTTTGGCCGTCTCGCGGAACATCTCGTGCTCGTCGTCGAAGATGGTGCGCCGCATGAGGCGAGCGTATGCCGCCGCGCTGCGGCGAGCCACGGCCGGTCGCGGCGGGCAGGCGTCGGGGCTGCACAGATGCCGCACAGATAGCGTCTCGGCCCGTGACCGAGCACGACTCGCCGAGCGATCTCAGCGCCACGGTCGAGCCCGGTCACGACTGGAGCGCGGTCGAGCGAGCGGCTGCCGCGATGCGGCGGCTGAACCAGGCGCTGGCGAACCGGCGGGTCGACGACGAGGTGCTCGACGAGATCACCGCCACCGTCGAGGCCACCGCGGCGCGGCTGGAGCAGGGCACGCTGCGGGTGAAGATCGACGACATGCTCTCGCGGCCGTATCTCCGCGAGATCTACGAGGGGCAGTACTTCCCGCTGCCGCTCGAACCCGGCGACGAGATCGAGTTCGACCCGTTCTCGATCGGCGGCGGCACGCTGCATCCGGCTTCAGTGAACGTGCGGTACTTCAAGGAGTCCGACGACTCCGTCACCGGCGAGGCGGTGGTGGACCCCATGTTCGCCGGGCCGCCCGAGCGCACCCACGGCGGCGTGGTGGCGCTCGTCATCGACGAGCTGATGGGGGCGCTGAACCGCATGCGGGGCCGGCAGGCCTATACCGGCCGGCTCACCGTTCATTACCGTGCCGCGACCCCGCTGGGCGTGCCGCTGCGTCTGCGGGCGTGGATCGAGAGCACGTCGGGCCGCAAGATCGTGCAGCACGCCGAGGTTCACGGGCCCGAGGGCCTGTGCGTCAACGCCGAGGGCCTGTTCATCCTGCGGGCCGACGCGCCGCCGATCCCCGAGGGCTAGTCCTGCCGTTGCTACGGCGAGGCGGCGAGCTGGTACAGCAATTCGACAGTGCCGACGTACTCGCAGTCTTGGTCGGCGACTGCTGCCAGTTGGCCGAGGGTGACCAGCTCGGGTGCCAGCTCTGCGAGGGGGTCGAGCACGAACCGGCGCTCACGCAGGCGGGGGTGCGGGATCTGCAGCTCGGGGTCATGCATCTCCACCTCGCCGAACAGCAGCACGTCGACGTCGAGCGTGCGTGGGCCCCAGCGCTCACGGCGCACCCGCTGTGCCGCGGCTTCAAGGGCTTGGCAGCGGGCCAGCAGCTCGTAGGGGCCGTCGGGTACCGACAGCTCGGCCACGAGGTTCAGGAACTCCGGCTGTTCGGGGCCGATCGGCGCGCTGCGGTACACGCCCGACACGGCCACAAGCACGCCTGCGGCATCCAGTGCTTCGAGGGCGTCGGCCAGTTGTGCCGCGGGATTGCCGATGTTCGCGCCCAGCCCCACAAAGGCCCGCACGCTGGGCTGGCTCACCGGCTCAGGTTCCCCCGGCAGGCCGGCTTACGCCGGGCGACGGGTGATGCGCACGCCGCTGGTGCCGAGGTCGGCCGCGACGGGCGGGCGGAGCTTGGTCACCGCGACCGTGGCAGCGGTGACGGCCTCGATGCCGCACAGCTCCGCGGCGATCAGCTCGGCCAGCCGTTCGAGCAGCTGCGGCTGAGCCTGTTCGCACAGGGCCACGATTCGGTCGCACACGGCGCCGTAGTCGATGGTGAGGCTCAGGTCGTCGGTGGTGCCCGCTTGGCTCAGATCGGCGCAGAGATCGATGTCGATGCTGAGCGGCTGCGGCGCGGTGCGCTCATGCGCCAGCGCCCCGATCACGCACGTCACCCGCAAATCGCGGAGCTCAATGCGATCGTCGCTCGTGGCGACTGCATCATCGACACGGCGGTCTGGTGCCGTCACTGCAGGGCTCAGCTCGTTGTGCCCTGGCCGGGGAGGATGCTCAACGCCACGTCGACCACACGCCGCCCCTCAGGGCCGACTCGCTGGCCGAAGATCCGCTCGGTGATGGCCGTGGCCTGGGGACCGGTGGGCACCTTGCCCGACAGCAACAGGTACGACGCCACGAACCCGCACACGTCCTCGCCGACCCGCTCCTTGTGCAGGATGACGCGCTTGCGCTCGCCTGCCAGCCGCTCCAGGTCGTCGTGGACCGACTTCAGGTACTCGCCCAAGTCGTCGAAAGCGGGCCACGGCCGGTGCAGGTAGGGCATGTCCAGCTCGTCGTAGTTGTGCAGGTTGTGCGGCGCCGAGATCAGCGACACAACGATGTCGAACTCGTTGCGGCGCAGCCAGATGATCTCTTCCTGGCGGCGGACGCGCCGGTGGCTGGCGCCATAGCCGCCGGGACGCTCGCACACTGCGAGGCGGTCGGCGACGACCCAGTTGAAGTTGCGGGGCTGAATGCCCTCCGCCCACTTCCCTCTCATTGCTCGCCGTCCCTCGGAGCGTCGCACACGCTCGCCATGCCTCAGTGCGCGTCTGCCGCCGAATGTACCGGTGCCGATCCGGCGGTGCACGGCGCTGTCGAGCAAGCTCTAGCTGCCGTCGCCGGCCGAGGAGTCGTACGCCCGGATCTCCGCCAGATTGCGATATTTCTGCGCCAGGTCGAGCCCGTAGCCGATCACCCACACCGGCGGCAGGCGGAATCCGATGTAGTCGACGAGCCCGTTCAGGCTGCCGTTGTGCTCACGTGTCAGCAGCGAGCAAACCGCCAGGCTGGCAGGGCCGCGGGCCAGCAGGCTGCGACGCAGGTACGACAGCGTGAGACCGCTCTCCACGATGTCCTCCACCAGGATCACGTCACGCCCCGCGATGTCGATGTCGAGATCCTTGAGAATGCGGACGACGCCGCTGGATCGGGTGCTGCTCCCGTACGACGACACGGCCATGAAGTCCATCTCGACCGGCAAGTCGATGGCACGGCTGAGATCGGAGGCGAACATCACCGCCCCCTTGAGCACCGCCACGAGCAGCGGCTGGCGGCCCGCGTAGTCGGTGGTGATCTGCGCGCCCAACTCAGCCACTCGTGCGGCGATCTCGGGACCCGACACGAGCACATCGCCGACAGCGGGGTCGCTGGCGAGCATCGAGTCGAGGTCGCTGTGGGATTCCTCCGAAGCCGATGCCCCTGCCACGTGAGCCGAACTTAGCGGTTATGCGTTTCCGATGGCGGAACAGCTTGCTCGAGTCGGAGCCGATCGGCCGAGCGGCTGACCCGCCGCCCGCCGCCGACCTCGGTGGCGCGGTGGCTGTGCCTGGCCACCTCGAGCACCCGCTCGACCGTGCCGGCGTCGGGCGGATGATCGGTGCGCAGCCACGCCCGGATGGCTCGCCTAGCCAGGGCCACCGGCGCATTCCGCAACTCGGACGCACTGGTGGGATCGATGTCGGCCGCCAACACGTCGAGGAGGTCGGCGTCGGCAGCCGCCAGCCCGGATCCGCGGGCCAGCAACGGCACCACGTCACGCCCGGCAACGTCGCACAGCAGCGGGATCACCTCGTGACGGACACGGCTGCGCCAGAAGCGAGGGTCGGCGTTGGATGGATCTCGGACGGGCTCGTAGCCGACCAGCTCGCAGACCCGCTCGGTCTCGCTGCGCCGCAGCCCCAGCAGCGGCCGCCGGTCGGCTCTCATGGCGGCGAGCGCATCGAGCGCGCCGCCGCGCAACAGGTGCAGCAACACCGTCTCGGCTTGGTCGTCGGCCGTATGACCGAGCAGTGCGTCGGGGCCGAGCGCGGCATGGCGGGCCTCCCGAGCCCGCGCCTGCAGGTTCGCCCCCGGCGTGAGGTTCACGTGCCTCGCACTGAAGCCCGCCCCGAGCTGGTCGCACAGCGCTTCGACCTTCGCCGCCTCTGCGGGTCCCGCATCCCGCAGCCCGTGATCGACATGGACTGCGGTGACCCGGCTGCCGTTCCGCTGGGCGAACCTGCAGGCAAGCACCAGCAGCGCAGCCGAATCGGCGCCGCCCGACACTGCGCACACCAGCTCGGAGCGATCGATGTCGTCGAACGTGCACCGTTCCACCAGGCGTTCGAGTTCGTCCGAACCCCGTGACGCGTCGCTGGCGGTGCTGGGCGGCGCGGAAGGGGTGCCGGCGGCCGTCACCCGCGGCGAGCGGGGGCCGGCGGCGCGATCAGGCCGCGGGGACACGCTCCAGCCAGGCTTGAGGGTCGCGGATCTCCGCCATGGACGGCAGATGCTCGACGCGTTCCCAGATCCTGTCCACCGCCCGCGGGCCGCGCTCGGCCTCGATCTGGGCAATGAAGTCCTCGCCGGCCTGGTACTGCGCCAGCTTGGCCTCGATGCCCAGCAGGCGCTGGATCAGCCGCGCCATGCCGCGCACATTGCGGCGCCGGTGGTGCATCACCACGGCAAACCGGTCGGCATCGGGGATGTGCCCGCGGGCAGCTCGCGCCATCGTGACGTCGCCGTGCCCTTCCACCAAGCTCATCATGCCGCCCACCTGGGCGATCAGATCGCGCTGGTGGTCGGTGGCGAACACTGCGGCGAGGCCTCCTTCGCCCAGCAGGTCTTGACCGTTCTGGCCGTCCTGTCCTGTACTGCTGCGACGCAGGGACATCAGGTTGCGGAGGCATTCGCGCACGCGCTCGGGATCGGGCTGGGCCTCGTCGACCAGCCCGTTCACCAGTTGCAGGAAGTGCGGTCGCAGCCACGGCACGCCGGTGAACTGCGAACGGTGCGTCAGCTCGTGAAGCGCCAGCCACAGGCGGAATTGCGCCGGGACGAATGCGTACCGCTTCTCGGTGACCAGGATGTTCGGGCCGACGAAGTAGACGGTGTCGCCTGCTGTCGCCGTCTCGTCGTCTGAAGCCCAGAGCAGGTCGTATTGGCCGAGCACCCGCTTGGACATCCAGCCAAGCACGGAGCCCAGTTCCACCGCTCCCAGCGTCTGCGTCACCCGCGAGGTCTCGGCAGTGCGGCCGGCGCCGGCCGCTGCGCCCAGCAGCGGCTGCAGCAGGCGCCGGAACGCTGCGATGTTGGCGTCGATCCAGCCCGTCCGGTCGATGACCTCTGCGTGCGCCTCGCCCGGCGTCTCCAGCCCGGTCTCGATGGCCACCAGCTCGGCCGCAACCGGCACGAATCGGGCGAAGTCCTGCCGCAGCGGCTCAGCGAGGTAGGACTGGTACAGCGGCTCGGTGCCTGCGACCCGCACTGCGATGCGGCGCGCCAATTCCCAGTCGACGTGCTCGTCGGCGGGATCGCTCACTGTGTGGCTCAGCGCTTGGGGTACCGCGGCGCAACCACCTTCTGCACGTAGCCCGCGACCAGCTTGAAAACGGTCAGCACCGTCACGATGGTCAGCGGGACCGCCAACCAGTAGTGCCAGACCTGCGCGCCAAGGAGCTCCATGGCGCAGATAGTAGTGGTCGACTGCTCCAGAACCCCATCGGGAGGGCGACCTGCCGCTGCTACCGTGAGCCGCCCGTTGCCCGAGTAGCTCAGTGGCAGAGCGGCTCTCTCGTAAAGAGCAGGTCGTGGGTTCAATCCCCACCTCGGGCTCGCCGGCGCCCCGGCGGCCGTCTGTTGCGCGCGGAGCGCTACAGGCCCGAGAGGCCGAGGCGGATGAACAGGCAGCTGAGCGCCAGGCGCTGGTTGGCGTTGAAGCGCAGTGCCTCGGCGGCGTCACCGATGGCATCCAGCTGCCCCGCTGCCGATTCTGCACGCAGGCCGCCGTTGCCGGCTTCATCGCGGATCTGCGCTGCCAGCACGGCCAAGCCCATCGTGATCTCGTCGGTGCGCACCCGGCGCAGCTCGCGCCGGTGACGCTCGTCGAGCGAGCTGCGGCCCACATTCGTGCCGTACAGCTCGGCCTGCTCGTCGGCTGCTGCGCGTTCAGCCTCGTGGCGGGCCTCGAGCGGTGCGGCGGCCTGCTCGGCTGCCTCCAGCGCGGCATCCACTGCTGCCATCGCTGCGGATGCCGTGCCGTTCAAGGTGCCCCGCAGGCCGCGCCACGTCTCGATGCGCACGGCAGCGTCGTCGTCGGAGGCCAGCAGCCGAGCACGGTCGATCGAGCCGCCGGCAGCGGCTGCTGCGAAGCGGGCACGACCCTGCTCGATGCCCTCGGCCATGAGCAGCGCTTGCAGGTCGGCATCGCCCAGCGCCTCGAAGTCGACACGTGCACAGCGGGAGGCCAGCGTCTCCATCGACCGGTTGACTTCGTCCGCGAGCAATACGAAGACGCACGACGGCGGCGGTTCCTCGACGGACTTGAGCAGGATCGGCGCGCTGAGCGCGGCACGGTCAACATCGCAGAGCACGATGACCTTCTGCTCGCCGGCGACGGGCGCAACCGCAGCGGCACGCACCGCCTCGCGAGCCTGCTCGGCCGTCATGGCCGCACCGACGCGGTCGAACACCAGCAGGTCGGGGTGCTGCTCAGCGAGCGCGAGACGGCGTTCACGCTCGGGAGTCGCGCTGCGGGCGGCCAGCAGTTCGCCGGCGAAGCGGCATGCGGCGCCGCGCAGGCCGGCGCCTGCGGGGCCGACGAACAGGTAGGCGGGCAGCGGCGAGGCCAGCGCTGCCTGCAGCCGTTCAACGGCTGCGGGCTGGCCCACGATGCCATCGAGCAGGTTGCCGACCGGCGCCTCGTCCGCGATCGGCTCGTCGAGCGGCGACGGGGCGTGCGGAACCGGCAGCTCATCCGCCGCCGGCTCGGCCGCCGCTGGCACCGACAGGTCGGGCTGCGCCGGTGCCTCGTCGACCCGCGAGGACGATTGGGGCAGGGGCGAGTCAGGTGGATCGGGCGGCGGGTCGCCGAGGTCGAACAGCGACAGCGGGGCTGGCTCGGCTGCGGCGTGCCCGGAGGCATCCCTCGGTTCGTCCGCGCCGGATTCTGAGGCCACGGCGAGCGCTCTAGCCCGCCATCGCGGGGTGGGAGGCGACTGCGTCGATGACACGCGCTGCCACTTCGTCGACGCTGCCGGTGGCGTCCACACGGACCCAGCGATCGGGTTCCGCGTCGCACAGTTCGCGGTAGCTGCGCCACACCCGCAGCGCGAATTCCAACGCCTCGCCCTCCAGCCGGTCGGGCCCGTCACCTTCGAGCTCGTCGGCATCCGATTCGGCGTCTGAGTCGCCTTCGAGCAGCGACATCTGCTCGCCGCCCACCCGGTCCAGCCGGTGAACGCGCCGGTCGGAGTCCGAGAGCGGCACATCGAGCAGCACCACCACGTCGGGCAGGACGACGTCAGGCAGTTCGTCGGAAGCACCGGCGGGCCGACGGCAGGCGTAGTCGATCAAGGCCCGCAGCTCGTCGAGCGGCAACCCCCGTCCGTAGCCCTGGTAGGCCAGCGTGGAGCCGTAGGAGCGGTCGGTGACAACGTCGCGGCCCGAACTCAGGGCGGGCGAGACCACCGTCGCGATGTGCTGCGCCCGATCGGCGCTGAACAGCAGCGCCTCGGTCCGGGCCGACGGCGCCTCATCGGGCGCAGCGTGCAGCAGCACCTCCCGCAGCGCCTCGCCGAGCGGCGTGCCGCCCGGCTCGCGGGTGAGCTCGGCATCGAGGTGCGACGCCAGCATCTCGGCCTGCGTCGACTTGCCGCTGCCGTCGAACCCTTCCAGCGCGATGTAGCGGCCGCGAGCACTCATGCCATTGCCTCGCCATGCGGCGCGCGGTCTCGCCTGCGGGCAGTCATGGTGCATCCTCGCCGCTGTTGGCGGTTTGCGGTGCCCGGCGCCCCTCGCCTCGCCGGCTGCGCAGCGACAGGGCGGCCAGCACACCCGCCATCAGGATCAGCAGAGCACCCAGCCACAGCGCGCCACGCACGCCGGGCAACGCGAGCACCGAGTCGCCGACGCGGATCTCGTTGTCGAACGCAACCTCGAAGAGCCACTGGAATCCGTCCGACAGGAAGCCCCCAACCGCCATCGAGATCAGCAGGCAGAAACGCACCAGCGTGTACATGGCCGCGAACACCCGCCCGCGCAGCACCTCTTCCACGTTCTCGTGCAGCAGCGTCAGCCCGGTGACGTACACCGAGCCGGCCGCCAGCCCCAGCAGCAGCACCCCGGCCAGCACCAGCAGCGTCGTGGACATCGAAGCGGCAAACAGCAGCGACCCGCCGGCGATGAACACAGACAACACGAAGAGTCGGTCGCGCTGGCCAAACCTCGATGCCGCAATCCGCCTCGCAACCCTGAGCAGGAGGATCCACCACGCCAAGCGCACGTAAACACGGCGTCCGGTGAGCAGTTCATGCTCGCGTCGCTGTGCCAAGCGATTTGCCGCCGCTTGTACCAAGGTCACCAGCGCCACCCCGCCGCCGACGCCCAGGCCCATCGCCACCAGGATCGAGCTGAAGCCGGCGCTGCCGGCACCCAGCACCTCGTCATTGAAGACCGCGCCCAGCGGCACGAGCATGCCGCCGCCGATCATGCCGGTGCCCAGGCCCACCAGCACGGCACGCACCTGCGGGTTGAGGGCGATGAAGTCCCAGCCTTCGCGCAGCTCGCGGAATCCCTGGCGCCAGTCGATGCGACGACCGGTGTCGCGCTTGCGGTGCGCTGCGGTGATGTGCGGCGACAGCGGCAGCGTGGCGATGATCGCTGCGGCAATGAGGAAGGTGGCCGAGTCGAGGACCAGCGACATCTCCACCTGGCCGATGTCGGTCCAGCCGATCAGCTCGCCCAGCTTGGCCATGAGGGCGAAGGCGCCGGCGCCCAGCGGGAACGTGCCGTACGCGGCCACCAGGCCCAGCGAGTTGGCCGCGGTGAGGTGCCTCGCCGGCACGATGTTCGGGACGATCGCTTCCTTGGCCGGGCTCCACAGCGAGGTGGCCAGCTCCAGCGCCAGCGATGCCAGCACCAGCAGCCACACCCGGTCGATGAACGGGATGGTCAGCAGCACGCTGGCCCGCACGATGTCGCAGATCACCAGCAGGCGCTTGCGGTTGAAGCGATCCACGATGATGCCGCCGGCCGATGCCAGGAAGAAGCCCGGCAGCACCCGCGCCGTCACCACCAGCGCGATGGCGGAGCCCGGCTGATCGCCGCCGATGCGCCGCGCCACCTCGATGGTGGCGAGCAGCCCGATCCAGTCGCCGAACGAGCTCACCACCTGCGCGACCCACAGGCGCAGGAACCCCGGTGCTGCGAACAGTCCCGGCTGCGGCGCCCCGGCCCCTGCGTCGGCGTCGCCGTCGTCGACGGCTTCGGCCTCGGCGTCAGGCGCCTCCGAGTCCCCGAACGACTGCATCGAGCGGTCCGAATCCATGGCACTCAGCAGGCTAGAAGCCGGGCGCTCCCTGCTACCCCGGTTTCTTCTTGGCGGCGGATTTCTTCGAGGGGGATTTCTTCGCGGCGCGCTTCTTTGCCGGCGATTTCTTGGCGGCACGCTTCTTCGCTGGAGACTTCTTCGCCGGCGACTTCTTCCGGGCGGGCTGCTTGCGCCGGGCCGCACGCTTCTTCGCCGGACCCTTCGCGCGTCGCATCGCCAGCAGCTCGGCCGCGCGCTCCACGCTCAGCGTCTCGGCATCGTCGCCCTGGCGCAGCGACGCGTTGTACTCGCCGTCGGTCACGTACGGGCCGAAGCGGCCGTCCTTCAGCACCATCGGCTTGCCGCTGTCGGGGTCCTGGCCGATCTCCCGGCCCGCATTCGCCGACTGCTGGCCCCGGCGGCGGCGGGGCTGGGCCAGCAGCGCCAGCGCCTCGTCCAAGGTGAGCGTGAAGAGCTGCTCCTCCGATTCGAGGCTGCGGTTCTCTGCCTTGGCGTCGCCGACCGGCGCCTTGGTGAGATAGGGGCCGAAGCGGCCGTTCTGCACCGTGATCTCGGCGCCGTCTGCCGGATCGGCGCCGACGGCGCGCGGCAGCGTCAGCAGCTGCAGCGCGTCTTCCAGCGTCACGGTCTCCGGCGACTGAGCGGACAGCAACGAGGCTGTGCGGGGCCGGTCGTCGGTCTCGTCGGGCCGACCCACCGAGACGTACGGCCCGAAGCGCCCGGGCCGCACGATGATGTCGAGGCCGCTTGCCGGGTCGGTGCCCAGCACCCGTTCGGTGGGCGCGGCGAGCAGTTCGAGCGCCCGTTCGATGGTGAGCTCGTCGGGCGCGAGATCGTCCGGCAGCGGCCGGGTGGCATCGCCGCGCCGCAGGTACGGCCCGAAGCGTCCCACCCGCGCCACCACTGCCTCGCCGTCGGCATCGGTACCGATCGGGATGCTGTTGATCTCGGCTGGGTCGATGTCTGCCAGCCGGTCGTCGGAGACGAGGTAGCGCAGGCCGCCGGTCGCTTCGGGCGTGGCAGCGCCCTCATCGCCGAAGTAGAACGCCGTCAGCCACGGCTGGGCGTCGCGCTCACCGCTCGCGATCTCGTCGAGGTCCTCCTCCATGCGGGCGGTGAGCGCGTAGTCGACCAGGTGATCGAAGTGCCGCTCCATCAGTCCCACGGTGGCGAATGCGGTGAATGCCGGCACCAACGACGAGCCCTTCTTCCACACGTACCCGCGCGCCTGGATGGTCTCGATGATGCTGGCGTAGGTGCTGGGCCGGCCGACGCCCAGCTCCTCGAGCCGCCGCACCAGCGATGCCTCGGTGAACCGGGCCGGCGGGCTCGTGCTGTGCTCCGACGGTTCCAGCGACACAGCAGTCGCTGCATCGCCCGCGTCCAGGTCGGGCAGGATGCGCTCGGGCTCCTCGTCGGCACCCGCCGGCGGCGGCGCGTAGACGAGCCGGAAGCCGGGGCTGCGCACCACGGTGCCGGCAGCCGACAGCTCCACGCTGTGGCGACCGTTCGCCGGCGAGCCCTGCGACAGTGCCGGTGCCAGATCGCAGGCTGCCGTGCCGGCCAGCCGGATCGTGACGGTCTCGCCGGTCGCATCGATCATCTGGCTGGCCACGGTGCGCTGCCACACGAGGTCGTACAGCCGGGCGGCGTCGCCGCCGAGATCGGTGACGCTGCCCGGTGCGGGCCAGCTCTCGCCGGCCGGACGGATCGCCTCGTGCGCCTCTTGGGCGTTCTTGACCTTGCGGGTGTAGATGCGGGGCTTCGGCGGCAGGTTGTCTGCCCCGTAGCGGCCGGCAACGATCCGCCGCGCGGCGCCGAGCGCCTGGCCCGACAGCGTGGTGCTGTCGGTGCGCATGTAGGTGATGCGGCCGTTCTCGTACAGCCGCTGAGCGGCGGCCATCGTGCGTGAGGCGGAGAAGCCCAGCCGGGCACCGGCCGCCTGCTGCAGCGTCGAGGTGATGAACGGCGCCGGCGGGCGGCGCCGGTACGGCTTGGACTCACGCGAGGTCACGGCGAACTGCGCCCCGGTCAAGGCATCAGCGAGCGACGCCGCAGCACCAGCGTCGAGCACAGATACGGAGTCGGTGCGCAGCTGGCCTTGCTGATCGAAATCGCGACCGGTGGCGATGCGGCGCTCGTTCAGCGTCACCAGCGACGCGTCGAATCGCTCGGCCGGGCGAGCTGAGTCAGCGCCCGCACCAGCGTCGCCGGCATCTGCGGCCGTTCCGGCACCAATGGCTGCGGCATCGGGCTGGGCGTCGAGCGTGGCGGTAATGCTCCAGTACTCGGCGGCCCGGAAGGCCATCCGCTCCCGTTCGCGCTCCACGATGAGCCGGTTGGCGACGCTCTGGACCCGCCCCGCCGAGAGCCGGGGCGCCACCTTGCGCCAGAGCACCGGCGAGACCTCATACCCGTAGAGGCGGTCGAAGATGCGCCGGGCTTCCTGCGCATCCACCAGCCGCCGGTCGAGGTCGCGGGGGTTGTCGATGGCCTCGCGGATCGCCGCGGCGGTGATCTCGTGGAAGACCATGCGCCGCACCGGTATCTGCGGGTTCAGCACCTCGAGCAGGTGCCACGCGATGGCCTCGCCCTCGCGGTCCTCATCGGTCGCGAGGTAGAGCTCATCCGCGGTGCGCAGCAGCGACTTCAAGCGCCGCACCTGGTCGCGGGCCGTCACCACATAGAGCGGCTTGAAGCCGTCGTCGGGGTTGACGCCCAGCGTCGCCCACGACTCCGACTTGTAGGCGGCGGGCACCTCGGAGGCATTGCGCGGCAGGTCGCGGATGTGGCCCACCGACGACTCCACCACGTACCCGTCGCCCAGCAGGCGCGAGATCGTGCGCGCCTTCGCGGGCGACTCGACGATGACGAGAGAAGTGGCCATGGAGATCCGAGGTGAGCAGCGCCGGACGGTAGCGCAACTGTTTCAGTAAACAGCAGCAGAGTGCGGTTATACCGATGCCCGCCGGGCGCCCAAGCGGTGCAGTGCCACCGCAGCGGCCGCCGCAACGGCAGCAGCAACGACGGCCACCGCCAGGTCGGATGCAGGCGGAGCGCCGAGCGCGGCGTTGCCGAATCCGCCGGAGTCTGCGTCGCCCACTGGCCACGGCCACAGCACCCGCAGCGACCCGGCCATCAGGCCCATCAGCACGGCAATCATCGCGTCGCGCCAGCGGTTCAGCAGTCGCTGCAGCAGCCGTGAGAACACGGCGAGGCCGATCACCGCGCCCAGCCCGAACAGCATCACCGTGCCGACGTCTCGATCGGACACCGCTTCGGTGATGGGGTCGTACAGCCCCAGCAGCAACAGCACGAACGCCCCCGAGATGCCCGGCAGGATCATGGCGCAGATCGCCAGCGCGCCCGCGCCGACGATCACCACGGCGGCCGGATCGGCAACGCTGCCGGCGCGCACCCCCAGCAGCAGGAACACCGCCACCGCGACCGCCACGAAGATGACCGCAAGGCCCGCCCGCCAGCGGCTCACCTGCGACCGAGCGGTCACCACGGTCACAGCAACCAGCCCGAAGAACGCCGCCGACAGGCCAACCGGCTGCTCATCGATCAGCAGCCGCACCACCTCGACAAGCGCCAGGATGGCAATGCCGATTCCCGCCGCCAAAGCGACAAGAAACCCCCACTCCGCCCGACAGACCATGGCGAATGCCCGGCGCAGCCGGCCCCGCAACGCCTGGGAGCCGGCGGCACTCAAGTGCGCTATCTGCCCGACCAGCCGGTCATAGATCCCCAGCAGCAGCGCCACGGTCCCGCCCGACACGCCCGGCACGACATCCGCGGCGCCCATCGCCAGCCCCCGCGCCAGGTTCGTGAGCGCCCGCCCGAACATCAAGTCGAAGCTAGACGCGGGAAGTCCCCGGGCGATGACCCGGGGACTTCCGCTGACAGCAGAGATGGTGCCGCTGGGCAACTCAGCCCATGGCCGAGTGTCAGCCGCTCGAAACCACGTCGTCCAGCGCCATTCCGGGGCCCCCGTGTTCGGAAACGTCGAGACCCACCATTTCCTCCTCCGCCGACACTCGCAGCCCGATGGTGGCCTTCAGGATCCCGAACAGGATCACCGAGGTCACGATGACCCATGCGGCCACGATCACCACCATCAGGAACTGCACGATCAGCTGCTCGATGCCGCCGCCGTAGAACAGGCCGGCGTTCTCCCGGCCCAGGAAGGCATCGTCGTGCGTTGCAAACAGGCCGATGGCGAGCGTGCCCCAGATGCCGGCCGCGCCGTGGACGGCGAAGGCACCGACCGGGTCGTCGATCTTCAGCTTGCGGTCCACGAATCCGACCACGCCCACCACGATGAGCCCGGCGATGAAGCCGGTGACGATGGCGCCCCACGGATTCATCGTGCCGCAGCCTGCAGTGATGCCGACCAGGCCGGCCAGCGCGCCGTTGCCCGCCATCGGCACGTCGGGCCGGCCGGTGCGCAGCCAGTTCAGCGCCGTGGCACCGATCGTGCCGGCGCACGCGGCCAGCACCGTGTTCAGCGCCACGAACATCACGAACTCGTCGGCTGCGAGCTCCGAGCCGGGGTTGAAGCCGAACCAGCCGAACCACAGGATGAACACGCCCAGGATGGCGAGCGTCACGTTGTGGCCCGGGATGGTGCGCGAGGTCCCATCGGCTGCGTACTTGCCGATGCGAGGCCCGAGCATCCAGGCGCCGACGAGGGCGATCCAGCCGCCCACGCTGTGGACGATGGTGGAGCCCGCGAAGTCGCTGTAGACGGCGTCGCCGATCGAGATGTTGGCGATGAGTCCGCCGCCCCAGGTCCAATGAACCACGATCGGGTAGATGATGGCCGTGGTCACGAGGCTGAAGATGAGGTAGGTGCTGAACTTGGTGCGCTCCGCCATGGCGCCCGAGGCGATCGTGACCGCCGTGGCGGCGAACACGGCCTGGAAGAAGAAATCGGTCGAGCCGGAAAGTCCCTCAGTGATGTCGAACAGGTCGACGCCCGACAGGGCGAACGAGCCCCAGCCGAACGCACTGTTGCCGTCGCCCCCGTAGGCCAACCCGTAGCCCACCAGGAAGAACGCCAGGATGCCGATGGATGCGTCGGCGAGATTCTTGGCCATGATGTTGGCCACGTTCTTCGAGCGGGTCAGGCCCGACTCGAGCATGGCGAAGCCGGCCTGCATCAAGAAGACGAGCACGCCGGCGATGAACACCCACAGGTTGTCCATGACGGCCTGCACCATCTCGGCAGACAGCGAATCGTCCTGCGCGCCGGCAGGCCCGGCGAACAGGAACAGGCCACCGAGGGCGCCCGCGACGATGACGAACAGCTTGCGTTTCATGGCCAATCTCCTACGACTCGGCTCCCGTTGGCTGGCTGATGTGGGGAACCTAGAAACGGCGTGTTGCGCGGGAGTCACCCCGACGTGACCGCTCGATGCACAGCGCGGGTCGGGGCTGTTGCCGAGATGTTTCGGCTGCATTGCGGCCCGGGTTCCCCGCTCTTGTTCCCGAGTTCGATTCGATACGGGCTCACGGGCCGCTCGGGCCCCAGCTAGCCCATGGGGTAGCGGAGCTTGGGGCCGGCTTCGGCCCAGTCCATGTGGTCGCGGATGTACTCGTTCGCGGGATCCCGGAACGGCGAGTAGTCCCAGCCCTCGGCTGCTGCGGCATGAACCACCCGGCGGGCGCGCTGGGAGGCCACCACCTGCTCGCGGATCGCGGCTGAGTCCCAACGCTGGGTGACCTCCGCGGCGAACGCAGCCGACACGTCCGCCAGCTCGGGCGAGCCCGCCAGATTCCGATGCTCCGCCGGATCGGTCGAGAGGTCATACAGCAGCGGCGGGTCGGTGTCGCAGTGGATGTACTTGTAACGGCCACGGCGGATCATGAACAGGGGATGCGACGTCAGCTCGCCCATGTACTCGCCGACGGTCTCGTCGACGGGATCATCGCCCCCGGTCGCGGCTGGCCAGAGGCTGCGGCCGTCGAGCGGTGCGCCCAGCTCAGCCTGCGGACCTCCCGCGATATCCATCAGCGTGGGGGCCAGATCCAGCAGGGAGCACACGTTGGGCACCGTGCCCGCAGCGACGTCAGGCCCCGCCATCACCAGCGGGACGCGGGCCGAACGCTCGAAGAACGACATCTTGAACCACGAGCCCCGGTCGCCGAGCATGTCGCCGTGATCGCTGGTGGCGATCACCACCGTGTCGTCGGCGCGGCCGGTCTCGTCCAGCACTGCGAGCAGCTCGCCCAGCCACCAGTCGAAGTAGCTCGTGTTGGCGTAATAGGCGTGGCGGGCCGTGCGGCACTGCTCCTCGGTCCACCCCCGGGTGTCGGACTCGATGCCGGCACGGATGCGCACGGTGTGCGGATCGAACTGGGCGGGCACCGGTCCCGGCAGGTCGATCCGGTCGTGGTCGTAGAGGTTCCACCATTCGGGCCGTGCCACATACGGGTCGTGGGGGTGGATGAACGCCACCGCCAGGAAGAACGGGCGGTCGTCGGGCTCGCGAGCCAGGTCGTACAGGCAGCGGCGTGTGGCGAAGCCGACCTCGTCGTCGTAATCGATCTGGTAAGTGGCGAGCGCCTGGCCGGCCCCCGACAGGCTGTCCATGTTGTGGTACCACTTGCCGATCCGCTCGCCGGCCGCATCCCAGTCGGGCGTCCACGCGAAGTTGGCCGGGTAGATGTCGGTGGTGAGGCGCCGGCTGAAGCCGTGCAGCTGGTCGGGCCCGACGAAGTGCATCTTCCCCGACAGCACCGTCCGGTAGCCCGCCAGGTTCAGCCAGTGGGCGATGGTGGGAGCCGCGGCACTCCACTCCGACGCGTTGTCCCAGGCGCCGATCTGCGATGCCGCTCGGCCGGTCATCATCGAGTACCGCGACGGCGCGCACAGCGGCGAATGGCAGTACGCGGCATCGAACCGCACGCCGCGAGCCGCCAGCGAATCCATCGACGGCGTCTGCACCACGGGGTGGCCGTAAGTACCGGTGAAGTGCGGCGCAAGCTGATCGGCCATGACCAGCAAGACGTTGGGTGCGGCCATCACGTCGAACAGTACGCCCGTCCGAACCCAGCGCGCACCAGCGCGCGGTCAAGGTCGATTTCGGGCGTGCTATTCGGTCGAAAACCGTCTAAATGGCCTGTTTTGATCAGGGACGGCTGGGACAGCCGGACCGGCGGCGGGCCGAGCGCCCTCGGGGAGGGCTGCCGGCACCTGCCGGCGACAGGCGGGAGACACACACCGGGGGGTGCCCATGTCCGAAATACGCAAATCCGGCGAACGAACTCGCCTGTCACGACTGCGCCCGAAGCGAGGGCTCAGCGGCTGGCAGCTGCTCGTTGCGCTGCTTGCAGCCATCGGGTTGCTCGCGGCGGCATGCGCGGGCGGCGACGGCGACGACGCAGCCGAGGAGCCGGCCGCCACCACCGAGGCAATGGCGGAAGAAGAGCCCACCGAGATGCCGGCCGATGAGGGTCCGGACCTGGGCTCCCAAACCACGATCACCTTGGCCGCGAATCCGTGGAACGGCTCGGCCCTGAACGTGGCAGTCGCAGCCCAGCTGCTCGAGAGCGAGCTCGGCTACGACGTCGAGATCGTCGACATCGACGAGAACGCCCAGTGGGCTGCGATCAACACCGGCGACATCAGTGCATCGCTCGAGGTGTGGCCGTCGGGCCACGCCCAGAACGTGATCGATTTCATCGACAACGCCGATGCCAACGTGGACCACGCGGGCCTGCTCGGCCCGGTCGGCAAGATCGGCTGGTTCACGCCGACCTACATGATCGAGCGCCATCCGGAGCTGGCGACCTGGGAGGGCTTCGCCGATCCGGCGCTGGCCGGCTTGTACGCCACAGCCGAGACCGGCGACCTGGGTCAGTTCCTGGGCGGTGATCCCAGCTTCGTCCAGTACGACGAGGACATCATCAACAACCTGGGCCTGCCGATGCAGGTGGTGTACGCCGGGTCGGAGGCTGCGATCCTGGCCGCCGTCGACGCTGCGTACAGCCGGGAGGATCCGATCCTCGTGTACCTGTGGACACCGCACTCGGCGTTCAACAGCTACGACCTCACCAACGTGCTGCTGCCCGAGTACAGCGACGACTGCTACGCCACGGCCGACGCCGGCGGTGTCGACTGCGACTATCCCGCCGATGTCCTGTTCAAGATCATCGATGCGAGCCTGGCCGAGAACGCCCCCGCAGCTGACGCCTTCCTGCGGGCCATGAACTACGACAGCGCCGACCAGATCTCCATGCTGGCGGCCGTCGAGGGCGAAGGCATGTCGATCGACGATGCCGCTGCAGCGTGGATCGCAGACAACGAGGCAACCTGGAGCGCCTGGCTCGAGTAACCCATCAGCGCTCACTTCCTCCTCGGGCGCTGACCCGTCGGCGTCGGCCCTCTGTGGCCGGCGCCGGCGAGGCTCCCCTCTCACGCCCCAAAAGCGCACATCTGTGCATGAAATCGTGAACTATTCGGTCCATGGACGATCCCGTGTATGACTTCGTCATCGTCGGCGGCGGATCGGCCGGCTGCGCGCTCGCCAATCGGCTGAGTGCGGATCCCGCCAACAAGGTGCTCGTGCTCGAGGCCGGTCGCCGCGACTACCGGTGGGACGTGCTCATCCACATGCCGGCGGCGCTGGCCATGCCGATCGGCAACCGTTTCTACGACTGGCAGTACGAGACCGAGCCGGAGCCGCACATGGGCGGGCGGCGGGTGTACCACGCCCGCGGCAAGGTGCTCGGCGGCTCCAGCTCCATCAACGGGATGATCTTCCAGCGAGGCAACCCGGCCGACTACGACAAATGGGCCAGCCGGCCGGGCATGGCCGCGTGGAGCTACCGGCACTGCCTGCCGTACTTCAAGCGGATGGAGACCTGCCTGGCGGGCCCCGACGACTGGCGCGGCGGCGACGGCCCGCTGGTGCTCGAGCGGGGCCCGGCCACCAGCCCGCTGTTCGAGGCCTTCTTCGACGCCGTGCAGCAGGCCGGCTACGAGCTGACCGCCGACGTGAACGGCTTCCGCCAGGAAGGCTTTGCAGCGTTCGACCGCAACATTCACCGCGGCCGGCGCCTGTCGGCCTCGCAGGCCTACCTGCACCCGGTGATGGGGCGCCGGAATCTGGAACTCCGCACCGGCGCGCTGATCGGCCGGGTGCTCTTCGACGGCAACCGGGCGACCGGTGTCGAGTACCGGCAGAAGGGCCGGCGGGGCCGCACCCGGGTCGCCCGGGGCGGTCACGTCATCCTGTGCGCGGGGGCGTTCGGCTCAGCGCAGCTGCTGCAGCTCTCGGGCGTGGGCTCCCCCGCGCTGCTCGGCCAGCACGGCATCGGCGTGGTCTCGGCCGCCGAAGGCGTGGGCGAGAACCTCCAGGACCACCTGGAGGTGTACATCCAGTACGCCTCGAAGCTGCCGGTGTCGATGCAGCCCCACCTGCGGCGCTGGCGCCACCCGTGGATCGGCCTGCAGTGGCTGGCGCGGCGGGGACCGGGGGCCACCAACCACTTCGAGGCGGGCGGCTTCGTGCGCAGCAACACCGACGAGGCCTACCCCAACCTCATGTTCCACTTCCTGCCGCTGGCCGTGCGCTACGACGGCTCAGCACCGGTCAGCAAGCACGGCTACCAGGTGCATGTGGGGCCGATGTACTCCGATGCGCGCGG
This sequence comes from Acidimicrobiia bacterium, assembly GCA_022820505.1. Taxonomy (GTDB): domain Bacteria; phylum Actinomycetota; class Acidimicrobiia; order Acidimicrobiales; family Poriferisodalaceae; genus Poriferisodalis. The sequence continues at coordinate 59,333 of JAJEFK010000044.1, read as the reverse complement.
CTGGGTGCGCATCAGCTCAACCGATCCCGCCGCCAAGCCGGCGATCCGGTTCAACTACCTGTCCACAGCCCAGGACCGGCGCGAGTGGGTCGAGACCGTGCGTGTCACCCGTCACATCATGAACCAGCCTGCCTTCGCGGCCTACAACGACGGCGAGCTGTCGCCCGGCCCAGGCACTCAGTCCGACGACGAGATCATGGACTGGGTGGCACGCGACGCCGAGACGGCGCTGCATCCGGCGGGCACGGCACGCCTCGGCACCGACGAGCTGGCGGTGACCGACCCGTCGACCATGAACGTGCTGGGCACCTCGGGTCTCAGCGTGGTGGATGCCTCGGTGATGCCCACGGTCACCAACGGCAACATCTACGCGCCGGTCATGATGATCGCCGAGAAGGCCGCCGACCTGATCCTCGGAAACGAGCCGCTCGCGCCGCTGGACGTGCCGGTCTACGGCCCGGCGTGCGGGGGATCCGCGCCCGGTGCCTCGCCGTCGTGACTGGCGCTGTGACTGGCGTCGTGATCGGAGATCATCGCCGAGACGAGGTCGAGCACCTCGTGGCGCTCCGCCTTGGTCGGGGGTGCGAGGCCGAACAGGTCGATGAGCCAGAGACCGTCGCCCACGATGCGTGCGAGCAGGCCGGTGGTCTCGGCCAGCTTGTCGTCGTGCACGAGACGCTCCTGCCAGCGCTCGAACGTTGCCCGGGTGTTGGCCAGCAGCTCGTCGTCGAGCGCCGCTGCCGCCAGGATCGACGCCGAGGTGTCATCGGCGGCTTTGTACGGCTCGCGCACGTAGTCGAGGTAGGCGAGCGCGAACGTGCCACGGGCGGCGGGGTCGGCGGCCCGGAACCGGGCTTCCCGTATGTCCAGCTCCTCGTCGAGGACGGCGAGCGTCTCATCGAGCAGGCCTGCCATCAGGGCGTCCTTGGAGCCGAAGTGGTAGAGGAAGCCGCCCTTGCTGACGCCGGCCGCTATCGCGACCCGATCGAGCGTGAGGTTGGCCGCGCCGTCGGTGCGGATGACCTCGATGGCCGCCTGCAGGATGCGCTCGCGGGTCTGCACGGCCCGCTCTTGCACGGGGCCCGATCTCGAAGCCGCGCTGTCCGCAGCAGTCGGCGTTGCGTCGCTGTCACCGGATGTCGCATCGGAGGGGCGAGATCGTGCCACAGTCAGCACAGCGTATCGACACGCCAAACCCGTCCAAGCAGACGGTAACGCGGCACACGGGGGCAATGGGGGCAGCCATGGAGCCGATCGTCACGGTCAGCGGCCTGTGGAAGATCTTCGGCAAGAAGCCCGACGCTGCCCGCGAGCTGGCCGCCGAAGGCGCCGACCGGGAGCAGATCCAAGCCGAGACAGGCTGCCTGGTGGCGGTTCGCGATGTCACCTTCGACGTGCATGCCGGCGAGACGTTCGTGGTGATGGGCCTGTCGGGCTCGGGCAAGTCCACGCTGGTGCGCTGCGTGTCGCGCCTGATCGAGCCCACCTTCGGCCACATGGAAGTGTGCGGAACCATCCTGGCCGACGCCAGCGACACGGCACTGCGCGAGCTGCGCCGCAGCAAGATGGCGATGGTCTTCCAGCACTTCGGCCTGTTCCCCCACCGGCGCGTGGTCGACAACGTGGCATACGGGCTGGAAGTGCAGGGCGTTGCGCGTGACGAGCGCCATGAGCGGGCGCGCGAGGTGCTTACCACCGTGGGGCTCGACGGCTGGGCCGACCACTACCCCCAGCAGCTCAGCGGCGGCATGCAGCAGCGGGTCGGGCTGGCACGTGCCCTGGCCGTGGAGCCCGAGGTGCTGTTCTTCGACGAGCCGTTCTCGGCGCTCGACCCGCTCATCCGGCGCGACATGCAGGACGAGCTGGTGGCGCTGCAGATCGAGCTGCAGCGCACCATCGTGTTCATCACCCACGACTTCGCCGAGGCGCTGCGGCTGGCCGACCGGATCGCCATCATGCGGGACGGGGCCTTCACCCAGGTCGGGACGCCGCTCGAGATCCTGACCCAGCCCGCCGACGACTACGTGCGGGCCTTCACGCAGGATGCGCCGATCGCCAAGGTGCTGCCGGCGTGCTCGTTGATGCGGCCGGTCGGCGACGTCGCGGTGGAGGAGAGCTGGCCACGCACCACCGAGACCGCCACGCTCGAATCGGCCCTGCCGTTCCTGCTGTCGAAGCACCGTCCGGTGGTGGTCTGCAACGCCGAGGGCGACCCCCTGGGCCTGCTCCACCAGGACGATGTGGCAGCGGTGCTGGAGCAGAACCTGCGATGAACCAAACCCTCCCCAGCGACGCTCCAGCACCGCCATCAAACACAGTGCTGGAGCAGAACCTGCGATGAGCCAGACGGTCGCCGCCGGGCCTGGTGCCAGCGCCAGCGCACCCGCCTCCCGGCGACGGTCGCCGTTCGCCGTGACGCTGGCGACCGCGGCGTTCGCGCTCGTGATCGTCGGCTTCGTCGCATCGGTCGGCGCCTTTCCGGAATCGTGGAACCTCGGCCTGGCCGACCCCATCGACCGCACGCGGCGCTGGCTCATCAACAACCAGACGTCCCACTGGCTGTACACGGTGCTGCTGAACCCGCTGACCGATCTCGCCGATGCCGGCATCCGCCAGCTCGAGGCGATCCTGCGGTGGTTCCCGTGGTACGTGTACCCGGTGTTCTGCGGCCTCGGCCTGTGGCGTGTGCGCGGCCGGGTGGCGGGCGCGCTCGGCCTCTGCGGCGTCGTGCTCATCGGCATGACCGACCTGTGGCAGCAGGGCTTCGCCACGCTCGCGCTGATGGGCGTGGCGGTGTTCCTGTCGCTGGTGGCGGGCATCCCGCTGGGCATCGCCGCTTGGCGCAACGACCGGTTCGCCGGCGTGCTGCGTCCGACGCTCGACGCCATGCAGACCATGCCCGGGTTCGTCTATCTCATCCCGTTCGTGCTGCTGTTCGGCATCGGGCGCGTGCCGGCGCTGATCGCGACGGTCATCTTCGCCCTTCCCCCGGTGGTGCGACTCACCGACGTGGGGCTGCGCAACGTGCCCGGGCCGATGGTGGAAGCCTCGGAGATGTTCGGCGCCACCGACCGCCAGACGCTGCGCCTGGTGAGGATCCCCGCCGCTCGCCCGGCGATCCTGGCGGGCACCAACCAGACCACGATGCTCGCCATGAGCATGGTGGTGATCGCCGCCTTCATCGGTTCCGGAGGTCTCGGCCAGGACGTGCTGCGAGCCATGCGCGACATCGACGTCGGCGAGGCCTCGGAGGCCGGCATCGCCATCGTCATCATGGCGATCATCCTGGACCGCTTCACGCGGGGCATCGCCACGCTGGGCGAGCGCGGCCGCGGCCCCCGCACGAATGCCCATGCAGGCGGCTCGCTGCGGGCCGCAGACACCGCGGCGATCCGCTGGATCGCGGCCGCAACGGCGCTGGTGGCACTGGTGGGCGGCATCGTGGGCCACAACGCGTTCCCCGAATGGCTGCAGTGGCACTACGCGCCGTACATCAACGACATCACGGCGTGGGCTCGCGACAACCTCTACGACATCGGCTCGTCGGGCATCGGCACCGGGCCGCTCAGCGACTTCATCACCGTCTATATGGTGACGCCGCTGCGGGAGCTGCTCTCATCGGGCATTCCCTGGCCGGCCATGATCGGGCTCGGCGTGCTGGGCGGCCTGCTGGCTCGTGGCGTCACGCTGGGGCTGGGCATCGGCATCGCGTTGTTCCTGATCGGGTGGCTCGGCATGTGGGAGCTGTCGATGGACACGCTGGCCCAGACGCTGGTGGCCGTGGCCGTCACGCTGGCGATCGCAGTGCCACTGGGAATCCAGGCCTCCCACAGCGACCGCTTCCAGCGACTGATCGACCCGGTGCTCGACTTCCTGCAGACCATTCCCAGCTTCGTGCTGCTGGTGCCGGTGATCACGCTGTTCCACGTGGGGCGGATCCCGGGCATCATCGCCTCCCTGGTGTACGCGCTGCCGGCCGCGGTGCACTACACCGATCTGGGGCTGCGCCGGGTTCCCGCCGAAGTGCACGAGGCAGCCACGAGCTTCGGCGCCACCCGCTGGCAGCGCCTGCGGCGCGTGGAGCTGCCGCTGGCAGCGCCCGAGCTGATGGTGGCGGTCAACCAGGTGATCATGTTGGTGCTGGCCATGGTGGTGATCGCCGGGCTCGTCGGCGGCGGCGGGCTCGGCCTCGAGACGGTGAACGCATTGCGCCGCAGCGACGCCGTCGGGCGGGGCTTCGAGGCCGGAATAGCGATCGTGCTGCTGGCAGGGATCCTGGACCGCCTCACCAGGGGCGTGGCCGACCGCCTCCGCCCTCCCGCCGCGGCCTAGAGGCCGCGCCGCCGCTTAGAGGAAGGCGGGGACGAAGACCAGGCTGACGATGGTCATCACCTTGATGAGGATGTTCATCGCCGGGCCGGAGGTGTCCTTGAACGGGTCGCCGATGGTGTCGCCGACCACGGCCGCCGCATGGGCATCGGTGCCCTTGCCGCCGTGGGCGCCCGCCTCGATGTACTTCTTGGCGTTGTCCCAGGCGCCGCCCGAGTTGGCCATGTAGATCGCGATCAGGAAGCCGGTCACCACCGCGCCGGCCAGGAACCCGCCGAGCGCGTTCACGTCGATGAAGCCGATCACCAGCGGCAGCACCACCGCCAAGCCGCCGGGCAGCAGCATCTCTCGCAGGGCCGCCTGGGTGGAGATGTCCACGCAGCGGCGGCTGTCGGGCTTCACGCCCGGCTCGCCCTCGCGCAGCCCGGGGATCTCGGCGAACTGGCGCCGGACCTCCACGATCATCGCCTGCGCCGCCCGGCCCACTGACGACATGGTGAGCGCCGCAAAAATAAATGGGGTCATGGCGCCCAGGAACAGGCCGATCGTGACCGCCGTGTCGTTGATGTCCAGGAACACCTGGTCGCCAGCGGTCAGGCTGAACGACTTGAACAGCGCCAGCGCCGTGACCGCAGCCGAGCCCACTGCGAAGCCCTTGGCCACCGCAGCGGTGGTGTTGCCCAGCGAGTCGAGGCTGTCGGTGACGCCGCGCACCTCGGGCGGCAGCTCGGCCATCTCGGCAATGCCCCCGGCGTTGTCGGCGATGGGTCCGTAGGCGTCCACAGCCACGATCACGCCGGTCACCGCCAGCATGCCGATGGCGGCCAGCGACACGCCGTACAGCCCGATCACATCGCCGGCCTCGCCGAACGCCAATCCGCCGAACAGGTACGACAGGCCGATCATCGTCACCACGAGCGCGACCGCAGGCAGCGTCGAGAGCTTGCCCTGCGCGATGCCCTCGATCGTGACCGTGGCGGGGCCTGTCTCGGACTGCTGGGCAATGCCCTTCACCGGCCGGAAATGCTCAGAGGTGAAGTATTCAGACGTGAAGCCGATGGCCCAGCCGCCGAGCAGCCCCACGATGATGGTGAACGCCAGGAAGATCGGGGCGCTGAGCTCGTAGCTGCCGATCGTCGGGCTGCCGCCGAACAGCACCAGCGTGCCCACGATGGCGAACACCACCGTGAGCGCCATGGCCACGTACTGACCGGTGTGCAGCTGCCCCGACAGGCTGCGGCCCTCGCGGCCCCGCACGAACAGGGCGCCGATGATCGAGGCGATCATCCCTAACGCGCCAATCAGAATCGGGTACATGAGCAGACCTTCGGCATCACCGAAGCTGCCGGCCAGGCTGTCGCCCTCGAGGAAGACCGGCACCAGCAGCGAGGCCAGCACCACCGGCGCCACGATCGACCCGGCGTACGACTCGAACAGGTCGGCGCCCATGCCGGCCACATCGCCCACGTTGTCGCCGACCGCGTCGGCGATGGTGGCCGGGTTGCGGGGATCGTCCTCGGGAATGCCGGCCTCCACCTTGCCCACCAGGTCGCCACCGACATCGGCTGCCTTGGTGTAGATGCCGCCGCCGATACGGGCGAACAGCGCGATCGAGCTGGCGCCCAGGCCGAACGCGGCCACCACCTGGAACGCCTGGTCGACGCCGATCCACTTCACCCACAGCAGGTAGTTGATCGAGATGCCCAGCAGCGCCAGGCCGGCCACGCTGAAGCCCATCACGGCCCCGCCCTTGAACGCCAGGGGCAGCGCCTTGGCAGCGCCCTGGCGGGCGGCATTGGCCGTGCGGGTGTTGGCCGCAGTGGCGATGCGCATGCCGATGAAGCCCGCCACCGACGAGAGCACCGCGCCCATCAGGTAGGCGAAGCTGGCTGCCGGGCGCCCGTCGATGGGCACGATCAGCAGCAGCACGAACATGGCTGCCACGAAGACCGACACCCAGCGGTACTCCCGGCGCAGGAACGCCATGGCGCCCTCGCGGATGGCTTCGCCGATCTCGCGCATCAGATCGGTGCCCTGGTCGGCCCGCAGCACCACCTTGGCGAAGTAGTACGCGAGCAGCAGCGCCAGCACGGAAGCGATCAGGGCCAGATACGGAACAGCAGTCACATGGGCCTCCAAGGGCACATTGAAATCAGGTCAGGTCAGATCAGGGTCAGATCAGGATCAGGTCACGCCGGGACGGCTCGGGGGAGTATGCCGGACCGAAGGTCAGGATGCAGAAGTCCCGTCGTGAGCGTGGTGCTCCTCGGGCGGCACTTCGGTGTGCGCGCCGCGCTTGCCGGAGAACCACAGCAGCGCCAGCGCAGCCCCGCCCGCGGCGCCCGAGGCGACCAGGATGCCGATCTTGGCCAGATCGGTGATGCCGCCGTCGTCGAAGGCCAGCCCGGTGATGAAGATCGACACGGTGAAGCCGATGCCGGCAGCGAAGCCCATGCCGACGAACTGCGGCCAGTTCATCCCTTCGGGCAGGCTGAAGCCGAACAGGGTTGCCACCCAGGTGAACAGCGCGATGCCGAGCGGCTTGCCGACCACCAGGCCCAGGATCACGCCCCAGGTGACCGGAGAGCCGGCGGCTTCGGTCACCGTGTCGACCGAGAGCGGCACGCCGGCATTGGCGAGCGCGAAGATCGGCACGATCAGGAATGCCGTGAACGGGTGCAGCAGCGACTCGAGCCGCTCGGTCACCGGCACCGATTCCTGCACCAGGAACGACGCCTGGTGCACCTGCTCCACGCTGGGATCGTCGGGGAGATGATCCACCATGTCCTGGGCCTTCGCCCGGTCCAGCAGCGGCTTGGCGGGTGTCAGCAGGCCGAGCACCACGCCGGCGATGGTGGCGTGCACTCCCGACTCCAGCGTGGCGTACCAGATCACGAGGCCGATCACCCAATAGACCTCGAGCGCCCACACCTTCATCAGCGCAAGAGTCCGCACCACGAGGGTGAGCCCGACGGCGACCGTCAGCCATCTGAGATCCAGATCGCCGGCGTAGAAGATCGCGATCACCGCGATGGCCCCGATGTCGTCCACGATGGCCAGCGTCAGCAGGAACAGCTTGAGGATCGGGGGCACACGAGACCCCAGCAGCGCCACCACGCCCACGGCGAACGCGATGTCGGTGGCCATCGGGATGCCCCAGCCGGAGGCGGCTTCCCCCGACGGGTTGAACACGACATAGGCCAGCGCGGGCACGACCATCCCGCCGACGGCGGCAATCGCCGGCAGCGTCGCGGCACGAACAGTCGAGAGGTACCCGGTCACCAGCTCGCGCTTGATCTCGAGTCCCACCACGAAGAAGAACATCGCCATGAGGCCGTCGTTGACGAACGCCTCCAAGCTCAGCGGGTGGACGTGGTAGCCGCCGACGGTCAGGTCGATCTCGGTGTGCCAGAAGTCGAAATAGCTCTGGCTCCACGGCGAATTGGCCCAGATGAGCGCCGCGGTCGCGGCCACCAGCAACAGCACGCCGCTGGCGACCTCGCGATGGACGAACCTGAGGATCGGCTGGGCCACGAACCGGGCCAGCCACCTGTCGCCGCCTGCGAACGTCTCGCGCTGGAACAGGTACTCCGGACCCGCCATATCGTCGCACAGGATAGGTGCAGCTATTACGGGTGCCTTGCCGCGTCGCGCCGCCGCGCCATCTGTTGCGGCGGTGTTCAGCGACCGGTCACGCCCGCGATAGCCGCCTGCAGCCCAGAGGCGATGTCGAAGAGCGAATCGACCCCGGTCTCGGCCAACGTCGCTGCGACCGCGGGCGCAGTCACCACCAGCACCACACCGCCTTCCGCGGCCCGGCAGCGTCGACGCGCGTCGAGCAGCACGCCCAAGGTGACCGGCTGCAGGACATCCACATCGGACAAGTCGATGACCAGCCGCGGTTCGGTGCCGGCCGTCGCCAGCGCTGAGCGCAGCGCACTGTCCAGCGACGCGATGGCAGCCAGATCGAGCTCGCCGCGCGGCGTCAGCACCACAACGGCGGTGCCGTCGGCGGCCGTCACCGTGCGCTCAGCGATGCCCAGCATCAGGGCGACTGTGCTGTTCGTCGCGGTGGCGTCGACAGGTGCACGGAGCCGGCCCGGGGCTCACCCAAAGCGGGGCATCACCTTGTCGCTGATGAGCTCGAGCGACGCGTTGATCTGGTCGGCGGAGTGGATGCCCTGCGGCACCAGGAAGAACGCCTCCTCGACGCCGAGCACCGTCTGCGCCTCCTCGATCTGGCGGCTGATCGTGTCGGGGCTGCCGACGAGCTGCAGGGGCATGCCTTGGCCGAACTGGATGGCCCACTGGTTCCAGAACCACTCCATGTCGGCGAACAGCTCCCAAGCCTCGGCGTCGGTGGGCGCGCACACCGCCACGCCGCCCCAGCCGCACTCGTGCCCGCGGGGCTTCTCCACGCCGTGCTGCGCTGCCTCGGTGCGGTACGCCTTCCACAGCGCTTCGCAGAAGTCCATCTTGTCGCTCAGCACGATCGGCGTGCCGCCGTAGCGCGCCCAGAAGACGGCCGAGTCCATCGACATGGTGAACCCGCCGTACAGGGGCGGGTGCGGCGACTGCAGCGGCCGCGGGGCGATGCCGACCTCGTGGATCGTCATGTCGGGGTCGACCCCGGCGCCGTAGTCGGAATAGACGGTGTGCGTGTGCGGGTTGAGATTGTCGTTGGGGAAGCGCCAGAACTCGCCCTCATACGAGAACGTGTTGTTCTTCAAGGCGGTGAGCACCACATCCACGAACTCTTCGAAGAAGCGGCGGTTGTAGGCGTCTTCGTCGGTGCCGCGGTTCCACTTGCCCACCGCTGCGAGGTCGGGGCGGATCTTGAACTGGTCCACCCAGCGGTGCTGGTAGCCCCGCACCACGCCGAAGCAGAGCCGCCCGCCGGTCATGTGGTCGAGGGTCGCCACCTGCTCGGCGACACGCATCGGGTTGTGGGTGGTGGACACGTATCCGCACGCGATCGGCCGCAGCCGGCTGGTGTGCTGGGCGATCCAGCTCGCCATCAGGTTCAGGTCGTTGGAGATCTCGAATCCCTCGATCTGCAGGTGGTGCTCGGGGTGGCCGAAGCCATACCAGCCGTTCTCGTCGGCGAAGCGTGCGATGTCGGCAATCTCGCCGAGCATGCGCTGGTAGTAGTCGTTGTTGAGCCCTGCGAGGCCGGCTTCCAGCTCGTGGCGCCGACCGATCGTGCAGTACATGAACAAGCTGAACTTCACTCCGGCCTCCCCGCCGTGCTGATCGGTCGCCTAGGTTCTGCGACGCGATGAACGTCACCGACGACAGCACAAACCTAGACATCGGCAACGGCGATGGCGATGGCAACGGCCGCAGGATCCGCAAGGGCGAGCGCAGCCGTATGCGGATCCTGGACGCCGCCGCGCGCCTGCTCTCGTGCCGCGGCTACGCCGCCACCACGCTGACCGACATCGCCGGTGCTGCGGAGATGCAGGCCGGCAGCCTCTACTACCACTTCGACTCCAAGGACGCGATCGTCGAAGAGGTGCTGAGCGTGGGCATCGACCACGCACGCTCTGCGATCGACGCCGCACTGGAGGCGCTGGGTCCTGAGGCACGAGGTTCTGACCGCCTGGCCGAGGCCATCGTGGCCTACGTCAACTGCATTGTTGCCGAGAGCAACTTCACGGTGGCCAACATCCGCTGCTTCAACGAGTCTCCCCCGCAGACCCGCGAGAGCCTGGCGGTGCCCCTGCGCGAGTTCACCAACCTCTGGGTCGGGCTGCTGGCAGAAGGCCAGGCCGACGGTTCGCTGCGGGCCGACACCAACGCCAAGGTGCTCGCCCGGATCATGATCTCCGGCCTCAACTCGCTCGCAAGCTGGTACCGCCCCGGCGGCGAACTGCGGCTCGAAGACCTCGCCCGCCAGTTCGCCGACATGGTCCTCGACGGCCTGCACCCCGCCGACTGAGCCGCTCTGCAGAGTCGCACGAGGGGGTGCGGCGGCGACGGTGGCCGCGCGCAGTTATGAAGCGCCCCTGCGGCATCCAGCTCGTGCACGAAGCGCTTCATCTGTTTGAAGCACGGGCGCCGTCGCCGTCGTGCCCCCGGCGCGAGCAGCTAGAGGCGGCCGCTGGTGATGAGCTTGCGGCGGTGCTCGAGGAAGTCGACCAGCACGTAGTCGCCCAGGTTGTGGGGGCTGGTGAAGAAGGCCCGCCCGCCGTTCATCTCGGTCATCTTCTCCACGAACGCGCGCAGGTAGCTGTTCGGATCGAGCATGAACACGTTGATGCGGACGTCCTCGCGGGTGGCCCGGGCCACCTCGAGCAGCGTGGCCTCGATGGTCTCGCGCACCGGCGGATAGGCGAAGTACGGCCGCCCGTCACGCGCCAGGTGAGCAGTGGGCTCGCCGTCGGTGATCATGATGATCTGCTTCGAGCCGGTCTGGCGGGCCAGCAGGCGCCGGGCGATCATGAAGCCGTGCTGCATGTTGGTGCCGTAGGCGAAGTCCCACGACACCTCCGGCAGTTGCGCCGCGGTCAGCTCCGAGGCTGACTCGGCGAAGCCCACGATGCCCAGGTAGTCGCGCGGGAACTGCGTGGAGATCAGCGAGTGCAGCGCCATCGTGACCTTCTTGGCGGGCAGGAAGTTGTCGCGCATCGGCATCGACAGCGACAGGTCCAGCATCAGCACGGTTGATGCCCGCGACAGCAGCTCGGATCGCTCGATCTCGAAGTCGTCGGGCGTCAGGCTCACCGGCGTGCCGGTCCCCTGGCGGGCGACGGCGTTGCGCACGGTGCGCTCGATGTTCAGGTTGAACGTGTCGCCGAACTCGTACGGCTTGGTCTCGTACGCGAACTCGTGGCCGACGCCCGACTTGCGCACCTGGTGGCTGCCGACCTTGTCGTCCATCAAGCGGTTGAACAGGTCGCCGAGCGCGTTCTGCCCGATGCGGCGCAGTGCGCGCGGCGTCAGCTCCAAGCGGCCTTCGTTGTGCTGCGCGAGGCCTGATTCCTCGAGCATGCGCGCCATCTCGCTGAGCCGTTCGAGCGCCTCGGCCGACTGGTCGCCGAGCAGCTCGCGCACCCGCTCGGGATCCACCTCGGCCAGCGCCGAGGGGCTGACCGCGCCCTGCAGCATCTCCGACAGCGCATCGAGGTCGCCGAGCTGGGCGAGCACGTCGGCGGCCTGGGACATCGACAACGGGTCGTCGCCGCCGAATTGGTAGCCCCGGTCCCAGCCCATGTCGGGGAACGCCTGCTGGAGGTTCTGTGCGAGCTGCTGGGCCTGCCACTGCAGGTCCATGTCGTCCATGAGCTGCGATGCCAGGTCGGCAAGCTGCTGACGCTGGGCAGGCGTCATCGAGTTGAGCATCGAGGACATGGCCGCCATGCGCTTGGCCATGATCTCGAGCAGCTCGTCGAGCGTCTGGGGGTTCTCGGGGAAGAAGTCGCCGAAACGGTCCATGAAGCCTTCGAAGTCGGGCTCCTCGCCGCGGGCACGCTGCTCGAGCATCTGGTTGAGCTCGGCCATCATGTCCTTGGTGCGGGCCAGGTCCTCGGGGCTCATGTTGCCCATGGCGCCCGTCATCTGGTCGAAATAGCTCTGCGCAACCTCCTGGCGCAGCCGCTCGACGAGCTCGTTGAACTGCTCGCGGGCCTCGGGCGACTCGAAGTCGTAGCTCTGCAGGCCGCGCATCTTCCCGGCCAGGTCGGGGGGCAGCATGTCGAGCTGCAGGTTGCGCTCCGCCGCGCTGGACTGGGCGATCTCGTCGCGGCGCTCATCGCCGCTGTCGGCCGCGTCCTGCGCGAACTCCTCCAGCGCCTCGCGTTCGGTGTCGGTGATCTCGTCGAGCTCGCGGGCGATGTCGTCGTAGACGCCGCCGAGGTCGAACTGCTCGAGCATCTCCTTGCGCCGGTCGCGCAGCCGCTCGATCATCTCGCGCAGGCCCTCGAGCCGGTTGCCCTCTGAGTCGGTGAAGCCCTGCTGCATGAGCCGGCGCAGGGCGGCATTCAGATCGCCGTGATACAGCAGGTCGTCGGTCATCTCGGCGAAGAGGCTGTCCGCGTCGAAATCGAAGCCGGTCTGGGTGCCGTCCCACGCCGAGTAGCGGAACCGGGCGCCCTCGCGGCGGGCCCGGCGCCAGCGAATCACTGTGCCAGCCCCGTCGGACGTTTCTGCTGCAAGCGCCTCGGGAATCGAACGCAGGCCCGCATGAACTTCACTCTGTCACGCGATGTGAGCGGCCGCGTCTAACCACGCGAGCGGTAGGTAGCTCGCGCACCGACGTGCTCCTTGTTGAGCCGCTTCGACAGGTGCAGGCCTTCGAGCACCAGCTCCACGGCCGAGGCCAGCACTGCGGGCGCTGCGCCTTCGTCCGACGGCGCATCGGCTGCGGCGGCGACCAGCGACTCAGCGGCAACCGCCAGAGCCTGGTTGCCGGCGAGCAGCTCCATGTAGGCCTCCGAGCCGAGGTCGTCGCCGGTGTGCACCACCTTGCCCTCGCCGAAGCTGGCAACCACGTCGCTCAGCTCGTCGGGCGAGAAGCGATTCTTGAACACCTCGAGCACGGCCGCCCGCAGCATGGTCTCCACGATCTTGCCGTCGCGCCCCTCCTCCATCGACTCGATCTCGATCTTGCCGGCGGTGGAGCTCATGAGCGATTCCAGGTCGCTGACGCGAGGAACCACGTGCCGCTCGCCGCGTTGCAGCGCCCGGCGGGTGGCGTTGGCAGCGAGCGTCTCGGTGTTGGTGACCGTCATGCGCACTGACACGCCCGAGCGCTGGTTGACCTGGCTGCTGGCACGGGCCACATGGCTGAAGGTGGCGACGATCTCGGCCATGAAGTCGGGCAGCGTGACCACCACGCCCTCGCCCATCTCAGTCAGGTCCAGCGGGCGGGCCTCCGCCGACGCGATGTCCATCTCGGTGTCGACGTCGAGCGGGTAGTGGGTGCGGATCTGGGCGCCGAAACGGTCCTTCAGCGGGGTGATGATGCGGCCCCGGTTGGTGTAGTCCTCGGGGTTGGCGGTGGCCACCAGCAGCACGTCGAGCGGCAGGCGGATCTTGTAGCCGCGGATCTGGACGTCGCGTTCCTCGAGCACGTTCAGCAGGCCCACCTGGATCCGCTCAGCCAGGTCGGGCAGCTCGTTGATGGCGAAGATGCCACGGTTGGTGCGCGGCACCAAGCCGTAGTGCAGCGTCAGCTCGTCGGACAGGTACCTGCCCTCGGCCACCTTGATCGGGTCGACCTCGCCGATCAGGTCGGCGATGGACGTGTCGGGCGTGGCCAGCTTCTCGCCGTAGCGAATGCTGCGATGCGCCCAGGCGATGGGGGTGTCGTCGCCGTGCTCGGCAACCAGATCGAGCGCATGGCGGGACACCGGGTTGTAGGGGTCGTCGAAGATCTCCGAGCCCTCGATGTAGGGCATCCACTCGTCGAGCAGGTTCACCAGCGAGCGGATCATGCGGGTCTTGGCCTGGCCCCGCTCTCCCAGGAACACCACGTCGTGGCCGGCCAGCATGGCGTTCTCGAGCTGGGGCAGCACGGTGTTCTCGTAACCCAGCACTCCTTCGAACAGCGGCTCGGATGCGGCGATGGCCTTCGCGGCATTCGCGCGCATCTCTTCTTTGACCGGCCGGGAGACCCAGCCGATCTTGCGCAGTTCGCCGAGCGTGGTGGGTTGGGTCATGGCGGGCAACCTACCCGCCCGCTTCGAGGCCGCGCAGGTCGGTACGGTCGCGATGTGGGCCCGGTCGATCCGTACGTCTGGTCGTTGGCCTCTGCTGCTGGCGGAGACGCCCAGGCGCTGGCGGGCGATTGGCTGGTTCGGGCGGCAGAGCACGGCGAGTGGCGCACGGTTGCCGATCGGGCACTCGACGAGCAGGGCTGGAAGACCACGGCAAATCCGGGACGCTGGTGGCTTGATCCGGGCTTCGGCGACGAACCCGGCGTGCTCTATCGACGTCACTTCGATCTGCCAGCCGATCTCACCTTGCAGCTCGATGCTGATGCTCACCCAGAGGTGCGCTGGTGGCTGGTGGCGAGCGGCCTGTGCGAACTCGGCCACTTCTGGCTCGACGGCGCGTACCTCGGGGATCTGCGGGGACGCCACATCGAGCACGCGTTCGAGGCAAGCCATCTGCTGCGCGTCGGCAGCGAGCATCTGATCGCCGTCGAGGGCGCTCACGGCGCCGTTCGAGTGCCCCAGACCGAGAACGCCCAGGTGCAGATCCAGCGAACCGGACCCGCGCGCATCCAACGCGTGCGTGCGCTGGTGATCGAGGCCAGCCCTGACCGAGCCGTGCTGCGCATAGCTGCCACCGTCGACAGCGCCGGCACGCATCGATGCGAGGTGACCACCACGGTGCTGCCCGCCGATGACCCAGATGCCGGCTGGTCGCAGGACGCCACCCGCCAAGAGGCTGAGCCGGATGGCGAAGCCGTGGCCCGAGCGGCCCGTGAGCGCAGCGAACAAGAGCGGGAAACAACAGGTGACGCGACGGCGGGCTTCTCCCGTCCGCGCATCCATCAGGTCGCGTCGCTGGGCGATGGCTTGGCGCTGTCCGAGCCTGTGCTGGCACGCGGGCGCAACGAGCTGGAGTGGCTGGTAGCACTGGAGCGGCCGTCGCTGTGGTGGCCCGCGGGCATGGGCGACCAAGCGCTGTACTGCATCGACATCGACATCGCCGTCGACGGACGCTCCAGTCACGCGCTCAGGCTCCCGACGGGCATCCGTACCGTGTCGGTCCGCCGCGGCAAGCTGGCAGTGAACGGCGAACCCCACCGTGACGGCCTCGACGCCCTGCGCGACGTCGAGCACGAGCTGAGCAGTCCCGGCTTCTACGAATCAGCGAACGCAGCGGGCAGGCTGCTGTGCCAGCAGGTCACGCTGGATCAAAGCGTGTTCACCGGCGCCGAACGCGGCCTGCGCGCGCTCGCTGCCCAAGCCGCCGCAGCAGCAGCCGATCACGCCGGCCACCACCCCAGCATCGCTGCCTGGCAGCTGGTGCATCCACCCGGCAGCCGGCGACGCGCACCGCGGCGTGGCTCATGGACCGATCGCACCGTGCGCCAAGCCATGCAGGCAGCCGACCCCTCCCGCCCCCGAACCCAGATCCGCCCAGAGGCGGCACTCGGGCAGCACCCGTGAGGCGAACGGACGCGTGAGCTGATCTGCAAGTACCGTACGGCCCTGGCGCGAACGGCCCCAGAGGCAGGCCGCGCCGATCGCCGCACCACGCCACGCACGGGAGGAACCCATGGCGCCGACTGCCACGCAGGCCGCCGGGTCTGCACCGGTGTTCAAGACCAAGCGCCCGCTGCCGTTCCCGCTGAACATCTACCAGTCAGCGATCGGCCGCAAGTGGGTCATGGCGTGGACGGGCATCGGGCTGCTGGGCTTCGTGATCGTTCACATGATCGGCAACCTGCACCTCTACGAGGGCCCCTCGCGGATGTACGAGTACGCCGAGACGCTGCGCGAGCTCGGTGGCGGGCTGCTGCCCCGCACGCTGCTGCTGTGGATCATGCGGGTCGGGCTGCTGGCCATGTTCGTGGTGCACCTGCACTCGGCGTACACGCTGAAGGAACGCAGCCGGCTGGCCTCCGAGCGGGCGGGCTTCGTCGGCGGCGCCAAGAAGTACGCATCCAAGCGCGACTACATCGCCGCCAACTACGCCTCGCGCACCATGCGCTGGACGGGTCCCATCGTGGGCCTGTACGTGCTGTTCCACCTGGCCGACCTGACATGGGGCTGGTGGCTGGGCGGCGACTATGTGCGGGGCGATCCGTACCACAACGTGGTGGAATCGCTGTCGTCGATCCCGGTGGCGATCATCTATGTGGTGGCCAACGTGGCGCTGGCCGTCCACATCTTCCACGGCACCTGGAGCATGTTCCAGAGCCTCGGCGTGAACAACCCGCGCTACAACGGGCTGCGCCGCAACCTGGCCACGGCGCTGGCCGGCGTGGTGCTGGTGGGCAACCTGTCATTCCCGGTGCTGGTGCAAGCCGGGCTGGTCGACGAGGACAACCGGGACTGCCCGGTCAACGACACCACCGGCCTGGAGTGTCTTGAGGCTGAGGCGGAGGCGCACTGAGATGGTTATGAACGGCGTGCTCGACTCCCGCGTGCCCGACGGGCCGATGGCCGGCAAGTGGACCGACCACAAGTTCTCCATGAAGCTGGTCAACCCCAACAACAAGCGCCGCTTCGAGATCATCGTGGTGGGCACCGGCCTGGCGGGCGCCTCTGCGGCGGCATCGCTGTCGGAGCTGGGCTACCGGGTGAAGGTGTTCACCTTCCACGACTCGCCCCGCCGGGCGCACTCGATCGCAGCCCAGGGCGGCATCAACGCGGCGAAGAACTACACCAACGACGGCGACTCGGTGCACCGGCTGTTCTATGACACGGTCAAGGGCGGCGACTACCGCAGCCGCGAGGCCAACGTGCACCGCCTGGCCGAGGTGTCGCTGAACATCATCGACCAGTGCGCCGTCCAGGGCGTGCCGTTCGCACGCGAGTACGGCGGCCTGCTCGACAACCGGTCGTTCGGCGGGGCGCAGGTCAGCCGAACGTTCTACGCCCGCGGCCAGACCGGCCAGCAGCTCCTGCTGGGCGCCTACCAGGCACTCGCCAAGCAGGTGGCGGCCGGCAGCGTCGAGCTCTACACGCGCACCGAGATGCTCGACCTCGTCACCGAGGACGGGCGGGCCTGCGGCATCGTCACCCGCGACCTCATCTCGGGCGAGATCGCAGCGCACACCGGCCATGCGGTGGTGCTGGCCACCGGCGGGTACGGCAACGTCTATTACCTGTCCACCAACGCGATGGCGTGCAACGTCACCGCCGCGTGGCGGGCGCACCGGCGCGGCGCCTACTTCGCCAACGCCTGCTACACGCAGATCCATCCCACCTGCATCCCCGCCAGCGACGAGTTCCAGTCGAAGCTGACGCTGATGTCGGAATCGCTGCGCAACGACGGCCGCATCTGGGTGCCCGAGGCGATGGACGACGCTCGCTCGCCGGACCTGATTCCGGAGTCGGAGCGCGACTACTACCTCGAGCGCAAGTACCCCGCCTTCGGGAACCTGGTGCCGCGTGACGTGGCCAGCCGCAACGCCAAGACCGTGGTGGACCAGGGCAAGGGCGTGGGCCCGCTGCGCAACGGCGTGTACCTCGACTTCTCCGAGGTGATCGAGCGCGACGGCCACACCGCCGTGGCGGCGAAGTACGGGAACCTCTTCGACATGTACGAGCGCATCACGGGAGAGAATCCCTATGCAGTGCCGATGCGCATCTACCCGGCCATCCACTACACGATGGGCGGGCTGTGGGTCGACTACCACCTGATGACCACGGTGCCGGGCTGCTACTCCATCGGCGAGGCCAACTTCTCCGACCACGGGGCCAACCGGCTGGGCGCCTCGGCGCTCATGCAGGGCCTAGCCGACGGCTACTTCGTGCTGCCGTACACGATCGGCGACGACCTGGCGGCCCGCCTGGGCGAGCCGGTGGTGCCGCTCAGCGACCCGGTGTTCGCACAGGCTGTCTCGGAGGTCACCGACGCCACGCAGCGGTTCCTGTCGATCGGCGGCACCCGCTCGGTGGACTGGTTCCACCGGGAGCTGGGCAAGATCGTGTGGGACTACATCGGCATGGAGCGCACCTCCGCCGGCCTCGAGAAGGCCCTGTCGGAGATCCCGGCGCTGGAGGCCGAGTTCTGGGCCGATCTGCGGGTGCCGGGCTCGGGTGCCAACCTGAACTCGAGCCTGGAGAAGGCCGGCCGGGTGGCCGATTTCTTCGAGCTGGCCAAGCTGATGGCCCGCGATGCGCTCGTGCGCGAGGAGAGCTGCGGCGGCCACTTCCGGGCCGAGCACCAGACGCCCGAGGGCGAGGCGCAACGCGACGACGAGAACTTCGCCCACGTCGCCGCCTGGGAATGGCACGGCACCGACACCACCCAGACCCGTCACGTCGAGGAGCTGGAGTTCGAAGAAGTGGCACTGACACAGCGGAGCTACAAGTGAGCGGGGCAAACGGCGTGAACGGCCAGACGAGCCAGCAGAGCCATGGCGGCACCTTGAGCCTCACGCTGCGCATCTGGCGCCAGGACGGACCCGACGCACCGGGGCGGTTCCACACCTTCGACGCCCCGAACATCAGCGAGGACATGTCGTTCCTGGAGCTGCTCGACATCATCAACGAGCGGCTCATCGAGGGCGGCGGCGTCCCGATCGAGTTCGACCACGACTGCCGTGAGGGCATCTGCGGCATGTGCAGCCTCATGATCAACGGCCGGGCCCACGGCCACGAGCTGGCCACCACCACCTGCCAGCTGCACATGCGCAAGTTCTCTGACGGCGACGTCATCACGGTGGAGCCGTTCCGGGCGAAGGCGTTCCCGGTGGTGCGCGACCTGGTGGTCGATCGCAGCTCGTTCGATCGCATCATCGAGGCGGGCGGCTACATCTCGGTCAACACCGGTGCGGTCGGCGACGCCAACCAGACGCCGGTGCCGAAGGAAGCCGCAGACACCTCGATGGACGCAGCGGCGTGCATCGGCTGCGGGGCCTGCGTGGCAGCCTGCCCGAACTCGGCAGCACAGCTGTTCACCTCGGCGAAGCTGGCGCATCTCAACCTGATCCCCCAGGGCCAGCCGCAGCGCTGGGAGCGCACCGAGGCCATGGTGGAGACGATGGAGCAGTTCTTCGGCTCGTGCACCAATCACGGCGAATGCACGGAGGCCTGCCCGAAGGAGATCAGCCTCGACTTCATCGCGTTCATGAACCGCGACTACGTCAAGGCCAAGATCAAGAACCGCAAGCTGACCGGCCAGAGCTGAGCCGGTCAGGCAGGGCTCGCAGGCGTGGCTAGCGTGCCGCGTTCGTGGAGAGGCTGTGCCAGTGACGCGTGATCATCTGCCCCGCTCGAGAGCCGTCAAGGCGGCCGTGGCGCTGGTTGTGGCGCTGGCGCTCGCCGTGCCTGCGGTGCCGGCCGCTGCACAACAGCCGTCGAACTTCGTGCGCAGCGGGCCGAATCTGACGCTGGTGGTGGCGAGCTGCCCCGGCCCCGCCGACAACGCGGTCGCCGAGGCGCTCGCGGCCCACGCCCGCAACGCCGCCAAGGTGTGCGTCGATCCGAGCGGTCTCTCGCCCGAGACAGCGGCGCTCATTGCCGACTTTGCGCCCGACCGGGTGATCGTGGTGGGCGGCGAGGTTGCGGTGCCCCCCGCGGTGATGGACGAGCTGACGGCGGCCGTGCGAGCGGCATACCGCTGGGCGATCGTCGAGCGCCTCGACGGCGCCACCCGAGTTGATACCGCTGCATTGGCGGCGCGCGTGTCGCTGGAACACCCCGACGTGGCCGGCCCAGACGCGGTCACCCTCATCGTGGCCAACGGCTGGAGCGGCAACGAGGTCCGCACCGCAGCCGATGTTGCCGGGCAGATCACCGACGCTGCTGTTGCCTACATCTCGCCGCGCACGATTGCGGACGGCCTGCCGGCCGCCACGGCTGCGCTCATCGCCGACTACCGGCCTGCCCGGGTCGTTGTGGTGGGCCTGCCGGACGAGATGGGGTCGCTCACCGAAGCGACAATCGAGTCGGCGCTCGACGCACACGAGCTGACCGCCGACATTGAACGAATCGCCGAAGCCGGCGAACCTCGCTTCTTCACTCCCGAGGCGTCGCCCTCGGTCGAGCGGGCCCGCGAGATCTTCACGTCGATCGTCGAGGGCACGCATCAGTCCGGAACGGCGGCCGACGAGCAAGCACCGGTCCTGGCGGCGAGCTCGGCGCGTGGCCCCCTGGGCTCGGGGCGCGGACACCGGCTCTGGACGGTTCGCGCGGATGGCTCCGGGCGCCAGCTGCACTCGACTGAGCACCGGGGCTGGGCGTGGAACCCGAGCAGCGGCCAGTTGAGCTGGACCGGCCTTGACGGACGGCTGCGAGCCTCTGATCTCGCCGGCGACGAGAGCGTCCTGTTCGAACCAGGTCAGTACCCGGCCTGGTCGCCCGATGGCAGCCACGTCGTCACCTTCAGCTTCGCCGGGCCCTCCGCATTCGGTGCCCGCAATCGCACGACGGCGCACATTGCCACCGCGGACGGGCGAGGTCTCCGGCGACTCGGTCTTGTCGACTACCGCACGTTCCTCTATGCAGACTTGCCCCTGTCGGCGTGGTCTCCCGACGGGAAGCACTTCGCCTACGCCGAGCTGGTCGCCGACGGCGAGACCGGCGACACGACGCCGGTCGCCCGCATCTGGTCGGTCGATGCATCGGCGCCCGCGCTCACACTGGGCAACGACGTCACGTTCCTGGGCTGGTCACCCGATGGCAGCCATTTCGCCTACGGCACCCCGAGCGACTGCGACGGCAACGGACGAGACGAGAGCCAGAACCTGTGGATCGCCCGCTCCGACGGCAGCGACGCCCGCGATCTGGGCTTCATCAACCGGATCCAGTGGCGCCTGCTGTACGTGTGGTCGCCCGACGGCACCCACGTCGCCTACGAGTCGCTCGACCCGGCCGACTGCTCGCAGCACCTGAAGGTGACCACGGTCGGCGGCGAGGCCACTGCCCTCAAGCCGATTACCGAGGGCCGGCTGCTTGGCTGGTCGCCCAACGGCACCCACCTGGGCTACGGGATCACCGTGGGCACACCGGGCAAGGGCGTCCCCCTGCGTGAGCATGCGTGGGTGGTGCGGCTCGACGGCAGCGACCGGCGCGAGCTCGGCGAGGCCAGGCCCACCGTGTTCGGGTCGGTGCTGTGGTCGGCCGACGGCGAACACCTCGCGTACACCGAGACGCTGCGTGACTCCGACGGTGCTGTGATCGGCACCCGGCCGGTCGTGGAGCGAGCCGACGGCATCGGCGGACCGACGGTCATCGCCGAGCGGGGCAACATCGTGGCTTGGTCGCCGGTCGACCAGCGTCTCGCCTACGTCTCGCACCTCGACGAGTACGGCGACGACGCAATCGATCGGCGTGCGTTGCGTGTCCACGCCGCCGGCGTGCCCGATGCCGACGTGACCCTCGTGTACTCGCTGTCCGACATCACGCTGGGCGGTCGGTGGTCGCCCGACGGCGACTACATCGGGTACGTGTCGGGTCCCACCGAGCTGCTGTTGGACTGGTTCATCAACCGCCGGCGTGGCTCGGATGCGTGGGTCGTGTCCACGAGCGAACCACGGTGGACGCACCGCGTGGTCACCGACATCACCTGGGGCGAATGGCAGCCCCGCTGAGCATCGGCCGCCGCCCAGTGGCCCGCTAACCCAGCGATAGCATTCCGCCCCGATGAAGATCCCTCATGCCCATGGGAGTCCTCAAGGCTCGTCTGGTCCACAGCGCGGGTGGCGGGCGCGAGCCGCAGCTTCGGCTGCGGCACTCGCGACCCTTCTGGGTTCCGTCGTGCTGGCAGCACCGGCCGCAGCACAGGCACAGCCGGCGAACTTCGTGCGCAACGGACCCAACCTGACGCTGGTCCTGGCCAACTGTGAACGCCCGGCCGACACGACGGCGGCGGTGGAGCTGGCCCGGCATTCCCGCCACGCGGCCGCCGCCTGCCTGAGCGCCGATGAAGTGCCTGCAGAGCTCGCTGAGCTCATTGCCGCGTTCGCTCCCGACCGCGTGATGGTCCTCGGCGGCGCCGACGCCGTGCCGCCAGCAGTGATGGACGAACTGTCCGCAGCAGTGCGTTCGGCCTACCGGTGGGCCGTGATCCAGCATCTCGACGGCGCCACGCGCGCCGAGACAGCGGCTGCGGCAGCCCGCATCGGGCTGGACACGCCCGAGCGAGTGGGCCCCGACACGATGGTGCTGATCGTGGCCGACGGCTGGAACGAGGCCGACATCAACACGGCCCGGGAATTCGCCGCAGGCTTCGAAGACGTCGCGATCGCGTACTTCTCACCCGGCGCCATCGCCGACGGCCTGTCCGACGCAACTGCATCGCTGATCGCCGACTACCGACCGGCCCGGGTCGTCTTCGCCGGGCTCGCCGACGAGCACGGCTTGGCCGCAGAGGCAGCAGTCGAGGCAGTGCTGGGGGCGATCGAGTCCGACGTCTCGGTGGAGCGCGTTGCGCTCGCAACCGACACGCCCTCCCCCGCCGTCGACACCGCCACGCTCACCAGCGACGCACGCACGACCTTCGAGGCGATCAGCAGGGGCGAGCGACTCCGACCCGTTGCCGACGACGAGAGCGACCGGCCACCGTTCCTGGCGCTGACCGAGGCGTCGGGCATCCGCGGCATCGGCTCCACGCTGTTCACGGTTCGGGCCGACGGCAGCGATCGCATGCTCCGCACCGTCGACCACAACGGCTGGGAATGGCACGACAGCGACGGGCGGCTGAACTGGGCAGACGACGAGAAGCAGGTGCTGGTGGCCGCTCCCGGCGGCGAAGCCGAGCTGGTGGTACCCGAGGGCACGTGGCCGTGGCGGTCGCCCGACGGCAAGCACCTCCTCGTCTGGAACAATGCCGACACCAACGACAACGACCGTCTCGATTCCTTCGAGGCGTTGCTGTTCGACGACGCCGGCACCCTGATCCGCAGCTTGGGCCAGATGGACGCACGCACCTGGTACTACGGCGACATCCGCGACTTCATCTGGTCGCGTGACAGCGCTTACCTGGCGTACGTCACCGACCACACCGACCCTGTGACGGGCGAGGACGTCAACGAACTGCGCATCGAACCGACCGATGGCAGCGCCCCGCCGGTCACGCTCGCCGACGACGCCGCCATCCTGCGCTGGTCGCCTGACAGCAGGCACCTCCTCTACGCCACGCCGCACGAATGCGAGGCCGACCCGGCCCATGAGGGCTGGAGTTTGTGGATCGCGTCTGCCGACGGCAGCGAGACACGCGAGATCGGCCCGATCCACTTCCACGCATGGACGGTGGTCATTACCCATCCGTGGTCGCCCGACGGCAAGCACTTTGCCTACGAAGCCATCGATTCAGACGACTGCTCGGCGGAGTTGCGCATCGAGTCGGTGGACGGCGACGCTGAACCAGTGAGCATCGCTGAGAAGGTGGAGTTCCTGGGGTGGTCGCCCGACAGCACCTACCTCGAGTACGGGGAGGTAACCGACCGCCCGGTGACCGACTACATCACCCCCGAGCTGTCGTGGGTGGCACATCGCGACGGGAGCTCGAAGCGGTTCATCGGCGAGGTTTCCCCATCCCTGTACGGCTGGATCTTCTGGTCGCACGACGGTGCGCACATCTCCTATACCGAGATGCTGCGCGACGACGATGGCGAAGTGGTGGGCCTGGTCGCCCGCACCGAGCGAGCCGACGGAACGGGCGAGGTGACGACGCTGGCGGAGGCAGGCAGCTCGCTGTCGTGGTCCGACGACGGCCGTGTCGCCTATGTGGCCCAGCACGACGACGACGGCGACGGCATGCCGGAGCGCGAAGCGCTGTCTGTGCATACGCCAGGCTCACCGGATAGCGACGTGGAACTCGTGCACACGCTGCCTGCGCCGACCCGGGTCGCCATCTGGTCGCCGACCGACAGCCATCTGATCTACGCCTCGGGTTCGATCGAGTCGCTCATCGGCTGGTTCCGCGACCGCGCGCGCGGGGTGAACGTATGGGGCATCGAGACCGGCCAGCCCCGGTGGATGCACCGCCTGATCACCGACGTCACCTGGGGCGACTGGCAGCCCGAAGTGGAGCCGGAAGCCGACGCCGACTAGGGAATCGCGTGGGCAGGTGCGCCCGCTACTGAGCTGCTAGGCGGTACACCGTGCCCGCGGCACTGAGCACGTAGAGCTCGCCGCCCGCGTCCTCGCCGAACGACACGAGCGTGTTGCGCGGCACCGACACGCCCAGATCGATGCGCTCGGCTGTGCCGTCGGGGCCGCGGACGAGGCCCCACAGGTCGCCGGTGCAGTAGTCGCCGAACACGTAGGTGCCTTCCAGCGCTGCGATGGCGCTGCCCCGGTACACGTAGCCGCCGGTCACCGAGCAGCCGTCGTCGTGGGTGTAGGTGTAGACGGGGAACACGAGATCGGCGGGCGCCCCGCTGCCGCTGAAGCGCTCGTTGCCCTCGAACAGCGGCCAGCCCAGGTTGGCACCCGGCAGCCAGCCCTCGGCAGCGGGCAGCACGTGGATCTCCTCGATGCGGTTCTGGCCGACATCGGCGATCCACAGGTCGCCGGTGCGCCGGTCGAACGAGAACCGCCACGGGTTGCGGGCGCCGTACGCCCACACCTCGGGCGCTTCGCCGCTGGCAGCGAAGGGATTGCCGGCCGGAATGCCGTAGCCCTGCCCCGAGGCAGGGTCGGGATCGATGCGAGCCATCGTGGCCAGCAGGGTGGAGCGGTCTTGGCCTTGGCCGAAGATGTCGTCCGCCCCGCCGCCGTCGCCGAAGCCGATCCACAGGTTCCCGTCGGGCCCGAACGTGAGGTCGCCGCCGTTGTGGTTGCACGCCGGCTGATCGAGCGCCAGCAGCACGCGGCGCCGGTCGGTCTGGGGCGTCTCGCCGTCCATGGGCATCACGGCGATCCGGCTGTTGCGGGCCGTGTCGGTATAGCTGAGGTAGAGCTGCGATCCGTCCGGCGAGAACGTGATGCCCAGCAGCCCGTTCTCGCACCCTTGGCTGACCCTCGAACCGATGTCGGCCACGAGCCGGGGAGCGGCCCCGGCATCAGCCCCATCAGCGGGGTCCAGCAACCACACCTGCCCGGTCAGCGTCGCCACGTACCGTTGGCTGGTCCCGGGCCGGGCAGCAAGCGCGATCGGCGCTTCGATCTCCGCCACCGGCACCAACTCGAACCGAGTCTCGGCGAGCGACGGGACTGCATCGTCACCCGCTGGCGCACTCGTCTGCGGCGGTGCCGTCGATCCCTGCGTCTCGCCTGCGACGTCGGCGCTGTCAGCTGGGCCTGCCGGGCGTGACTCGTCGGCGGTCGCTGATGCGAGTGCTGTGCTCGCAGGAACGGAGCTCGCTGGTGGGTCGGCGGTCCGCAGCGCCAGCGGCGCCGTCACTGCGGCTTCGGGCACAACGCCGGGAACGCCGTTCTGCCCACCTGCGGCCGGGCCGTCTTGATCGCCAGGGCCCACGCTGCACCCGCCGACCAGCAGCAGTGCCGCCGCAAGCAGTGCCGCCGTTGCGCGTGCCAGCCTCACAGTGGCTGACCGTACCCACAGCGCTGGTGCAGAATCACGCAGGACGGACAGCGGAGGTGACCGGATGGGCGCGCAGGGCGGTGACGTGAGCTGGGGAGCGTTTGCGGCGGCCAGCCCGGAATTGGCCGCACGCATCCAGAAGCGCTTCGGGAGCCACCTGCACGCGGTCATGGCCACGATCCGTGCCGACGGCGCCCCCCGCATGTCCGGCATGGAAGCCCCGATCCGCGATGGCCATCTGTGGCTGGGGATGGACCGCAACTCGCGCAAGGCTGCCGATCTGCGGCGCGATCCGCGGTTCGGGCTGCATTCAGCGCCCGAGAGCGGGGAGCTGAAAGCAGGCGATGCCCGCATCGAGGGCACGGCAGTGCCTGCCGATGCCTCCCAGCTCGAGACCTTCATGCGCGGGCACCATCACGAGATCGACGACGCGGCCCCGATGGCCCTGTTCACCGTGAGGATCGCTCACGCCGTGCTCGTGCGGGTCGACGGTCAGCATCTCGTCGTCGAGACCTGGACGCCCGCAGGCGGCCTGACCGAACGGCGCCTCAGCTAGAGACTGAGCCGACGGGCGTCGACACGTAGAGTTCCCGCAGGGAGGCAGCTCATGGGCGACTGGTGGCAGGCTCTGACCGGCGATCTGCAGATCTTCTATGCGATCGCCTTCATCTCCAGCTTCTTCCTGCTGGTGCAGATTGCGCTGCTGGCATTCGGCATCGGAGCGGATGTCGACATCGGCGACGACGACCCGAGCAGCGGGTTCCTCTCGATCCGGACGTTGACCGCGTTCTCGTTTGCATTCGGCTGGACGGGCGTCCTCATGAAGCAGGCAGACCGCTCCACAGCTCTGTCAGTCGGCGTCGCCATCGCCGCCGGTCTCGCAGTGTTCCTTGCCGTGGGCTTCTTGTGGCGCTCGTTTGCGAAGCTCGGCGAGAGCGGCTCGGTCGACTACCAATCCGCCGTGGGCGCGCACGGCACCGTCTATCTCACGGTTGCTGCGAACCGTTCGAAACCCGGCAAAGTCGAAGTGATGGTGCAGGGACGCATGCGGGTCATCAATGCCCTGACGGAGTCCGACGAGAGCCTGCCGGCGCAGACGGCCATCACCGTCGTCGGCGTCGTCGACCCTTCGACCGTGCTCGTGGCACCTCACTAGCCTGACCTTCCCCACCACTCACTACGAGAGGCAAATATGGCTGTCATCGCCCTCGCAGGTGGCATCTTCGCCATCCTGCTGATCGCCCTGCTGTGGATCTCGTCGCGCTTCAAGCGCTGTCCTTCCGACCGGATCCTCGTGGTCTATGGACGCGTCGGCGGGGAAGGCGCGTCGGCGCGGTGCCTGCACGGCGGCGGAGCCATGGTGTGGCCCATCGTGCAGGGCTACGCATACCTGGATCTGACGCCTATCCCGATCGAGATCAAGCTCCAGGGAGCGCTCTCCCAGCAGAACATCCGGGTCAACACGCCCGCGACGTTCACCGTCGGGATCTCCACCGAGCCGGGCGTGATGCAGAACGCCGCGGAGCGGCTGCTGGGTCTCTCGCTGCTCGACATCGAGAACCTGGCCCGCGACATCATCTTCGGTCAGATGCGCGTGGTGATCGCCACCATGCCGATCGAGCAGATCAACGCCGACCGGGAACAGCTCATCACCAACATCACCGAGTCGCTCGAACTCGAGTTGCGCAAGGTGGGCCTGCGCCTCATCAACGTCAACATCCAGGACATCACCGACGAGTCGGGCTACATCGACGCGCTGGGTCGCGAGGCCGCCGCCCGGGCCATCAACGAAGCCAAGATCAAGGTGGCCGAGCAGGAGCGCGACGGCGACATCGGTGCCGCCGAGGCGCAGCGAGAGCAGCGCATCCGGGTGGCGCAGGCCAATGCCAGCGCCACCGAGGGCGAGAACGAATCGCAGGTGGTGGTTGCTCGCTCCGACAGCGTGCGACGGCAGCAGGAGGCCGAGGCCGAACGAGCGGCGCTGGCGGCTGAGCGTGTCAGCCAGGCCCAGGCCGAGCAGGAGTCGTTCGCCGCCGAGGCTGAGGCCGAGCAGGCCCGAGCCCAGCGCGACAAGGCCTCCCAGGACGCCGACATCGTGGTGCCGGCCCAGGTGGAGCGCGAGCGGGTCCGCACGCTGGCCGAAGCCGAGGCAGACCGCATCCGGTTGGTCAAGTCGGGTGAGGCCGACGGTCAGCGGCTGTTGATGGAAGCAGAGGCCATGGGCCTGCTGGCATTGCTGACCCGGCGAGCCGAGGGCCTGGGCGCGCTGGTGGCCGCGAGCGGCGGTGCGGCGCCAGAAGCAGCGCTGCTGCTGGTTGCCGAGCAACTGCCGAACCTCGTGGCCGAGCAGGTGAAGGCGATCTCGAACCTGCAGATCGACAAGATCACTGTGTGGGATTCCGGCGGCGGCCCGAACGGCGAGAACGGCACCACCGCCAACTTCATCTCCGGTCTGATCGGGGCACTGCCGCCGCTGCACGAGGTTGCCAGCCAGGCGGGCATCCGGCTGCCGGAGTTCCTGGGCGAGCTCGACAACGCAGACACCGTCGAGCGGCTGCGTCAGATCGCCGAGCAGCTTCGTGAACGATCGGCGGGCGCATACGTCACCGATGCCGAGGTGGCCGACGAGGGCGACGGCGGCGCTGACGTCTAGGCAGCGGTCCCTGGATCGCTGGGCGGCGGGTCGGCAGCGTCGCCGGCATCTGCAGGTGCGAACTCGGGCATGCGGCGCTCGTGGAACTCGACGGGCGGCGTGCGCGACTGGCGGTTGCGCTTCATCCGCAGGTTGAGCGCCTCCACCAGCACGGCGAAGCCCATGGCGAAGTAGATGTAGCCCTTCGGGATGTGGAACTCGGCGCCTTCGGCCACGAGCGACATGCCGATGAGCAGCAGGAACGCCAGCGCCAGCATCTTCACCGTCGGGTGCTTGCCTACGAAGCGCATCACCGGTCCTGACGACCACAGCATCACGCCGACGGCGATGACCACCGCAGCGATCATCACGCCCACCCGGTCGGCCATGCCCACCGCGGTGATGACCGAGTCGAGGCTGAACACCAAGTCCAGCAGCAGGATCTGGATGATCACCCGGGCGAACGTGGCGCCTGCCCGGTCGCCAGCGTCATCGTGGTCGTCGCCTTCCAGCTTGTGGTGGATCTCGAACGTGGCCTTGCCCAGCAGGAAGAGCCCGCCGCCCAGCAGGATCAAATCTCGCCCCGAGAGCTCGTGGCCGAACACCGAGAACAGCGGCGTCGTGAGCCGCACGATCCACGAGATGCCGAGCAGCAACAGCACCCGCATGCCCATGGCCAGCGACAGGCCCACGATGCGGGCGCGCTCGGCTTCCTTCCCGCCCAGCCTGCCGGCGAGTATCGAGATGAAGATCACGTTGTCGATGCCGAGCACGATCTCGAGCACCGTCAGCGTGACCAGAGAGATCCAGACCTCAGGATTCGCGACCCATTCCACGAGCGCACACGCTAGAGCGAGCGCGCGACGCGCTCGCATCTACTGAGGAGTCGCGACGGCGACGCTACTGCGAGCCGGAACCGCTCTCGGCGGCCCACCAGGCGTCGAGGCGGCGGCGGACCTCGTCGTCGCCGAGCTCGCCCTCGGTGCGGCGCAGCTCCAGCAGGAACTTCATGGCGCGGCCCACGTCGGGCCCCGGCGCGAGTCCGAGGTGGGTCATCACCTCGTCGCCGTTCAGCTCGGGCCGCAGCTCCTTGTGGGCCTGCTCGCGGGCCAGCCGTGCGATGCGTACCTCGAAGCGGTCGAGCGCGTCGTGCAGGGCCTCGATGCGCTTCACGTTGCGCGACGTGCAGTCGCTGCGGACCATGTCGTTCAGGTCTCCCAGCAGCGGCCCGGCGTCGCGGGCATACCGGCGCACCGCCGCATCGGTCCAGCCGGTGTCGTAGCCCTTGAAGCGGCCCGACAGGTGCACGAGGCGGGCGACCTCGTCGGTGATGTCAGGGCCGTAGCCCATCTTGGGCATGCGCTTGCGGGTCAGCTTGGCGCCGACGGCCTCGTGATTGCGGAACGTGACGCCGCCGTGATCGAACGAGCGCGTCAGCGGCTTGCCGATGTCGTGGAACAGGGCCCCGAGGCGCACCCGCAGGCGGGGCGGGCTCTGGGCCACCACGGCGATCGTGTGGGCGAGCACGTCCTTGTGGCGGTGGATCGGGTCCTGTTCGAGCGCCAGCGCGGGCAGCTCTGGAAGGTGCTCGTCGGCCCAGCCGCTGTCGACCAGGTCCCACAGGCCCTGGCGCGGATCGTCGACCACCAGCACGCTGTTCAGCTCGTCGCAGGGCAGCACAGCGCCGGCGTCGAGCTCCAGCTCGTCCACATCCGCGCGTTGCTCCGAAGCCATGCCTCCATGATGCAACCCTGCAAGCGGCCCTCCAACCATGTTTCTTGGGGTTTCGCGCATCTCGGGCTGCGAGCTGCCCGCGGGTTCGCCGCGCGCAAATGCGACCGGTCTATGTTCGACAGACGGGTCGTTTTGGACGAGATCGAGGAACAGCGTGGCAGCGTCGTTCGTGCACCTGCACACCCACACCGAGTACTCCCTGCTCGACGGCGCGGCGCGAGTCAACGAGGTGGTCGCGGCGGCGGCGGCCGACGGCCAGCCGGCGCTGGGCATCACCGACCACGGCAACATGTACGGCGTCCTCGACTTCTACCGGGCCTGCAAGGCCCACGGCATCAAGCCGGTCATCGGCACCGAGGCCTACATGGCGCTCGAGAGCCGGCATGAGCGCCCCAGCCGCAACCGGGCCAAGAACGCCAAGGTCGACGACACCGGCGACGACGGCGAGGGCGGCGGGAAGCTCTACTACCACCTGACGCTGCTGGCCCACAGCGACGCCGGCTACCGCAACCTGCTCAAGCTGGCCAGCCGGGCCTTCCTCGAGGGCTACTACTACAAGCCCCGGATGGACTGGGAGATGTTCGCCGACCACGCCGAGGGCCTCACGGCCACCACCGGGTGCCTCGGCAGTGTCGTGCAGCAGGCCCTGCTCAACGGCGACTACGACGAGGCGCGCCGCCGGGCCGGGCGCCTGCAGGACATCTTCGGCCGCGACTCGCTGTACGTGGAGCTGCAGGACCACGGCATCGGCGCCCAGCACGACTGCAACCCGCAGCTGCTGCAGATCGCCCACGACCTCAACGCCCCCCTGCTGGCCACCAACGACCTGCACTACACCCACCAGCACGATGCGGTGGCGCACGACGCGCTGCTGTGCGTGCAGACCGGTTCGCTGCGCAGCGACGCCGACCGCTTCAAGTTCCACGGCGACCAGCACTATCTCAAGTCGGCCGCGGAGATGCGGGAGCTGTTCCGCGAGTTCCCCGAGGCATGCGACAACACGCTGGCCATCGCCGACCGGGCCGAGACCAACATCGAGTTCGGCCAGGTGCTGCTGCCGCACTTCGAGGTGCCCGCTCCCCACGACGACGCCGACGCCTACCTGGAGCACCTGGCGTTCGAGGGGGCGAAGCGGCGCTGGGGCTCGAACGTGCCCGAGAGCACCGCGGCGCGCATCGCGTATGAGCTGCGGGTCATCTCCGACATGGGCTTCAGCAGCTACTTCCTGATCACCTGGGACCTCATCCGCCATGCCCGCGAGAGCAACATCCGGGTGGGGCCCGGGCGGGGCTCGGCGGCCGGCTGCGTGGTGGCCTACTGCCTGGGCATCACCGATCTCGACCCGATCAGGTACGGCCTGCTGTTCGAGCGGTTCCTGAACCCGGCTCGCATCTCGATGCCCGACATCGACATCGACTTCGACGACCGCTACCGCGACGAGATGATCCGCTACACGGCCCAGAAGTACGGCCACGACCACGTGGCGCAGATCATCACCTTCTCCACCATCAAGGCGCGGGCAGCGGTGCGCGACGCAGCCCGGGTGCTGGGCAAGCCCTATTCGCTGGGCGACCGCATCTCCAAGGCCATGCCGCCGCTGATCATGGGGCGCGACACACCGCTCGGCGCCTGCCTCGAGCCCGACGACAAGCACACCGACGGGTACGCAGCCGCGGCCGAGCTGCGCACCATGTACTCCACCGACGACGAGGTGCGCGAGGTGGTGGACGTGGCCCGCGGCCTCGAAGGCCTCATCCGGCAGGACTCGGTGCATGCCGCGGCCGTGGTGATCAGCCCCGAGCCGCTCACCGAGTACCTGCCCATCCAGCGCAAGCCCGAGTCGGGCACCGACCCCGAAGCCGCCCCGATCGTCACCCAGTTCGACATGGGCGGCGTGGAAGACCTGGGACTGCTGAAGATGGACTTCCTGGGGCTGCGGACGCTGTCGATCATCGACGATGCGGTGAAGCTCGTGGAGCGCAGCAGCGGCACGCAGCTCGACATCGACGCGGTGCCGCTCGACGACGCCGCCACGTTCGAGCTGCTGTGCGCCGGCGACACGATGGGCGTCTTCCAGCTGGAGTCGACGCCGGTGCGGTCGCTGCTGCAGTCGATGCGCCCCACCCGGTTCGAGGACATCTGCGCGCTGGTGGCGCTGTACCGGCCCGGGCCCATGGCCGCCGACATGCACAACGGCTACGCGCACCGCAAGAACGGCCGCCAGCCCGCCACGCCGCCGCACCCCGACCTCGCCGAGCTGCTCGACGAGACCTACGGGCTGATGATCTACCAGGAGTCGATGATGCGGGTGGCCCAGGAGATTGCCGGCTACTCCATGGCCGAGGCCGACGACCTGCGCAAGGCGTGCGGCAAGAAGAACCGCGAGCAGATCGCCGAGCACCGCACCAAGTTCGTGGAAGGCAGCGTGGCGAAGGGCTACACGGAAGACCTGGGCAAGCAGCTCTTCGACATCATCGAGCCGTTCGCCGACTACGCATTCAACAAGAGCCACGCCTTCGCCTACGGGCTGATCGCCTACCAGACGGCGTACCTGAAGGCCAACCACCGCACCGAGTTCCTGGCGGCCGTGCTGACCGGCTCGAAGCGCAACATCGACAAGGCCGGCGTGTACCTGGCCGACTGCCGCCAGTCGGGGATCGACGTGCTGGTGCCCGACATCAACCGCTCCGAACTCGACTTCGCCGCCGACGGGCGGACGATCCCGTTCGGGCTGTCGGCGGTGCGCAACGTGGGCGAGAGGGTGGCCGTGCCGATCCTGGACGAGCGTGCGGCCAACGGTCCATTCGCCGACTTCGAGGACTACTGCATGCGTGTGCCGCGTGAGGTGCTCAACCGGCGGTTGACCGAGTCGCTCATCAAGGCGGGCGCCTTCGAGACGTGCGGGCACAGCCGGGAGGGGCTGCTCCGGGTGTTCGAGCAGATCGTGGAGTCGGCACTGCGGCGACGGGAAGAGGCCGCAGCCGGGGTGCAGTCGCTGTTCGGCGGCGGCAACGGCCGGGCCGGCAGCGGCAGCGACGGCGGCGGCGGGCCGGGCTTCGACGAGCGCATCGAGGTGCCCGACATCGAGGCCTCCGAGCGCGACACGCTGGCGTGGGAGAAGGAGCTGCTCGGGCTGTACGTGTCCGACCATCCGCTGCGCGGCGGCGAGGCCCAGCTTCGGCGATCGGTGACCTGCCAGGTGTCGGGGCTCGGCGACCTGCAGCCCAGCCACGACGGCGGCCAGCAGTGGGTGACGC
This sequence comes from Acidimicrobiia bacterium, assembly GCA_022820505.1. Classification (GTDB taxonomy): domain Bacteria; phylum Actinomycetota; class Acidimicrobiia; order Acidimicrobiales; family Poriferisodalaceae; genus Poriferisodalis. The sequence continues at coordinate 26,261 of JAJEFK010000044.1, read as the reverse complement.
TGGGCGGCGTGGTGCAGAGCCTGCAGCGCCGCTACACGCGCGGCGGCGACCCGATGGCCCGGTTCATGCTCGAAGACCTGTCCGGCTCGATCGAGGTCACCCTGTTCCCCAAGGGCTTCGCTGCCGCCGGTGCTGTGCTGGCAGAAGACGCCGTGGTGCTGGTGAAGGGCCGGCCCGACCGTCGCGGCGAGGGCGAGACGGCGTTCCTGGCAAACGAGGTGGAAGCGCTGGAGCTGCGCAAGGGCCCGGTGCCGTTGTCGCTCGACGTGGAGCGGGTCGACATCGACGACCACTGGCTCGAGGCGTTCGAGCGGATGCTGTCCGAATGCCCCGGCGATGCGCCGGTGCACATACGGGTGGGCGATTCGGTGGTGCAGCTGCCGGAGTCGCGCTGGGTGGATGCCCGCACCCTGGCGGGTCCGATGCGCGAGCTGCTCGGCATGAATGCCGTCAGCACCTAGCCGGCGGTATCGAGCGGTCTCGGCTGGCGGCAGCACGAGGGGCAGGAGTCGGTCGACGATCCCTCAGCCATGAGCGAGCCAGACCACTAGTCTTTCCCGGTGGCTGCGAGCGCAGCCGGCCCCCCACGCCGCGGCATCGGCCGCTGACCAGCTTCTTCAGGAGAACGCATGAGCGACGCCGATACCCGCAAGGTCGACGGGAAGGCGATCGAGGATCCGCACAAGATGATGATCCCGTTCGCGAAGTTCAAGAGCTTCGAGTTCGCGGACAAGCTGTGGGTGCTCGGCGGGCTGCTGTTCCTGATCATCCTGATCAACATCGTCTTCTCCGGCGGAACCGGGGGCTAGTCGCCGCTGCATGCCGCAAATTCACTGGCACTCGGCGTGCAGCGGCTAGGAAACTGTCCAGATGAGCGGCAGCAACGGCGCAGACTCGAGTGACGCCCCCAGCGGGCGCGCAGCGGTCACCGTGGTGCTGCCCGACGGGCAGCAACGTGAGCTGGCCGGCGGCGCGACCGGCGCCGATCTTGCCGCGTCGCTGGGACGGCGTGCGGCCAAGGACGCTTTGATCGCCGTTGCCGACGGCGAGCAGCTCGACCTGAACCGGCCCTTGCCCGACGGCGCGTCGGTGTCGCTGGTGTTCCCCTCGTCGGACGAGGGGCTCGAAGTGCTGCGCCACTCGACCGCCCATGTGCTGGCCCAGGCGGTGCTGCGGCTGTACCCGGGCGCCACGTTCTCGATCGGGCCGCCGATCACCGACGGCTTCTACTACGACTTCGACCTGGGCCTCGACGACAGCGGGCGGCCGCGCACGTTCTCCGACGAGGATCTCGAGGCGATCGAGGCCGAGATGCGTGCCATCGTGGCCGCTCGCCAGCCGTTCATCCGTGCCGAAGTGGACCGGGCTGCGGCCGATGAGCTGTTCGCGGCGCATCCCTACAAGATCGAGATCCTCGACGGCGAGGCCGACGACCCGGCGTCGGGCCCCGAGGGCGGGGTGATCACCACCTACCGCAACACCGACGAATTCGTGGACCTGTGCCGCGGCCCGCACGTGCCCGACACTGGGCGGCTGGGCCACTTCAAGCTGATGCGGGTGGCGGGCGCGTACTGGCGGGGCGACGAGAACCGCCAGATGCTCCAGCGCATCTACGGCACCGCGTGGGGCTCGAAGGCCGAGCTGGCTGGGCACCTCGAGCGGCTGGAGGAGGCCGCCAAGCGCGACCACCGCCGGCTCGTCACCGAGCTGGATTTGCTGAGCTTTCCTGCCGAGCTGGGCGGCGGGCTGGCCGTGTGGCATCCCAAGGGCGCAGTGGTCCGCAAGATCATGGAGGACTACAGCCGCGACCGCCACGAGACGGGCGGCTACGAGTTCGTGTACACGCCGCACCTGGCCAACGCCCGGCTGTTCGAGACCTCAGGCCACCTCGACTTCTACGCCGAGGGCATGTACCCGCCGATGGAGATGGACAACGGCGTCTACTACCCCAAGCCGATGAACTGCCCGATGCACTGCCTGATCTTCAATCAGCGCCAGCGCTCGTACCGGGAGCTGCCGCTGCGACTGTTCGAGCTGGGCACCGTGTACCGCTACGAGCGCTCAGGCACCTTGCACGGGCTGATGCGGATCCGGGGGTTCACACAGGACGACAGCCACATATATGTGCCGCCTTCCCAGCTCGGCGACGAGATCGAGGGGCTGCTCGACTTCGTGCTGTCGGTGCTCGGTGCGTTCGGCTTCGACGAGTTCACGTTCAAGCTGTCCACTCAGGATCCCGACAAGTACGTGGGCGACGACGAAGGCTGGGATCGCGCCACCGCAGCGCTGCGGGCTGCCCTGGACCGGCGGGGCTACGACTATCTCGAAGCGGCGGGCGAGGCGGCCTTCTACGGTCCGAAGATCGACATCGACGTGCTCGACGCGGTCGGGCGCTCGTGGCAGCTGTCGACCATCCAGGTCGACTTCAACCTGCCCGAGCGGTTCAACCTGCGCTACACCGGGGCCGACGGCGAGGTGCACCGGCCGATCATGATCCACCGGGCGCTGTTCGGCGCGATCGAGCGGTTCTTCGGGGTGATGGTGGAGCACTACGCGGGTGCGTTCCCGCCGTGGCTGGCGCCGACCCAGGCGGTGGTGCTGGGCGTGCGGGCCGATCACGACTCGTTTGCCTCCTCGGTGGCGGCCCAGCTCGCCGAGGCGGGCTTCCGGACCGAGACCGTGCCGGCAGATGACCCGCTGGGCGCGCGCATCCGGCGGGCCAAGCTGGAGAAGGTGCCCTACGTGCTGGTGGTGGGCGACGACGACGTGGCGGCGGGCACCGTGGGCGTGAACCCCCGCGGCCAGAAGGTGCGCCGCGACGTGCCGCTGGCCGAGTTCATCGCACAACTGACTGACGAAGTAGACAGCAAAGCCGCCGACGTGGGCTTTGCTGAGCAAGGCTGAGACACCTTGAGTGGCGTGGCGACGGCTGCAAGCACGCTGGCGGCTGACCGCGTCGTCAGCGCCGGGTTGTCGACGTTGGACTCCATGCACATGGCACTAGCAAGCGGCGTGACGTGAAGGCGCTGGTCTTTGAGCGCAAGGAGCTGCGGTTCGCGGCGGCGATGGCGGCGGGCAAGCTCAAGCCGGGCTCGGGAGCGGGCGTGGGCCCGTTGCGCTTGACCGAGATGGACCCGCCGGAGCTGCCCGGCGACGGCTGGCAGTACGTGCGGCCGGCGCTGTCGGGCATCTGCGGGTCAGACCTGGCCACAGTGGACGGGAAGGTGTCGCGCTACTTCGAGCCGCTGGTGTCCTTCCCGTTCGTGCCGGGCCACGAGGTGGTGGGCCACACCGACGACGGCACCAGGGTGGTGCTCGAGGCGGTGCTGGGTCACGAGGCCCACGGCTACACCCCGCCGTGGCCCGACGCTGCTCCCGCCGACGGCGACGACTACAGCCACCTGATCGGGGGCCAGATCGAGGCCGGATTGCAAACCGGTTCGTGTGCGTCCACCGGGGGCGGCTGGTCGGAGATGTTCGCTGCGCACGAGTCCCAGCTGCATTCGCTGGGATCGCTGGGTCCCGAGGACCTGTCCGACCACGCCGCGGTGATGATCGAGCCGACTGCGGCGGGCGTTCACGCGGCGCTGCGGTCCGGCGTGACCGAGGGCGGCACGGCGGCGGTGATCGGCGCCGGCACCATGGGCTTGGTGGCGGTGGCTGCGCTGCGCCAGTGCACCGGTGTGGCGGCGATCGTGGTGGGCGCCCGCTACAGCCATCAGCGCCGCCTGGCCCGAGAGCTGGGTGCCGACCTGGCGGTGTCGCCCGACGAGCTGGGCCGGGCCGTGCGCCGGGCCGCCGGCACCCGGGTGATCGGCGAGACGCTGGGCTCAGGCACCCACGTGACGATCGACGCCGTGGCCTCGTCAGCGTCGTTGACCGACGCGATCGCCCTCACCCGCCCCCGCGGCCGGGTGGTGGTGCTGGGCATGCCCGCCAACGTCGAGCTCAACCTGTCTGCCCTGTGGCACCGCGAAACCGAGCTGGTCGGTGCGTATTGCTATGGCACCGAGCCGAGGCTCGACGGGGGCCACACCTTCGAAGCCGCCATCAAGCTGGTGCGCGACTGCAACCTGGAACGCCTGGTGTCCGAGCTGTACCCGCTGGAGGAGTACCGCAACGCCCTCGAACACGCCGCCAACGCCGGCGCCCGAGGCTCGGTCAAGATCGCCTTCGACCTCCGCGAGTCGTAACCCCTAGCCCAGCCGGCACCCGCACAGCACGGGCATTCGGTTGGGCACGCGCTCGAGGAATCGGAACCGGAGCGCGATCGTCCTGCCCGTTCAGCAGTCCGACTCAATCAACGCATTGAGTGTGTAGAATAAGTAAGGCATAGCTATCGAAAGCAAGGACAAATGAGCTAATGCGCAGCGTACTTGAGTCGACCATTACTTCGAAGGGCCAGACGACGTTGCCGCGCCGGGTACGCGACTGCTTGTCGGTGCAGCCGGGCGATCGGGTGCGCTACCTCATCGACGGCGACGCCGTTCGGGTCGTCGCCGTGCGGCCGCTCAGCAATCTGTTCGGAATGCTGAAGTTCGACGGTCCCCCGGTGACGCTGGACGAGATGGATGAGGCGATCGCCGAGGGAGCCACCTCGGCGTGATCGCCATCGACACCAACGTGCTCGTTCGCTTTCTCGTCAACGACGATCCGGAGCAGGCCGCCGCTGCCCGCGAGCTGATGGCAGCGGCTTCTCGACAGGAATCGATTTTCCTCGGCAGGGAGGTCGTTGTCGAGACAGTGTGGGTGCTCGAACGGGCATACCGATTCAGCCGTGCCCGAATCGCCGACATGCTCGTCGAGCTGGTCGCCGCCGACGGGCTTGTCATCGAGGCCGCCGACGATGTCGCCGAGTCTGCCGCTGGCTACCGTCGCGGAAGTGCTGGCTTCTCGGACTTGATGATCCTCGCCGCGTGCCGCCGCAACGATGCACAACCGTTGTTTACGTTCGATCAGCAGCTCGCTGCGCTGGACGGTGCCGCCCTGCCAGGAGGACGGTAGGCAGCGTCAAGGATTTCGACCTCGGTGTGGAGCCAGTGTTCACTTGCGAGACAGGGTTCGTTTACTCGTGGGTGGCAGGCTGTCCCGGTGACAGCCCTGCGTGAGACCACGGCCAGCCGGCTGACCTCGGAGTTCGTGGGGACGGGGTTCCTGCTGCTGAGCGTGGTGGGCTCGGGGATCATGGCCGAGCGGCTGAGCCCCAACGATGTCGGCCTGCAGCTGCTCGAGAACTCGATTGCCACGGCGGGCGCTCTGGCGTGCCTGATCCTGCTGTTCGGGTCGACGTCGGGGGCGCATTTCAACCCGGCGGTGACGCTGTGGGCGCGCCTCGCCGGCGACCTCGACAACCGCATGGCCGGGCTGTACGTGGTGGTGCAGGTTGCCGGCGGGATCCTGGGCGTCATCGCCGCCAACGTGATCTTCGAGCTCGACGCGGTGTTCTGGTCGACCAAGGATCGGATGAGCGGGGCCGCGTTCCTGTCGGAGATCATCGCCACGTTCGGGCTGGTGATCGTCATCATCGGCGTGGTGCGCTCGGGCAAGACCCAGTTCGTGGCCTTCGCCGTGGCGGCCTACATCGGCGGGGCCTACTTCTTCACCTCGTCCACGAGCTTCGCCAATCCGGCGGTGACTGTGGGTCGCATGTTCTCCGACACGTTCGCCGGCATCGCCCCCGCCAGCGCTCCGCTGTTCATCGTGGCGCAGTTCATCGGCGCGCTCTGCGCCATCGCCGTCGCCAGGGTCACACACCCGTCCCGCTGAGCCGGCTGCGGCCTCGGTTCGTGGGTCGTTTTCCGCGGGCCGAGCAGCGCGCTGGACGCGATGCGGGGGCTGAGCGCCGCGAGTTGAGGTATTGCGAGGCGCTGAGGGCCGGGACTACTGCAGGGTCTCGGCGAACTCTCGTGCGAGGTAGGTGAGGGTCAGGTCGGCGCCGGCCCGCTTGATGGCCGTGAGGTGCTCGACCGCCGTGGCCGCCCCGTCGATCCAGCCGTTCGCAGCGGCCGCCTTGAGCATCGCGTACTCGCCCGACACGTGGTACGCCGCCAGCGGCAGGTCGAAGCGAGCCCGGGCCGCAGCGATCACATCGAGATACGCCAGCGCCGGCTTCACCATGATGATGTCGGCGCCCTCGGCAATGTCCAGCTCGATCTCGGCCATGGCCTCACGGGCGTTGGCCGGATCCTGCTGGTAGCCCTTGCGGTCGCCGCCGCCGGTGATCGTCACGTCGACGGCGTCGCGGAACGGCCCGTACTCGGCCGATGCATACTTCGCCGAGTAGGCCATGATCGGCAGGTTCTCGTGGCCGTTGCGGTCGAGCACCTGGCGGATCGCCCCGACCTGGCCGTCCATCATCCCTGACGGGCCCACCATGTCGGCGCCGGCTTCGGCCTGGGCCAACGCCACCCGCTGGTACAGCTCGAGCGTGGCGTCGTTGTCGACATCGCCGTTGTCGGTCACCACGCCGCAGTGGCCGTGGTCGGTGTACTCGTCGAGACACAGGTCGGCGATGATCGCCAGCTCCGAGCCGTGGTCGTCACGCAGGTTGCGCAGTGCCACCTGCACGACGCCGTCGGGATTCCAGGCTTCGGAGCCCACCGGGTCCTTGCGGGCCGGCAGACCGAACAGGATCACCCCGCTGATGCCCAGGTTGGCCAGCTCGTTGACTTCCTTGCGCAGCGACTCCTGGCTGTGTTGCACGATGCCGGGCAGCGAGACGATCGGCTGCGGCTCGGCGACGTCCTCGCGCACGAACAGCGGGGCGATGAGATCACTGGGAGTGACGGTCGTCTCCGCAACCAGACGGCGCAACGCCGGGGTGCGACGCAGCCGACGAAGGCGGCGAGCCGGAAAGGTCACCCCGCCATGCTATTGCGCTGCGGCGCCAGAAGAACCGCCCGACGGGGGTGCGATTGCCGGCTGCTGCGCAGCGGAGGGCGAGACAGTCTCGATGCCCAGCTTCGCTTTGACCAGCCCCATATCCGACTTGAGGATCGACACATCCGCCTTGACCAACGCCATGTCCATCACCAGCTGCATGAGCACCTCCTCGAAGCGATCCATGCGCTGCTCGAAGCGATCGAGGCGGTGTTCGAGTCGGTCGACTCGCCGGCCCAGTGAGCGGCAGCACATCAGGCTGGCCGTGAGGTTGAAGCTGAACAGCGTCACGACTGCAGCAAGAATGACAACTGAGTTCGCGTCCATAGGACTTCCTTTCGGAACGGTAACAGGCGGGATTTCCGCCCAGAGACCGGCGAACTGCCAGCGATACGGGTACGCATTGATGCGTTGCGGTGCACCGTAGCGAGCGCCCGCGGGTCGTCGCCACTGAATTTCAGGCCCGTCGTGCATCGCCGAGTCAGACGTGTCCTCGGACCGCTCGCAGTGCCTTGTTTGTAGACCGCTGGCGTGACATGCGGTGGCGAGCGGCATAGGTTCGCTGGCGTGGAGATCGGGTCCGAGGGCTGGTGCACTGCGATGTCGGAGGTGCTGGCGGATGTGGATCTGCCCGAGGTGCGGGCCACGGTGGAGCAGCGGATCGGCGACGGCAACGGGGGGCCGGTGGTGGCCTACCGGCTGGTGATCGACAGCGGTCGTGCGCACTTGGAGCCGGTGCCCGCCGATGTCGTGGCGGCAGGCAGCGAGCCGAGCGAGCATCAGGACATCGGCGAGCGAGCAAGCACGGGCAGTGCCCGAGAGGGCGGCGAAGCTGGCCAGACCAGCGACGGCGGGGTGGTGGTGATGAGCCAGTCCCGGGAGACGGCGGAGGCCGTGCGGCGGGGCGAGCTGGGTGCGCTGGCTGCCTTACAGGCAGGACTCATCACGGTGAGCGGCGACGTGCGTGTGTTGATCGCGGCTTCCGAGGCATTGGCGCTCGTGAACACGGCTCTCGGCCAGGCGCTCGCCGAGGAGGAAGACAGTGCCTCCGGCGACGGGACTGGGGAGGGCAGCGACGGGTCGGACCGTGGCGGGACGGGTGACGCCGACGGGTCGGCTGGCGACGGCGGGGGCTGACGCTTCGTGCCGGAGATTCCGGAAATCCGGGCGCATGCTGAACGACTGGAAGCGCTGGCCGCCGGTGAGGTGCTGAAGCGGTTCGAGCCGCTCTCGTTCACTGCGCTCAAGACCGCGAGCCCGTCGCCGAATGACGCCGTCGGCTGGCCGCTGCGCAGCGTCAGCCAGCGGGCGAAGTTCCTGCTGCTGCGGTTCGCTCCCGCCGCCGGCGGGGACGGGCTGACCTTCGTGGTGCACCTAATGCAGGGCGGGCGGCTGCGGGTGCTCGAACCGGGTGCCAAGCGGCCCCGCCGGCCCCGTGACGGGCTGGCCAGATTCGAATTCGAGAGCGGCCTGGGGCTGCTGCTCACCGAGCCGGGCACGCAGAAGCGGGCCGGCGTGTGGGTGATCGCCAGCGATCCCGCCGAGGCCGAACCGCTCGCCCGCCTGGGGCCCGAAGCCACCGACATCGACGCGGCAGCCATGGCCGAGCTCATGGCGACGCACTCAGCCCGCCTGCACAACTTCCTGCGAGACCAGCGCGTGATCTCGGGGCTCGGACGGCGGCTGGCCAACGAGATCTGCCACCGGGCCAAGCTGTCGCCGTTCGCACCCACCGGCCGGATGGATTCAGACGGCGTCGAGGCGGTGGTGGCCGCCATCGGCAGCGTCGTCGACGAGTCGCTGGCCGCCGAGCGGCAACTCCCCCAGATGAGCCGGTCGGCCGAGCGGCCCTCAGCGGTACACAGCCGCACCGGCGAGTCGTGCCCGATCTGCGGCGACGTGGTGCGGGCCGTCGAGTACCGCGACTACTCGGTCAACTACTGCGCCGGCTGCCAGACCAGCGGGCGGGTACTGGCCGACAACACGACCAGCAAGTTCCTGCGCTGATGCCCTGACCGCATCCGCACGGCTGGCCAGTTCACATCGGGAACGCAACGCCGTGCGAGCACATGTCAACGCAACATCAGCGACCGCTTCCAAGCGGGTGTGAACGGCCCGGTACGCCTGACAGGCGCCGGTTACTCTGCTGCGGGACATCGGCGCCAACAACCCCGCCGAGCACGACCGAACGGAGCACACGATGAGCGAAAAAGGGATCAAGCTGGGCCTGTCGGCCGACGAGGTGCTGCAGACCACCCGGGCCGTGCGCAAGCGGCTCGACTTCGACCGGCCGGTGCCCGATTCGGTGCTGCGGGAGTGTGTCGAGATCGCCGTGCAGTCGCCGACGGGCTCCAACATGCAGGGCTGGCACTTCGTGTTCGTCACCGAGCGCGACAAGATCGAGGCCATCTCGGCGCTCTACAAGCAGGGTTTCGACGCCTACCGCAACAGCCCCATGTACGCGGGCCGCGTGGGCTCGGGCCTCGGCGCCCAGCGAGAGGCACAGCAGGCCCGGGTGACCTCCTCGGCCGAGTTCCTGTCGGAGAACATGCATCGCAGCCCGGTGCTGTTCCTGCCCTGCATCACCGGACGCACCGACGACGCCCGCATGATGGTGGGCCAAGCCGGCTCGATCATCCCCGCGGCGTGGAGCTTCATGCTGGCTGCCCGCGAGCGGGGCCTCGGCACCTGCTGGACCACCCTGCACCTCGGCTACGAGCGCGAGGCCGCCGAGATCCTGGGCATCCCCTACGACAATGTGCGCCAGTACGCGCTCAGCCCGGTGGCCTACACCGTCGGCACCGACTTCAAGCTGGCCACCCGCACCGATCTCGACTCGGTGATGAGCTGGAACTCCTGGAGCCGCTGAGATGGCTGGCACCTCGAACGCAGCGCTGTTCGACCTGTCGGGCCGGGTGGCGGTGGTCACCGGCGGGTCGCGCGGGCTGGGCCGCGAGATGGTGCTCGCGTTCGCCCGGGCCGGCGCGGATGTGGTGATCGCCTCCCGCAAGCTCGACAACTGCGAGGCGCTGGCAGCCGAGGTGCGAGACACCACCGGTCAGCAGGCGCTGGCAGTGGAATGCCACGTGGGCTACTGGGACCAGAACGACGCCCTGTGCGAGCGGGTCTATGACGAGTTCGGCCACTGCGAGGTGCTGGTGAACAACGCCGGCCTGTCGCCGCTGTACCCGTCGCTGTACGAGGTGTCCGAGGCGCTGTTCGACAAGGTGATCGATGTGAACCTCAAGGGGCCGTTCCGGGCCTCGGCAGTGTTCGGCAAGCGCATGTACGAAGCGGGCGGCGGCTCGATCATCAACGTCAGCTCGGTGGCGGCCGTGGCGCCCTCGCCCAACGAGACGGCCTACGGCGCGGCCAAGGCGGGCATCCACGCCATCACGCAGTCGTTCGCCCGCGAGTACGCGCCCCGCGTGCGGGTGAACTGCATCATGCCCGGCCCGTTCCTCACCGACATCTCCAAGGCCTGGGACATGGAGGCCTTCAACGAGCGGGCCGAGAACGAGATCGCGCTGGGCCGCGGCGGCGAGGCCGACGAGGTGGTCGGCGCGGCGCTCTACTTCGCCTCAGAAGCGTCGAGCTACACCACCGGTTCGGTGCTCAAGATCGACGGCGGCACCGCCTGGCAGACCGGCTGAACCCAGGCCGCACACCGCACACAACCGAAAGCAACGAGGAGACTCGCAATGGGGACGACGAAGCGACTGTCGACATTGAGCCGGTCGATCGAGGGCCGGGTGACGCTGATCACCGGTGCCGGCATGGGCCAGGGACGGGCGACGGCGCACGTGTTCGCCGACGAGGGCGCGCACGTCGCGGTGACTGACCTGCGGCAGGCCGATGTGGACGCCGTGGTGGCCGAGATCAACGACGCCGGCGGCTCCGCAGCGGGCTGGACGATGGACGTGGCCAACCGCGACCGCGTCAACCAGGTCACCGACGAGGTGGCCGAACGGTTCGGCGGCATCGACCACGTCATCAACAACGCCGGCATCTCCCGCTTCTCGCCGATCGACGCCGAGAACTACGAGGACAACTGGGCCATCTCCCTCGAGGTGCTGCTGACGGCGCACACCTACACGGTGCGGGCGGCACTGCCGTACCTGCGCCAGTCCGATGCGGCCCGCATCGTCAACATCGCCTCCACCGAGGGCTGGGGCGCCACCAAGTTCGGCTCGCCCTACACGGCCGCCAAGCACGGCGTGATCGGGCTCACGAAGTCACTTGCGGTGGAGCTGGGCCGTGAGGGCATCACGGTCAACTGCATCTGCCCCGGCCCGATCCGCACGGCCATGACCGCGGAGATCTCCGAGGAGCACAAGACGATCTTCGCCAAGCGCCGCACCGCCCTCGGCCGCTACGCCGAGCCCGAGGAAGTGGCGCACGGCACGCTCAACTTCTGCCTGCCCGCCAGCCAGTACATGACCGGCGCCGTCCTCCCCGTAGACGGCGGCCTCCTCATCAAGAACGCCTGAGCCGGCGCCCGGGGGGCTACTGGGTGAGGGTGATCGACAGCGAGGCGGGCATGCCGTCGGCGTCGAGGATGAGCGTGCCTGAGAGGTCGCCGCGCTCGGCCAGCGGCAGCGACTCGGTTCCCGTGGCCGTGAAGTAGCCCGTCATCTGGAGCGAGCCGTCGTCGTTCGCGGTGCCTCGGGCGGCTAGGCGCATCTCGGCAGACACGCCGTCGTCGCCCGGAGCGAACACCAGCAGGGCGCTGAAGCGGCGCTCGGTCACTGCCGGATCGGCAGCTTCGAGCGACGCCGAGCTGGGCGAGATCACCGCAACCGACTCGTTCGTGGTGACCGTTTCGGTGGTCTCTTCACCGCCGTCGGCAATCGTCGTCGTGGTCGTGACGGTCAGCGACATCGAACCGGCCACGTCGTAGCGGTCGGCACCCGACGGCGTGAACGTCAGCTGGGCGCCCTGCACGCTGCTGCTGTCGCTCACCGTGGTCTGGGGATCGGGATTGATCACGACCTCGGTCGCGACTCGCGTCTCGACGATCTCCGGTGTGTCCTCGACGACCGCTGCGGCAGCCTGGGCGTCGTCGGCCGCAGGCGTGGCAACCACCGCAGCCGCGGCCGGTGCAGCGGCCTCAACCGCCTGTGGGGCCGCTTCACGCTCAGGCGCTGCTGCCACCGCAGCCGGCGTCGACACAGCGGATCCTTCGGCCCCAGCCGGATCGGTCACATCAGCAACACCGGGCACTGGCGCTGCGGCACCCACCACCACGGGCGCATCAGGTGCGGGCACATCAACGGCGAACGGCGTCAGCACCTCCATGACCGAGTCGGGCAGCACCCGGTCGGCCGCCTTGTGCACCGGCGAGTCGACGGTCGGCGTGATCACCGCGGTAGCGAGCCCGAACCCGACCGCAGCCTTGGCCATCACCGGCACGCCGGTCGTGGCCGCATTGGTGGCCGCAGCCGCCGCACGCGACGCCATCGGCGCCGCCTCGGTCAGCACCGGCATGGCCGAGTTCAGCGCAGCACGGCCGCCCCCAGGCGAGGACTGGCTCGTCACTGCTGCGGCGGCACGCTCGCCACGGCGCAGCAGCCCGATCAGCGCCACCGGCGCAGCCGCTGCCAGCTTCAGCGCGGCCCGCACAGCGTTGCGCGCACGCGACACCCGTGCCCGGGCGTTCTCTTCGGACACCCCGGCCCTGGCAGCAACCTCTTCGTAGCTCAGCTCCTCGACGAAGCGCAGCATCAGCGCCTCGTGGTACTGCTCGGACAGATTGTCGACTGCGTCGGCCAGCTCGGCATCGTCGATGTCGAGACCGAGCTCGTCCTCGATAGTCGACGGCGGGTTCAGCGCCTTGTCGTTCGAGGCGTACCGCTCGGTCTTCTCGCCCTCACGGCGCTGCCGGTTGCCCTCGTCGCTGCAGACGTTGGACAGGATGCGGTGCAGCCACGGCCCCACCAGGTAGTTGCCGTTGAAGCGCGGCATGGCACGCAGCGCACGCACCAACGCCTCCTGCACAGCGTCCTCGGCCGCTTCGGGGCAACCGAGCTTGCGGCGCGCGTGACCGAGCAGCTGCGGCCGGTACTCACGCACCAGCTCGGCGAACGCTTCGTCGTCGCCGGCTTGATACGCGAGGACCAGATCTCGGTCTTCAAGGCGCAGGGCCATAGCAGTCACGCGTCGGATCAGCGGGAACGCCATCGCTCCCGTCAAACACGATGCTACCGCGGCCCCCAAGAGCTATTGCCGTCACATTTCCTAGTGTCCAGCAGTTGCAATCAAGGCGTAACGGCTGCCACGAAACTACGTTGTCGCAGTGCGAAGGCTGCTGATCGGACTGCTGGCGTCGCTGCTGGCACTCAGCGCTGCGCTGGCTGTGCCGCCGAGCAGCGCCGGGGCGCAGCAGGACGACGCAGATGAGGCCCAGTCCACCGCTGTCGCCTTTGCGTACCTGCGCTACGGCGGTGCCGATCGCTACGAGACCTCCTTGCGCATCGCCGAGGTGCTGGCGACCTTCGCCGACGATCAGCTCGACGTCGTCGTGCTGGTGTCGGGCGAACGCTGGACCGATGCCGTCGTCGCCGCGCCGCTCGCCGGTGCCCGCGGCGCCCCGGTGCTGCTGACGCCTCCTGACGAGCTGCGAGGCGACGCCTTGGCGTTCCTGCAGCGGGTCGGCGCCAGCACCGCCGTCATCGTGGGACCATCCGGCGACGACCCCCGCCACGGTCCCGGGCGTGGCGTCAGCGCAGCGGTGGAACGCGGGCTGCGCGAGACCGGCTTGAGCGTGGAGCGGGTGGCGGGCGCGGACCGCTTCGGCACCAGCGTGGCCGTGGCCGAGCGGCTCAAGCCGGGCGACATGCCGGGCCTCGGCAACGGCAACACCGTCATCGTGGCCAGCGGCGATGTGTTCGCCGATGCCCTCGTCGCAGGGCCGTTCGCGGCGCTGGGACCGCACCCGGTGCTGCTCACGCCGCCCGACGAGCTGCATGCCGACGTGGCCGACTACCTGCGGGTGGCCCGTGCCCGCGACAACGTCCGCCACGTCGTGGTCATGGGCGGGACTGCGGCGCTGGCCGAACCGGTGTCCCAGGCGATCGCCGACGCCGGCATGGGTGTGACCCGCCTCGCCTGCGCCACCCGCTTCGACACCGCCGTCCAGGCTGCCGAGCTGGTGGAAGGTCGCTACGAGGGCATCGGCGACTCCCCCTGCTTCGGCGACACGTCCTACGGCATCGCACGCGCCGACGTTCCCTTCGATTCGTTCAGCGCCGCACCGCTGCTGGGCAGGCTGTGCACGTCGTTGCTGCTCACGGGCCCGAGCGCAGTCCCGGTGCCCACCGCCGTCTATCTCGACCTCAAGCTGCAGCGCCTTGCAGACACCGACATCGATGCCGATGTGTACTTCGCGCTGATGCTCGTCTTCGGCGGCGAAGCGGCGGTGCAGCAGGCGTCGCTCGACACGTACCTGTCCGAAGCCACCCAGCGCATCGCCGAGGGGCGCGCCGGGGAAATCGACACCGAGTCCGGCCGGCAAGGCGACGGCGATGGCGACGGCGACGAGCAGGACGACAGCAGCGACACGCAGGACGAAGACAGCAGCGCTGCGGCGCTCGACTGCGGCGGCGCCATCGGCGACGAGGCCCGCCGGCTGGTCCCGTCGACGAATGCCGAGGACCCGGCGTGGTCGCCCGACTGCAGCCGGCTCGTGTACACCGAGAACGGCTCGCTGTGGACCGTCGCCAACGACGGCAGCGACCGCCGCCGGCTGCTCGACCGGGGCACTGCCTACCTCTACTCCGCGACGTGGTCGCCCGACGGCACCGAGATCGCCTACGTGCGGGGCTACTCATTGGGCGACAACTGGGTGGCCCACATCTGGAAGGTGAACTCAACCGGAGGGCAGCCCGTCAGGCTCACCAGCGGGAATATCCGCGACGAGCACCCGCACTGGTCTCCCGACGGCACGTCCATCCTCTTCCAGCGAGCGTTCGACGGGCGAACCTTCGTGACCCTGATGGATCCCGACGGAGAGATCGATGAGGCCCTGTCCTCCCACTTGGACCCGCAAGTGCCGCTGGCGTGGTCACCCGACGGCACGCAGTTCGCGTTCATCGAAGACGACACGCTGTATGTGACCAATCTCGACAACCGCCTCCAACGGCAGACCGTCACCCAGAACGTGTACCCGCGCGGCGAAGTGGCGTGGTCGCCTTCGGGCAATCGAATCGCCTACGCACGAGGCGACATCTCGGGCTCGGACATCTACATCGCCGACATCGACGGCGCGAACGAAGAGCAGGTGAGCGACCTCGACGGCCAGGCGCTCGCTCCGCGCTGGTCGCCCGACGGGAAGCTGCTCGCGTTCCACACGATCACCGACGACGGCAGGCACCGGTCGTTCGTCGTGGGGGCCAGCGGCGAGCCGAGCCCGTGGCGCACGAACTGCCGGCTCGACTCCAGCCACCCGTGGCCCGACGGGGATCTTCCCGCCAGCGGCACTCTGCGGATAGCGGTGCTGTTCGTCGACTTCCCCGACGCCGCCGCGGACCACAGCACCCAAGAAGAGGCCGATGTCGGGCTGCCCCATGTCGAGCAGTACCTCGAGACGTCCAGCTACGGGAACCTCGACGTCGAGTTCGTGCCGGTGCATCGATGGCTGAGAGCCGATCACACCGCCGAGGAGAACGTCGAGCGGTACGGGCATCACCTCCTCGAGGCGAACGGCGAGCTCACCAATCGGGCGGTGGAGCAGGCGTCAGACGATCTCGACATCTCGACCGTGGATGCGGTGATGGTGATCTTCCCCAGCTCGCACTTCCAGACAGCCACCTCCTACCCGCCCACCGACGTGGGCGGCAAACGGATGCCGGTGATGTGGATGAACACGTTCCCGGTCGAGCGGCCCCGTGTCCCGGGATTCTGGGGAACCGACGGTGCCAATCAGATCAGCTACTTCGTGGGCCTTCCCAATCTCTCCGGCTACCGGGGGGAAACCGACATCCAGCCTGCGGCGGGCGAGGCATGGGTGTATGCCGATTGGGGGCTCATGGGCCTCGACGGCTTCTTCCTGGCGCCCGAGGAGCACGCTGGCCTGCTCGAGGTGTGGCACTTCGCGAACGGCATCACCATCGCCAATCACAACTACTGGCTGCAGCCCGAGGAGATGCTGGGGTGGAATCGCTGGCATCTGGATTGGCTCGAAGAAGATCAGGTGAGCTGCGTCACCGGTCATGAAGCCACGGTCGAGCTCTCGCCCATCGCCGAGCCGGACGGCGGCGTCGCGATGGTGGTGATCCCGCAGAACTCGTATTCGGCGATCGTGCTGGAGAGCCGTCGCGAGCAGGGCTACGACGCCGACCGTCAGATCAGCCAGCAGGACGGGACGCGGGCCACGCTGCCGAACCTCATCGAAGAGGGCGTGCTGGTGTACACGGTCAACACCTCGCTCGGGTCGGGGCAATCGCCGATCAGCCTGGCGGGCCACTCCGGCAGCCGCTGGCTCGCAGAAGATCCCGTCCTCGCCGTCGGCGAATCGATCGTGGTGCGGGGCTACGAGATCACCGTGACAGCCGACAGCGGCAGCACGCACACCGTGCAGATCCGCAAGGTGACCTGAGGAGTCGGGCGGCTAGTTGCTGCGGGTGATGGCCACTGTGTGGGTGCTGCCGTCGTCGGCGGTGACCGTGATGGTGTAGCCGTGCAGCGTCACCGATTCGTCGAGCTCCAGCACCGGGAAGTCGTCGACTTGGCCATTGCCGCTGTCGCCGGCGACCTTGATCGGCAGCTGGCCCGAGCCGAGGAGCGTGTCCACCGTGTACACCAGTACGCCTTCTTCGAGCAGCTTCCGATCGGTCCTGCGGGCACCAGTCGAAGAGTCGGTGACTTCTTGGTCGCTGTCGTAGCCGATCTTGCGACGGCTCTCGACAACGATCACCTGATGCCGGTTGAGAGGCACTGCAGCCATGGCCAGTCCGTCGCCGGCGTTCGCGATCGGATCAAGCGTGACCGTTGCCGTGGTACCGGTGACACACTCGGCCCGCTCGGAGTCGAGCCAGCCGAGCTGCCATCTGCTCCACGCCAACATCTCCACTGGATCGAGATATGTGCGATACCAGGTGCCACCGATGTGGCCACTGGGAAGCAGCCACGTGACGCGGCGCCGCCGATCGTCTTCAGCCGACAGGAAATTTGACATGAAGCGCATCAGACCGAAGTCAACGTTGACCCATACCTCGTCGATCGGTGCCTCGGGCAGCTCGTGGCGGCTGCCGTCGTAGGGGTACATATCCAAGAGCCCAAGGTTGTGCATGAGCTCGTGCGCTGCGACGCGGCCCCAGTCGTACTGCTCGCCCGGTTCGTCCTTCGGCGCGTTGTTGTTGATGTGCGTGAGCAGCGACGCGCCGTCAGCCTCGACCGAGCCGCCAGCGGACCCTGCGTTGAAATGGCTGCTGGGCAAGATCACAGCAAGGCTGTGGAACCCACTGAAGTCGAATTCATCGTCAACGTGGGCCACGGCGTCTCGGTGAATGTCGCCGCCTACTCGCTGGTCACCGATCACGCTCGTGTAGAGGTAGTCGGCGTAGCTCTTGGGTGCCCGAATCCACTCATGGTGGGGCACGAATTGCACGTCGAGTCTCCCGTAGCTGTTGCTTTCGAGGTATTCCTCGGCCCACTGCAAGCCCCTCCGAGCTTCCGCATGCGTCGAATGGGCGGCCTGCGCGTCAGGGAAGTCGACGAACAGCACCGCGACGCGCACCGTGCCGACAGACGGCGCCGCCCAATCGGGCAGCGGAAACCCGGCGGTGGTTCCGCTGACGCCAGGCGGCATGCACGCATCGGCAACGATTTCCCCACGCCGTGCCCCTGCGACATAGACGTCTCGGTTGTCGTCGGTCTCGTAGTTGGTGAATGCAATGAGCTGGCCGTCCGGTGACCATCGTGGTTTGATGTCCGGTCCGGGCAGGTCGGCGGCAACGGCCGCCCTGAGACCGTCGATGTCAATGAGGACAACCGCAGATTCGTCCGCATTCCCCCGGGCGAATGCGATACGGCGGCCGTCGGGCGACCACGAGACGCCGCCGTTCCAGAATGCGCCAGAAGCGATGCGCCGGCTGTTCGAGCCGTCGGCGTCGACCAGCCACACGACGTCGTTCGAGACATACGCGATGCGAGCGCCGTCGGGCGACCACTCCGGCGCGTGATCCCAGCGGCCACCCGCCGTGAGCGCCGCCGGTTTCCCACCGCTGGCGTCCATCACCGCGATGTAACGGTCGCCGTTGACGAATCGGCCGTCTTCGTCGCGACCATCGCCCGACAGACGCTGAAAGGCGATCTTGCTGCCGTCGGGCGACCAGGTCGGCAAGGCGTCGCGCACGTCGCCCTTGGACACCTTGGTGCGTTCGGTGCCGTCGGCGTTGACGACATAGATGTGGGAGAACCAGTTGCCATCGTCGTTGCGCCGGCCGCGTGAGTAGGCGATCTTGCTGCCGTCGGGCGACCACGAGGGCTCGTCCGAATACGAGCCGTCGTGGTCCGTGAGCCGCGTCACGTTGGTTCCGTCGTTGTCCATCGTCCACAGCGAGCCGCCCATGGAAAACACGATCTGGCTGCAATCGGGCGACCATGCCGGGTCTTCCGAGTTGGTTGTGTCCGTCAGCGGCCGCGGGTCGTCGTCGACGGTGCCACCGCAGGTGCCAGCGGGCACGAGGCCCGCGACGGTGTCAGTTTCCTCGGTGTCCTCGTCGTCCTCGCCGGTGTCGGGTTCTTGGCCCGTGCGGTAGGCCTCTATGGCTGCTTGGGACACGGCGCTGTCGCCGCCGAACACGTGGAGGCTCACCGTGTCGTGCTCTTCGCGGGCGGAATCCAGATACGCGGCGGTGTCTTCGGGAATCTTGTCGGGATCGGCGAGCACCAGCGGGGCGCACAGGCGGCCCAGCAGCGGTGCGGCGCTGAACGAGTCGAACGGCACCCGGGCGCGGGCCACGCCGATCGTGTGGTTCGCGAAACACGTCTCCCCCGCCGCCTCGCTGTATTGACCCTCCACGAGCTCGGCAGCCTTCACCGCCGTCGCGTAACGGGTCGCTCCTTCCGCACGCGAGGCCACGATGCCGAGTGCCTTGACAGCCTGCTCCACGGCCTCGCTGAGCGCTGCGGGGCCGCCCATCAGCACCACATGCTCGATGCCGGCGTCGCCCAAATAGCCGGCCACATCGGCGTGCAGCTCGCCGGGCGGGGTCAGCAGCACCGGATGGATGCCGCGAGCGGCGAACGGGCCCGCCACCAGCGCATCGGCGAACACTTCCCCGCTGGCGATCACCGCCGTGCGACCCAGATCGCCCATCACCCCCGGCGTGACCCGCCCCGCAGCCGCCACCGCAGTGCCGTACAGATCGTCGCCCGCTACACGCTCCGCGGAGATGCCGGCCCCTTCGAGCGCGTCGAGCACCTCGGTGCCCACGCCCTGTCCGGGGCCGTTCGCGCCGCCGCTCGCGTCAGGGCCCACCACCAGCGCCTTGGAGACGCCCACCCGCCCCAAGAACTCCACCGCGTCGTCCCGCAGCTCACCGGGCGGGGTCATCAGCACCGGCGCCCCCAGCGAGCCCGCCACCGGCGCGGCCACCACCGCATCGGTCCATCGCCGGCCCGACACCAGCACCACCCACTCAAGCGAGCCCCCGGCGTCTGCAGCGAACGCCTCGGCCACCTGCAGCGATGTCTCGTACCGGTCCGCACCGCCGTACCGCGTCACCGACACATCCGAGCCGTTGCCCTCAGCAGCACCCACCGCAGCCGCCGGCAACACCAGCACACCGCCAACCGCCACCAGCAAGGCCAAGACAGTCAGTCCGAGGCGACGCACCCGCCGCAAGCTAGTAGTTGCCTGTACGCGCACACCCCGAAACGGCCCGAGGCCAAGGGCGACCAGGTGGAATCGGCTCGATCAGCCGGCAGTGGCGGATTCGGTGCCGATGGCGGGGATGCCCATGTCGTGGTAGGTGGCCATGGGGAAGTAGGGCACGCCTCGCTCGTCGAAGGACCGGCGGGCGTCGTCGCCCCGGTCGGCCAGCGTGACGGCAGCCACCACGTCGGCGCCGGTGGCCCGCACGCTCTCGTAGGCCTTCAGGATCGAGCCGCCGGTGGTCACTACGTCGTCGATCAGCAGCACCCGGTGGCCCTCGCCGATCCGGGTGCCCTCGACCAGCCGGTTGGTGCCGCGCCCCTTCGCTTCCTTGCGCACGATGAACCAGCTCGCCCCGCTCACTACCGCGATCGCTGCGCACAGGGCGTCGGCGCCCAGGGTCAGTCCGCCCACGGCGTTGAATTCGACGCCCGCACCGGTCACCCGCTCGTTGATGGCCTCGGCGGCCAGACGCAGGTCGTCGCCGGCACCCAGCGCCACCTTGCCGTCGATGAAATACCGCGAGTAGTTGCCCGAGGCGAGCTGGACGGGCTCACGAAGCTCGGTGAGGCCCTTCGACCGCAAAATCTCCAGCAGCTTCGCTGACGCATCAACACCCATCGGTGCGAAATTACTCGCCGAGGTCGCCGGCGAGCAGGGCCAGCACGTCCTCGGCCGGGGCAAGCAGGCTGAGGCTTCCGACGGTGGTCCCGCCGCTGCCCCTGATGGCTATGCGCAGCAAGGTCGCAACGCCGACCACCTCGCGCTGATTGTTCAGCACCGGGCCGCCGCTGCTGCCCGGGGCGACGGGCGTATCTGTCTTGATCCAAGTCAGGCCGTCGAACTCCTGGGTGCCCGAGTAGCGCCCGGTGGTGAGCGTCATGGTTGCGCCGCCGATGCTCGGGTAGCCGAGGGCGGTGAGCGTCTCGCCGGCCTGGGGCGGCTCGGTTGCGATCGTGAGCGTCGGCAACGGATCGCCGACGGGATCCATGCGGAGCAAGGCGAGGTCGCGATCATCGGCCGCTCGCACGACCGCCAGCGGCACAGATCGCACCGGTGCCTGTTCGAAAGTGCCCCCCAGGTATGCCCGCATTCTCGGGCACTCGCGGCCGTTGTCCTCGAAGACCACATGGTGGTTAGTCACGATCTGGAAGCCGTCGCCGACGATGAACCCTGACCCCCGGTTGCGTGTGGCGCCCGTTGAGCTGAGGCAGCGGACCTGCACCACCGATGCGGCCACCGAGTTCCAGCCCGACGCGCTCGTCCCGTCATCACCGCCGGAAGAACCCGAGCCCCTCACGACACCGGTGGCTACCGCCGACAGCGCCGCAGTGGGGATGACCGACGACGGGCCGATGCCCGTCACCGCCGCCTTGGTGGAGCCCCCAATGGCCAGCAGCCAGTCCTGCCCGAAATCGCCCAAGGTCTGCGGCACCGGCTGGCCCGAGGACGGGGCGAGCAGCAGCGGCTGGCAGGGGCCGCGGACAGCGCCCGCAGCGAGACCGCCGAACGGGACCGTCCCGCTGGCGACGGCAACGCTCGTGACCGGGTGGCAGCTCGGCTCAGCCAGGGCACGCCGGGCGATGCGCGCAGCGGTCTCGTAACGATCGGCGCCAGCAATGCGATCGGTGTCGATGCCGAGCGCTCGGATCTCCTCTTCCACGTTGGCCGAGATGGCCGCTGTGCCGCCCAGAATCGTGACCCCCGAGACCGACCGCTCTTCGTCGGCCAGGAAGCGGCGCGCCTCGTCGTGGAGCTCGTGGGGCGTCGTGAGGATGAGCGGGGTATCCATGGTGACGCTTGGCGCCGCGGCGACCGCGTCGGCGAAGTTCACGCCCGAGGCGAGATACACCGTGTCGATCTCGTCCGGGGCGAAGGTGCGTGCCACCCGGTGGGCGGTGGCGTAGCGGTCGTCGCCCTCAAACCGGTCCACACGGAAGCCCATGCCGCGCAGGGTCTCGGCGACGCCTTCGGACACCGCTGCAGGCCCGCCCAGAATGATCACCTTGGCCTTGGCGTGCGATGCACACGGCTCGAGGTAGGCGCGAGTGACCGCCGGCAGAAAGGCCTGCTTGGTCAGCAGCAGCGGCCGGTCGAGTGCTGCGCCAGCCAGTGCGTCGGGCCAGTTCTCGCCCGATGCCAGCGCCACGCTGTGCGAACCGATGTCGCTGTCGCAGGTGCCGCCGGCGACGTTGGCCGCCAATGCGTACACGCTGGCACCGGTCACCCGCTGCACAGAGACGCTCGAGGCCTGGGCCGCCACAGGCTGGGGAGCGAGCAGCACCGAGCTCGCCAGCGCGACGCTGAACAGGGCGATGATCAACCGTCGTAGGCCAAGGCGCGGCCGACTTCTTGCTGGGCTCATGCCGAACTCATACTCCACGGCTTGCCGACGCCGGAACGCTACGCCACGACGGTGACAAAACTAGGTCAGTCTTGATAGTTCTCACTACGACTCTGCGCCCAAGAAACGCGGCGTGCCGGCGGTCGAGAGCTGTGAGTCAGTCACTGGGTGTTGATGAATGCCTCGGGTTGCCAGGCGATAGTGTCGTCGTCGTTGCCAGAGCCGTTCACCGAGATAGTGGCGGTGAAGCCCCCTGCGCCGTAACCATCAGCGGTGCCGGCTCGGAGCGGTTCAACGATCGCAAACATCTGTGCCTCGGAGCCGTCTGCGAACTCGGCGCTGCCGTCCGCAGCGGCATCGGCTGGACGACCAGGCATACCGAGCACTGCAGACGCCCATGAGCCGCCCCTGAGTACCGCAGCGCCGCGCAGTTCCCACCGTCCAGCGACTAAGAGAGCTTCGCCCCGTGCGGTCCCCGTCAGCCGACCTGCCTCGGTGCGGATGGACCACTCCGCAGTGAACACCGCTGGCCGGACGGTTCCTTCATCATCTGGCGCACGGCGACGCAGCGCCACCGTCAGCCGTGTACTCATCACGGCAGCTTGCTGATTCACGAGCCGTGCCGACCCACCTGCAGGACCGGTAGTGAAATCCCAGCTCGTCACGCCGGTGTCGAGCGGCCGATCGCTGCGGGCGCCCGATGTCTGCGGGAAGTTGGCACGCACAGGGCCCGACAGCGTCAGTTGGCGTTGCGGTGCCGCTGCGACCAACAGCGAGCGCGTCGTTCGCCCAACATTGCTGACGGCCCGGGCAATCACCGGCGCCCCTGCTGGCGCGCTGGCAGCAAGACACGAGGGCGTCCCTTCCGCATTCGAGCGCAGGGTTCCATCCGCGTCGGCGCGATACCAGCCGGCGCCCGGCAGATCCAACACGGCCGCCGGCGGCCTGTCGGCACCAGATTCCACAATGAGCCAGCGAGCGCTCTCATAGCTCCCCCTGGGCAGGCACACACGCAATGACCCAGCGCTGGCTCCCGAGTCGCCGGGGGCGGTGTCATGCCGGTACACCGGCGACATTGGCATGGTGGTTGCGTAGGCGCCGACACCCAGCGGCAGCCCTCGCAAGGTCGAGATGCCGAACGGCCCGGACTTGTCGGGCGTTTCTACGCCAACCAACACCGGTGATGGGGCGTCGGCATCCGTGAGGCCCCCGCTGAGCACCGATGAGACCTGTCCCACGGTGTCGTCAGCCAGCACGTCCGGGCCGCCGAATGCAATAGCGAACCCTGGCATGGGGCACGCCCCGCTGCGCAGCGCTCTCGCATAGGCGGCAGCATCGCCTATGTCGCCTGCGGCCCCGTCGCCGACCAGCGCCCTGCATCCCGCAGGCACGTCGAACAGCGCCGTCAGATATTGCTCCATCGAAGGCGGCAGCGATGCGCCCCGCGCCGGCACCAGCAGCACCGGTACTGCTGAGCCGGCTGTACGCGACACGTCGGCACCTCCGCGGGCGGCCCCACCGTCTGTGACCGCTGTCACTGTCGCAGCAACCGGGCCGACTGCTCGCGCCGGCGGTGTAGCGCCTGTCGCTCCCGCGACTCCGCACCACGGGCCTGCCGCCAATGCGTCAGACCAGCCCACCGCCGACGCTCCGGTGCCCGACGACGCAGCGATACACAAGAGAGAAGACGCGAATCCACCGGCTTCGTCGTCGATAAACCAGCCGCCGAAATGGCGAGCCATCTCGATGCTGGTCGCGTAGCGGTTCGGGCCGGCGACACGAATTGCCCGCGCCCCGGCTGCGCGCTCTGCAGCACGCACTACTGGTTCGGAGATCCGCGCTTGTCCACCGAGCACCACGATGTGATCGATGTCCATCAAGCTCAGCGCCTCGGCAGTCGGGCGCGGCAGGCGGTTGCTGCCATCGTGCAGGAGCACCGGCACCTGCCATCTTCCTGTCCACCATCCCGCCGCCATCGCATCGATGCCCTCGACGCCGTCCGCTAGCACGACGGTTCGGCTCAATAATTCACACTCCCCAGCAGAGTCTCGGTATTCAACTACCGAATTTGCATAGAAACCGAGCCGGTCCGGCCCTGCACTGCCGGGGTCGGCACAGTCATCCGCGTCGGCAGGAACTGCCGCAGTGCCCAGCGCTGCCGCCACAGCAGCAGCCGTCCCATACCGGTCCGCGCCTCCCACGCGGAACACCTCGGTGTACCCGAGCGCGACCAGCTCAGACTCAGCCGCTGCGGGAACGGCCGCCGTGCCGCCGACGATCACCGCCTGACGTGCCGTCCTGCAGCCGCCTGAACGCAAGTCTGCTGCTGTGATCCGCGTCGACAAGGGAAGCGAGACCGCGCCAGCTCGGACCGAATCGACGAACAAGATCGGCGCAGCAAACGTGTCGACACGTGCGAACCCGCCCACCGGGTCGAAGAGCGGATCAGCCGCAGCCACGCGCTGCAGCCACGGCTCGCTGGAACCGTCTGTCGGGTCTGACAATGCCGATGCGGTCATCGCGTCTGCGGGCACATCGCCCGCCGCCACGATCAGCGATTTCGGGCATCTGCCCAAGCCCCACCAGTGCGCCGCCGCAGACAAGCCGCTGATACCGCCGCCAGTCCGATCAGGCGAGCCAAATGGGAACTGTCCGGCACCTCGCACCAGCAACGCCGCTACGGCCGAATTCTGTACTGCGTCGCCGCCGTAGATGCGCAAGGCATTCGGCCATCCCGCCATGCCGAACGACGCCAGTTCCGAGTCTGGCCACTGGGCAGGCGAAGCGGGTCCCGTTTCCACCGCCGCTGGGATTTCTTGCGAACTGACCGGCGACGCAGCCGCCAGCACCAGCAGCATCGCCGCGGCGCATCCAGCTGCCAGCCCACGTCGAATCCTGCTCAGACCCATCGCGGGCCACGCTATATGTCGCCTAACCGGTTGCCGGGAGCACCGGCGCAACTGCCGGCACCCGGTGTGGGTGCTGGTGGCTGTTTGTGGGTTAGCTGACCGGGACGCTGTTGTTGCGTCGCGCGGACACCCTCCCTCCGGCATTCATGGTCTCGTCCACGTTGTCCGTGGCCGCGTCCTGTGCCAGATAGCCGGTCGCCACATAGTCAGCGGCGACAAAGGCCGTGCCGGTGGCGCGGTCGCCGGTGCTGACCGTGACCAGGTTCTTGCCTGAACGGGTCGAGGGCAGCTTCGCCGGGTCGCTGGTGGTCACCAGGAAGTGCGCCCGGTTGTACGGCGCAGTGAACCTCGCGTCGGTCACCGAGTAAGTCTCAGTCGCAGTTCCAGCAAGACCCACTGTCGTGGCGGGTGTGTCGTCCGCGTAGCCGGCGATCAGGCCGCCGAACACGTTCGCCTTCAGACCCGCAGCAACCGCGCTGGCCTCGGTGTTGAAGGTGACCGTCACCCCCACCGAACTGCGGCCGCCGCCCAGGTCAGACTCAGCAGCAGTCGTCGTGACCGGTGCCTTGAGATTGGCCGCAGTGCACGAGATCGCCGACGCGCTGAACCGGTCAGCGAAATCGTCGTTGCCGTTCAGAGCACGGACCAAGTCAGCGACCGTCGGCGAGCCTGCCATGTAACGCACACGGATCACCTGGTTGCGGGTGTTCACGCTCACGTCGATCTCAGGCGTCTTCGCGGTCGTGTCAATCCCGGTCACCGCGTCGACCGACACCGACCAGGCGTTGCCGGCAGCGCCAGCAGCGTCACCGGACCACTTCGCCTTGACCGTCACCGGATTATCCGTGGGCGTCGCAGCATCAGCAGTGGCAGCAGAACCGGTGCCCGGCACCGTCACCGACGCCAACTGGCTGAGCGGGTTGGTGCTGGTCGCATCAGTACGCACATCCGGCACCGTCGTCGTCGTCGGGTCGTCGTCCACTCCCGGGTCGACCTGGCTCACCAGAACCGACGACACCGCCAGCCGCTTCGCCGCAGTCACCCTGTAGCTCGTGCCCCGGCTCGTCGTCGCAGCCTGCGTGGCAGAAGCCGTGGCAGTGATCGCCCCGGCTTCGAGGATCACCACATCGCCCGCCTTCAGCAGCGTCTCGTCGCCGTTAGCAGCGTTGCCGTCGTCAGTGCCGATGCTCCCGAACGTGAACGTATAGCGGTGACCGAACGGCACCAACGGGGCAGAATCCACGGAAGCAGC
>JAJEFK010000017.1 GCA_022820505.1 Acidimicrobiia bacterium | reverse complement strand
ACATGACATCCACCACTCTCCTGGACAAAGCACGCATGATGAAACCGGCCTCCACGGTCGTCAGGTCATCGACGACCCCACCAATACACCGGGGAACCAGACGACCCGTGGACGGCCACCTATCCGCGCGGCCTCTAAGAGAGAGCCACATTCCCGTCCGGAAGGCGACCGCTACCCTGCGGACCGTGGCCCGCACGCCCCCATCGCAGCACGACACCGCGCTCGGCGATCCTGGCTTCGCCGATGTCTCCGAGAGCGACTGGGAGGCCGCGGCCGAAGGAGCGCTGCGGGGCGAGCCGCTGTCGTCGCTCCACACCACGCTGCTCGACGGCGTCGAGACCGCCCCGCTGTACACCGCGCATCGCCACGGCACCGAGGCTGACCCGTCGGGTTTGCCCGGCAGTGCACCATTCACCCGCGGCGCCGCCGCCGCGAGCGGCGCACAGGGCTGGCAAGTGCGCCAGATCCACGACGTGCGACTTGTGAGCACCCCGGACGCCGTCGCCGTGGACACGACATCAGGCGTGGATGCCGTCACTGTCGCCCGGGGCTGGGACGCCGACGGTGATGCCGCCGCACTCGGCGCAGGCATCGGCGATGCCGCCGGTGCCGGCGTGACGATCCACCTGCAATCCGGCGCATCGCCTGCGCACGCCGCTGCACTGCTGGATGTCTTCGACCGCCACGGTGTGGATCTCGCTGGCCAGAACTCCTGGCTCGGTCTCGACCCGATCGCGGCGGCCGCCAGCGGTTGGCACTGGGCCGACTTGAGCAGCTGCTCCACGCTCGTCTCCTCGATGTGCGGCACAGCGCGCAGCGCCGCCGAGATCGCACAGCGCTCGCCTGGTGCCGTGCCGCTGGAGGCTGACGGGTCGGTCTTTGCCGATGCCGGCGCGAGCGACGCCACCGAGCTGGCTGCGATGCTCGCGACCGGGGTGGCGTGGCTGCGGGCGATCTGCGACAACGCCGACGGACCTGGACTCAACCCGAATGCGGCCGCTCGCCTGCTGGGCTTCACGCTGTCCGCAGGACCCGACGCATTCCTGGTCACCGCCAAGTGCCGGGCGCTGCGGATGTGCTGGGCCCGTGTGCTGGGAACCTGCGGGGTCGACGACACCGGTGACGAGGGACCGCCGATGCGGCTCCACGCAGTCACCACGACAGCCATGCTGAGCGCTGTCGACCCGTGGGTGAACATGCTGCGGGCCACCACGGCAACCTTCGGAGCCGCGAATGGCGGTGTCGACGCCATCACCGTCCGACCCTTTGACGCCGTCAGCGCCGGTCATGCGTCCAGCGGCCTGGGATGGCGCGTCGCCGCCAACACGCAGCTGATCCTTCGCCACGAGAGCCGCATCGGATCGGTCATCGACCCCGCCGGGGGAAGCTGGTACCTCGAAGACCTCACGCGCAAGCTGGCGCACGCGGCCTGGGACCGCTTCGGGGAGATCGAAGCCGCCGGCGGCATCTGCGCTGCGATGGCCAGCGGCGAGCTGGAGGCATCGATCGCCGCTGAACGAGCGCTGCGCAACGAGCAGATCGCGGCGGGCGAGCACGTGCTCGTCGGAGTCACCGACTTCGTGGACTCACCGGCTCAGCAGGACTCGGGAGCGGGCGTCCCCGCCGGCGAGCCGGCCGGCACGCCCGCTGTTGGGCTGGGCGTGCACCGCTGGGCAGCGCCGTATGAGGCTGGGCCGGCGGGCGAAGCCGTGACGGGGGCGGCAGGGTCATGAGCGTCATCGGCGACTTCTCGAACGTCCAGCTTGATGACGCTGGGCCGGCCCGAACGAGCTCGAACGGCGCGAGCCGCCTTGGATCGTCGGCAAGAGCAGCGTGGTCGGAGCGATTCGCCTCCGAAACCGGCCGCGCCCCCGCTCCCAGCACGACGCCCGAAGGCATCGACATCGCGCCGCTGTACGTGGCCGCGGATGTCGCCGACCTCTACGACAGCGGCCCCGACACCGGCGGGAACGGCCCCGCAGGGCGCACGTACCTCGACGGCTACCCCGGCTTCGCCCCGTACCTGCGCGGCCCGTACCCGACGATGTACACGAACCAGCCGTGGACGATCCGCCAGTACGCCGGCTTCTCCACCGCCGAGGACTCCAACGCGTTCTACCGGCGCAACCTGGCCGCAGGCCAGCGCGGCCTGTCGGTTGCTTTCGACCTTGCGACTCACCGGGGCTACGACTCGGACCATCCCAGAGTGAGCTCAGACGTGGGCATGGCCGGTGTGGCCATCGACTCGATCCTGGACATGCGCACGCTGTTCGACGGCATCCCGCTCGACCGCATGAGCGTGTCGATGACCATGAATGGCGCCGTGCTGCCGGTGCTGGCGCTCTACGTGGTGGCTGCCGAGGAGCAGGGCGTTGCGCCCGCTCAGCTGACCGGGACCATCCAGAACGACATCCTCAAAGAGTTCATGGTCCGCAACACCTACATCTACCCGCCCCAGCCCTCCATGCGGATCATCAGCGACATCTTCGAGTTCACCTCCGCCGAGATGCCTCGCTACAACTCGATATCCATCTCCGGCTATCACATGCAGGAAGCCGGGGCGACTGCCGACCTCGAGCTGGGCTACACGCTGGCGGACGGCCTGGAGTACCTGCGCTGCGGCATCGGCGCCGGCATGGGCATCGACGACTTCGCCCCACGCCTGAGCTTCTTCTGGGGCATCGGCATGGACTTCTTCATGGAAGTGGCCAAGCTGCGGGCCGCCCGGCTGCTGTGGGCCAAGCTGGTCGCCGGCTTCGAGCCCCAGAATCCACGATCGCTGTCGTTGCGGACGCACTGCCAAACCTCGGGCTGGTCGCTCACCGCCCAGGATCCGTACAACAACGTGGTACGCACCTGCATCGAGGCGATGGCCGCCGTCGACGGCCACACCCAGAGCCTGCACACCAACGCCTTCGACGAGGCGCTGGCCCTGCCGAGCGACTTCAGTGCCCGCATCGCCCGCAACACGCAGCTGTTCCTGCAGCACGAAGCCGGCTCAACGCGGGTGATCGACCCCTGGGGCGGGAGCTACTACGTGGAGCGGCTCACCGCCGAGCTGGCGCAGCGGGCCTCCGCCCACATCGACGAGATCGAACAGCTCGGCGGCATGGCCCGCGCCATCGAGGCCGGCATTCCCAAGATGCGCATCGAGGAGGCCGCGGCCCGCACCCAGGCCCGCATCGAGGCCGGGCAGCGCACGGTTGTCGGGGTCAACCGCTTCAGGTCTGAGCTGGACAACGAGGTTGACATCCTGCGGGTCGACAACGCCGAGGTGCGCGCCGCCCAGCTGGCGAAGCTGGATCGCCTGCGCAGCGGCCGCGATGCCGATGCGGTGCGTCGCTCGCTGGACGCGCTGCGTGAGGTGGCCCGAAGCGGCGAGGGCAACCTGCTGGCCGCATCCGTCGACGCAGCGCGCTGCCATGCCACCGTGGGGGAGATCAGCGCGGCGATGGAGGACGCCTTCGGGCGGCACACTGCCCAGATACGCACCATCAGCGGCGTGTACGGGAGCGAGATGGCTGGCGACAGTTCGGGCGACGATGGCACCCATCCGATGGCGGCCGCCGTCGATGCCGTGCGCAGCCGGGTAGCTGCCTTCGGCGAGCAGACCGGGCGCCGGCCGCGCATTCTCATCGCGAAGATGGGCCAGGACGGCCATGACCGGGGTCAGAAAGTGGTGGCCACGGCTTACGCGGATCTGGGTTTCGACGTCGACATCGGCCCGCTGTTCAGCACGCCTGCCGAGACGGCCCGCCAAGCCGTCGAGAACGACGTCCATGTCGTAGGCGCCTCGTCGCTCGCCGCGGGCCACTTGACGCTGGTGCCGGAGCTGCGGGAAGCGCTGGCAGAACTCGGCCGGCCCGACATCCTGATCGTGGTCGGCGGCGTCATCCCGGCGCAGGACTTCGACGCGCTGCGGGCAGCAGGCGCCGCCGCGATCTACCCGCCAGGCACCGTCATCGCCGAAGCTGCAGCCGAGATGCTGGACTTGCTCGAGGGGGCTGGTTAGCACCCCGCCACGGCCGCCGGCTCAGCGGTGGCGACGTCCCACGTTGCGGACCTTCTTCTTGGCCCGAGCGGCGCGGTAGGCCGAGCTGGAGGCCGCTCGCATGCCGCGCGGAGCAGCCGCGAGCCGGGCATCGGCGTCTTCCAGGTGGCTGTGGTAGCGGCGGTGCACCCACAGCTTCTCGTCGCCGACGACGATCTGCCCCCACGCCGAGCCGCGGATGTCGAACGGCACCGTGCGCTCGATGCGGTCAAGCAGCTCGACCGGCTTGGCCGGCCGCAGCGCCCGGGTGCGCATGACCACGATGTCGGCATCGGTCAGCGCGAGCAAGCGGTAACGCGACATCGTCAGCACCGCCGCTGTCGCGAAGACCGTCGTGGAGATCAGGCTGACCTGCACCCACGGCAGATCCACCGTCAGCACGATGCCGGCCAGCGCCGCCACGCCGATCACCAGCATCGAGAAGGGGTGCAGCCCGCCCTGCGCCGGCACGAGTGCGTGCAGGTGGTCGCCTTGGTTCAGGTACTGCTCAGCGGGGTGGGAGCGGTCCCCCGTTCGCATCCGCTTCAGCAATCCCACCCGCACATTGTGCCCGAACTGCCGGTCCGCGCAGGCAGGTCGTCGCTGTGGCTCCCAGTACCTTGCTACCGATGGCTGCAGTCGATGTCGCCGAACTCGCCGCCGGTGTGCGTTCCTGCGATCGCGCGGCCATCGGTCAGGCGATCACCCTGGTCGAGTCCCGCCGCCCTGCCGATGCAGCGCCCGCACAAGCACTGCTGGGCGAACTGCTGCCGCACACCGGCAGCGCGCACAGAGTGGGCATCACCGGTGTTCCCGGCGTGGGCAAGAGCACGCTCATCGAGACGCTCGGCACCGCGCTGACGAGGCAGGGTCACCGGGTCGCCGTGCTGGCCGTCGACCCGACTTCGGCGCTGCACGGAGGCTCGATCCTGGGCGACAAGACCCGCATGACATCCCTGGCAAATGATCCGGCGGCCTTCGTGCGACCGTCCCCAACCGCCGGTGAGCTCGGCGGCGTGACCAAGGTGACCCGTGAGACGATTCTCGTGCTCGAAGCCGCGGGGTTCGACGTCGTACTGGTCGAGACCGTGGGCGTCGGCCAGTCGGAGACGGCCGTGGCCGACATGGTGGATTTCTTTGTGGTGCTGATGCTGCCGGGAGCCGGCGACGACCTGCAGGGCATCAAGAAAGGCATCCTGGAGATCGCGGATCTGATCGCAGTCAACAAGGCCGACGGAGACAACCTCGAGCGGGCCGGCAACGCGGCACGCGACTACCAGCTGGCGCTGCACATGACCCAGCCGGCTTCGCCGACGTGGACTCCTCCGGTGATCACCTGCTCAGGCCTGACCGCAGACGGCCTCGAGACGCTGTGGGACCACGTGACCGAGCACCGCCGGCTCATGTCGGCATCGGGCGAGCTGGCAGCCCGCCGGGCGGACCAGCGGGTGCGCTGGATGCGCTCCATGCTCACCGAGCGCATGCGCACACGGCTGGCGACGCGTGCCCGCGATCTGCTAGCCGATCTCGAAGGCGAGGTGCGAGCCGACCGGCTGACGCCGACCGCTGCGGTGGACCGGCTGATGGCAGCCTTCGACGCGTCGACAGACGCCTAGTTCAGAAGTCCTCGTCGAAGGCGACCTCGCCTTCGATGCCCACCTGGTAGCTGGCGACGGTGCGCTCGAAGAAGTTGGTGAGTTCCTGCACGTCCTGCAGCTCCATGAACGAGAAGGGATTCTTCGAGCCGTACTCCTTGGCGAGGCCGAGCTGGGCGAGCCGCTGGTCGGCCACGAACTCCAGGTACGCCCGGGTGTCGGTCACCGACATTCCCGCCACGCCTCCCGACAGCACATCGTGCGCGAACTGCGTCTCGACATCGACCGCCTCAGTGATCATCTGCCGGATCCGGTCAGCGAGATCCTGATCGAACAGGTCGGGCTCCTCGGCCCGGATCGTGCGCACCACCTCGAAGGCAAAGTTCATGTGTGCCGACTCGTCCCGGAACACCCAGTTGGTGCCGGCAGCCAAGCCGTTCAGCAGGCCCTTCGACCGCAGGAAATACACGTAGGCAAAGGCTGCGAAGAAGAACAGTCCCTCGATGCACGCAGCGAAGCAGATGAGGTTCAGCACGAAGGCCTTGCGGTGCTCCGCGGTGGAGAGCTGATCCAGCGACCACACGCTGTCCATCCAGCGGAAGCAGAAATCGGCCTTGGCGGCAATCGAGGGAATGTTCTCGATGGCCGAGAACGCGGCCGCCCGCTCGTCGAGGTCGGGGATGTAGTGGTCGAGCAGCGTCAGGTAGAACTGCACGTGCAGCGCTTCCTCGTACAGCTGCCGGCTCAGATACATGCGAGCCTCAGGGCTGTTGATGTGCTGGTACAGGTTCAGCACCAGGTTGTTGGCGACGATCGAGTCGCCGGTGGCGAAGAACGCCACCAGCCGATTGATGAGGTGCCGCTCGGCGGGCGCCAGCTTGCGGTTGAGGTCGACGATGTCGTCGGAGAAATCGATCTCCTCGACCGTCCACGTGTTGCGGATGGCATCGCGGTACATGTCGAAGAACTGCGGGTACCGCATCGGCCGCAGTGTCAGCTCGAAACCCGGGTCCAGGATGTTGCCGCGCTTGGGCGTCCCCTCGGCAGCCGGGTCGGTCTGGAGTGCACCGTCGGGCTCCGGGTCACGGAGGGGTGGCGCGAATTCGGTTTCTGGCTGGACGAGTGCCATGAGGGTCCTCTGTCGGTCGTGGGCCTCTTGGTGTCAGCGACGCCTCATTCGCAGGCTTCGCAGGTCTCGGGGTTCTCGAGCGAGCACGCCACCGCCTCGGCAGCCGCAGCGTCAGGCATCGCTGCGACAATCGCATCGCGCTGCGGCAAGGCCGCAGCCGACGCCTCCTTTGGCGGCAGAGCCGCATCGGGCGCTGAGTCGGTGGTGGTCTGGTTGATGCGGGTGGCCGGGCGGGAGCGCAGGTAGTACGTGGTCTTCAGGCCCGACTTCCAGGCGTGCATGTACATCGAGGAGAGCTTCCCGATGTTGGGGCTCTCCATGAACAGGTTCAGCGACTGGCTCTGGTCGACGAAGGCGCCGCGTGCTGCGGCCATGTCGATGAGCGCCCGCTGAGGCAGCTCCCACGCCGTGCGATACACCGAACGAAGATCATCGGGGATCTCCGCGATGCTCTGCACTGAGCCCTCGGACATCTTGATCTTGTTGGCCATGGCCTCGCTCCACAGGCCGCGCTGCTGCAGCTCGCGCACCAAGTAGCGATTGATCTGCATGAACTCGCCCGAGAGCGTCTCGCGCTTGAACAGGTTCGACACCTGCGGCTCGATGCACTCGTAGCAGCCGGCGATGGACGCGATGGTGGCCGTGGGCGCAACCGCCACCAGCAGCGAGTTGCGCAGCCCGTGCTGGCCGACCCGCTCCCGCAGCTCTGCCCAGCGCTGGGGCACCGACGGCTCGACACCCCACAGATCGAACTGCAGCTGCCCTGCTGCCGCTCGGGTGTCGGCGAACGCAGCATGGGGCCCGTGCTTGCGGGCCAGCTCGCAGCTCGACCAGAGCGCCCAGTAGTAGATCTCCTCGGCGATCCGGGCCGCAACCTCGACCGCCTCGGGCGAGTCGAAGTCGAGGCCGAGCTGGAAGAACACGTCCTGCAGGCCCATCACGCCGAGCCCGACGGGACGCCAGCGCTCATTCGACCGGGCGGCCTCGGGCGTCGGGTAGTAGTTGATGTCGATGACGCGGTCCAGATACGGCACCGCCGTCCGCACGACCTCTCCCAGTGCCTCGTAGTCAACCTCTCCATCCCGCACGAACTTGGCGAGATTGACCGAGCCGAGATTGCAGACCGCCGTCTCGGCGTCGCTGGTGACCTCGAGGATCTCCGTGCACAGGTTCGACAGGTGGATGACGTTGCCGGGCTCGCCGGTCTGGTTGGACTTGGCGTTCGAGGCGTCCTTGAAGGTCATCCAGCCGTTGCCGGTCTGGGCGAGCGTGCGCATCATGCGGCTGTAGAGCTCGCGGGCCGACACCTGCCGTTCGTACTGCCCGCTCGCTTCGGCCTCGCGGTACGCATCGGTGAACTCGTCGCCGTACAGGTCGGTGAGATGCGGCACCTGCTTGGGATCGAACAGCGACCATTGCCAGTCGTTCTCGACCCGGCGCATGAACTCATCGGGCACCCAGTTCGCCAGGTTCAGGTTGTGGGTGCGCCGGGCATGGTCGCCGGTGGAGTCCTTCAGCTCCAGGAACTCCTCGATGTCGGCATGCCACGACTCGAGGTACACGCACGCAGCGCCCTTGCGCCGGCCGCCCTGGTTCACCGCCGCAACCGACGAGTCGAGCGTCTTGAGCCACGGCACGATGCCGTTCGACAGGCCGTTGGTGCCGCTGATCAGCGAGCCACGCGACCGCACCCGGTGCCAGCCCACGCCGATGCCGCCCGCGTACTTCGACAGGCGGGCGATGTCGGTGTAGCGCTGGTAGATGCCCTCCAGGGAGTCCTCGGGAGAGTCGAGCAGATAGCAGCTCGACATCTGCGGGTGCATGGTGCCCGAGTTGAACAGGGTGGGGCTCGACGGGAGGTAGGCCAGCGACGAGATCAGGTCGTAGAACGCCACGGCCTCGTCGGGGTTCGTGCTCAGCCCGCAGGCCACGCGGAGCATGAAGTACTGCGGGGTCTCGATCACCAGCCGGGTGTCGGGATGGCGCAGCAGGTAGCGGTCGTACACCGTGCGCAGCCCGAAGAACTCGAAGTTGCGGTCCCGGCCGGAGTCGATGGCCGCGTTCAGCGTGGGGGAGTGGGCCCGCACGAACTCAGCGGTGTCGTCGCCGATCAGCCCGAGCCGGTGCCCGGTCTCGATGGCCTCGGAGAACCACGGGATGTTCTGGTTGCGGACTTCCTTGTCGATGTAGGTGGCCAGCATGCGGGCCGCCAGCTTCGAGTAGTTGGGCTCCTCCACGATGAGCCCGGCCGCGGTGCGGATGCTCAGCTCGTCGAGCTCGCGGGTGGTCGCCCCGTCGGCGAGGGCGGCGATGGTGCGAGTGCTGACCGTCAGCGGATCGACGCCGAGCAGGCCCTCGGCCGCCCGGGCCACCGCGTTGACGATCTTGTTCACATCGACGGGCTCGAGGTTTCCGTTGCGCTTGCGTACCTGCATCGTCCTCGGCGTGGACGCAGCCGGGGGCATGTCGGCGACGGTGGTCAGCCGGTCCTGGGTCATCGTCACGTTGGTGCCCTCCTCTAAGCGGCCCATCGGGGGTCCTCCACCCGCAGCGGCCCCCGAAGCAGCTCGTCCACAACTTCGGAACACGAATTACAGCACCGTAACTACACGCGTGTCAAATCGCTCCCCCGGGACCCCCTCTGAGCAGGACTTCTTCTTGAGGACGGGCGACTAGCGTGGCGCGGATGGAGATACTCGACGTCGATTTGGTGGCTTTCGAGCGGGGCGACCAAGCCCAGCGGGCCGCGGTGGTGGACGGCGTGATGCGCAGCCTGGCCACCGGCTTCGTCTACGTGGCCCACGACCTGGGCGCGGGCGTGATCGACGAGGCCTACGGGAAGCTGGAGGCCTTCTTCGACCTTCCCCAGGAGCGCAAGGACCGCTACATCGTGGCCGGGTCCCACGGTCAGACCGGCTACACGCCGATGATGACCGAGACGGCTGCCATCTCCGACATCCCCGACCTCAAGGAGATGCTCAACTGGGGCGAGCCGGCGCCACCGGGCCACCCGCTGCGCCAGCGGTATCCCCACCGCTACGGGCCGCCCACCCTGCCCGAGGACGACCAGCCAGGCGTCACCGAACTGCTGCTCGGGTTCCATGCCTCCGTGCTCGACATCCAGCGCCGGGTGCTGCGGGTGATCGCGGTCGGTCTGGGGATCCACGAGGAGTTCTTCGACCTGATGCTCGAGTACGGCGCGACCCTCACCAGGGCCATTCACTACCCGCCCATGGAGACCGCCCCCTCAGACGGCTTCATGTGGGCCGCCGAGCACGGCGACATCAACCTCATCACCATGCTGCCTCGAGCCACCGCGGCGGGCCTGCAGGTGCGGACCAGCGATGGCTGGGTCGACGCCATCCCGCCCACCGACAGCGCCATCATCAACACCGGCATGATGCTCGAGCACCTCACCAACGGCGTGATCGGCGCAGGGATCCACCGGGTGATCGCCGCCGAGGGCCAGACCGGCGACCGTTACTCGGTCGTGCAGTTCGCCCACCCCACGCCGTGGACGATCCTGTCGCCGCTGCCCACCTGCGTGACCGACGAGCACCCTCTGAGGTTCCCCACCATCACCTCGGCCGACGCCCTCGACAAGGTGATCTGGGAGATCAACCTGGTAGAGGACGGCCGCCGCCTCGAAGGCGGTTAGCCGGAACTCAGCGAGGGCGGGTGCTGTCGCCGGGTCGGCGCGGCTTGACGGAGCTGGGGGCCAGGTTGCAGCGGGCCGGTTGGCCGTCGATGGTCACGTCGTGGGTGACGAAGCCGGCCAGCCAGCGGCTCGTCGCGGTTGGCGCGGACGGTCCGGCGTCGTCGCCTTCGCCGAGCGCGGTGACCTGCAGGTCGGTGGCCAGCACCTGCTCGGCCACGTAGGCGCGCCATTGCTCCACGGCCGCGGCCTGCTCTGCCACCGACAGTGCCAGTGACACCTGGATGCGGTCGGTAACCACGTAGCCGTCGATGCGCCGGCAGTCCTGGATCACCCGCACCGCGTCGCGGGCCCAACCCTCGGCCTCCAGCTCCGGCGTGACCGTGGTGTCGAGCACGACCACCGCGTCGCCGGAGGCCAGGCCGGCGGCTGCGCCACCCTCCGACGCCTCCACCGCCTGCTCGAAGTCGCCCGTCTCCAGCACGTGGCCGGCCGCGGTCACCGTGCCGTCCTCGTTGCGGGCCCAGTCGCCGGAGCGGGCCGCCTTGAACACTTCCTGCACGGCTCCACCGAGACGAGGCCCCAAAACCGCGCCGTTGGGCCTCAGCACCAGCGACGCGTGCGCCGAGAGATCATCGGTCAGCACCATCGACTTGACGTTGATCTCGTCGGCCAGGAGTTCGGCCAGCGGCGCCAGGTCCTCGGCACCTTCGCCGGCCACGGTGGCCCTGGCCAGGGGCAGGCGCACCCGCAGCCCGGCCTCCTCGCGCACCCGCAGCGCGGCCGAGGCGGCGTCCCGCAGGCGCTCCATGCGGGCCACCAGCGCGTCGTCGGCGGGCAGGCCCTCGGGGTCGGGCCAGTCGGCCAGGTGCACCGAGGCGCCGCCGGTGAGCCCGCCGTGGATCTCCTCGGCGATCATGGGCAGGAACGGAGCGACCACCCTGGTCAGGGTGGTGAGCACCACGTACAGCGTGTCGAAGGCGGCCCGGTCGGTGTCCGCGCCGCCCGCGTTCCAGAAGCGGTCCCGGGAGCGGCGGATGTACCAGTTGTTCAACGCGTCGATGAAGGCCGCGATCTCGGCTGCGCCCCCGGGCAGGTCGTAGGCGTCCATCCGCTCGGTGACCCGCTCCACCAGCGTGCGGGTCCGGGCCAGCACGTACCGGTCGAGCACGTCGTCGCTGCCGGTGTGCCGCTGGGCGGTGTAGCCCTCGGCGTTGGCGTACATGGTGAAGAACGAGAAGGCGTTCCAGACGGGCAGCAGGATCTGGCGGGTGACCTCGTCGATGCCGTCGTCGTTGATCCGCAGGTCGCCGCCCCGCACGATGTTGGCCGCCATCAGGTACCAGCGCAGGGCGTCGGCGCCCTGGCGCTCGAAGATGTCGGTGGGCTCGGTGTAGTTGCGCAGCTTCTTGGAGAGCTTGGCGCCGTCGGCGGCCAGCAGGATGCCGTGGCAGATCACGTTGGAGAAGGCGGGCCGGTCGAACAGCGCCCCGGCCAGCACGTGCAGCGTGTAGAACCAGCCCCGGGTCTGGTTGATGTACTCGACGATGAAGTCGGCCG
>JAJEFK010000059.1 GCA_022820505.1 Acidimicrobiia bacterium | reverse complement strand
CCCCGATCGCACATCGCCGGAGCCAGCGCCCGCACTGCCAGCATCGGTCCACGCATATTGACATCCACTGCTCGGGCGATCTCGGGTTCGGAATTGTCCAGAAACGGGCCCAATGGCGCGAATGCCGCGTTGTAGATGACGATTCCCACATCCAGGCCGCTGGCTGCGGTTGCGAGCTCTGCCGCGAAGGCTTGATCAGCCAGATCGGCAACCACGCAGCGAACCTCGATGCCGTAGGCGTCAGCGAGATCGTCGGCGACTTCAGCGAGCAAGCCGCCACGGCGTGCCACCAGCACCAGGTTCATGCCCCGAGCCGCCAGTTCGCGGGCGAACGCCGAGCCGAGCCCCTCAGAAGCGCCGGCCACCACGGCCCAATCCCCGTACTTGTCCGGCAAATGGGGGCCCTGTCGCTTCACGTGGTCGGCTCGCCCCCGAGCACCGTGTCGACTACGCCGATGTCTCGCAGCGCCATCGGATCCACTTCGTAGGGATCGTCGTCGAGCACGGTGAAGTCGGCCAGCTTGCCGGCCTCAATCGATCCCAGCCGGTCGTCGCGGGCCAGCACGTGGGCTGCGTCGATGGTGACCGCACGCAGCGCCCGGTCCACCGAGATCCGCTCCCCCGGCGCCATCACGGTCTCGCCGTCGGCGCCGACTCGGTTGACGGCGCACCACACGGCCAGCAGCGGCGACAGCGGTGTCACCACGAGGTTGAAGTCGCTGTGCAGCGCGAATGTCGCACCGGCCCGTTCCAGCGAGCCGAGCCGAGCCGTGGCCTCGCTGCGGTCCGGGCCGAACCCGTGATCGGCGTGCAGCTGCGCACGGAAGTGCACGAAGTAGATGTTCACGCTGGCCAGCCCGCCCAGCGCCGCCAGGCGCTTCGCCTGCGCCGGCGTCGAGATGCAGTAGTGCTCGATGGTAAAGCGATGGTCGAAGCGAGGCTGTTCGGCCTGCAGCGCAGCGAGCGTGTCCAGCGTCATGTCCACCGTGCGGTCGCCGTTGGCGTGGGAATGGATCTGCACCCCCGCCTGCCAGAACGGCCGCATCCGCTCCACCATGTCCTCCCAGGGCACC
Source organism: Acidimicrobiia bacterium (assembly GCA_022820505.1). Lineage (GTDB taxonomy): Bacteria > Actinomycetota > Acidimicrobiia > Acidimicrobiales > Poriferisodalaceae > Poriferisodalis. The sequence continues at coordinate 15,394 of JAJEFK010000059.1, read as the reverse complement.
TCGCCCGTGTGAGCGGTGTCCTCATCGAGGTAACCGGGCGAGTTCATCACCAGCGTCATCGACGGGTACGAGCCGTCGTTCACGTACTTCACCCCGTGGGTGTTGAGCCGGTCGTCGCCCTCGGCCCGCTTGCTGGCCAGGAAGTCGAGCATCTCAGCGCCGTAGGTGCGCACCAGTTTCGGCTCGAAGGGAATCATGTAGATGCGCAGCGGGAACGTGCCCTCGGCGATGGCTGCCGCATGGTCGTCCCACTCGGGCTCGAACCCGTCGGCCATGCCCCACACCAGATCCGCCGTGGTGGTGACCCCGGCGGCGCGGGCCACCGCTCCCATGCGGTCAATGGCAGCACGGCCGGTGCCCGGCCCGAAGATCGAGGCGGCAACGGGCCGATTGGCCCGTGCGGTCGCCTCCGTTTCGACGAACCAGCCGTTCAGCCGGCCGTCGGCGTAACGGCCTAAGCCATGACCGATCGAGTCGTCGTCCACGCCGATCAGCTTGAGCATCGGGGAGTTTGCATAGACGATGTGCGGCGCGTAGGCGCAGACCCACAGCGGCACGGTGTCGCTGATCTGGTCGAGCATGTCGCGGTCGAGGTGGCCGTCCTGGCTGGCCGGGTCGTAGCCCCATGCCGTCAGCGGCTCGCTGGGATCGGCATGCTCGGCCACCAGCGCCCGCAGCTGGTGCAGCACGGCATCACGGCTCGGCAGCCCCTTGCGGATGCCGGTCGGCGAGGCCGAATCGATGGGGCCGACGTAGTGCAGCCCCATGTAGGTGCCGCTCAGCCGCAGATGGGTGTGCGGGTCGATGAAGCCCGGAAAGATGACGTTTCCGGCGTAGCGGTCGTCGACGTCGTAGGGGTAGCGCCGCAGCCAAGGCTGCATCGACTCCATCGAGCCGACCGACACGATGCGCCCGTCCGCGACTGCGACGGCGCTGCCATGGGGTCGGCCAGGGTCCATCGTGTGGATCCGGGCCGCCGGGTACACCGTGATCTGTTCCATGCGCCACCCCGTTCGTGCTGTGGGCGTCCTACGCGGTTCTCGTTCAGCGCACCGATGAGATGAAGGTCTCCAGTGCTGCGATGTGCTCGGTCGTGTTCTGCAGATTGGCAGCCGGATTGCCGCCCCACTCGCATGTCGTGCTCTGGCAGTTGATCGAGAAGTGACTGAAGCCCGCAGCCCGGGCGCCGTCGACGAGTTCTGTCCATCGCTCAGGACCGATGCCGTAGTTGGCCTCGCCCTCCAGCGCGAACCCATCCGGGTTGCGCCCTTGGTCGGCGAGCAGCTCCCGCAGCCGGTCGGCCAGTGCGATGGTGTCGGGCCCCGAGTCTCCGAAGGTGAAACCGTCGCCAAGACGCGCTGCGCGCCGCAGCGCCGCAGGCGTGTAACCGCCGAACCAGATCGGGATGCGCCCTCTTGGCCGGGGTTGGATGCCCGCCCGGTCGATGCGGTGGAACTCGCTCGTGTAGTCGATGACGTCGTTGTCCCACAGCGCGCGGATCACGGCGATCTGGTCGTCCAGCAGCGCACCGCGCCGGTCCCAGTCGGCGCCGAGCGACTCGTACTCGACGTAGTTCCAGCCAGAGCCCACGCCCAGCCGGAAGCGCCCGCCCGACAGCAGGTCGACTTCGGCCGCCTGCTTGGCCACAAGTGCAGCCTGACGCTGCGGCAGGATGATGATGCCGGTCTCGAACTCGATGGTGCTGGTGACGCCGGCCAGGTAGCCGAAGAGCACGAACGGCTCGTGGAAGTCGTCGCGCTCGGTGTAGGGACCCCAGAAGGCCGGCTCTCGTCCGGCATGTTCGGCGCCGAGCACATGGTCGTAGGTGACGATGTGGGAGTAGCCGAGCGATTCGGCGGCCTGCGCCCAGTCGCGCAGGGCGATCGGGTCAGAGCCGATCTCGCACGTCGGCAGGACGGCGCCGAACTTCATGGGCCGAACTTCATGGACTCGTTGCTTCGCCGGCTCAGTCGAGGATCCGGATGGGCACGCTGCGGGGCCCGCGGATCGGGCCCACCGACCATTTCACCTCGTCAGGCTCCACGGCGAGCTCGAAGTTCGGGTAGCGCTCCAGCCAGGCGGTGAGCCCCACTCGCAGCTCCATGCGCGCCAGATTCGAACCCAGGCAACGGTGCACGCCCACCCCGAAGGCCATGTGCCGGTTGTTCTGGCGGTCCAGGATCAACTCGTCGGGATTCTCGAAGTAGTCCGGGTCGCGGTTCGCCGACGGGTACGACAGCAGCACCCGGCGCCCGCCCGACACGGGGCAGCCCGCGATGTCGGCATCCTCAGTGATGTACCGGGCAATCGTTACCGGGCTGTAGTAGCGCAGGAACTCCTCGATGGCCGTGGGCATCAGCTCAGGCTCGTTCACCAGCCGCTTGAGGTCGTCGGAGTGGGAACCGAGGTGGAACAGCATCGAACCCAGCGTCGACCACGTCGTGTCGATGCCGCCGAGCATCAGCACGAACAGCGCACCGATGCGTTCCTTGCGCCCGAATGGGCGGGTGCTTCCGTCGCCCAGCTCAGCCTCTGCGTTCAGCACCATGGTCACGAGATCATCGGGTGCGCCGTCGCCCATTGCTTCACGATCGGCCAGTTGACTGGCGAAGAACTCCTGAACTTCGCTGGAAGCTTTGCGGGCGATGTCCAGGTCGATCTGGCCCTCCTTGAGCATGCCGTCCACCCAGCGCCGGAAGGTTGGCCCCATCTCGGCGGTCACGCCGAACAGGTGGCCCATGACTTCGACGGGCAACAACTGCGCGAAGTCGAGAGCGCCATCCACCAGCTTGCGATCGCCCATCTCGTCCAGCAGGCGCTCGGCCATGGCGACGACTGTGGGCTCCAGCTCATCGGTGGCCTTCGGGCTGAACGACGGGAGCAGCGGCCGGCGCACCGGGCCGTGCTCGGGCGGATCGAGCGTGATCGGCGACAGATCCAGCTTGATGTTGTCCGGGTGATTGGTGTTGACCGCGGTGATGCAGTTTGAGAACGTCTCGGTGGCACGGGCGGTCTCGACGATGTCGTCGTGACGCGTCACCAAGTACGCGCCGTAGAAGCGCTCGGTCTGGGCGACCGGGCAGCGCTCTCGCAGGTCGGCCAGGATCTCAGGTCCCTGCGCGGCCCATTCCTCGCTGAGATGGTCAAAGTCTGTTGCCCAGTCGGTGACAGGTGGTCGTTCTGACATGTCGGTCGGCGCTCCGCTCCTGGCAACCGCCGCGGAATCGTGGCGGTACGCACGGACGCTGCCGGCGATCCGCACGGGTACCGATGGTATTCCGACCGAGGTTCGCTGCGCCGGAGTTCCCGGGCGAGGGTCACGGCGTAGGGCTCTTGCGCCCGGCACGACGCCGAGCCGCAGCGTCGATTCGGCACAACGCGCGGCCGCTGCGTCGAATCGACACGGCGCGTACCGTGGTGACGTGCCGCTCGCTGTCATCGGGATGATCGGCGTATCGCCGCCCAAGGACGACTCGACCGTGCACGTCATCGAGGGTGGGCTGTCTCGCCAGTTCCTCGAGGACTTCAGCCGTGCACATGACGAGGCCGGCTTCGACCTGGTGCTGGTGGGCTACACCTCCACCTCGGCCGACGGATGGTCGGTCGCCACCCACGCCGCCTCGGTCACCGAACGGCTCGGCTACCTCGTGGCACACCGTCCGGGCTTCGTGGCCCCCACGCTGGCAGCGCGCAAGGCGGCCACGTTCGATCAGCTCAGCGGCGGGCGCTTCGCACTGCACATCATCGCCGGGGCCAGCGACAAGGACAATCAGCGCGACGGCGATTACCTGCCGAAGGCCGAGCGCTATGCCCGTGCGGGCGAGTACATCGACGTGATGCGCCGCACGTGGACGTCAACCGAACCGTTCGACCACGAAGGGCCGTACTACCGGTTCAGCAACGTGCGTGCCGACGTGCAGCCGCTGCAGCAGCCATCGCCGCCTGTCTTCTTCGGGGGTTCCAGTGAGGAGGCGCTGGAGATGGGGGCACAGCGATGCGACGTGTACGCCATCTACGCAGAGCCACGCGCCGCGGTCGCCGAGCGGTTCGACGACTTCCGCCGCCGGGCCGCTGCGTACGGACGCACGCCGCGATTCTCGATCAGCGTCCGACCCATCCTGGGCGACACCGAAGGCAAGGCGTGGAACCGGGCCTATCGCATCCTGGGCGGCATCGAGGCTGCCGGCACCGACAAGCTGACGGTGGCGGGCAGCCACCGGGGCAAGCCCTACGACCATGGCGGCGAGCGGATGCTGGGTTATGCCGCCGCGAGCGACGTGCATGACGAACGGCTGTGGCTCAAGATCGCAGAAGCCACCGGCGCTCCCGGCAACACCTCGTGCCTCGTCGGCACGCCCGAGCAGGTGGCCGACTCGATCCTGCGCTACTACCGGCTCGGGATGCCGGCGGGCGGCGGCGTGAGCGATGTGGGCTACGTGCTGATCCGGGGCTTCGACCCGTTCAACGACGCCGTCGACTTCGGCCGCGAGCTCATCCCCCGGATCAAGCAGGGTGTGACCGAGCTCGATGCGGCGTCGGGCCACAGCGAGAACGCTGACAGCTCAGGCGAGACTGCCCTGGCCGCCGCCGACTGAGACCTCGGCCGGCCATCAGTCCCGTCACCTACTGGATCGTCGAACAACGAGAACAACTGACTGCGGAGAACACGATGCTGGACATGGACCTGTCAGGACGAGTGGCGCTGGTGACCGGTGCCAGCAAGGGAATCGGCGAAGCCGCCGTGCGGCTGCTGGCCGACCACGGAGCGTCAGTGGCGTTCTGCGCGAGAGGCAGCGAAGCCGTGGATTCGCTGGCTTCGTATTCGCCCCCATCGGGCACCGGCGCGGTTCGGGGATACACCGCCGACATGGCCGATGCCGATTCGACCCAGCAGTTCCTGGATGCCGCAACTGCCGACGTGGGCCCAGCAGACATCCTGGTCAATAACGTCGGCGCATCACCGTCGCGCAACTTCTTGTTCATGTCCGACGACGACTGGAGCGATCTGCACCAGCTCAACCTGATGTCAGCGGTGAGATGCACCCGGCACTGCCTGCCCCACATGCGCAAGCAGAAATGGGGACGGGTCGTGATGGTGGCGACAGGTGCCGCATTCTCGCCCAACCCTGCCCTCATCGACTACGCCGCAACCAAGGCTGCGATGGTCGCGACGGCCAAAGCGCTGGCCACCAAGTACGGCGCCGACAACGTGCTCACCAACACCATCATCCCCGGCCTGATCCGTACTGATATGTGGGAACGAGCCGCGGCGGAGATCGCCGAGGCCAACGACACCGACGCCGAGGCCATCTTCGCCCGCAACTCCACCGGTGTGCCCCAAGGCCGCTATGGCACTCCCGAAGAGGTGGCCTCCGGGATCGTGTTCCTGGCCAGCAATGCTGCCAACTACGTCAACGGCAGCTGCCTGACCATTGATGGCGGCGTCGCCAGCTACATCTGACCTTCCGCCGCCTGGTCTGACGCGGCCAGCCGCGCACGTGGATTACACCCGCCGTCGCCGGCGGACGGTCGCGGCCCTGAAACGTCGCACGGCTGCGGGCTAGCTTTCGGGGCGCAGTGGCACCCGCCCAAGCAGGGTGCCGACCTTGCCCCACCTCACCTAAGAAACGGGAGCACCGACATGGCGCACGCCTACACCGACAAGGGCCTCGAGATGCAGGAGGCCGTGAAGTCGTTCATGGACGACCACATCTATCCCAACGAGGAGGAGTACAACGAGCAGTACGAAGAGCTCGTAGCCGCCGGACAGGTGCACGCCACCCCGGCGATCATGGAGAAGCTCAAGGCGGCGGCGCGCGAACGCGGCCTGTGGAACCTGTTCATCCCCCACCTCGACCCGCAGGCGCCCGGCACCAAGCTCTCCAACCTCGACTACTCGCCGATCTCCGAAGAGCTCGGCAAGGTGTCGTTCAGCTCCGAGGCGCTGAACTGCGCGGCGCCTGACACCGGCAACATGGAGATCCTGAACCTGTACGGCTCCGAGCGGGTCAAGCAGCAGTACCTGGCACCGCTGCTAGAGGGAGAGTTCCGCTCGACCTTTTCCATGACCGAGCCCGAGGTGGCCAGCTCTGATGCCTCCAACATCCGCCTGCGGATCGACAAGGACGGCGACGAGTACGTGCTGAACGGGCGCAAGTGGTTCTCCTCGAACGCGCTGCGGCCCGAGTGCAAAGTGCTCATCGTGATGGGCAAGAACGACCCCGACGGCCCGCGCCATCGCCAGCAGTCGATGATCGTGGTGCCTCGCGATGCCGAGGGCATCACGGTGGAACGCGACCCGCTGGTGTTCGGCTACCACCACCGCGGCGGTCACCCCGAGTTGGTGTACGAGAACGTGCGCGTGCCCGAGGACCACATTTTGGGCGGCGAGGGCGAGGGATTCGCCATCAGCCAGGCCCGGCTAGGCCCCGGACGCATCCACCACTGCATGCGCTCGATCGGCGTAGCCGAACGGGCACTCGAGTACATGTGCAAGCGGGCGCTCGAACGCCACACCTTCGGCAAGTCGGTTGCCCAGCAAGGCCTCATCCAGGACTGGATCGCCGAAGCGCGCATCGAGATCGACCAGGCCCGCGAATACGTGCTGCATGTGGCACATCTGATGGACACCATCGGCAACAAGGCCGCCGCGCAGGAGATCTCCGGCATCAAGGTGGTGGTGCCCAACATGGCACTGAAGATCATCGATCGGGCCATCCAGGTGCACGGCGCCGGCGGCGTCACCCAGTTCTTCCCGCTGGCCGAGATGTACGCCCAGATGCGGACGCTGCGGATCGCTGACGGCCCCGACGAGGTCCACAAGATGACCATCGCCCGCCGCGAACTCCGCCGCCACGACCCCGACTTCCGAATGTCCTAATCCGTTCTCGCTACCGAAGGACTCTCGTGCCAAAGGCTCACTACTACGAAGGGTTGACGTTGGCGGATGCCCTACGAGCATTCGCTGATCACCACGGTGCTCCGCGCACCAGGCACATCACTGCCGACGAGACAACACTGCTCTACCGGGCGGCTGATCGGCTCGAGCAGGTCACGACCGTCCCGGCGAGCGACACCGCGACCGATGGAGATCTCGCTCGGATCACACCCTTGCTTCGTCGCGCAGCTAGCCAATAGCGGATCTCGCCACCCACGGCCCTTAGGCCCGTGACTATGGGGTTCCCGGCGTCGAGATTGTGTACGTGCTGTCTGGTGTTTGTGCATCAACACAGTCCGGTAGCGCCTCCTGGGTTAGCCGACCAGCGCGTCAGCGTGATCGAGGACGAGTCGCGATTGGCTGCTGGGTTGACCGCTCTGCGTGAGAGCGCCGGCCTTACCCAGCGCGACCTCGCCGAGCGAATCGGCGTATCGCAACCCCGCATCGCCGCCATTGAGTGCTCCGACAGTGTCACGATCAGCGTTCTCCAGCGCTACGCCCGCGGAGTAGATGGCCGCCTCGATGTGTCCGTAGTGCAAGATCAAAGACGGGCTCCTCTGCTCTGACACCTATAGGCCGCGCGGATTGATCGCTACGGGAACTCGACCAGATCAACATCGGCATCTCACGTAGCCGGGCGAACTCAGACCCGGGGATGAGGCCACATCGGTTACGCGTCTCCCGGTACGATCCGGCGAGGAGGGCCCGACCCGATGGCCCGGGTCAAGCCAGTTCTCGCCGTCCAAGCCCATCATGAGCGACAGAGTTGCCCACCTACAGATCATTCAGGGCGTCATCAATCGTCTGAGTCAGAACTCATTCCTGCTCAAGGGCTGGGCCGTCGTCTTGGTGTCGGGTCTCTTCGCCTTGGCAGCGGGCAATTCCGAGATCCTGTTCGTCTACCTGGCCTACTTTCCTGCGATCGCCTTCTGGTGCCTCGATGCTTACTTCCTCCGGCAAGAACGTCTGTATCGAGCGCTGTTCGACGAGATGCGCGAGGTCGAGGACGCTGACGTTGACTTCTCGATGGACACACGATCCGTTGCTGACAAGGTTGCGCCCTGGTGCAAGGTCGCAGTCTCACCGACGATCAGCGCCTTTCACCTGACGCTGATAGGCGCTGTCGCTCTGGTCATGGCGATTACTCTCGGCCAGCAGTGAGCAGACCGCTTCGGGCCGCGATGAAGCCGCCCACGCCGACGGTCGTCTTCGACAGCTATTGGACGTTCGCGACGCGCAGACAGAGGATCTTCCACCAAAGAGTGGAGGGTGCTCCGCCTCCGTGGACGGACGACCCGGTTCTGACGGAGTTTCGGTTCACCAATGCGTACCGTGCAGCCGACCGAGTGAGCCAGTACCTGATCCAACACGTGGCGTACCAAGGAGATCAGTCGGCCGAGGAAGTCGTGTTCCGGGTGCTGCTGTTCAAGCTGTTCAACCGAATCTCGACCTGGGAACTTCTCGAGTCCGAGATCGGGGAGATCACCGCTGCCGGGTTCGACGTCGAGCGATACGACTCGGTCATGACGAGAGCCATCGGGAAAGGGCAGCGGCTCTACTCTGCGGCGTACATCATGCCGCCCGCTTCCCGAGGTGGCGGCCGGAAACACTCGAGCCACCTACAGCTGATCAAGGGCATGCTTGACGACAGGCTGCCCGATCAACTTGTCGGTTCCGCCTCGATGGCTGAGGCCTTCGGGCGGCTCCTCGGGTTTCGGGGGGTTGGCACATTTCTGGCATACCAGCTCGTTACCGACCTCAACTACACCGCGGCGCTGGACTACTCGGAGATGGAGTTCGTGATGGCGGGCCCTGGGGCGCGGAGCGGGATCGAGAAGTGCTTCTCGGATCTTGGTGACTATTCCGTCGAGGACGTCATTCGTTGGACGGCCGATCGCCAGTTAGACGAGATGCGAGAGCGCGGGCTGGATTTCGTGGACCTCTGGGGTCGGCCGCTGCAACTCATCGATTGTCAGAACTTGTTCTGCGAGGTGGACAAGTACGCAAGGGTCGTACACCCTGAGGTTGCGAGCCGGGCCGGTCGCACGAGAATCAAACAGCGCTTCCGGGCCGATCCCTCGCCTCTCGAGGTGTGGTTTCCGCCGAAGTGGGGGCTCAACGAGCATCTACCGGGCGCGCCATTCAGCCCGGCGACGACGGAGTTGGGCCGATCCGATCGTTGCGGCCCCAGCTCTGGCCACGCGTCATGTCGGCAAGCGGGGCTGTTCTGCTCCGAGCCCTACGCCTCAGCTCTTTCGTAAGTCGACTCGGGTCGACGGCCCAGAGGCGGCTCTAGCCGCAACGCACACCGTCAGGCCCTGCCGAACGACCAGAGAACACAGACCTGTCACATCCCCTCGCTAGCGTCGGACCCATCCGACCTAGTTCTAGGAGGTGGGCCGTGTCTGACGAGCGCCATGTCTTCATCAGCCACATCCATGAGGACGACGAGCATGTCGCAAGACTCAAGGACCTGCTCGCCACAAAGGGCATGGACGTCAAGAACGGATCCATCACGGAGGACAAGTTCAACGACGCTCAGAACGAGCAGTACATCAAGAACGAGATCCTCAAGCCCCGCATCGACTGGGCGAGTTGCCTGGTGGTCCTTGTCTCAGAAGACACGAAGGACAGTGACTGGGTCAACTGGGAGATCGAGTACGCCCAAGAAACGGACACACGGATCGTCGCTGTGTACGAACACGGTGAGGCCGGAGTCGAGCTGCCCGAGGCAGCGAAGGACTATGCCGACGCAGTGGTCGGGTGGACAGGAGACCAGATCGTCGATGCGATCAACGGCGAGGACTGCTGGCAGGAACCCGGTGGACAGCCAAGGCCCGAGCAGCCTCTCAAGCGAATAGAGAAGTGCTGATTCTTGACTCGGCTGTTCTCGTACGTCGTCACTAGGGACTACGGCTTCGCGCCGAACCCCTTCGGTGGTTTCTGCACAGTTGCCTGCTGCAAACCAACCGTGAGAAGAGTCGCGCAGGTCGGCGACTACATCGTCGGCACGGCAACAACCACCAAGTTCCCGCCCGGCCAGGTCGTCTATGTGATGAGGGTCAGCGAGATACTCAGCTTCGACCAGTTCTGGAACGATCCCCGCTTCGAGCTGAAGCGCCCAATCCTGAACGCAACGAGGAAGCGCCAGTACGGCGACAACATCTACTGCACCAACTCGCAAGGGGAATTCATCCAGATGGACTCGCACCACAGCCTCGCCGGTGGTGCAACCAACACCTTCAATCTCAATAAAGACACCAGCGTCGACCGAGTGCTCGTCTCTGACTGTTACACGTACTGGGGCGGCTCGGGACCCGTCTTGCCAGCGGAACTCCACTACACCCTTGCCAGACGCGGACATCGCTCAAAGTTCACAGATGATGAGGTCGCGGCGTTCGTCCGTTGGGCGGAGCCGCTCCTCGGACAAGGCTTCTGCGGGCGGCCGTTCAGTTGGGCCTAACTTGGCCGCGTCAACCGACTTCGAGGCCGACCTAGTCCGTCGGAGCTGCGAGCCCCTGCGCGACCGGCGTCCCCGAGTCTGGCGCGATCGAAGCCGATTGCTCGGTGGCGGCCGGCGCATCGCTATCGCTGTCACTATCACTCGAAAGGGCGGAGTTCACAGCAATGCCAATGAGGGTTGCGATGACAGCGCTCGCGATCGCGCCCACGACCCAGGCCGAGATTCGAACGATGCGTTCGAGACTCTCGACCCGGGTTGCTAGCGCTTGCGGCGACGCAACATCGCCCTGCAGATTCTCTACGTCCGCACTCGTGATCGAGGTTCGGCCCTGCTTCTTGTAGACGTCCTCCGTCGCGGCGTCCAAGGAGCTCAGCCAAAGCAGGAACAAGCGATCACCCCGTCCCACGACGACCGGCGTCGGCCCCGCATTGAAGACGGAGAACAGAATTCGGCCGTTGTACCCCGGGTCGACATGGAAGCCCGAGACGTTGACCAGCCCTCGCTGCTTCCACTTGAACCTGGCCGAGATGAGACCAAGCGCATCGGCCGGGATCCGTACCGCTTCCTCGGTCAGCAGGTTCGCGAACTGGCCCGGCGGGATCCGAACCTGCTCGCCTTCGGCCAGCGTACGTTTCGTCTTCGACGCGCCGTCGGTCACGTACACCTCGTGACCCAAGCGGAGTTCGTATGCACAGTTGACAACGAGCTCTGGTCCGTAGGGCTCTACGATCTGCTCGGCAGGGAGCCGGGCGCGCAGCGTTTCGGTCGACCAGAAGCCACTCAAGTGCTCGCCTCGGGGTTACCCGAGGCACTCGCGCCCTCCGATTGAGCACTGGCCTCGAGCGCGGTCGGCGGGAGCTTCTCGTTGCAGACCGTCGCGAGCTTCACGCCGAACACCGCAACGTCCGCCAGTCGCTCGGTACAGAAGTCCTCCCACGTAGCCGCGTCGATCGCATCGACCAACAGGCCCGCCAACTTCGTGACATGGAAGGTGTAGTGGCGAAGCTGCTCGACTTTGGGGAGCCCGAAGACGTCTGGGTGAAACTGTCGGTCGTGTGCGAGCTGCCCGGCTTGGAAATCGGCCCAAGTGCGCGCGGCATCAAGGGCGTCTGCCCCCGCAAGCTCGGAGGCGCCGGATGCCATGCCGTGCTGAAGCAGGCTGGTCGACTCCACACTTCGAATCCGTGCTGCATATGCGCCGCCGAGCGAGACGCCTGCGGCGTCAGCGAGCTGCACTGCCGTCTCTCGGAGCTGCTCCGCGGCATGGACAACTTGCTGAGTTGTCGCCGGCTCGTTGTGCTCAACGTGCTCGCAATACGAGGCGCAGGCGGCCGCTGATCGAACGATCGCACGGACAGCGCGCTCAAGCAGATCGGGTGTGAGCCCTCCCCGGGCGCTCGTTTCCGTGCCGTCCATCGTCATCTCCGTGTGTTCAAACTACAGGCTTGTGACTCGTGAGCCAAGGGACCGCCGACAGGGCAGCACCGTCGACTGACGCCTCGCCCATACTGGCTCTCGAATGAGGTCAGCAACGAACGGCATCGCGCGACATCGCTCGCTTCATGATGCCCAACTCGGGCATCGTTGCCCGCCGGTTCCCGCGTCCGCTCGTACCAGCAGCGACACGAGCGAGCAATGTCCAAGTGGCGCACGCCGCGCCGTCCCACAACCGCAGGCCCCTCGGCAGTTCTACACCAGTTATGTTCGCCGTTCCGCTGTGACAGACGCCCCAGCAATTGACCTCGACGACGGCCGAGCCCGCGCATAGACCAAAGCAAACGATGTACGCACACATGCGGACGCTGCGGATCGCCAACGGCCCCGACGAGGTCCACAAGATGACCATCGCCCGCCACGAGCTCCGCCGCCACGATCCCTAATTCAGGATGTCCTTGGACATCCGGAACATCAGACCCAGCCGGATGGCGTAAGCCATCCTCGCTACCGAAGGACTCTCGTGCGAAGAGCTGACTACTACACGGGGCTGACGCTGGCGGAAGCCCTGCGCGCACTCGCCGATCATCACGGCGCTCCGCGCACGAGGCACATCAATGCCGACAAGACAGCACTGCTCTACCGGGCGGCGGTTCGGCTTGAACACGTCACGACCGTCACGGTGGGCGACTCCGCGACCGGTCGAGATCTCGCGCAGGTCACTCCCTTGCGTCGGCGCGCCGTCGACAGCTAGCGATCAGCCTTGCCGCAGCTGGTGATTGCTCCCGCGCGGGAGCGATCATCACTTCGGTGGCGGCTCGCAGAACGGGAAGCCATAGCGGGTGAGCCACAGCGCTTCAAGATCCGCTCCCACCATCTCGCCGCCGGCCCAGCCGCTTGGGGCCGCCTTAATCAATGCCTCGATGAGATGACAACGGGCGCTATTGGCCCCGACCTCATCCGCGGGCAACACAGCGCTGGCGGCGATCATGCTCGTCAGTGCATCAGCCTCGCTGCGGCGCCGTGTCTCCGCGTGCTGCCAGTTCGCGAGCAGCGTCATCGTCATCGCGACACCAAGAGTCCCGGCAACGATGCTGTGAAGCCCCCTCCGTCCGCGGTCGCCCAGTCTCACTCGCTGCAATGCGGCCAAGCAGGATGTGAGCACGAACGACAGTCCGACTTGAACGAGCAACGTTTCGCGCCATGCCACGCCGATCGCTGGCTGACGGACCTGGATTGCTTCTGACAAACCGGCGATCATCGCCGCGCCTGCCGCTGTCGTGATGCCGATCAGCAATAGTGCAGCCGCCAGTCGGTAGTGCCTCGATCCGCGGAACGCTGGTCCTTCCGGCAAAGTGCCTGTCCGACTGGACCGCACGACTAAGGCTGCGATTGTCACGACCGCCAGAACGGCGAGTGAGTTGGACCACATGTCGTGGAGCCCGAGGTCGGCGCCTGCCCGCTGTGCACGCTCTGACGCTTCGATCCAACTGAACGGTGCCAGGCCACTCCAGAATCGTCCCAGCGTCGCGCCGATGGCCGCGCCCGACAGGCTGAGAGCAGAACCTTCGTAACAGCCGCCATCGGCGCAATTCACTGCGATCACGATCCGCGTCGGAACGGCCACCACCATGAACGCTCCCGCATGAATCAGCCAGCGACGTACTGCTGCGGTTCCCAGCACGTCGCGAGGCGTCGAACGCGCTGCGATGGCTCGACCAACCAAGAAGGCTGCGGCAAGCGCCGGCGTGAGATACATCAGGTCATAGAACGAAGCCGCTGCCACTCCGCTCGCGGCCATCAACACGTACTCGCGCCGTTGAAGTGGGCGTCGCCGAAGATCCCGGTCGCGGCAAACCGCTAGAGCGATCGTGAGCATTAGCGCGACCGAACCGGCGAACATGTGCGGGAAGGCGCCAAGGCCCCCGCCACCGCGGGTCGTGACCAATGATGCTGCGAGGATCAACGGATACAGCGACGTCAGCGATTTCGTCGGCACGTCGGCTGATCGCATCAGCGCTCGCACCAACGCTCCGGCCGCTACCGCGACGCTTACGACCATGATGAGCCGAATCGCCCCCAGGACGAGGTGCGGCGGCACCGCGGTTGTTTCACTTGCGTCATAGACGAACGCAAAGACCAACCATTCCCACAATCGCCCGATCGGTCGAAAGTTCCCGTGATCGAAGAGGTATGGCTCAATCCCGCGGAGGATTCCGCGCGTTGCTGCAACCGGATTCGCCCCGCCATGCAAGGGCCGCAAGAACACCATGCGTCGCTCGTCCCAATACAACGCGAGGCCCACCAGCGGCAGAACGACGAGCACGCTCGGCAGCCACGAGAAGACTTGTGAACCTGACCGCGGGAGGAATCGCTCTGATATGCGCTGGCTGGTTCCTTCTGGGCGCATTCGCCGGTCAGTCCCTGACGAATGAACAGCGCTGTCTACGCGAGACCGGGGGAACAGCGCTGGCGGCGGCTGCATCAGCAGCGCTGCGGCCCGCAGAGGACGATTGAGATCGTCCAACAGCTCGAGTAGCGATCGACGACGCCCACGGCTCAGGACATGTGCCGCCCATAGGTGGGTCCCTCCGGTAGCGGGTCGATGTCTGTCACCAACGCCGACACAGCAGATCCGAAGGGACCCTTGCGGGACCCACTTGCATTTCTGCTGTGCCAAATCCCCAGCGGGAGACGGCGTTGGTGACGGCCCGAACTGTAGCCGCGGGATGAGTCGGATCTTCGACTTCGTCGAGACAAACAATGAATCACACCGCCGTCGCCGGCCCTGCTTGTCAAACTGTGTGGTCCCGAAACCAGCTAGGGATCATCACCGCGAGGTCATGGGGGGCTCTGGGTGAACCAGCATGGAGTCGGTCGAATCGCCACCGGCCAGATCACGAATTCAGACATTCGATGACGGGCCCGAGCTGAGTCGAAGACGGTCGGGCGCGATAGCCCGTACGACTGCGTCGGTTCGGTCGCGTCAGGACCGTCCAGAAGCGCTATCGCTGAACTCCACGCGCAGGACCGAGACACCTGGAACTGACTCGACGTCTCGCATGGCCGAGCACAGCGCCTCGTCTCGTGTCTGCGCTGCTCGAGCGAACTCCAGTGTGTTGCGCCCGATGGTCGCGTCGCCGCAGCCGGCCTCGTACAGGGCATCGAGTGTGTCCCAGTCGAGCAGGTCAGGCCCCTGGGTTACGAGCACAAATCGAAAAGCCTTGCTTGGCTTGCTCAGCGAGACATCGTTTGCAGGCATCTCACTCCGGTCCATTGCTGCTTCGTCGAAGGCACTTGGCGACTCTGGCTACGAGGGTAGCCGCGTGGTCTTCGGGGACTGCCGGTGTGCTCCAGATGGATACTGAGCACTCTCGGTGGCCGAATGGACAGTGAGCGCGGCCCCAAGCATGGCTGCTGCGAGTTGAGTCCCTGGTAGTGGTGTATGGAGGGGGGCATCCCTTGGGCGCGTGATCACCGCGTCTACCTCTGGAAGTAACGACTCATCCAGAGAGGAAGACACGGTGATCAACCCCAACACGATGGACGCGCTCGGGTGG
>JAJEFK010000038.1 GCA_022820505.1 Acidimicrobiia bacterium | reverse complement strand
GCAGGGAGTTGGCCGACTAGCGAGTTGGGATCATGATTGTCCCCGCTAGCTGGTCCGGCCACCCTCGGCGATCAGTGCGCATAAGTGCGCTGCCATGTGTCAGCAGCCACATAGGGACTCCCACCAGGACAATGGCCTCGGCCGCGTTCCATGGGCCGATGAACAGCGCAACGCAGTAGGCCAAGGCCGAGGTTCCTATCGGCAACAGAGCGCGAGTCGCTGACTCAAGGGCGCTTGGTGGTTCTCCGTCAGCGAATCGGATCAGTCTGATGCCGCCTCGGCCTCGGCGGTCCTCCCGGCAATCGCGGCAGTTGCGCCATGTTTCGAAGATGACTGGCAGCAACAGAGTGAGGGCCAGCACGACACCCGCCAGCGCCACTGCAGTGCGACGATCTGCGGTTCGGCTGGCTTGGCCAATGCTCCAGCTCCCCCAATATCCGCTCACGAAGAACCAGATGGCCATGGCGACGAGTTCTGCGACGACCAGCCCCGCGACCACCACGGTTTCGATCAACCGCACAGTGAAGCGTTCTGACATGTTGGCCAGTTCAACGACCTGACCGTTGCCCAGCGTCGCCGTGCGACGGGTCTCGGAACCAGGCGCACGAGGTCCGCTAGAAGCCGGGGCGGGTTCGGCAGGACGAGGCTTCTGCATACGGGTTGGTGCCAGAACGGAACTCGTCCGAAGACTACGTCCCGATTCCGCATGGAGACAGGCGCCGCTACGTTGCGGGGCGTGGTCGTACGGCAGCTGCAGACTTCGGAAGTGGACTTCTACCGGTCCATTCGGCTGCGGGCGCTGGAGTGTGACAGTGCTGCGTTCGAATCGAGCTACGAACGCGAGGCTTCCTTCGATGACGCAACCTGGAGCAGCCGGCTCGCATCATTCGCAGGCCGCCCCGGCGCAGTATTCGTGATCGAGATTGATGGCCGGGCCGAGGCCATGATGGGCATCGGTTCGAGCTCCATCGAGGCGCAGGCCGTGATCTGGGGCATGTGGGTAGCACCTGCATTTCGGCGCCGGGGGTACGGCGAGCAGTTGCTTGCAGCCGGCATCACATGGGCCGGAAATCTCGGGCTCGAGTCCATCTCGCTCGAGGTGTTCCCTGCGAACATCGCCGCGGCAGCGCTCTACCGAGCCGCGGGCTTTCGTCCGGTCGCGGCAAACGATGCACCGACAGACTCCAGTCAGGCTCTGACGCTCGTGCTGTCACTCGACTCCCGGCAATAGGGACACGACTGAATGCTGCGAGCCCAGCGCAGAAACCAATCGGGCTCTGGAGCAGTCAGACGCTGCGGGCTGGAGGCGCTCAGAAGTACCTCGGGCTCGCAACTGTGGGGTCAGTGCCGTCGAAGAGTGCAGATGCCCCTATCGATCTTGACGGCGAAGCGTTCGATGATGTCCATGCCGACGAGCACGTCGAAGCCCTCGGGCTGTCGCGGCATCTGCCAATACGTCCCGAAACCTCCTCCGAAGCCGGGGTCGCGGTCGAGGCTGTCGAAGCGCAGCCCCATCCAGAGCCGATATGCGGGAGTCCTGACACTTGCGCCACCGAGCGAAGCAACCCGCTTGTAGCTGTCCGGTGCCAGCGGCGACGTTGCCGCGAGCTGCTCCACCACGCGCTCCGATATGCCTGACTCCTGCGTGCCGGTGTCGATGAGCCCTCTGAACCGCACGCCCTCCCCGGGCACAGCCGCGGCGATTTCGATCTCGGTGACGATCTGGCTCTGGCGGATCTCGATGACCCGCTCGCTCACCCCGGCTCACCGAGGCTGAGCGCGCTGACGAACACAGGCTCCGCGCCGATCTCCTGGAAGGAGAACTCGCCTCTGCGGTACTTCTCCATGCCGGCCGCGAACGCGGACTCGCAGTCGCCGTAGATGCCGACGACCTCCTCGTCGTGCATGAGTGCGACCTTGCCGTTGTGCTCGGGTTCGAGCTCGGCGCGATGCCGAGCTTCGTACGCATCAAAGTTCTTGAGAGCCTGAGTGGCCATGGATGATCTCCGCGTCTGTGAGGAATCGACTGGCGCCCAGCCGGGCGCACGCGAAGGTAATTCCAACGATACGCGCGCCCATCCTTGTTTTTCTGTGACCTCGGATCCTTCGATGTCGCCCATCACTCGGCGGCCACGGACGTCGGGAAAGGCTGATAGATCGGCACCATGAAGTTCACGCCTGCTGGACACATCGGGTCGGTGCGGCGCTTGCTGTCTGCGACGAGCCGTGATGGCCGGCAGATGCGGGTGCTGGCTGTGTCGCGGACGTTCGATGTTGCGCCCGGCGAGTTGTGGGACGTGCTCACCGCGCCGGATCGGATCCGAGTCTGGCTGGGTCCGACGAGCGGGGAGTTTCGGGTCGGAGGCAGGTTTGACATCGAGGGCAATGCCAGCGGCGAGATCCTTGCCTGCGACAAACCACGACTGATCGAGGTGACCTGGGAATACGGGGGCGACATCAGCTGGGTCGATGCGACGCTGATCCCGATCGGGGACGGCACTGACCTCACCATCGCTCACACCGCTGAGGTACCGCCGGAATTCTGGGACCGGTACGGCGCAGGAGCGACCGGCATCGGCTGGGAAATGACGCTCCTCGGCATCGCCGAGCACCTGGCCGCACCCGACGCACCGCAGCTCGATCCAGCCGACCCCGACCTCGTGGGCCCGTTCAACGAGTTCATGGCCGCCAGCAGCGTCGCTTGGGCTGATACCGAGATCGCTGCAGGCGGCGATGCGGACCAGGCGCGTGCCGCAGCAGCGCGCACCCTCGCCTTCTACACCGGCAGCGACAGTTCCTAGACGGCACCAGGCGCTCATCCGCGCTGGGCACCGCTCCGCTGATGGCCGGTTAGTCGTCCAGCGGGATGATCCGGATGGCGCGCAGGTCAGCGGATCGGCCGACCACCTCGACCATTTCGGCGAACTCGTCTGAGTCCAGCCATGACGCAGCGGCGATTTCGTCGGGGAACTCGATCACGAGCGGGAGCGTGCGGGGCCACTGCCCTACTACGGGTTCGGTCCGCCCGCCCCGGATCAGGATCTCCCCGCCATAGTCACGGGCTGTGTCAGACGCCGCCACCCACTGCGGCGCTTCTGCCTTGCAGGTGGCCGGGTCGGTGACGACGGGATCGAAGAGCAAGAAAACCGGTTTCATTTGGTTGGGTCCTTTCGCTAGGGAGTAGGTCAGGCTTCGCCGATCAGCGCGCGCCCCTCTGACACGCGCCCGCCCTCACGCCAGCCCGTGGGCATCGAGGAACTCGACTGTCATCGCCGCGGTCAGCTCGGGGTTCTCGAGCTGCAAGAAGTGCGTGTGATCCGGCACAAAGTCGTAGCCGACCGCGATCAGATCGCTCATGTCGACCGTCGGAAGGAATGAGAACTGCACGGCCGGGTCGGCGCCGATCACCTTGACGGGCATGGGCAGCGAGCCGAGGAGGCTCGGGATCTGCATTGTGAAGCCGAAGAGCCACCCGAACAGTTGCGCCTCGTGCGCCGGCGGGCACAGCAGCCTCCAGCCGTCGCTGCCTTCTGTCAGTGCGGCCTCGGCGAAGAGCTGCAGCACCGGTTCGGCCATCAGACGGAACATCGGCGAGCGGGCCAGTCCTTGGGCGAGATGGCTGGGGTGCTCAAACGTGTCACGCCGCCCCTCCGCGGTACGCATGAATCGCTGCGCGACGCCTTCGAGGTCGGCGGGACTGCCATCGGTGGGCTGCACCGGCGGGTCGAACAGCACCAGGCCGGCGAAGTCGGGCCACTCGGCCGCGTGCAGCAGGGCCACGATGGCCGACAGCGAGTGGAACACGCCGATCGTGGGCTTGCTGCCGAACTCGGCCTGAACGGCGCTGAACACTGCGCGACTGTCGGCGACCAGCGTGGGCACGTTCAGCGTCTCGAGCGCCCCGGGGCTGCTGTGGCCGTGGCTGCGCATGTCGTACACGACGATCTCGTAACCATCCGCCAGCTCTGACCAGAACGGCGCATACATGTCCGCCGCCAGGCCGCAGCCGTGGCTCAGCAACAGCCGGTGGGTGCTGTCGAGGCTGCCGTGCTGGCGGACGCTCAGCCGCACGCCGTCGGGGGCCGCCGCCCACGTCACACCGAGCGGGCGAGGCACGACCCATGGTTTCACCGCGCGCGCCCTACTGCCGTGGCCGTAACGGTTGGAATTGCTGCGGCATGAAGTTCTCGCCTGCTGGGCACATCGGCGCAGTCCGGCGCCCGCTGTCGGTGACGGGGCGCTGTTGCTCGGCTGTCCGCCGTCGAGTGTGGCTCATTGGCGTCCAATAGTAGACACTATAAAAAAGCGACATCGTTTTCTTGACTTGGGGTTCGGGGCTGCCTAGTGTCGGGCACACATCGATCTCGGTCGGTCGAATGCGACAGCCGGAGACCGGCCCTGGCGGCCCAAGGAGCGGCTATGCCTAGAACCCGGCCCCGCAACCGAACGCGACCCGCAGCAAAGTGGCGCTTGCTGATAGTGCTGCTCGCCGTAGCTGGCCTGCTTGCGGCTGCGTGCGCAGACGACACAGACGCCGACTCGACCGCCGACGCCGAAGCCCTCCAAGAGGCACAGGACGCCGCGGCAGCCGCCCAGGCGGAAGCCGAAGCGGCCGCTGCCAAGGCTGAAGCAGCCGAGGCTGCCCTGGCCGAGGCCGAGGCCGCCGAAGGCGTCGACCCCGAAGTCGTGGCCGATCTCGAGAAGCAGCTCGACGAAGCGCGCGAAGCCGCCGCAGCCGCCGAGGCAGAAGCCGAGCAGGCCGCCGCCGCAGCCGTCGAAGAACGCAACTGCGTCGACGAGGTGGTCATCGGCACGGTGTGGCCGATGTCGGGAACCTTCAGCTTCGTCGGCAGCGCCGAGATCGCCGGCGCCAGCAAAGCGGTGGAGGACATCAACGCAGCCGGCGGCATCGAGTCGCTGTGCAACGCCACGCTGCGGCTCGCCATCTACGACGCGGGCGGTTCCGCCGAAGAGGCAGCCACCGCCGTCGAGCGCCTGCTCGACGACGAGCCCGACGTGTCGGCTATCGCCGGATCATGGCTGTCGTCGTTCAGCTTGGCCGCCACCGAGGTGTCCGAGCGAGCCGGCATCCCGTTCGTCACCGAGAGCTTCGCCGACTCGGTCACCGACCGCGAGGGCTTCACCCACGTGTTCGGCTACTCACCGCCGGCATCGGCCATCAAGGGACTCATCCTCGACGCGATCCAGCCCGGGCTCGACCAGGCAGGCATCACGATGGAGACCGTGGCGGTGGTGGGCTCCACCTCGGCTGCCGCCGTGCCGCTGCAACAGGCACTGCTGGCGGAATTCGCCGATCGGGGCATCGAGGTTGCCGTCACCGACACGTGGGCGCCCGGCGGGCTCGACGATCCCTCCGGCGTGGCCACCAAGATCGCCAACGCCGACGTGGACGTCATCTTCAACATCGCCTTCGCATTCAGCGACGTCAGCGGCCTGCAGAACGAGCTGATCGCCCGAGGCGTCACCGCACCGGTGATCCAGAACGGCGGCCAAGGCCTGCTGCCCGCATGGGCCGACCTGGGTCCGGAAGTGGCCGGGCTGTCGACCTTCGTCTATGCCAACCCGCTGGCAGGCAGCGACGCGTTCGACGAGCTGGCAGCCGCGATCGACCAGCCCTACGCCCGCCAGGACCACATCGGCGGCTACTTCGTGGTGCACCTCATCGCCGCCGTGCTGGAGCAGTCCGGCGACCCATCGCCGGCCGCGGTTGCCAAGGCGTTCAACACCGTCAAGCTGACCGAGGGCGTCGCGGTGGATCTCATGCCGGCGTCAGCCATCAGCTTCAGCGCCACCGGCCGCGTCGACCAGCACTTCGGCGTGCTGGCCCAATGGCAGGAAGTGGACGGGAGGCTCATCCCGTGCACCGTCTATCCGGAGGAATTCGCGATCTGCGACCCGGTGTGGGAGTAGCGCCGAGCTCAACCCCGCCCACAGATGACTGAATTCCTGCAGTTCCTCGTACCGGGGATCCTCATCGGCGGCGTCTACGCGCTGCTGGCCTCGGGGCTCGGCCTGATCTTCGGCGTGATGCGGGTGGTCAACTTCGCCCAGGCCGACTTCATGATGCTGGCCATGTACCTCTCGTGGGCGCTGTTCGCGGGCGGCATCGGCATGGACCCGTTCCTGGCCATGCCCGGCATCTTCGCCGTGTTCCTGCTGCTGGGCATGGCGATCCACTGGCTGTTCATCCGCTTCGTGATCGGGCGGCACGAGAACCACGACGCCCAGGTCATCCTCACCATCGGGCTCGGTCTGATCTTCCAGAACCTCATCCTCATCAGGTACTCCTCGGAGCCACGCGTCGTGGCGCCGTCGTACGCCAACACGGGCGACTTCATCGGCGACATCTTCATCAGCCGGGCCCGCCTCTACGCCTTCCTGCTGTCGCTGCTGGTGGCAGCGCTGCTGTTCCTCTTCCTCAACCGCACCGGCACCGGCCGCGCCATCCGGGCCGCCTCCGAGAACTGGGAAGCGGCCACCTACATGGGCATCAACATCGACCGCACAAACCGCATCGCGTTCGGCGTGGGCGTGGCGCTCACTGCTGTGGGGGGAGCGGCCCTCGTCACGTTCCAGAGCATCACGCCGTTCGTGGGCCTGCGGTTCGTGGTGGTGATGTTCGCCGCCGTCGTGCTCGGCGGCCTGGGCAGCGTCAGCGGCGCCTTCGTGGGCGGAGTGCTCATCGGGATCATCCAGTCGGTGTCGCAGGTCTGGACGTCGGCGGCGGTGAAGAACGTCTGGGTGTTCGCGCTGTTCCTGCTCATCCTGTACGTGCGGCCCAACGGGCTGTTCGGCAAGGTCCAGCGGGCCATATGACCCGACGCCTCATCCCGTTCGTCGTGCTGGTCGCTGCCGTGGCACTGCTCAACGGCTGGCTGTACCAGCGGTTCCATGTGCGGGTGCTCACCCTGGCCGTGGTGTGGGCGCTGGCCGGCGTGGCCTGGAATCTCATGGCCAAGGCCGGGCAGATCTCGCTCGGCCACAGCGCATTCGTGGGCATCGGCGCGTACGGCTTCACCGTGCTGCTGCGCGAGGGCGGCATGTCGCCGTGGACCGGCATGGCCATCGGCATGGGCGCCGCCGCAGTGGTGGCCTTCGTGATCGGCCTGCCCACGTTCCGGCTGAAGGGCTTCTACTTCACGCTCGCCACCATCTCGTTCCCGCTGATCCTGGAACTGCTCGTCTCCCACTACGGCGAGCCGGAGCTCACGGTGCCGTTCCACCCGGAGAACCAGTGGAAATTCATGGAGTTCTCAAACGCGCACACCTACGTGTGGGTCGGTCTCGGGATGCTCATCGTGGCGCTGCTGATCAGCGAGCTGATCGATGTGACCTCGTTCGGGTTCGCTCTGCGAGCCATCCGCGACAACGAGGTGCTGGCACGCGCGGTCGGCATCCGGACGGTGGCATGGAAGTCGGCCGCTTTCATGATCTCGGCAGCGCTGTCGGCGGCCATGGCCGTTCTGTGGGTGAAGGCCGTGCTGCGGGTGACGGTTGCCGAGGAGGTCTTCGGCATCACCGTCGTGATCGTGATGCTGTCAGTCGCGTTCGTGGGCGGCGTCGGGATGACGTGGGGGCCGGTCGTGGGCGCGGCGTTCCTCATCCCGCTGGCGATGTTCCTCGACGACTCGATCGGCGAGGCCGTGCCCGGCGCGCAGGAGCTGGTCTATGCCGCCGCGCTCGTGCTGGTGGCGCTGCTGATACCGCGCGGGATCCTGCCTGCTGCGGGACGGGGCTGCCGCTGGCTCGCAACACGGCTCGGATCGACGCCGGGGTCGCCGGTACGGCAGTCGCTGCAGCGTGTCGTGGCGCCCCCGCCACGGCCGTCGCCGCTGCTGAGCGTGCCGCGCCGGCCCCGGCGACCGGCGGTGCTGCCGCAAGCGGGCGAGGCGCCGGTGCTCGAGGTGGACAGCGTGGCCAAGAGCTTCGGCGCCAATCGCGTCCTGTCCGATGTGTCGTTCACGGTTGCCGCCGGCACGCGGGTCGGCATCATCGGCCCCAACGGCGCCGGCAAGACGACACTGTTCAACATCATGACCGCCCACCTGCGCGCCGATGCCGGGCGGATCCGTTTCAAGAGCATCCCGATCGACCGGATCCGCGCCCCGCGGCGCTACGAGCTCGGCATCTCCCGCACGTTCCAAGTGCCGCAGGGCTTCGGGCTCATGTCGCCGCTCGACAACGTGGTGGTCGCCGCCATCGGCGCCTCGGTGCGGCACCCGGTGGATGCCTCGATGGCGATGCTCGAACGGGTCGGCCTCACCAGCAAGGCCCTGGGCCAGCTCAGCGCCCTCACCGTCGCCGAGACCAAGAGCCTCGAGCTGGCCCGGGCCATGGTGAGCGAGCCCGAGCTGCTGCTGCTCGACGAGCCGCTCGCAGGCCTCAACGAGGCCGAGCGTGACAGGTTCTTCGGGATCGTGGACGATCTCGTTGCGCCGCACACGGCGATCGTGGTGATCGAGCACTCGGTGCGGTCGCTGGTGCGTTACGCCGAATCGGTGGTGGCGCTCGACGAGGGCCGCATCATCGCCCACGGCTCACCCGACGACGTCGTGTCCGACCCCCGTGTGATCGAGGCCTACCTCGGCTCGAAGTGGATGGAACGTGCTCGAGATCAGTGACCTCTGCGCCGGTTACGACGGCATCCCCGCGCTGAGATCAGTCGATTTCCGCGTCGGGCCCCGCGAGCACGTGGCGATCCTGGGCCCCAACGGCGCCGGCAAGACCACTCTGCTGAAGGCCATCAGCGGCACCGTGGTGCCCGACTCCGGCTCGATCAGCTTCGACGGCCAGGACCTGCTCGCCCAGCCGCCGCACAAGCGAGTCGAGGCCGGCATCGTGCACGTGCCCCAGGGGCGGATGATCTTCGCGTCGATGACCGTGGCCGACAATCTCCGGCTCGGCAGTCACCGCGCGGCTGCGCAGAACCGGCACGACGAGCGACGCGAGCTCGTGTTCGAGATCTTTCCGGCGCTGGCCGACATGGCGGGCCGCGACGGCGGCGCGCTCTCGGGCGGCCAGCAGCAGATGCTGGCAGTTGCGCGCGGGGTCATGGCCTGCCCCCGGCTGCTCATGCTCGACGAGCCGTCCATGGGGCTCGCGCCGCGCGCAGCCGACGACATCTTCGAGGGTGTCACGCGCCTGATGCAGAGCGAGACCACAGCGATGGTCGTGGTGGAGCAGCGGGCCCACCAGGCACTCGAGGTCTGCGACCAGGCCTACGTGCTCGAGTCGGGCGAGGTGTCGCTGGAGGCAACCAGCCGGTTGCTCTTGGCCGACGAGCGGCTGGCGGCCGCCTACCTGGGCTCAGAACTCTGAGATGCCCGCCCGACGCGCGCCTGCCTGCGGCACCCACGGCGGCGCTGCCGCTGCGGCCGCCTCAGGCCTCGCCGGGCTCGCCGTAGAAGCTCCGGTGCCAGGCTCTCGTCACGATGCGCGCCACCGTTGCCACGTCGACCGTGGTGGTGTTGAGCGCATTGTGGGCGAACGTGGTGTACGCGGTCTGCTCGACCAGCGACGCCATGGCCCGGGCCACCGTGGCCGGGTCGAGCCCGTCGAGCCGGACACGGTCGTCGTTCTCGATCGCGTGCACGAACCGGGCCACGTGACGCTCGCGCATGGTCCACCAGATGGTGGTGAAGCGCTGCTCCACAGTGGTGGCCGCGATGAACGCACGCATCACGCCGCTGTTGTCGTGGTAGTGCTGCAGGTAGCCGAGGTTGGCCTCGAACAGAGCGGCCTCAGGGTCGTCGCTGATCGGCGTCGACGATCGGCTCCGCCGGAAGAGCTCCTCGTGGATGTCGCGGATCACGCTGCTGAACAGGTCTTCCTTGTTCTCGAAATACCGGTAGAGGCCGCCGAGCGAGAGACCGGCCTCGGCTGCGACATCGCTCATGCGGGCGTCGACGTAGCCGTCCTTGGTGAAGACCGTCGACGCTGCGTCGAGGATCGTCTGCCGTGTCCGGCGACCCTTCGGAGTGGTGGGTTCAATCGCCATGGTCGCTTCAGTGGCCCGAAAGCCTGCAGCGGGCAAGCCTATCGGCGCGGCTGGCAGGCACTAAAAGCAAAAGCGAAGTCGCTCTAATGAACACTCGGCGAGCCTGCAATACTCCCGAGAACGGACGCCGCCGCGAACGGAGGAGCGCCGTGAGCGACAACCGGGCGCAGCGCTACCGCCTCGCCGGATGGTGGACGGGTGTCCGGCTGATCGATCGATTCGAGAGCCACGTCCGCGAGGACCCCGACCGGCTTGCGCTGGTCAGCGGCGGCACCGCCATGTCACGGGCCGAGCTGTGGAACGCAGCCGGCGAGGCGGCCGAGCAGATCCGCTCCCTCGCCGGCACCACCCGGCGGCCGGTGGTGATCCACCTCCCCAACTGCGCGGACTGGATGGTGATGTTCCTGGCCGTGCTGCGGGCCGGCCATGTTCCGGCCACCACGCCCGTCACCACGCCCGAGGCCCACCTGTGTCACATCTTCGGGCTCATCCGGCCGACCTTGGTGGTTTGCGACGGCCAGAGCCGTGGCAGCCGCGCCGCAGACGCCGTGCGGCGAGCCGCCGGTGCGTCGGCCTGCGGGCACATCGCGGTGGCACCGGCGCAAGGGGGCCAGCTGACGCCCGACGGCCCGCCGACACCACTGACTGCCACCGCCGAGGCACCCGAGGCCACCGCACACCTGATGTTCACCTCGAGCACCACCGGGCCGCCCAAGGCGGTGAGCCACAGCGAAGACTCGCTGGCGGCGCTCAACATGCAGTTCGCCGAACGCTTCGATCTCCACCAGGGCACGCCGGTGTTCATGCCGTCCCCGCTCGGCCACAGCGTCGGCGCCATTCACGGCTGCCGCCTGTCGCTGTACGTGGGCGCGCCGCTCATTCTCCAGGACGAATGGGACGCCGGGGCGGCGCTGGAGCTGGTGGCCCGCCACCGGGCCGACTTCACGGCAGCAGCCACGCCGTTCCTGCTGGATCTGGCGAATGCCCACTGGAATGCCAGCGAGCCCAAGCTGGCATCCATGCGCAGCTTCCTCTGCGGCGGCGCCCAGGTGCCGCCCGCCCTCGTCCGGCGCTGCCGCGCCGAGCTGCCCAACACGTTCGTCACCCCGCTGTGGGGCATGACCGAGGGCGGCCTCACCACCTGTGTTCGGGCGTCGACCGAATCCCAGGTCGAGACCACGGTGGGGGAGGGACTGCCCGGGTTGGAGCTGCGCATCCTCGACGCCGGGGGCGCGCTGCGCGATGCGGGCAGCGGCGAGCTGGCGATGCGCGGACCGGGCGTGTTCAACGGCTACTACGGCCAGCCCGAGCTGTATGCCGCGGAGATTGTCGGCGACGGTTTCTTCCGGACTGGCGATCTTGCCCGCATCGATGCCGACGGCTACGTGTCGATCACCGGACGGCTCAAGGACCTGATCATCCGCGGCGCTGTCAATATTTCTCCCGTGGAGACCGAGAATGCCATCGCCGCCCATCCCGACGTGGTGGGTGTGGCGGTGATCGGATGGCCCGACGAACGACTCGGCGAGCGCATCTGCGCTGCTGTCCACGCCCGCGTCCCGCTCGATCTCGGCGAGGTGCTCGCCTTCTGCGCAGAGCAAGACCTGCCACGCCGGTACTGGCCTGAGCGGCTGGTGCAGGTGGACGGCTTCCCGCGCACAGCAGCGGGCAAGATCCGCAAGCAGCAGCTCCGCGACGAGCTCGTGGCCGCTGCCAGCACTGCCGAAACGATGCTCGGCAGCAGCGCCGGCCCTCAGCGGGAGACGAGCCGATGAGTTCCGTCGAGCTGGGTGACATCACCGTCAACTACGCCTGCCGGGGCTCAGGGCCGCCGGTGGTGCTGTTGCACGGGCTGGCCGAGGACCATCAGTCGTGGGACGGCGTCGCCGACCATCTCGGCGGTTTCACCGTGTACGCGCTCGACCTCCGCGGCCATGGCCAGACGACAGCCGGCGAGGGCACCGGCACGCTGTCGCAGCTCAGCGGCGATCTCGATGCGTTCCTGCGCAGCGTGACCGGCCCCGCCGCAGTAGTGGGTTATTCGCTGGGCGGCACCATCGGCCTCCGCGCAGCGACGGAGCCGGACACCCTGATCGGCCACCTGATCGCGATTGCCACCTCGTCGGTGGTCGGCTCTGCTGCGGCCGAGTTCTTCGCGGGACGCATCGCACAGCTCAAAGCCGGCGACGCGAGCGGTTTCGCCGCCGGACTGCGCGACGACACGGCCGCCCAGATCGTCACCCCGTCCGACATCGACGCAGTGACCGCGAGGCGGCTCAATGCCATCGGCGACGGCAGCGGCTACATCAACGCAGCCCGGGCGATGATCGGCATCCGGTCCGAGCCGCTCAACCCGCTGCTCGAGAACGTCGAGATTCCCGTGGACATCATCGGGGCGTCGGACGACGTCTTCTGCCCCCGCCGGGCATCGGACATCATCGTGGAGGGTGTCAGCGGCAGCCGCTACCACGAGATAGCCGGCGCCGGCCATCTGATCTCGGTGGACCAGCCCGATGCCTACGGCACGCTGATCGCCAGGCTTCTGGGCGAGAGGCAGTCAGCATGAAGCGCCGCTACGGCATCTCGATGGGCGTCAGCCCCCGCGAGCCGCTGGAACGCACGGCCGAACTGGCCCGGGCCATCGACGAGCGAGGCTTCGAGGCGCTGTGGTTCATCGACTTCCAGCTCGGGATGAAGGACGTGTACGCCGCCATGAACTTGGCTGCGATCTCCACCGACAAGGTGCTCATCGGTGCGGGCGTCACCAATCTGGTCACCCGTCACCCCACTGTCACCGCCAACGCCACCGCCGCTGTGGACGAGCTGTCCGGCGGCCGTGCCGTGCTGGGTCTCGGCGCGGGCTGGTCAGCGGTGCTTGGCGCTGGGGGTGCGCCGTCCAAGCTGGCCGAGCTGCGCTCGGGAATCGACGAGTTCCGGCAGCTCTTCAGCGGCGAGCCATGCGATCTCTACGGCAGCCAGGTTCGCCTGGCGACCGCGACGCGCCAGATCCCCGTCTACCTGGCCGTGTCGCAGCCCGCCATGCTGCAGCTCGCCGCACAGACGTGCGACGGCGTCGTGCTCATGGGCACCGCCGATCCCGAGTTCTGCGCGTGGCAGCTCGAGTTCATCCACCAGGGACTGGCCGCAGCCGGTCGCGATCGATCAGAGCTCACCGTCGACCTGTTCGTCACCATGTCGATGGATGAGGACCGCCAAGCCGCTCTCGACGACGTGAGGGCCTGGGCCGTCAGCCAGGCAGCCACCTTCCGCCCGTGGAAGCGCATGCCGCCTGCGTGGGAGCGGTTCCGCCCCGAGTTCGAGCGCGCTGCAGACGCCTACGGCCTGGTCGACCACCTGTCGCTCCAGGCGGAGCACAAGCACATCGTGTCTGACGAGTTCGTCACGTTGGTGGCGCTCGCGGGCAGCCGCGACACCTGCGTCGAACGGATCCGTGAGCTCTGGCAGCTCGACATCGACCGGATCACGTTCGCGCTGCTGTCGGGCGGCCGCGAGCAACGCCTCGCGCAACTGGCCGACGATCTCATCGCCAACGTCGAAGCAGGGGGAGAAGGCTGATGACAACGGAGACGCAAGTGGCGCTGGTGACCGCAGCTGCCGGCGCCGGCATCGGGGCTGCAGCGGCGAGGCGGCTCGCCCAAGACGGCTTCGACGTGGTGGTCACCGATGCTCACGAGCGCCGGTGCCACGAGTTCGCCGAGGAGCTCGCCGGTGAAGTCGGGCGGCCGGTGAGCGCGCACCACCTCGATGTCACCGACCACGCCCAGGTGCAGCGCGTCATCGCGGAGGCAGCGGCGGCCAAGGGCAGGCTCGATGTGCTGGTCAACAACGCAGGCTGGTCGAAGATCGAGCCGGTGGCTGAGATGTCGGTGGAGACGTGGCAGCGCTGCCTCGACGTCGACCTGACCGGCACGTTCGTGTGCATGCGCGCTGCGCTGCCGCAGATGATCGCCGCAGGGAGCGGCTCGATCATCAACATCTCGTCGATCGCGGCTTGGGAGATGTCGGCCGAGCACGGCGCGGCCTATTCCGCTGCCAAGGCCGGCGTGCTCGCGCTCACGCGTGTGGCTGCCGCCGAGAACGGCACCCACGGAGTGCGGGTCAATGCGATCGCCCCGGGCCTCATCTACAACGACTTCCTGCGCAGGATCTACCCGGAGGAGTTCTTCACGAACTACCTCGCCGAGAAGGCATTCCTGGGTCGGATCGGGCGGCCCGACGATGTCGCAGCCATGGTGTCGCTGCTGGCGTCGGATGAGTCGAGCTACATCACTGGCGAGGTGTTCACCGTTTCAGGCGGCGTGTCGGCTCGTGGATGAGGGACCCCTGTGGTGGCCGGTGCGCCAGCTCATCGATGCGTACCGCAGCGGCGCGCTGTCACCGGTCGAGGTGTGTGAACAGGCTTCCGAGCGCATCGCGCACCTCAACCCGCTGCTGCATGCCGTCGTGCTCACCACAGGGGAGCTGGCCCACAGCCAGGCGGTCGCCGCGGAGACGGCGTATCGCAGCGGCACTGCCGGCCCGCTGGCCGGGGTGCCGATCTCGATCAAGGACGCCTTCCATATCGAGGGGCATGTCACCACGCTCGGTTCGCTGGCGCACGCCGACGACGTGAGGCCGCACGACTCGGGTGCCGTTCGCCGCCTGCGCCAGGCCGGGGCGCTGTTCGTCGGCAAGACCAACGTGCCGGAGTTCTGCCAATCGGCCACCACCGACAACCTGCTGGGTCCCGACACGGCGAATCCCTTCGACCCTCGCCGCACCGCTGGCGGTTCCAGCGGCGGCGCCGCGTCCTCGGTTGCCGCCGCCATGTGCACGCTCGGCCTCGGTTCGGACGGCGGCGGATCGATTCGCATTCCTGCGTCGTTCTGCGGCCTCGTGGGATTCAAGCCCACCTACGGCACTGTCCCCGACGAGGGAGGGTTCCGTGCGTTCAGCCCGTTCATCTCTGCCGGCCCGCTGGCGCGGTGCGTCGCCGATGCCCGCCTCATGCACGCGGTGCTCGCCGACGGCGGCAGCGGCGCCGGGGATGACTCAGGCGACGTGGCACCCTGCCGCGTCGCGTGGTGCGCCAAGCCGGAGGGTCGACCGATCGATGACGGCGTCGGCGTCGTGGCTGGCGCCGCGGTGGGGATGCTTGCGTCGTGCGGGCACGACGTGCACCCGGTGGATCTCGATCTCGCCGGCTGGGAAGAGACCTTCGGCCCGCTGGTGCTGGCCGACGAGGGCGAGCGCCGCGGCCACCTGCTGGGCGGCACCTACGAGCTCACCTGGTACTGCCGCCGGTCGCTCGAGGCAGCGGAGCGACTCGATCCCGCCGTTGTCGCGGCGGCCCGCACTGCCTTGGAGGCGTACCGCGAGCGCGTGGACCGCTGGTTCGGTGACTACGACGTGATCGCCACGCCGGCCACGGCCACCACCGCGTTCGAGCTGGGATGCCGACCGTCGGCCATCGCCGGCGAGCCCGTGTCGAAGCTGTGGGGAGCCTTCCCGTTCGCCGTGCCGTTCAACGTCTCCGGGCATCCCGCGGTGGTGCTGCCAGCCGGCTTTGTCGAGGGATTGCCCGCAGCGATCCAGCTCGTCGGGCGCCGCGGAAGCGACCACGAGCTGCTGGCTGTCGCCGAACAGCTCGAAGCGGCGCTCGACGTCCGCCCCTTCACCCGCCTGCCTTCCGTTACGGCACGAAGCGACGCAAACGTTCCGTAGCGCTTGAAGTTCCGGAATTGCTAGCGCTCAGCCAGCACCGGATGTCAACAGGTCGGCGACGTGGTTGGCCGTGCTCTCGCCGGTGCTCAGGGCACCGTTGACCGACGGGATTCCCATGTAGTCGCCTGCCAGGAACAGGTTGTCGATGTTGCCCGCAAGCTGCCCGGGCACATCGGCCAGGGCGGCAAGCATGCCGGGCAGCCCCATGCACAGCGCTTCCTCCCAGCGGTACACACGGAAGAACAGGCCCTCGTCGTCGCCTGGCAAGTTCGAGTCCGGCGGCGCATTGCGGCGGGCGGCGGCGAGCAGCTCGCGCTTGATCGTCTCGTCGTCGAGCGGGATCAGCTCCTTGGCCCGGTCGCGCCCGATGAGCAGGTCGAGAATGCTCTTGCCCGGCGGCGCGCAATCTGGCAGGAACTTGGACCGGTCCATCAGCAGCGGGGCGTCGTCGTCTTCGGGGTAGAGCGCGCCGTGCCAGCCCGCAGGCAGCGGCGAGCCGTCGACGCCGATCACCACCCGGCAACCGGTGGAGTAGTTGATGGTGCCGAGCGCCCGCTGCACCGCCGACGGCAGCTCCGGCACCAGATCGGCGACCTTGGTTCCCGGCACGGCGCAGATGACTGCGTCGGCATCGATCGTCTCGCCGTCGGCGACCACGCCGGTCGCCTTCCCGTTGGCAACCACGATCCTGCTGACGGGTGTGGACACCCGGATGACGTCCGCGCACTTGGCTGCCAGCGCCGCGCTCAGCGAGCCGATGCCCCGCTCGGGCATCGACACCGCACCCCCGCTCAGCATCGTCTCGCCGATGTAGGCCCGCATCAGCGCCTGCCCGGCCGGCGCCGGGTCGCCCAGCACCATCTTGAGCGGCCCGCTGAGCGTCACCTGCAGCTTGGGCGGCACGCCGAGCCGCTGCAGGTAGTCGCCGAACGACTCGTCGTCGTCGATCTCGGCGAGCGGGCTGTCGCCGGCGAAGCTCATGTAGTCCGCCTGGCGATGGATCTGGCGCATCACCTTGGCGCCCGAGCGGAACCCGGCGGGCGACATGAAGCCCAGGGCGATGGCCGCAGGCAGCTGCCGCACGAAGCTCCCCAACGACCCCTCGGGCGAAGTGGTGACCCACCGCCCGCCGCGCAGGTGGCCGAACTTCATCTGCGACCGCACGAGTGGCAGGCCCAGCTCCTCGCTGATGCGGAACGCCGTGTCGTAGGTGGCGGTGAAGACGAACGCGCCCATGTCCACCGAGAAGCCGTCGATCTGCTCGCCTTTGCCGCGCCCGCCCGCCCGCTCGGACCCCTCGAGCAGCAGGGGAGTGATGCCACGCTTCATCAGCGTGTAGGCAGCGCTGAGCCCAGCGAGACCTCCGCCGACGATGACAACCCGCTCGGTGCTCATGCGAAGGGCTCCCTTCTCGCCGCTGCAGGCGCTCGCAGCAATTCAACGTTATGGCTGTGGCGGCCCGCAGGGCAGGCGGATGGTCACGGTGACGCCGCGCTCGAGGCCCTCGCTTGCCACGTCGATGGTGCCGCCGTGCGCCTCGATGATGGCGCGCGAGATCGCCAAGCCCAGACCCGTGCCGGCGGTTCCCGCCTCTCGCGAGCTGTCGGCGCGGTAGAAGCGCTCGAACACCTGCGGCAGGTCGTCGGCACCGATGCCGATGCCGTCGTCGATGACCGAGATGGCCAGCATGTCGCTGCCTGCGCCGGCATCCGACCCCGGCCGCGCGTCCCGGCTCGCTCCACTGCTCTCACGCGCAGCAGCGATCACGATGCTCCCGCCGCCGAGGGTGCTGTTCATGGCGTTGCGCAGTACGTTTCCCAAGGTCTGGCTCATCCGCATGCGGTCGACCTGCACCTCAGGCAGGTCGTCGGCCAGGTCCAGCGACAGCGAGACCTCCTCGGCCTCGGCCTGGGGCAGCCAGCGGTCGAGCTCGGCTTCCAGCAGCTCACCGGCGGCAGTCGGCTCCAGCGTGAGGCTCAGCTCGCCGAGTTCGGTCTCGGCGAGCGAGTTGAGGTCGGTGACCAGCCCCCGCAGCCGCGTCACCTCGTCGATGATGTGGCCGCTCACCCGCTCGGGCGTCTGCAGCCCGTCGCGCAGCCCCGCGGCTTCGAGCTGGATGACGCTGAGCGGCGTGTTCAGCTCATGGGAGACGTCGTCGATCAGGCGTCGCCGCAGCTCGCGCTGCGCATCCAGGTCAGACGACATCTGGTTGAACGCCGAAGTCATCTGGCCCAGCTCGTCCGACGAGGTCACCGGGAGCTGCGACGTGCTGCCGCGTGCGATGCCTTCGGCGGCTCGGGTGAGCGCCGTGACCGGTGCGGTGATCCGCTTGGTCAGCCAGGCGGAGATCAGCATGGCGACCGCCGCGGTCACCAGCGCGCCGACCAGCGTGATGTACAGCAGCGCGCTGAGGAATCCGTGCGACTCGCTGGACAGCAGATCGTGGTTGGTGTCGACGCGCACGTGGCCGACGGTCTCGCCGGTGGCCAGATCGATCACCGTGCCGGGATGGCCGCCCAAGCCGTCACCTGCGCTTCCAGGCGACAGCTCGGCAGCGTTGTCGAGGATGACGCGACCGTCGACGTCGGTGATGACCACCCGCACGAACTCGACATGCGCGCCTTCCGAACCGGCGCCCTCGTGGCTGGATTCCGTACCGCTGCTTTCCTCGCCCGCAGAGCGCGATTCGCCGGGCGAGCTGTCGAGACCGAAGCCAGCGTCGCTCAGCTCCTCCTCAGCGGTGGCCCACCCGCCAGTGTCGGTGTAGGCACGCGACAAGCCTTGGGCCAGCCGGTGCGCCTCACGCTCGCCGATCTGGCCGACGAACAGGTCCAGGCGAGACTGGGTGGCGTAGTAGGCGACGCCAACGCTGGTCAGTACGGCCAGCACCACCACCGCGGCGGTCGCCGCCAGGATGCGCCAGCGAAGCGACATCACTCCTCCACGGCGACGAAGCGGTAGCCCGCGCCGTACACGGTCTGTATGGGCTGGGTGCCGCCGCGCTCGATGCGCTTGCGCAGCCGTGCGATCTGGGTGTCGATGGCCCGGTCGAAGCCGTCGAACTCGTCGAACGACAGCTCGATGAGCTGGTCGCGGCTGAGCACCTGGCCGGCGTGGCGCATGAAGGTCGCGAGCAGGGCGAACTGGGCTTGGGTGAGCGTGATGGCCTCCCCGCTCACAGTGACGGCGCCGGCGGCCTCGTCGAGCGAGATGTTGCCCTGGGTGAACACCTCCTGCACGGTGCCGTGCACCCGCCGCAGCACCGCTTGTGCCCGGGCCACCACTTCGTCGGGTTCGAACGGCTTGACGATGTAGTCGTCGGCGCCGCTTTCCAGCCCCCGGATGCGGTCGGCGGGGGCCTCCCGTGCGGTCAGCATGATGATCGGCACGTTTGACTCTCGCCGCAGGGTCTGGCACAGCGTGACGCCGTCGAGGTAGGGGAGCGTCAGGTCCAAGATGACGAGGTCTGGCTTGGTCTTGCGGGCTGTGTCCAGGCCTGCCCGGCCGTCCCGGGCGATCTCGGCGGTGAAGCCGGCCCGCTCGAGGTAGGTCTGCACCCACTCGGCGATCCGGCGGTCGTCCTCCACGATGAGCACTCGGCCGCTCACGACACCATCTTTCTGCATGCAGGGTTGATGTGGCGCTGCCGACGGCCGCTAGCCACCGCTGCCCTCGCCGCCCGAGCCGTGCTCGCCGCCAGACTCGCTGCCTTCGCTGCCCGAGCCGTGCTCACCGCCGTCTTCGCCGCTGCCGATCTCCGCGTGGGTCGTCCAGCTCGTGAACGGGGCGGTGGTGGAGGGAAGCCGGATCTGCAGGACTTGGCCCGGTGCCAGGTCGGTGGGCGTGGTGGGGCCGAGCTCGGTGCCGTTGGAGAGATGGATCTCCACCCTGGCCCTGGTGAGGACACGGTTTGTGGTGTTCTCGGCGGTGCCCGTGAAGGCGTTGGCGGCAGCGTCGTAGCTCAGGATCAGCCGGGCGCCGTTGCGGATCTCGTCGTAGGTGTCATCGGGTGACAGTGCCGCCGCGGAGCTGCCCTCGCCGCGCTCGGCGGCCTCGCCGCTGGCGTGTTGACCGCCCGACTCGCCACTCTCGCCGCCCGAGTCTTCAGCGCCCTCGCCGCTGTGGGGGATGGGCCCGGGACCGGCGCAGTCAAACACTTCGAGGTGCACGACGTAACCGTCGAATGACACGCCGGCCATGGCGGGTTCGCTCGACACCGACAGCACCGACATGGTCTCCTGGCCGGGCTGCAGGTCGCCGAGACGGTCGGGACCGAGCTCGCCGACAGTGCGAGTGCCCGACTTCAGGTGCGGTTCCGACTGCACGTAGCACAGCGTTCGGTCGGTGGTGTTCCGCACCGTGGTGAAGGCGGTCTGGCTGGATTCCTCGAACCAAGCGTCGACCTCCAGTCCGCCGAGGTTGCCCGTCCACGGCTGGTCGAGCGGGGTGATCGGGCTCGACATCTCAGCCTCGTTGAGTTCACGGCTGCTGTCGCCGTGAACCTCGCCGCCGTGCTCGCCGCTGCCTTCGCGGCCCTCGCCACCGTGTTCGCCGCTGCCTTCGCGGCCCTCGCCGCCGTGCTCGTCCTGCTCTCGCTCGGCGTGCTGCTCTCCCGATTCCCGATCGTCGTCCGAAGCGCAGCCCGCCAGCGCCGCCCCGGCGAGCAACAGCGCTGCCGCCACTCCCGCAATCACCTTCTTCATCCGCCGCCGCAGCCACCTCATCGCAGTCTCCTTTCGTGAGGTGTGTTGGCTGCGCAACATAAGAACGAGTTGTGTCACAAATATGTCAGTGCTGCCCCACTTCGAGATGGCCTGCTGCGCGCTCGTGAGACCGAGGCAACGCTTCCTCGGCACGAATCCAGATGGCCAGGTTTCGAGTTCGTCCGGCGGCCGAGCGCCCCGCCGTCGATGCTCCGACGCCCGTCGGTGTCGGCGTCAGGCGTTGCTGCCGAGATGTTCGCTGAAGATCGCGTGCGAGGTGGCGTACGAGCGGGCGGCGCCTTCGGGGTGATAGGCGTGCCCGCCCGGCACGGCGAACCCGTGGTCGGCGCCTTCGATCACATCGACGCTGCCTCGGTCGCCCAGTTCGGCCACGGCATCGAGCAGGGGCTGGTTCTGCTCGAGCGACGCGAGCTGATCGGCCGTGCCCTGGGCCATGTGCAGCCGGCCGGAGATCGTGGGCACCGACAGGTGCGGCGAGTTCGGCTCGGGCGTCACGCAGAACGAGGGGTGAAGCCCCACCCCGGCCGCAAACACGTCGGGCTGCCCCGCCAGCGCCCTGACCACGGTGCGCGCTCCGATGCAGTAGCCGATGCAGCCGACGTTGGCAGTGTCGACCGCTGCGTCGGCCTCCAGCGAGGCGAGCACCGCTGCGATGTCCGCGCTGACCATGTCGTCGGTCGTGCCCAGCAGCAGGCCCAGGAATTCCTGCATCGCCGGCGAGTCGGGGCCTTCGGCGAACAGCGCGGCGACGTCGAACGTCAGCCACGGCCCGTTGCGCCAGTACCGGTCCGGTACGGCAACGCAGTAGCCCTCATCCGCGATGGCGTCGGCTGCTTCACGCGACCCGTCGTCGAACCCCGGCCCGTGATGGAAGAACATCACCAGCGGGAACGGGCCATCGCCATCCGGCCGGGCGACATACAGCCCAAGCTGCCCGTCACCGGTATCCAATTCACGTCGTTCGGTCTGCATGCGTCCCCCTGGCAGTCTGCGCGCCTGCACCGTAACCGCCCTCAGCCCGGGGGCTGCCACTGGCGGGCGCGCGTGGCGAAGACCGTGTTGTCGGCGAGCCAGTCGGTGATACCGATACGGCCGTTGTCGGTGAGCCAGGCAACTGCGGTGTTGATCGCCGAGCGCAGTTCGGCATTCGCTGCGTCGATGGCGAAGCCGCCGTGCTCGACGGCCTGATCGAGTGCGGTGACTGCGAATTCCCCGTCTGAGTCGAACGCCGCAGCGGCATTGCTGATGGTGCCCCTGGCAATGGCATCCACGTCGCCACGGGACAGCGCGTCGAGCAGCTCCTGTTCGCCTGCCAACTGGCCCAGATACACCACATCGGGCAGGTTCGGGTCGGCCGGCTCGAGGCGGGTCCGGTCGGCAAGATCGGCCGAAGCGCCGCTGGCCGTGATGCTGTGCCGCCCGTCGTCGTCGACGAGCACCACGTCTGCTGGCGTGTGGACACGGGTGCCTGGGGCAAGTCGGCCGTCGTCGGTGAAGTCGAGCAATTGCAGCAACCGTGCTTCGCCGGTAGTGCCGGCGAGCACGCCAACACGGTCGTCGGCGCGCAGGTCGCGATGGCGCTGAATGCGCTCGGCATCGGCGGAACGCACCAGCAGCGACTGGCGGAACTCGATGTGCGGTTCGGTGAAGGCGATGACGGTGGCACCATCGGCATCACGCGTGCGGCTGTCGAGCGCAGTGATGCCGCCGCCGATCATGTCGAAGGAATCCGACGCCGCCGTGAGCCAGATGCCGGGCCACTCGGTGATCGGGCTTCGGACGAAACGCAGCCCGAAACCGTCCATCGCCTCGATGGCGCTCAGCAGGTCGGCTTCGTACCCGATGTGGCCGCCTCGGTGTGACGGCTGCTGGCCGCTGCCCGAAGCGTTTCGCTCGCCGTGCTGATCGTTCTGGCCGTCGGCCAGCGCGCTCACCGGTTCGAAGTAGGCATAGAACCCGTACCGCACGAGTGTCTCTGCGGCGGGGCTGTCCGATTGCCGCTCCTCCGCGACCGGCGGTTCGCCGGTGCAACTCGCCATTCCGAAGAGTGCAAATGATGCCAGCGCTGCGATGGCGGCCGCCCAGCGGCGCGGGCCAACCTTGGGAGACCCAGGCAGGCCGGCCTTGCCCCACGCCATGTGCAGCCCGGATGGCGGTTCGCCGGTGTCGGGCGGGTCAGCTGCGCTCGATGACGCCGCAGGCCACGCGGTCGCCGGCGCCGGGTTCGGCGCCGTAGGAGTCGGGCTGGGCGTGAATGATGATGGCCGAGCCGTCGTCGTCGAACACCGTGGTGTCGGCATCGGCTGCGAGCGTGATCTTGCTGGTGAAGACATCGGCCCGAGCCGTGCCGTCGCTGGCGGCGTAGAGGTTGGGAAGATCACCGGCGTGCTGGTCGTCGCCGTACATGAACCCGTGACCGTGACCGCTGGGGGCGTAGTGGCCGCCGGCAGCGGAGAAGTCCGGTGTGCAAGCACCCACATCATGAATGTGGAACCCATGAGCGCCCGGCGTCAGCCCGCTGACGTCGGCAGACACCAGCACGCCGTTCGGACCCTGCTCCACGGTGACGGTGCCCATCGACGATCCATCGGCACCCGACATTGTCGCCGCTGCAAGCTGACCGACACCAGCAATGTCGTCGCCATCCCCGCCGCAGGCGGCAAGCCCCGACAAGGCAACGAGCCCCGCCATCAACATCATGATCACCTTGCGAACGCGCACGCTCGGCCCCTCTCTGCCCGTTCCATTCCCGGCGTCAGGAACGCTAGATCGTCGGCTAGCTGTCGGACAGCCGGTCTCGCAGGCGGGTTTCCTGCCGCGCTGCGACTGTGCCGTGGTGCAGCTATTGGGCAATCTGTTTCAGTTGCGTCAGTATCGCCTGGCGTTGTGTCGCTGGCAGCTCACCTGGGTATTGCGGGGCATCGCCGCCGATGGTCTCCCAGCTTGCTTTGCCATCGACATATATGTGCACAGTCACTTCGACCTCGGGATCGTCGTCGAGCAATCCGGCCGGAACCCAGTAGAGCTCGCCGTCTGCGCTGAGATGCGGCATCGGGCTGCCGCACGTTCCGCAGAAGTCCGACTTCCAGTGGCCGTCGGGCATGACGTACTTGACGATCTGGTCCTGGCCCTCGACCCACCTCAGGTTCGTCGCAGCCGTGAACAGCGCAGCTTCTGCAGCTGCTCCAGTCACTTTGCGGCACTTGTAGCAATGGCACTGGCCGATGGGGCTGTACTGGCCGTCGATCTGGAATCGCACGGCGCCGCAGAG
The DNA here is from genome assembly GCA_022820505.1 of Acidimicrobiia bacterium. Classification (GTDB taxonomy): domain Bacteria; phylum Actinomycetota; class Acidimicrobiia; order Acidimicrobiales; family Poriferisodalaceae; genus Poriferisodalis. The sequence continues at coordinate 7,335 of JAJEFK010000038.1, read as the reverse complement.
ACACGAACCTGAGATCATGCTTGCGCTCCTGACTGCAAGAACTCAGTCTCGCAGTACCGAGAACTGAACGAAGACGGAATTCGCGTTGGCTGTGGCGGTTCCTGGGTTGACTATCGGCGCCGGCACGAGCAGACCGTGCCGGCGAATTGCATGCGCGCCCCGCGGCATTAGGAGGCCGCGAGAATTGGGGTTGCTATGGCGGTGTCGGGGAGGTTTGAGCAGTTCACGTTGGCTGGGATCGCTGCGCTGCATCTCGGTGTCGGGCTGACGCATACCTACAGCCACGCTGCTGCGGACGTGCCCATCCCGGCCGCCCAGCAGGTGTACATCGCGGTGGTCGTGACGCTGCTGCCGCTGGCCGCGGTGTGGCTGGCGTTCCGCCGAAGCCTCCGGATGGGCGCTGCGCTGTTCGCCGCCTCGATGTATGCCTCGTTCGTGTTCGGTTACCTGCTGCACTTCGTCATCGACAGCCCAGACCTGCACTCCAACGTCACGGGCGACAGCGCCGGCGTGTTCTTCCACACGGCACTCAACCTGGCGCTCATCGAGTTCGTCGGCTTCGCATTCGGCCTAGTCGCCGCAGTCCGCCGAACCCGCTGAGCGTCCCGCGGCCGACACACCGACGTTCCTCATCGGCGGCGCCACTACTCGGCACCGAGAAACAGCTCGATTCGGTTGTCGAGGTCGAAGAACCGCGGCACGTAGTGCTGGATGTCAGCGGCCGTGATGTCGTCGAGGATCGCGAGGCGCTGCTCGGGCGTGCCGACGAGCGCGTCGTCGAGAAAACGGCGGCGCAGCAGCGGCTCGATGATCTCGCTGTTGATGCTGAGCTGGTATCGATCCCGCAGCGTCGACCTTGCGCGGGCCAAGTAGGACTCGGGGACTTCGTTGACCTCTAGGTCGGCCATGGTTTCGATGATCGTCGAGTTGGCCAGCTCGAGACTCTCCGCGGGGACGTTTGCGCCGATGCTGGTGTCCCACTTGCCGACTTCGGCGACGGGCCACAGCGACGCCCCGACGGTGTAAGCCTCGCCGAGTTCTTCCCGCACCGCGTCCTCAAGCACTCGGTCCAGCGCGGCGGACATGAGATCAGCGATGACCATGGTTCTTGCCGTAACCGGCACCTCGGAGTCGAACCGCATATGGAGCAGCGGCCGAGAAGGATCGTCGGGGTCGATCGGGATGGCGATGCGCTGCACTCCCTGCGGGAAGCCCGGGTCGTGGTTCACGTACCGGTCGGGTTCACCGACGGGCAGCGTGCCGATGTAGCGGGCGGCCAAGACGGCGACCGTCGGCCGTTCGATGTCGCCGACGATCACCACCATGAGGTCGTCAACGTCACTGAAGCGTGCCTCATAGAGCTCGAGAAGCTTGTCCGCAGTCACTGCGGCGATCTCTTGTCGGGTGAGGATGACTCGATACCAGGGACTGTCCTGGTACCGCACGCTGTCAGTGTCGGGCTTTGCGGCCCAATGCGGCTCGTTCTCGTAGTTGTCCCTTTGCTCGTGCAGGAGTTGCACCTGCTCGCCGGCCGCGAACTCGGACACCCGCGGATCGGTTATGTGCAAGTGCATCAGCGCGAGCAGATCGTCGAGTTCATCGGCGTCGGCGTGGCCCGAGAAGCTCTCCGTCAGCTCGTCGAGATACGGACGCACTCGGGCCGTGGTGAAGGAGTTGACCTCGAATTCCCACCCATAGAAGTGCATCATCACGCTCTGGGAGACTGCGTTCGTGATGGCGTGGGCTAGACCCGCACTGCCCACCGGCAGTTGAGACCAGCCGCCCATGCTCTGTGTCGATAGTTCCACGCGGCCCGGTTCGATATCGGAGGGTACGAATACAACACGGGTCCCGTTTGGGAACTCCCATTCGTAGGCCCCTGCGAAGAGGCTCACGGCGTTCTCGCGAATCGGCGGGACCGGATCAAGTGTTGGCAACAGGACATCGATTCGCGATTCGGTGGTCGCATCTGGTAGGTCAGACGAGCAGGCAACCGAGTACATGGAAGTGACGAGACCCGCAGCCAGCAGAGCTAGGCGGGATTGAGTCACCAGGCGCAGCACGGCACCGAAGGGTATTGCTCCCTGCAATTTCATCGAAGAGCAAGAATCGGGGGAGCGGTCCCGATGCCGAGCCCGTCGGCGATGCGATTGGCCAAGGCGAAGTAGTCGACGGACTCCTAGCTGCGGGCGAAACTGACGAGGTCGCCGATCTCGCCGGCGTCGGCGGAACGTAGCGCCGCGAGGTAGCGCCGACGCAGCTGTTCGGTGGAAGCCTCCAGGTTGCTGCCCCAGCTGAACCTCTTGCGGTCCAGGTTCTCGACTAGCAGGTCGGCGCTGATGCGGCTGTGCCTGCCATTGCCGTTGACAAATGGGTGGATGGCAACGAGGCGATGGTGGAACCGGACGGCGAGCTCGTCCGGTTCATACGTCTCGTGCTCAACCCACGTAGTGGCATCGTTCACTGCATCTCTGACGTGAACGGAGATGTAGATCGGCTCAATGCCGATGTTCGTTTCCTGTTGTCGGTAGTGACCAGCCCAGGCCCAGACGTCGCCGAACATGGCCTTGTGGAGACGACGCAGGTAGGTGTCGTCAAGGAGAGTCGGCAGTCGTGGCTTCGGACGCAGCAGGGCATTGGCGATGTTGCGTTGCTCGGCCTCGAAGAGCTCTTGCAGCGTGGCTATGTCCGACTGGAGCAAGTCCGCTCGCTCGTCGTCAGGCACCAGCGTGTGCCCGTCGCCGAGCGGGGCGGCGAGGTTGCTCATTGCGGGTGGTCTTGCTCAGCGCGCCAGAGGTCTCGCCGTTGTTGGAATTCGGCGGCGAGGTCTGCGATCTGGGCTTCGAGGTCGTCGGGGGTGACTTCTTGGTCCTCGAGCCGTGAGTGGGCCATGACGTTTCGCAAGTGCTTGATGGCGCTGAGCCGGGCTTGAATCTCGACCATTCCGTCGAGGCTTGTGCGGGGCACGAGTGCATAGACGAGGTCGCATTGCATAGCGTCGGCGACCCTAGTGAGGGTGTCGAGCTTGAGCGTCCGTTCTCGCTCGCCTCGTTCGATGGCGGGGATGCGCGACGGGTGAACGCCCATGCGACGGGCCAAGTCTCCGCTGGTCATCCCCAGTGAGTCACGCAGCGTGCGGATCCAGCCCTGGGGAGGGGGGGCAAGATCAGCGAGGTCGCCGTGTCGGCCAAAGCGTTGGTCGAGCCGGCGTCGTGATTGGGCTCGTTTGTCTCGCAGCATGTGACACCTGCCAGGTGCAGACTACTTATACCTATTGAAATTGTAGTAGAAGAAGTATATATTTATATCTTGCTACTATCAAGTTCAACATATATCGCGCTTCAACCTGGCATGGCAGCGAGCGGCTATCAAGCAATCGACCTGCCGAAGATCAGTCGGGGATCGAGGGTTCGGCCCTGATGCGAACCCGCTGAGGGCGGGCGGGGCAACCGCTAGGCGGCGTTGACCTGGGGCAGGATCTCGTCGTTGAGCTGGCGGAGATCCTCCAGCGTCTTGGAGACCGGCACATCGGCGAACGGCGGCCAGATGAGCGGCATGGTCATGCCGGCAGCCTTCAGCTCGATCAGGTTCTGCGTGATCTGCTCGGCGGTGCCCGCCAGCAGGTTCGTCAGCTTGCCGTTGCGGGCCTGATCGGTCGGCTCGTCGGTGATCACGAACCAGCACATGCTGGAGATCTCCATGTCGTCCACGCTGTGCGACCCGCCGAGCTTGTCGAGCTCCTCGCCGATCGCGCTGAGCCACTGCGTCAATTCCTCGGGCGTGTCCTGGATGCCGATCCAGCCGGCGAGGTTGTACTGGGCCACTCGCTTCGCCGAGATGGCCGGGCTGCGCAGGCCGCTCATGAAGATCGGCGGATGCGGATCCTGCAGCGGCTTGTGGCCGAAGCCGCTGGGGCCGAAGTCCGCGAACTCGCCGTGGTACTCGAACAGCTCGTTCGTCCAGATGCCCAGGCAGATCTCGATGGTCTCGCGCACGTGCTTGTGGCGTTTCGGGAACAGGTGCGATGCGCTCGCGGCAGCGAACTCCTCGGGCATCCAGCCCGAGCCGACGCCTACGTTCACCCGCCCGCCCGACAGGTGATCCACCGTGGCGATCTCGGCGGCGAACACGCCGGGCGAACGGTAGGGCGTGTCGGTGATGCTCATGCCGATCCGGCACTTCGAGGTCTTCGCTGCGAGCCAGGGGATGAGCGGCCAGCCCTGGAACCACTGACCACGGGCCGAGACGGGGAGCTGCGTGGGGAACTGCTCCATCATCCCGAACGGGTACTGCAGCTCCCCGCGATCGGATGACTCCGGCACGACGATGCGGTCGAGCGTCCAGATCGAATCGAAGTCGAGTTCCTCGGCGAGGTCGGTGAGCTCTTCGAGTTCCTGGACGGTCACGTGGTCGCGGAAGTTCGGCAAGTACAGCGCCAGCTTCATGTCGGCCATGTCAGATTCCCCCTGTGTGAGGTCAACACCGAGCATCGGCGCCGACGCGACGAACGTTAGGAACCGCGCCTCGTCGCGGTCAAGACGGATGAGATGCGCTACTCCGCCAGCCGCCGAACGCCGGTAACCCGAAACGTCAGCTTGTCGCCGTTGCTTGTGTCGGTGCTGTCGAGCACTAGGTGGGCCGCATGGTCGGGGCGGTGCTCGGCTCGGTAACGGTCCTCGACGGGCATCCAGATGTCTTCCCAGCGGGATCGTGCTGCTTGGCCGTCACGAGCCAGTCCTCGGGCGAGTCGGGTGGGGCGGTCGGCTTCGACCCAGATCAGGAAGTGGTACCGGTCGCGGATCGACGGATGGGTGCAGTAGACGCCCTCGACGATGAGCGTGCGGTCATGCGGCGCGGTGACCCATTCGCCGAGCCGGTCTGTGCTCCAGCCGTAGCGCCGGTACCGAATGGGCACGCCCCGTTCGTGGGGCTCGAGCACCTCTCGCTCCAGCCGAGAGAGGTCGAAGAGACCGCCGATCTGCTGCTCCGACCTGGCTGGGTCGGCCGTCGGCCGCCCGAAGTCGTCGCCGTGGACGACAGTGACTTCGGTCGGCCAGCGACGGACCAGCTCCGCGGCCAACCTGCTCTTGCCAGACCCACCCGGCCCGTCGATGCCGATCCGCACACGCGATCCCGCTGGCGCCACCAGCCGCAAGATGTCGGCCGCGCCTATCCGGTCGCCCTGAGACACAGCACTTGGCGACATGCATCTCCTCTCACTTTTGGAGCACGGAACTCAGGCGCTCGATCCGACCAAGCCGACCCTACGATCGGCACCTGGCCCACGACATAGCGACGGCGGTAGAGCTGGAGTAGCTCCGCCCAGCTGAGCGTCACGGCGAATCCAACCCAGCCGCTGCTAGGTCTGTGCCTCATTGCCTCGCAATCGCGGACGGCACCGCCTAGGGTAGGCACCTAGACCACCCGGCCCTTGAGGGGCCGGGTTTTCTTTTGCCTACCAGCCAGTCGGTTTGGACAGAGTGCCGTTCAGGAGTGCATCTCGAAACGGCCGTCGCACATGGTGAAGCACAGCCTCGACAGCACGTCCATGCCGAGCACGATGTCGCAGTCGCTGATACGGCGGCCCAGCCCGATTGCGATCACGGCGTGCGCTCTGCCGTACGTGTAGCCGTCGCCCCACGCGCTGGTCGCACGCGGCGTGTCGACAGGCAGAGCGATGTCGAGGTCGAAGGTGTCCGTTTGCACCCGACCGATGGGCGTGTTGACGATCTCGATACCGCTGGCCGTGACCCCGAGTCGTTCAATCACCTCACGTGTCGCCGCCGTTGTCGTTGCGCCCGTATCGACAAGCGCCCTGTACCGGGCCGGACCCTGTTCACTCGCCGGAGCGCTGACTTCGACATAGAACCGCACATAACGGCCATGTTCGATGTCGGTTTCGAAGGTTGTCACCCGTGTCAGGCCAGGGTGGCGGCCATGGTGCCCAGTTCGATCGGCTCGGAACGGATCTCTTGGGTGCTGAAGTTGCCGACTCCGCAGCGTGCGTTGCCGGCGGTTCGTGCTTCGCGAATGCTCGCGTAGGTGCCGATGAGCTGGCCGTCGTGCAGCACAGCGAATTGCCCGAGATGGCTTGCTTCGAGATCTGCGCGCATAGCTTCGAAGGCTGCGTAGTTCTTCAGCACATCGGCGCGTTTCATGGTGGCCTCCGAGGTTGCTGCGCTGAACTGCACCATAGCGATGCCAGCACGCGTGTCTCGGAACCATTAGTGCTCGATCCGGCCTCGTCGGTGCGGACAAGTCCGTGGGCGACGGTCCGAGGCCGCTCAGTCGGGGATCCAGTCTTCGGTTTTGATGCCGAGGCCGTCGGCGATGCGGTTGGCGTAGGCGTAGTAGCCGACGACCTCGACTATGTCGAGGATGTCGCGGTCGGAGAAGCCGGCCGATCGCAGGGCCTCGACGTCGGCGTCGATCATCGCGGCGGGCGCCTTGGTGAGCTTGACCGCGAAGGTCAGCATCGCGGTTCGCTTCGGCGACAGCGGCGCCGTGGTCCAGTCCTGCTCGACCGCGGCGACCAGCTCGTCGTCGTTGATGAGCCGGCGCAGACCGCGCCGGTGGTGGACGATTCAATAGTGGCAGCCGTTCTCGAGGCTCACGACCAGCGCGATCAGCTCGCGCTCGACCTTGCGCAGCGTGGCCGTGCCGGCCATGGCCGACTCGTACAGGGCGAGGTGGGCCTTCATGGAGCGCGGGTTCAGCGAGTGCACCGCGATGACATGGTCGACCCGGCCGTAGGTGGGATCCACGACCCGGGGATAGATCTCGCCGAGCTCGCCGTCCCAAGAGTCGTCAGGAATGATCTCGATGCGTGCCATAGGAAGCCCGAAGAGTAGAGCTTGCGGCCCCGCCTGTCAGCCTGCCGGAGCTAGGTCAATGCTGAGTGCAAGGCCGAGCGCGGCGGCGGCCTTGTGCAGGGTCGCGAGTGTGGCGCTGGTGCCCCCCGCTTCGAGGCGGGCTACCGCCGCCTGGCTGGTGGACATTCGCGCTGCCAGCTCGCGTTGGCTTAGGCCCACCGTCTCGCGGGCTTCGCGGACCTTCTCACCCACCTCGATGGCTAGCCGAGCGGAGGCGAGGGTCTCGTCGAACTTGGCGCGCTCGGCGCTGGTCATGGCGGAGAGCCTCCGGCTGCGCATTTCCTCGATCGTTGTGCGACCCATTAGTCGTCCTCCTCGGCTGTGTGTCCTTCAGCGATGCAGCGTCTCACGGCCTGACGGGCGCGCCGGATCTCGGTCCGCTCGCTTGGTCGTTGTTTGCGGAAGACGGTCAGTAGCACTATTCGTTGCCGCTCCGCGAAGTAGTAGGTAATGCGCTGCTGGG
>JAJEFK010000004.1 GCA_022820505.1 Acidimicrobiia bacterium | reverse complement strand
GACGTCGGCGGGTTTGGCGGGCAGGTTGTCGGCGCCGAGCGTGTTGAGGATGCGCCAGAACATCGGCGTCAGCGAGCCATGGCGGTCGTGCCAGTCGAACGCGGCGCGCGCCTTGCTGATGGCGTCAGCCGTGTCGCACGCCTCCGGCGTGGTGTCAGTCCCAGTACCGCCGTCTGCGCCGGCCGCGGCCGTGAACGGTGCGCCGAGCAACGTCGCCCCCAGCAGCGACGCCGTCAACAGCAGCACCAGCCAACGACGCCTGGGCTTGTCTAGGCGACCCATGCCATCTCGCGGGGGGGGGTATCCATCAGCAACCGACTCCTGACTAGCGATTAGTCGCAGGAGGGTACGGCATGAGTTGCAAATGGGCAATGGTCCGACGGAAGGGTCTGATGGGAGGCAGCGACATCGGCCGGGCGACATCGCTGCCGGTCAGCACCGTGCCGGCCCCGGTAGCTTGACCGCCGATGTCACAGCGCACGGGACAGTCAGACACGGGACTGTCAATTCTCGCGGTACACGCTCACCCCGATGACGAAGCGTCGAAGGGTGCGGGGACCGTCCGCCGGTATGCCGACGAGGGCATCCGCACCACGCTCGTGTGCTGCACCGGCGGCGAGGAGGGCGACATTCTGAACCCGGCGATGGACCGGCCCGAGGTGAAGGAGAACCTCGCCGAAGTCCGGCGCGCCGAGCTTGACGCGTCTGCGGTCGAGATCGGCTACGACGAAGTCATCATGCTGGGCTATCGCGACTCAGGCATGCCCGATACCGAAGCCAACGCCCATCGAGACGCCTTCGCCAATGCCGACCTCGACGAAGCGGTCGCCAGGCTCGTGACCGTGATCCGCCGGGTGCGCCCGCAGGTCATCCTGACCTACCCCCTCGTGCAGTCGCGCTACCCCCATCCCGATCACCTGCAGGTCACCGCTATCTGCATTCCGGCCTTCGCCCACGCTGGTGAACCGGCCTGGCGCCCAGAGTGCGGCCCTGCGTTCACGCCGATGAAGATGTATGCACCGGTGTGGTCGCACAAGCGCATGAAGCTGATCCACCAGGCCTTCTTGGATCTCGGGCTTGAGTCGCCGTTCGACGAGAAGTGGCTGGGGCGACCCAGCCGGGACGACCGCATCACTGCGGTCATCGAGGTGAACAACGCGGTCCGGCGCAAGGCGCTGCTGGCCCACGCCACCCAGGTCGATCCGGACTCGCCGTTCTGGTTCGGCCTGCCCGACGACGTCGCCGACTCGATCCATCCCTACGAGGAGTACATGCTGCTCGAGTCGCGCATCGCGACCGAGCCGATGGAGCATGACCTCTTCGCAGGCCTGCGCCCATGAGCTTTCTCGACGACGAGTTCCTGGCGGCGTGGGCCGACACTGGCCACGAACCCCTGGGAAACGTGTCGGGCACCGTCGTGATGAAGACCGCCGGCGGTCCCGACGGTAAAGTCGCCGTGAGCCTGATCTTCGAATCCGGCGTCCTGACGTCTACGTCTGCGGGGACCACCCGCGGTGCTGATCTGACCCTGGAGGCCCCGTGGCAGCTCGCCGCCGACGTGGTCTGCGGCGACGCCGATCCCGCCCGGTACTACATGGCCGGCGATCTCAAGGTCTCCGGCGACATGGCGCTCTGGCTGGAGCTGCTGCCGGCCTGGCGCGCGGCGGGTTCGCTGGGCTCGCCGGGCTGAGCAGAGCGGGGTTCGCTCAGCCGGTGTCGGATCGCTGCAGCTGCCGCAGCGCCCGGTATCCCACCAGCCGGATCCCGCTGCGCTCGATGTGGGTGCGCAGCTCCGCGTTGTCACGCAGATGGAGCAGGTCCTCCACGCGTGATCCCCATTCGGCGGTCAGCGACCGCAACTCCGGCAGGTCGGCCGCCGGCTGAAGCTGCAATTCGGTCACTCCCGGTTCGAGCGAGTCGAGCAGCGCTTCGATGCGCCGGTACCGCCCCATGGCCCCGGGCGCGATGCGGAGTACCCGATCGGGGGTCACGACACCCTCGGCACCGAGCAAGTCCTCGGCAGGGAACCCGAGCTGACGCCGCGCGTCGCTGGAGATGAGCCGCACCGGCAGCCCGAACTCCACTGCGAGCTCCAGGTACACGTCGAAGAACTCGGGGCGCACGCTGAGCACGTCGAGATGACTGTCGAGGTGGGTGACGTCGAAGCCCCACAGGATTGCCCGCTCGATCTGTGCCCGGCATTCCCGCCGGACCTCATCGAGGTCGGCGTGGTCCCACACATCGCCCACCGTGCTGGGCATCCCGCCGTTGCCGTCGAGCAGCGACGGGCCGTAGGTGATCGGCCCCCACCGGTACAGCTCGAACTCGGCGTTCAGCGTGAGCGCGACTCCGATGTCCTCGCCCCGGAATCTCGCTGCTGCCTCGCGTGACCACGGGCACGGCACGAGCAGCGTTCCCGTGGTGGCCAGGCCGTCTCGCAGGGCGGCGTAGACGCCTTCGTTCATCGCGTGGCAGCCGCCGAGTCCGGCCGCGCTGATGATCAGCAGTCTGTCGTCGGGGCCGTATCCGAGCCGCTGGGACAGCGGTGCCACACCGACACGCTAATGGGCACCTTCGAGTTGGCGGTTCGGGCCGCCGCAGTCGGCCCAGATCCCCCGTCCGGCGGCGCGAGCGTCGGCTTGGGCCTCGTCGAGCACGGCCCGGTGCTCCGTGTTGGGCTCGAAGTGCATGGTGCCGGCGTAGCCGTCGAGCACGAGGTAGCGATTCACGAACAGGCCATCGTCGGCCCGGTACACGTACGCCAGCAGCCGGTCATAGCGGTCATAGAGCTCTTGGTCGCGCTGCAGCAGCACTCCGGTACCGGGCGGGAGCAGCTCGGCCGTCCG
>JAJEFK010000029.1 GCA_022820505.1 Acidimicrobiia bacterium | reverse complement strand
CCACTGCAGCCGCTCTGCCAGCCAGTACTCGTACCACTGCGGCGCCTCGGCAGGCGGCACGAAGAACTCCAGCTCCATCTGCTCGAACTCGCGGGTGCGGAACACGAAGTTGCCCGGCGTGATCTCGTTGCGGAACGACTTGCCCACCTGGGCGATGCCGAACGGCGGGCGCTTGCGGCTCGTCTCCAGGATGTTCTTGAAGTTGACGAACATGCCCTGGGCGGTCTCGGGGCGCAGGTACACCTCGGCGCCCGCGCCCTCCACCGGACCGGCCTGGGTGCGGAACATGAGATTGAACGCCCGGGCCTCGGTGAACGTGCCGCGCCGCTCGCAGTTCGGGCACACGTCGGGGTCGTCGAGCTGGTCTTCGCGGTGGCGGGTCTTGCACTCGGTGCAGTCCACCAGCGGGTCGGTGAAGTTCTTGAGGTGCCCCGAGGCCTCCCAGATCTGGGGCGGGCCCAGGATGGACGCGTCGAGACCCACCACGTCGCTGCGCATCTGCACCATCGAGCGCCACCAAGCGTCCTTCACGTTGCGCAGGAGCTGCGCCCCGATCGGGCCGTAGTCGTACGCGCTGCGGAAACCGCCGTAGATCTCGGCCGAGCCGAACACGATGCCGCGGCGCTTGCAGAGATTGACGATCTTGTCGAACAGCGCGGGGTCGGGACCCGGCTGTTCGGATTCGGCGCCAGCGGTGTTCGTCACGGGCGGCAAGGGTACTGAGGGCCTGCAGGGGCGCCGGAGCGAATTTCGGCGGGCGGAGCTTCAACAGCCGCGCGCCGCTCATTAGGATCGGTGCTATGCGGTTGCGCGACACCACCGTGGTCTTCCTGTGTGCATTCCTCGGAATGATGGTGCTGTTCTTGCCCCTGCCGGTCTTGAGCGGGCCCTATGAGGACATCCAGGAAGGCCAGGTTCACTGGAACTGCCCTGTGCCGCTGCTGAGCTTGGCCCCGCCCGATGTGGATATTGACGCAGTGCGCGACGCGGTCGACGATGCAATCGCTGCGAACCTCGCCACCGGGCAGGCCTACGTGCCGCCTGAGAGCCAGCATCCGCTGTGCGGCGGCTTGGCCCGCACACAGGTGGGGCTGGCGCTGCTGGCGTTCGCCGCTGCCTTCTGGCGGGGCCGCAGGTGGTGGCGCTCGACCGCCGACATCCGGGCGGAGAAGCGCTTCAAGCGGCTCCACGAGAGCGTCGAGAACCCCGACAGCCGCCCCCGCCTCTTCCGCTAGCCGAGCAGGTCGGCGCTTCGGAGGCGCCGGCGGCGTCATCGGGGACCGGCGCTGACCGGTCGCTCAGCCGAGCAGGTCGGCGCTTCGGAGGCGCCGGTCCATGTGGTACTCCCACATGCGGGTGACGGCCGCTGCGGCCTCGTGCGTGTCGGAGGACGGCTCGATGTCGAGCACGACATTCACCCGCCCGTCGATGATCGAGCGCAGCATCTCGAGCGCTCCGGCAGACAGGGAGCGGCCTCGGCGATGGGTGGCGCAGGTCACACCGCCGCTGGCGGGGTCAAACGCCACGATCGGCGCATCGTCACAGCCGGAGCCCACCACGCACCCGTCGAGCATCGGCGCAGTGCCCTCGTGTGCCAGCAGTCGCAGCAAGAACGCGGGCAGCAGCATCTCGGCGTGCGCTTGGTCGAGGCGGCCCAGCGCTCCGATGAGCATCTGGTACGGCGCCGGGTCGTCGCCGCGGTCGTGCACCGACTGATCCACTGCCTCGACGAGCGTCATGGCTGTGCCCAGCCGGTCGAGATCCGAGCGCAGCACCGGCCAGCGGTCGAGCGTCACTGCGCCGGTCACGATGTCGAGCTCGCCGCGTCCCCGGTAGAGCTGCAGATCGACATGCCGCAGCGGCTCGACGTGACCGGCCAGCTTGCTTCGAGTGCGCCTCGCACCCTTCGCCACCGCGCGCACCTTGCCGTGCCCGGAGGTGATGATCGTGATGATCCGATCGGCCTCGCCGAGCTTGGTAGTGCGGAGTACCACCCCCCGGTCCCTGTACTGCATCTGCGGGGACTCCCCCCTTGGCTCTGTCGGGCGGGCGCTGCGGCGTGCGGGCTCAGCGGTTCAGGCCGCCGAAGCGCCGGTCGCGGGCTTGGTAGGTGCAGATGGCGTCGAACAGATGCTCCCGCCGGAAGTCGGGCCAGAGCGTGTCGGTGAACACCAGCTCGCTGTAGGCCACCTGCCACAGCAGGAAGTTCGACAGCCGGTGCTCGCCTGAGGTCCGGATCATGAGGTCGACCTCGGGCATCTCGGCGTCGTAGAGATGCTTGGCGAGCGCTGCCTCGTCGATCTCGTCTGCGGGGACGCCCGAGCGCACCAGGCCCGCGGCGGCGTCGACGATCTCGGCCCTGCCGCCGTAGTTGAACGCCACCGTGAAGGTAAGGCCGGTATTGGCCGCCGTGAGCTCGACGGCCTCGTCGATGCGGGTCCGCACCCGGCGCGGGATGCGGGCATCGGGCCGCCCGACGAAGCGGATCCGCACGTTCTGCTCGTGCAGCTCGTGACTGCGCCGCACCAGCAGCGACTCGTTGAAGCCCATGAGGAAGCGCACCTCGGCTGGCGGGCGACGCCAGTTCTCCGTGCTGAACGCGTACACGGTGAGCCACTGCAGGCCGATCTCGGCCGCGCCCTCGACGGTGTCGATCAGGGCCTCCTCGCCGGCCGCATGACCTTCGGTACGCGGCAGCCCGCGCGCCTGGGCCCAGCGTCCGTTGCCGTCCATCACACAGGCCACGTGCGTCGGCAGGCGCGACACGTCGATTCCCGCACCTCGGTTCACACTGCGCAGGGTAGAACCCTCATCGCCGCAGATCGTTGCGCCCGCCGCCCAGAATGGAGCCAGATGTCCGACGAGCCATGGGACCTTGCCCCCGCCACCGGCGCCGACGATGCCGCTGCGGCACTCGTCGAGGTGATCGCAGAACTTCCCGGCGGCGGCGAGCAGCGAGACGGCCAGGCCGAGATGGCAGCCGCAGTGCATGACGCCATGGCCGGCGGGGGCACGCTGCTGTGCCAGGCAGGCACCGGCGTGGGCAAGTCGCTCGCCTACCTGATACCTGCCGCGCTCGCTGCCGCCGCGGGCAAGCGAGTGGTGATCGCCACCGCGACGCTGGCGCTGCAGGACCAGCTCGTCGGCAAGGACCTGCCTCTCGTGGCCGCCGGGATGGCCGAACGGCTCGGGCGCCCCGTCCGGTGGGAGGTGCTCAAAGGGCGCAACAACTACCTCTGCCGGCACCGTTTCGGCGAGCATGCGCAGCAGCAGTTCGACCTGGGTGACGGCCCGGCCACCCCCACCGAGCTGGCCCGGCGGCAGCAACTGTCCGAGATACAGCAGTGGGTGCCCCGAACGCGCACCGGCGACCGTTCGGAACTGGCGGCTGCGCCCGACGCGCGCGTGTGGTCATCGGTGTCGGTGACCAGCACCGAGTGCGTCGGCGCCGAGCGCTGCCCCGAGGGCCACCGCTGCTTCGCCGAGGAAGCCCGGGCCCGCTCCGCGAGGGCAGGAATCGTGGTGACCAACCAGCACCTCTACTGCATCGACCTGTTCGGCGACGGCTACCTGTTCGGGCCGCACGACGCCGTCGTGTTCGACGAGGCGCATCAGCTCGAGCCGGTCGTCACCCAGGTGGCCGGTCTGGAGATCACGCCGGCCGGCTTCACGCGCCTGGCCACCGAGGCGCGGGCGGTGGGCGCGGGAGGCCCTGCGGCAGATGCCGTGGCAGACATGGCCGAACGGCTCGCCAACGAGCTGGCGCCGCTGCGCGACACCCGCCTCGGCGCGATCACCGGCGACCTGGAGAGCCTGCTGGAGCTCATCGACGGCCGCGTCACCCAGCTCGCCGCCGAGCTGCGGCCGTCCGGCACCGCAGGGCCGAACGGGCTCGATGCCGGCGGCGACGGCAGCGGCGACCTGGAACGGGTGCGCGTCGGGCGGATCGCAGCGGAGTCGCTCACTGCGCTGCGTGCCGCGCTCGACCCTCCGCAGGGAACGGTGATCCTGGTGGAAGGCCGCGGCCGGCTGCGCTTGGCCCCGCTCGACGTGGGCGACCTGCTCGCCAGCCGGCTGTGGGGCCGTCAGGCGTGCGTGCTCACCAGTGCGACGCTCGGCCCGCACTTCGTCGGGCGACTCGGCGTGCCCGCCGCCGACCACACATATCTCGCCGTGGACAGCCCGTTCGACTACCGGGCCAACGCGCTGCTGTACTGCGCCCGGCACCTGCCTGCCCCCACCAATGATGCGTACCGGGAGGCCGCTATCGACGAGCTGGCAGAGCTCGTCGCCGCGGTCGGCGGGCGCACGCTCGCTCTGTTCACGAGCTGGCGCGCACTCAACGACACAGCCGGTGCGCTCACCGAGCGGCTCAGCGGCATCCGGGTGCTGCGCCAGGGAGGCGAGCTGTCGAACGCCGCACTGCTCGACGCGCTCGGTGACGATCCCGCGACGGTGGTGTGCGGCACGATGAGCTTCTGGCAGGGCGTGGACGTGGCCGGGCCGGCCCTGTCGCTGCTGGCGATCGACCGTCTCCCGTTCACACGGCCCAACGAGCCGCTCGCGGCAGCCCGGCGCGAGGCCGCAGGCAGCGATGCCTTCATGACTGTCGACGTGCCGAATGCGGCAGACATGCTGGCCCAGGGAGTGGGCCGGCTGATCCGCACCACGGTTGATCGCGGGGTGGTGGCGGTGCTCGACTCGCGGCTCGCCACTGCCGGCTACCGGTCGCGCCTGCTCGACCCGCTGCCGCCCATGCGCCGCAGCGTCGATCAGGCCGAAGCGATCGAGTTCCTCGGCACCATCCGCAACCAGAACCCCGCCTGAGCAGGCGGGGACCTCAGTCGAGCGGCTCTGAGGGGGCCTCGGGTGCGAGCATGCGGGCGACCGCGTCGGGGGTGCGCTGCCAGTCCGGCTCCACGCGCACCCGCAGCTCCAGGTACACGCCGTCGAGGCCGAGCTCCTGGCGTGCCGCCGTGCCCACGTCTCGCAGCATCCGCCCGCCCTTGCCGATCACGATGCCCTTCTGCGAGGGCCGCTCCACGGCGATGTCGCAGCGGATGCGGTCGGGCTCCCACTCGGTGACACGCACCGCGATGCTGTAGGGAAGTTCGTCGCCCAGCCGCGCCAGCAACTGCTCGCGCACGGCCTCGGAGATGCGCCAGGCATCAGGCAGATCGGTGATGCTCTCGGGAGGAAAGTACGCCGGGCCCTCGCCCAGGCCGGCCGCAAGGTGATCGATCAGGGCATCGGTGCCCTCGCCGGTCACTCCCGACACGGGGAAGTACGCATCGGCGTCGAACTCCGCCGCGGCGGCGAGCCGTGCCAGCACCTGGGCCCTCGACGCCCGGTCGCACTTCGTGACTGCGACCACCGTGGAGATGCCCGGCGGCAGCGATTCCCAGATCAGCCGGTCGCCGCGGCCCAGCGGCGCCGTGGCGTCGAGCACCATGCAGATCACGTCCAGCGGCTCCAGCTCGGCGACGGCCGTGCGGGCGGTCTCGTTGAGCTGCTCCCCCAGCGAGGTGACCGGTTTGCCGATGCCGGGCGTGTCGACGAAGACGATCTGCGCATCGGGCAGATGCCGCACGCCCATCACGCGCAGCCGCGTGGTCTGCGGCTTCGCGGAGGTGATGCTGATCTTGCTGCCCACCAGGCAGTTCAGCAATGTCGACTTGCCTGCATTCGGGCGCCCGACGAGGGTCACAAAGCCTGAGCGCACCGTGCGCTCCGGGCCTACCCGGAACCCGCCGGATCGACACCTCGCCGCGCACCCACGAGGTTGATCCGCCGGCCTTCCACCTCGAGCGCAGAAAGGCACCAGCCATCGAGGTCCGTGGTCTCGCCCGTCTCTGGCACATGGCCCATGCGGTCGAGCACCAAGCCGCCGACCGTGTCCCAGTCACCCTCGGGCAGTCGAAGCTCCAGCACCTCGGCCAGCCGCGACGCGGGCAGCCGCCCCGAGAATACAAATGCGCCGTCGTCCGCTTCCTGGACGAGCGCCTCGTCCGCGTCGTACTCGTCGGCAATCTCGCCGACGAGCTCCTCGATGATGTCCTCCAGCGTCACGAGGCCCGCCACGCCGCCGTACTCGTCCACGGCGATCGCCAGGTGCGACTTGGACTCCTGCATCTCGCGCATCAGGTCGCTGACCCGCTTCGTCTCCGGCACGAAGGTGGCCGGCCGCAGCACCTGTGCGCACGTCACCACGCCGTCCGAGCCCGGCCGCCCCGTTGGCGTGCCGTGCAGGTAGGCGGCAACGAGATCCTTTGCCAGCACGATTCCCCGAAGGTCATCCACGCTGGCGTCGGTCACCGGCAGGCGTGTGAAGCCCGAAGCGATGACTTTCTCCAGCGCATCAGCGACGCTGTCGTCGAGGCTCACGGTGATCATGTCGGGGCGAGGCACCATCACCTCCCGCACGATGGTGTCGCCCAGCTCCATGATCTGGCCGATCAGCTCAGCCTCGCTGTCCTCGATCAGGCTGGCCTGCGCCGCAGCCGATGCCAGTGCCACCAGCTCGTCTTCGGTGACCTCGCCGCTGTCGCCCTGCGTCGCAGCAGGACCCACCGCTCTCGCGGGGAATGCCAGCAGCCGGGCCACCCAAGCGAGCGGTCCGGTGCGGCTCAGCACCCGAGCAACCGGCGCGAGCACCCGCGCCATGCGGTCGTTGGCCTCGACCCCCCAGCGCCGGGGCATCGCCTCGGTCACGCCGAACATCACGATGGCTGTCACGGCCATAGCGGCCACGACGCCCGCTGCACCCGTGCGGCTCGCGGCAACCCAGGTGACACCACCCACCAGCGTCACCTGGGCCAGCACGCGCAGCAGCGAGACCGGACCCAGCACCACCTCGCGGTCCTCCACGAGCTGCTCCAGCGAGGCTTTCGGCGAGGTGCTCGGGTGCCCGTTGTCGCGGTCGCCGTTGTGACGCTCTCCGTTGCCGTTGGACTCGTCGAGGCCCGACGCGCGGGCTCGGCCCAGACGCACGAACGTCGCCTCGACCAGTCGCAGGAACATGGCCGCCGCGAGCAGGATCGCCGCCGCGACAATGCCCAGCACCCAGTTCACGAATGGCTCCACAAGCTGCGCAAGTGCTCGGTCTCGCGGGCGCGCATGGCCGCGGCGTCGGTGGGCTCCGCGTGATCCATGCCGAGCAAGTGCAGCACGCCGTGCACTACGAGCAAATCGATTTCCGCGGCGACGGTGCCGTCGTGACCCGGGCGAGACCCCTTGCCTGCCTCCGCGTTCACCGCAGCGACGGCCGGGCACACCACGACGTCGCCGGCCAGCCGAACGCCGGTCTCGTCCGGCGTCTGCGGGCCCGGCACGAGATCCAGCGGGAAGGCGAGCACGTCGGTCGGCGCGGCGTGACCCATGTGAGCTTCATTCAGCTCGGCCATCTCGTCGCGGCCCACGAACATCACGGCGGTTTCGGTGCCCGGCGGCACACCCTCGGCCTCCAACACCTGCCGCACCAGCGCGCGATAGCGCCGGGCATCGATCTGCACGTCGTTCTGACGATCAGCGATCAGCACGCCGTCGTCGCCGGCGCAGCCACCAGCCACTCGTTCACTCGCTGCCGTTGCGTTTCGCGTCACGCCGGTCATACGCCGCCACGATGTCGCCCACAATGCGATGCCGGGTGATGTCCCGCCTGCCGAGGCGCGCAAACGCGAGCCCCGGAATGCCGTCCAGCGCCTGTTCCACGTCGATCAGCCCGCTCTTGCCGCCGGGCACGTCGATCTGCGTGCGGTCGCCGGTCACCACCACCTTGGAGCCGAAGCCGATGCGTGTCAGGAACATCTTCATCTGCTCGGGCGTGGTGTTCTGCGCCTCGTCGAGGATGATGAAGCTGTCGTTGAGCGTGCGGCCGCGCATGAATGCCAACGGCGCTACGTCGATCGTCTTGCGCTCGAGCAGCTTGGCGGCGGTCTCCACATCGAGCATGTCGTACAGCGAGTCATACAAAGGGGCCAGATACGGGTCGATCTTGGCCATCAGATCCCCTGGCAGGAAGCCCAGCCGTTCGCCCGCTTCCACCGCCGGACGGGTGAGCACAATGCGCCGCACGGCCTTCGACATCAGCGCATCGACGGCAAGCGCCACCGCAAGCCACGTCTTGCCGGTGCCGGCCGGCCCGACAGCGAACGTCACGATGTTGGAGCGGATCATCTCCACGTAGCGCTTCTGGCCGGCACTCTTCGCCCGTACCACCCTGCCATTGGGCGCGCGCACGATCGGGGCGGACAGCACGTCGCTCGGGCTCTCGTCGGCCTCGACCATGTCGATGACGCGGTCGAGCATCTCGGGCTCGATGCGCTGGCCGGCCTCGAGCACATGCACCATCTCCTCGAAGACCTGCCCGACGAGCGCTGCGCTGGGCCCCGCCACGGTGATCTCGTTGCCGCGCACGTGAATGTCGGCATCTGCAAAGTGGTCTGCCACCAGCCGCAAGTGCTCGTCGCGCTGTCCCAGCACCCCGACCATGAGGTGATTGCCCGGCACGTGTATCCGGACCTGTGTGTCGGTCACTGGGCTCCGGCGCAGTAAGTCGTCAGCACAGCGCTCATGAGTCGACGGCGCGCAGACGGCAACCAGACTTGCCGACGGTTGGTTCGGTCACGATGGTCGCAAGGCTAGTCGCGTCCCGCGATCTGCCATTGTCCCATTTCTTGCGTCACGAACGCAGGCCGGCGTAGATCTCCTTGCAGGCGGGGCACACCGGGTAGCGCTCGCCATCTCGCGTCGGCACCCACTTCTTGCCGCACAGCGCCACGACCGCTTCGCCGCTGACGGCCGAGCGGGTCAGCGCCGTCTTGTTGACGTAGTGAGAGAAGCGATCGTGATCGCCCTCGGTCGTGCGGGTGTCGGGGCGCTCGATGACATCGGGACTGGCCGCGGCAGAACCGCTGGCGACTGGACTGCTGCTGGCACCGTGGTTGAGGGTCTGGGCGGTCATCTCGCTGCTCCCCTCCGAATCTGAATCGGCTCCTGCCAGTGCAACGGTACGGCAGTAATGTGCCCGTTCGCGCCGCTGGTGAGCCGACAGCGGTGGCGCTGACTGCACAGCACCGGGCGTACGACCTTGAGCACAACCGCCGACGAGGGCGTCACCGCCCGGAGCCTCCAGCTGGACTCGGCTGCGGGATGGGCGGTCGCGCTGTCGGCCTCGCTCGCCACCTTCGCGGTCTTCGGCGTGGCCTACAGCTTCGGAGTCGTCCTCGACTCCATCCGCGACGAGTTCGGCATCGGCACCGGCCTGGCCTCGCTGCTCTTCGCGATCCCGACGTTCCTCTATTTCGTGCTCGGTGTGTTCACCGGCCGCCTCGGCGATCGCTACGGACCCCGACGTGTGCTCGTCGCCGGTGCCGTCGCCCTCGGAGCCGGTCTCTGGGCGACCAGCCTGGCCCAGAGCCTGTGGGTGGCGATGACCTCGTACGTGCTGGGCGTGGGGATCAGCGTGGCGTGCGCGTACGTCCCGATGGTCTCGGTGGTCGGCGGCTGGTTCGAGCGCCACCGCACAGCGGCGCTCGGCGTCGCCGTGGCCGGAATCGGACTGGGTCAGTTCGCCGGCGCCTGGGGAGCCGAACGGCTCATCGACGTCTACGGCTGGCGCGACACCTACCAAGTGCTGGCTGTCGCATCGACGGGATTGCTCATGCTGGCGGCGATCGCCGCCCGGCGGCCGCCCCATGTGGCACCCCCGAGCGAGATGCCGTCGCTGCTCAGGCTCATGCACAACCGGCGCTACACGCTGCTCTATTTCTCGATGATGCTCCTGAGTGCCAGCCTGTTCGTGCCGATCATCTACATCAAGGACTACCTCGACGACCTCGGCAAGCCGGGCGGTCAGTGGCTGATCAGCATCATCGGCCTCGCATCGCTGCTCGGACGGTTGGTGCTGGGAGCACTCGGGACTGTGCTGCCGCTCATGCGGCTGTACCAACTCGCCTTCACGATCATGGGGCTGAGCTACCTCATCTGGCTCTTTGCCGGCGACAACTACACGGTGCTCGTGATCTACGCGCTGGTGATGGGCTGCAGCTACGGCGGGTTCATCGCACTGTCGCCAGCGGTTGCCGCTGAGCTCTTCGGGCTTGCCGGCCTCGGCGGCGTTTTGGGCGCGCTGTACACCGCTGCAGGCATCGGCGGGCTCGCCGGGCCGCCGCTGGCCGGTTTGCTGATCGACGGCGCCGGCTACCGCGCGACCATCGTGGCGGCGATGATCGTTGCGCTCACATCGGTGCCATTGCTGGTCGCCTCCGGGCGCGCCCGCGTTGTTCCCCTCGCCACGGTCGGCGCCAGTGACGCCGCTGGGCTCGGGCAGCGCAGGCCGGTCACTGTGCAGTCGTTCCGGGCGGCACCGGCTTCGGCCGCCAGCGGGTCGGCGTCGGTCGATTCCGTGCTGCTGCTGTCGTTCGGGGGCCCGGAAGGTCCCGACGATGTGATGCCGTTCCTGCAGAACGTCACCCGGGGACGCGACGTGCCCGCAGAGCGACTCGCTCAGGTCTCCCAGCAGTATCTGCGTCATGGCGGGGTGAGCCCGATCAACGAGCAGAACCGCGCTCTGCTGGCGGCTCTGTCGGGCGAACTCGCTCACCGGGGCACGCCATTGGCGTGTTACTGGGGCAATCGCAACTGGCACCCGTACCTGCGAGACACCGTCGGCCAGATGGTCGGCGAGGGCCGCCGTCACGCGGCGGTGATCGTGACCTCCGCATTCAGCTCGTATTCGGGCTGCCGCCAATACCACGAAGACCTCGCACGAGCTGCCGACGAGGTGGCCGGAGCGCCGCGCCTGTCGCGGGTGCGCGTCTATGGCAATCACCCCGGATTCGCAGGCGCCATGGCCGAACGCATCCGTGAGGCACTCGACGGCGCTCGCCTGCGCAGCGACGTGCACACCCTGTTCACCGCGCACAGCATTCCGAGCCGGATGGCTGCATCGTGCAACTACGAGGCACAGCTCCGCGATGCCGCCGAGACAGTCGCCGGCATGGCCAGCCTGACCGGTGACATCGAGGTGGTGTACCAGTCGCGCAGCGGCCCGCCGCACGTGCCCTGGCTGGAACCTGACGTCAGCGACCGTCTCGCCCAGCTCGGTTCGGCAGGCTGCCGCACCGCCCTCGTCGTGCCGCTCGGCTTCGTCTCCGACCACATGGAAGTGCTCGTCGATCTCGACACCACAGCACGCGCCACGGCTGCTCGCGCCGGCATCACCATGGTGCGAGCCCGGTCGGTCGGTACGCACCGGCTGTTCGTGGAGGCGCTGGTGGATCTCGTGGAGGAGACAGCAGGCCTGCGAACCGACCGGCCAGCGGTCGGACATCTCGGCCCACACCCGGACAGCTGCGCTCCGGGGTGCTGCCCGATCGAGCGAGGCGCCTGACTGCCTATCGCCAGCCCGACCGTCAGCCGCAGCCGCTGGTTGTGCCGCAGGAGCGGCAGGCAAAGCATGAGCCGGCGCGCACCATCCGGTCGCCGCAGGTCATGCACAGCGGTGCATCGGCATACCAGCGGGCCGCAGTGCGGTGCGACGGCGGGTCGGGTGTCGGTTCGGCACCGATGGCGCTCTCGACCGTTGCGCTCTCGAGTCCAGGCAGCGGCGGATCGGTGCGCTCGTCGACGCTGAGCACGCCCAACTCGGTGCGCTCGTCGAACGACAGGTACTCGAGCGCCAGGCGGCGGAAGATGTAGTCGACGATGCTCGTGGCGATCCGCAGCTCGGGATCGTCGGTGAGCCCTGCAGGCTCGAACCGCATATTGGTGAAGGCCTCCACGTAGGAACGCAGTGGCACCCCGTACTGCAAGCCGTGGCTGACCGAGATGGCGAATGCATCCATGATCCCGGCCAGCGTCGAACCCTGCTTCGCCACCGTGAGGAAGATCTCGCCGGGCCGGCCGTCGTCGTACTCGCCGACGGTCATGAAGCCGTGGCAGTCGGTGACCCGGAAGGAGAACGTGCGCGACTGGCGGCTGCGCGGCAGCCGGTTGCGCGGCGGCGCCACGGCTCCCCCCAGCGCGGCGGCAGCGGATGCCGCGGCCCCCTCGGCCGACACGGCAGTGGCCGGTGCACCAGCCGACGAGGTGGCCGGGCCGACCGACAGGGGCTGGCTCACCTTGCAGTTGTCGCGATAGATCGCCACCGCCTTGAGCCCGAGCCGCCACGACTCGACGATCAAGTCCTCGATGTCGCCGACGGATGCCGATTCGGGCAGGTTGACGGTCTTGGAGATCGCACCCGAGACGAAGGGCTGGCAGGCAGCCATCATCGCAACGTGGCCCTGCGGCGAGATGGCATCGCTGCCGATCGAGCAGGCGAACACCGCCCGGTGAGCGCTGGCCAAGTGCGGCGCGCCGGCGATGTGGCCCGTAGCGAGGATGTGCGCCTCGATGTCGGCGATCTCCGAGAGCGAGTAGCCGAGCCGGTTGAGCGCGACGGGCACCGTCGAGTTCACGATGCGCAAATCACCGCCGCCCACCAGCTTCTTGTGCTTCACCAAGCCCAGATCGGGCTCGATCCCGGTGGTGTCGCAGTCCATCATGAACGAGATCGTCCCGGTGGGAGCGATCACCGTGGCCTGAGAGTTGCGAACGCCATGAGACTCGCATCCCGAGATGGCATGGCGCCAGCGAGCGCGCGCTGCGGCACGCAGCTCCTCCATGAGCGATGCCATGCCTGTGCCGGCGTCCGCCGGGTCGGCACACGGCTCGATGCCGTCCAGCGAGTCGCGGTGGCGGCCCAGCACGCCGCACATCGCCTCCGCGTTCGCGTCGAAGCCGTCGAAGGCCCCGAGCCGCTCAGCCAGGTCGGCCGACGTGGCGTACGCCTCGCCGCACATGAGCGCCGTGAGCGATGCCGCGAGGGCCCTCGCCTGCGGAGAGTCGTAGGGAACGCCCGCTGCCATCAGCAGCGCCCCCAGGTTCGTGAAGCCCAGCCCGAGCTGGCGGAAGCACCGGGAGGTCTCGCCGATCAGCTCTGTCGGGTAGTCGGCGTGGCTTACCAGCACGTCCTGGGCGATGAACGTGATGCGCACCGCCTGACGGAAGCCCTCGATGTCGAAGTCGCTGCCGGCGGCGTGGTCCCCGAAGAATGGCAGCAAGTTGACGCTCGCCAGGTTGCAGGCCGAGTTGTCGAGGTGGACGTACTCGCTGCATGGGTTGCTGGCGCTGATCTGGCCGTGGGCGGGCGCGGTGTGCCAGCTGTTGATCGTGGTGGAGAACTGCACGCCAGGGTCGGCGCATTCCCAGGCGGCTTGGGCAATCTGTGCAAGGAGGTCGCGCGCACGCATGACAGCGGTGACCTCGCCGGTCGTGCGGGCCCGCAGCTCCCAAGCGCCGTCGGCAGCGACCGCCTCCATGAACTCGTCGGGCAGCCTCACCGAGTTGTTCGCATTCTGATACTGCACCGAGAATGCGTCGGCGCCGTCGACATCCATGTCGAACCCGGCGGCGGCCAGAGCACGTGCCTTGCGCTCCTCGCGTGCCTTGCACCACACAAAGGCCTCGACATCGGGGTGATCGGCGTCGAGCAGCACCATTTTGGCGGCACGGCGGGTCTTGCCGCCGCTGCGGATCGTGCCCGCCGATGCGTCAGCGCCACGCATGAAGCTGACCGGGCCGCTCGCCGTGCCGCCACCCGACAGCGGCTCGCACGATGCCCGCAGCGCCGACAGGTTCACTCCGGCGCCCGAGCCGCCCTTGAAGATCCGGCCCTCGGTGACGTACCAGTCGAGGATCGATTCCATCTCGTCGTCGACAGCGAGGATGAAGCAGGCCGACGCCTGCTGGGGCACGCCCTTCACGCCGATGTTGAACCAGACCGGGCTGTTGAAGGCCACCCGCTGGTGAACCAGCAGCCACGCCAGCTCTGCCTCGAAGGTCGCTTCCTCGTCCGGCGATACGAAATAACCGTCGCTGGCCGCCCACCGGGTGATGGCGCCGGCAACGCGGTCGATGACCTGGCGCAGCGATTGCTCCCGCTCCGACGTGCCGAGTGTGCCCCGGAAGTACTTCTGGGCAACGATGTTGACCGCCGTGGGGCTCCAATCGGCGGGGAACTCGACATCGGGCTGCGAGAACGCAACTGACCCGTCGACCGCGTTCGTGATGGACGCATCGAAGCGCTCCCACCGCACGGTGTCATAGGGATGATCGCCGTCATCGGTGAAGTGCCGCTGCAGGCGCAAGGGCGCGCCGGCAGGCCGGTGCTCGGGGCCGTCGCCCAGCGCCCGCTGCTCCTCGGTCATCGCCATGTGCCGCTGACCTCCTGCACCAGTGTCGCAAAGCGAAGTCGACCCGCTGGGACGCGCCTGCCGACCCGTGCAGTCGCCTGCGACAGGCGCACGCTACGACCGCTCGCTTGTGGATCGGAAGTGGGCAACGCACAGCCCTTCATGGGGACTTTCCTGTGCATAACTGCCGACTGCTGTGGACAACCGCCCACAACAGCGCCCGCCGGGGGCAACGGGTGGCAGACTCGCCGCGTGCACCGGCTGTACCCGCTGCCGCCCGAGCCCGTCGATGCTCTGCGCGCCGCCGGCCCCCAACGTGCACCGCACGCCGACCGTCCCTGGGTGATGCTGAACATGGTCGCGAGCATCGACGGCGCCGCGGCGATCGACGGCCTGTCGGGGGGACTCTCGAGCGAGCCCGACAAGGCGATGTTCGGGGCGCTGCGCGCGCAGGCCGACACGATCCTCGTGGGTGCGCGCACGGCAAACGCCGAGCGGTACCGCCCGGCGCGGCGATCTGGAGCCCGCATCGCCGTGGTCAGCGGTTCGCTCAGCGTCGACCCGGACTTGCCGCTGTTCAGCCAGCCGCCAGACCCGCCTGCAGCACCGTTGCCGCTGGTGGTGACCACCGTCGGCGAGGACAGCGACGCTGCAGAACGGTTGGCGGACCGCGCGGAGCTTGTGCGCGCTGGCACCGGTTCGGTGGATCTGGCTGCCGCCTTGCGGCACCTGAGTTCGCTGGGGGCGCGCGTCGTGCTCTGCGAGGGGGGGCCAGCGCTCAACGCCAGCTTGCTGGCAGCCGATCTCGTGGATGAGGTGAACTTGACCCACGCGCCGCTGGCCGTGGGGACCGACGCCCCACGCATCGCCTCCGCGCCCAGCGGCGGTTCACCGGCGGCAGCACCCCGCGCCTTCGCGCTGGAGCACGTGATCGCGCACGATGACGTGCTCTTCGTGCGCTGGGTGCGCTCTGAGCGCTGAAGCTTCGAACAAATGCGCGCTATTCGGAACATTTGTTGTTAGTGTACTGGCCGGAACGAGAGTTCCTTCCCGACGACGAGGACATCAGAGCACGCCGGGCAACAGATGCCGGGCTGCAGGGACCGATCTGAAAGGTTCACCATGCCAACAACCAGCGCCGCAGGTCAGCGGGTCGCACATCTCAACGAGCGCCAGCGCGCCATGCTCGAGTTCATCGACGTGATGCAGCGCGAGCGCGGCTATCCCCCGTCCGTGCGCGAGATCGGCGACGAGGTCAATCTCAACTCGCCCGCGACGGTGCACCGCCACCTGCGAACGCTCGAGGCCGACGGATGGATCCGGCGCGACCCGTCGCGGCCCAGAGCGCTCATCATCAACTGCGACTGGCAGACAGGGGTGAAGGGCGAGCGGCGACCGGCCCGTCACGTGGCGCTCATCGGAGAGGTCGCGGCAGGCACCGACGTGCTCGCTCAGCAGAACGTCGAGGAACTGCTGCCCCTGCCGGCCGACTTCACCGGCAGCGGCGAGCTCTTCATGCTCCGGGTGCGGGGCGACTCGATGATCGATGTCGGCATTTGGGATCGCGACTACGTAGTGGCGCGCCACCAGCCCGAAGCGGAGCCTGGCGACATCGTCGTCGCTGGCATCGATGGCGGAGAAGGCACCGTCAAGCGCTACCGGCGCGATGGCGACGACGTCGTCCTGGAACCGGCAAATCAAAACCACAGTCCGATCGTCCGCCCCGCCGACGAAGTCACCATCTACGGAAAAGTTGTGACGGTCATCCGGCGGCTGTAGCCGCCGGTGCATCAGACATAGCGCCGCCTATAGCGGCGGACCATCAAGCACAGCGCCTATAGGCGCTGTGTGGTCAACTTGACCGGTGTTCACGGTTCTGACCCAGCCGCCTGACGACCTCGACGACACGTCGCGGGTGTGGATCCCCGTCCGCTCAGGCACGGTGTTCACCGAGCCCGGCGGCGGCCTGTGCGCGAGCTCCACGGCGCCCGTCGGCGACGGTTCGCCCCCGGCCTCATTCCTCGGCGTGCTCGACGGCCTCGGCGTCTGGGCCGTCGACATGGATCCCGCCGAGGGGCCGCCGCTGGACGAAGGCGATCTGGAACCCGTGCCGCTGCGCAAGCTCTACGGCCGCATTCCCGACGAGCACTGGCAGATCGCCGGGCGCGCCGCACAGATCGTGGAGTTCGAGCGAACCCATCGCTACTGCGGACGCTGCGGGAGCCCAACAAACGTCAACGCATCCGATCGAGGGCGGTTCTGCGGCGAGTGCGGGCATATGACATTCCCGAGGCTCAGCCCCGCCATGATCGTGCTCGTGGAGCGCGGTCCCGAGGTGCTGCTCGCATGGGGCCGGCAGTTTCCCGGCCGCTTCTTCAGCGCGCTCGCCGGCTTCGTCGAACCTGGTGAGAGCCTCGAGGACGCCGTGGCCAGGGAGGTCTACGAGGAAGTCCAGGTCACAGTCGGCAACGTCCGCTATTTCGGAAGTCAGCCGTGGCCCTTCCCGCACTCGCTGATGTGCGGCTTCACCTGCGAGTGGGAAGCCGGCGAGATCGAGATCGACCCCGAAGAGATCGTCGAAGCCGGTTGGTACACCGCCGACAGCCTGCCACCGTGTCCGCGTGGCGGGATGTCGATCGCCGGCTGGCTCATCGACGACTGGCTGAAGCGAACCGGCGCCGGCTGATCAGGCGCGGTGCCAGGTGGCGCCGTCGGGGCCGTCGGCGACGACAATGCCTGCGGCCGCCAGATCGTCTCGAATGCGGTCGGCGGTGTCGAAGTCGCGAGATGCTCGCGCCGATGCCCGTTGTGCCAGCAATGCATCCACCTCGGCATCGGAGAGCTCGCCGTCACGGTGATCTTCGCCTTCGTCATCACCGCAGCTGAGCCCCAGGACGCCGAGCAGGTGCAGCGCCGTACGAGCAGATCTGGAGGCTTCGACAGGTGCTGCTTCGTCCAGCGAGGCGTTTGCACGACGCACCATTCGAAAGATCACATCGAGCGCTGTGGGTGTGGAGAAATCATCGTCCATGGCCGCCGCGAACGCCGCTACGGATTCGACATCCACGTCGGGAACGGCGCCGCGTTCGATGTCAGGCCGCCGCACTGCTGCGTCGATGCCGTCCGTGATGCCCGCAGCGGCGATCCGCCGGGCAAACGCATCGAGCCGGCCGACAGCGCTGCGCGCTGCTTCAAGCGAGTCGGACCCCATCTCCATCGTCCGCCGGTAGTGGGTCTGCAGCACCAGCAAGCGCACAGCGCGGGGGCCGACTGCGTCGATCGCGTCGGCGAGCTGGGTGTAGTTGCCCAGCGACTTGGCCATCTTCTGGCTGCCGACGTTCACCATGGCGCTGTGCACCCAGTAGCGGGCAAACGCTTCGCCCATGGCGACCACCTGGGCGCACTCGTTCTGGTGGTGGGGAAAGACCAGATCGTCACCCCCGCCGTGGATGTCGAAGCCGGGCCCGAGCGCGCTGAGCGACATCGCGACGCACTCGGTGTGCCAGCCGGGCCGGCCCTCCCCCCACGGCGTGTCCCAGCGCGGCTCCCCCGGCTGCGCTGCCTTCCAGAGTGCGAAGTCCAGCGGCGAGCGTTTGTCGGGATCGACGTCGACGCGCGCGCCGGCGTCGGCACTGAGCTGTTCGATGGTCCGGCCAGCCAGCTTGCCGTACCCGGGGGCAGCGTCGACAGCGAAGTACACGCCCTTGCCCGGCACGTCGTACGCGGCGCCGAGCCAGCGCAGCTCGGCGATCACGTCGATCATCTGCGAGATGAAGTGGGTTGCATGGGGCCGCGAATGGGGCCGCAGCACGCCGAGCCGATCCATCTGCACGTCGTATGCGACAGTGAATTCAGCAGCGACATCGGCCTCGGAGCGCTGCTCGCTCTGGGCGCGCGTCACGATCTTGTCGTCGATGTCGGTGACATTCGATGCCACTGTCACCTCGTATCCAGACCACTCCAGGTACCGCCGGATGACGTCGTAGCTCAGCGCAGTGCGGCCGTGGCCGAGGTGGGGTACGTCATAGACCGTCGGTCCG
This sequence comes from Acidimicrobiia bacterium, assembly GCA_022820505.1. Taxonomy (GTDB): domain Bacteria; phylum Actinomycetota; class Acidimicrobiia; order Acidimicrobiales; family Poriferisodalaceae; genus Poriferisodalis. The sequence continues at coordinate 11,086 of JAJEFK010000029.1, read as the reverse complement.
CAGACGTACATCGAGATCTCGCCCGGCGTTCGCGGGACGAAGGCGGTCTTGCGCCGCGTCATCGTGTCGAAGATCTGCAAGCTCACTGATGGCGGAGTCCCGATCGGGCTGAAGGGTACCGATGCGCCGCAGAGGCGAAGCCGGGGCCCGAGCGGCCCGTGAGCAAGGCGAACAAGAGCGGGAAAAGCGGCGAACCCTGGGATTTGTCAGCCGGCGGCGGTGGTCACGCTCCAGACCGCGAGGTTGTGGAACGCGTGCAGCACCAAGCCCGCCCACCAGCCGTACCGCACCCGCGCAATGGTGAACATGAGGCCCAGCCAGATCTGCGGGCTCACCACCAAAGGCGCCACGACGACCGTGGCGACGGTCCAGCTCACGTCGTAGTTGGCGAGATGCACGATGCCGAACGCGGCGATCGAGTACCACACGGGCCAGTGCGGATGCGCCTCCCACCAGCGAACAACGCTGTCACGCCACGCTGGAGGGTTCGGCCCAATCTCGTCACCGGCATCGGGCCGCCCCACCCCGGCGACGAGCGACTGGATCCACAGCGCGCCAGAGAGCAGCACGATGAGGGCGAAGACGGCCGCAACGACGGTGACAGGACCATCGCCGCCCGCAAAGTTCAGCAACCCGAATGCCCCGGTGGCTGCGAGCACGCCCAGGCGCAGGCGGGCGGCCAGAGGGAGCCGGAACACGAGCTCCTCGATCACGGGCGCTATCAGCGCGACGAGCAGCAGTTGCTCCACGAGGGGCCGTTCGAGCAACTCGGTTTCGAGGGTGTTCACATAGCCGGTTCGCGCCGCGAGCAGCGATACCGCTAGCAACGCGAGCGAGCCGCCGAGCCCGATGACGAACAGCAGGGCGAGGCCCCCGGGCCAGTGCCTTCGATTCGCGGCGGCGCGCCAATCGGGAGACGCGCCGAAGCGTGGGCTGATCGTGCTCCACACGCCCCCTGGCGCGCCGGCGTCAGCGGGTGGAGTGGCCTCGCTGCTCAAGCGCCGTCGACCTACCCGGCTTCTTCGTCGTCTTCGTCAGGATCGTCCGGACGAGCTTCGGGATAAAGATGCTCGAGGCTTCCCGGCTCGACCCTGCATTCCTCGATGAACGTGTCCACATCGCTCAACCGCAACCGGATGACACGTCCGAACCGGTACGCCGGCAGGTCACCCCGGTCAATGAAGCGGTACAGCGTCCGGGTGGTGATGCCCATGCGGTCTGCGGCCTTCAGCGTGGACAGCCAGACGATCTCTTCGTAGGGAACCTGGTGCTGTTCTTCGCCTGCTGCACCGTTGTCGCCTGATTCGGTCGGCTCCTCAGCCATCTCGCACCTCGCAGTCGGTCGGCTGTTGGCGCTCGAGGGACGTGATGATCCCTGCGGGCCAACGCTAGTGCGCGAACCGGCGGCCAACGTGCATTTCAACATCAACCATTGATATTACGCGCTATACCGCCATATCTATGCGACCTGCTGAGTCAGTTTACTAGTGTTCTGATAATTATTTTGTGATTTCATTTCAGCATGGTTAAGTCTGCGGCGTGCCCGCAGATCCGCTGTCGCCAACCGATCATCGGGCTCCGCCGCCTGCACCTGCTGCAAGCCGCCGCAGCGGTGGCGGCCGGTCATCGCTTCGCCCACGCGTCATCGCGGGTGGGGTCTTGTGCGGTGCTGCAGCGCTGGGACTGTGGTGGGCGTTCGAGCAGTCAGCGGCTGCGCCCGAAACCAGCTACGTGGTCGCGCGAACGCGACTCGCTCCGGGCAGGGTGATCGAGCCGGCCGATGTTGCCTTGGTCTCCATCCGCCTGCCAGCCGAGATCGAAGCGACCGTCTTCGGCGAGGGCGACGGCAATGACGTGGTGGGCAGCGTGGTGCTCGAAGCCATTCACGCCGGGGAATTGCTCGCCCGGGGTGACGTCGGCTCGCGCCGATCAACTGCCGCTCGAGACGCGGGCTATGCCGTTGCCGTCGAGCTCGATCGTCCTGGGGCCCTCAACGGGCTGATTGCGGCCGGTGACCGCGTCGACGCCGTCGTCACCGATCGCAGCCTTGCTGCCACAGCCGGCCCGCAAGCGCCAGGTCTGGTGGCAGCCGGCGCCATCGTGCTCGATGTCGATGACCTCGCTGGCACAGGGCAGCCGTCGGACACGATCACCGTCACCCTGCAGGTGCGCGACCGCGCCGCCGCGGTCGCGCTCGCCGCAGGCGCCGATGCCATCACCTTGATCCGGCCCTGGGGGGCTTCGGCGCAGGCAGCGCCATGACCGATCCGGCAACGCTTGCGGAGATCGAGCAGTCGGTATCGGAGCGCGCCCGTCACACCGGCCTGGACCCGCGTGCACCAGGCGCGGATCTGGCAATCACCGGGCTCGCCCACGAGGAGATCCGTCGCTGGAATCTCGGATTCAAGAGCGGCGCTCGCGGCCATGCGATCGACGACGCCGACGCCCTAGCCGACCGGATCGTGCGCAACCTGCTCGGCTACGGACCGCTCGAAGCGCCGCTGGCCGACATCGATGTCTGGGAGATCATGGTCAATGCGCCACATGAGATCTTCGTCAAGCGCCACCGCGGTCCGAGCGGTCAGCACGACGAATCGTTCCACGACGACGAGCACGTCCGCCGCACGCTGACGAGGATCATCGATGACGCGACGGCGTCCCATCGCAAGCTGGATCCGAGCGAAGGACTGCAGGATGCGCAACTCGACAATGGCGCCCGCCTGCACATCGTCCATCCCGACATCGGCCGCGGCGGCCGCCTGATCTTCAACATCCGCAAGTTCACCGGGATCGCCTTTTCGAGCCTGAACGACCTGGTGGCGATCGGGACGCTGACCGATGAGATCGCCGAGTTCCTTCGCGGTGCTGTGCATGCCCGACTGTCGATCCTGTTCGCGGGCGCACCCGGCAGCGGCAAGACGACGCTGCTGGGATGCTGCGCTGCTGAACTCGACCCGCGCCTGCGCGTGGTCACCGCCGAGGAAGTGTTCGAGCTCGACATCCCGCTGCCCAACGTCGCCGGGATGCAGACTCGGCCAGGCCGGACCGAGCGAGCTCCGGTGGACCTGCGACGCCTGGTGGCCGGCTTCCTGAGGATGGCACCCGATGTGGCCATCGTGGGCGAGGTGCGCGACCGCGAGGCAGTCCCTTTGCTGCTGACGCTGTCCAGCGGGGTCACCGGTTACGCGACTGTCCACGCGGGATCCGCACGCCAGGCGCTCGGCCGGCTGCGGCTCATGTGCCAGCTCTCCCCTGACGTGCGCGAGATGCCCGTTGCGGCGATCACCCAGCTCGTGGCCGAGTCGATCGACATCGTGGTGCACCTGCGGCGCGGTCCCGCTGGTGTGGAGGTCACCGAGGTCGTAGCGGTAGAGGAGCCCGAAGGCGACGGCAGCATCTGGTTCGACACGACGCCGTTGTATGCGCCGGCACGCCACGGCCATCCCCCCGAGAGGACCCCTCACGTCTCGGTGCGGGTGATGTCACGGCTCGCCGCCGCAGGGTTGGAGATGTCTGCGCCCGGCGAGGGTGGGGCAGGTGCGCCGGCATGACGTCCTTGGCATTCATCGTCGCCGGCGCAGCGGGCGTGTGGCTCCTCTCGACGCCCGGTGGCCGCACAGCCGGCGCTGCCCGATGGCTGCCCGCTTCGACGCGGCGCGCAGCGTCAGCGACGACTCGGGCATCGGTACCGCTGCTTCGCAGCGTGCTGGCCGGCGTTGCGGCGGGCGTCGCCGGCTGGATCGGCGCCTGGACGCTCTTCGGCGGTGTCGTCGCACCCGCCCTCGTTGCCGTGCTCAGCGCGGCAATCCCCCCATGCGCTGCGATGCAACGGCACCGTCGCCGCGCAGCCGCCTCCTGGCAGGCGTGGCCCCGTCTGCTCGCGGAGATCCGGGTCCTGGTGGCCCACCGGGGTCAGTCGATCCCGGCCGCACTGTTCGCCGCGGGAATGCAGGCCCCGATTGGCATGCGCCCAGCGTTCTCCGAGGCGGCGCGCACGTGGTCGTTGAGCACCGACTTCGAGGCCTCGCTCCGTGACCTCAAGACATCGCTCGCGGACCCGACGGCAGACGCCATCTGTGAGACGCTGCTGGCCGCGCACCAGATCGGCGGGGTGCGGATCGATGCCCGCCTGCGTGCGCTGGCCGAGGCGGCCCAGGCTGAGGCCGCCGCTCGCTCCGACGCCCGGGCCAAGCAGGCCGGTGCCCGATTCGCACGCAGCTTCGTCGCGACGGTGCCCGCTTTCATGGCCGTGATCGGCCTGAGCATCGGGCGCGGCCGGCAGGCCTACGAGTCGAGCAACGGCCAGCTGCTCGTGGCGTTCAGTGTGCTCGCCGTGGCCGGCTGCTGGCTGTGGGCCGGGCGGATCATGGCGATCCCCGTGCGGAAGCGAGTGTTCCTGCAGTGACCACCGCGGCCTCGTTCGCGCAGCGCATCGCCATGCTGGCGAACGCCGATGCTGAACTCGCTGCACGGCTGCGCCAAGCCGGTCTGGCCCGGTCCCCGTACGAGTTCCGCGTACGGCAGGTCGGCGGTGCAACCGCAGCGCTCGCCGCCTCAGGGGCGGCACTCGCCGCCGTCAACGTCAAGCCGCTCCTTGCGCTCGCCGGGGCGCTTGGGATGGCTGCCGCTGCCTGCGGCGCGTCCGAGTACCGCGTCCGGAGCTCCACGGCGTTGCGACGAACCCGGATCACCGAAGAGCTGCCGATCGTGGCCGAGCAGATCGGCATGCTGCTCGCGAGCGGCATGTCGCTGACCAGCGCGCTCGATGCCGTCGCCCGACGCGGGCACGGGATCTGCGCCGAGGGATTGGAACGGGTCGGCGCCCGCGTCGCCGGCGGCGCAGCCGTCGAGATGGCACTGGCCGAGTGGGCCGACGAGGCCGGATCGGCTGAGATCCGCAGATTCGTCGGCGTGCTCACCCTGCACGAGGACGCGACCGACGTCGCCGCGCTGGTGTCGGACGAAGCCCGTTCGGCACGCATGGAAGCGCACCGGTGCCTCATCGCCCACATCGAGCGCCGGAGCGAGCAGGTGTGGATTCCCGTCACCGTCGCGGCGCTGGTGCCCGGGTGCATCTTGCTGGCGATCCCGTTCAGCGACGCACTCAGCGGGTACGCGGCGCTGTGAGCCGGCAACGAAAGCCTGCAATGAAAGGACAACCCCATGTACGACAGCCTCATCTACGCCGCTCCGATCGCGGCTGCGCTCACTGCGTTCAGCACGGCGCGTGCCACCGCGCTCGCCCCCGCGGCGGCCGCCCAGAAGAGCGCACGGCAGAGCACGCGACGCAACGAGCGCGGCGAGGGGGTCATCTCGGCAGCCATCGCCGTGCTGATCATCGCCTCGCTCGGCGCCCTCATGTGGGTCGGGTTCAGGGCGCTCTGGGAGAACGCCGAGGAAACGACGAATTCTGAGATCGCGAAGATCGGCAAGTGACCCGCCTGCAAGCGAGCCGGTGCCGCGATGAGCGCGGCGCCGGTCTCATCGCCCTGCCGTGGGCGGTGCTGGCGTTCCTGGCCTTTCTCACGCTGGCGGTCCAGGCTGCCGTGTACTTCTACAGCACCTCGGTACTCACGGCGGTGGGCCACGACGCAACACGCCGAGCGGCGTTCGGCGGCGGCAGCCCTGCGGCAGTCGCAGACGCTGAGCGGTGGCTGCGCTCGAGCATCGGTCCTGCAGTGGACATCGAGAGCCTCCGCTGGAGCACCACCGGCGAGACCGTCGCGCTGGAATTGGCAGCGAGGCCGCCGCCGGTGCTCATCGACGCCGCCGCACTGATCGGCCTGCGCAACATCGAGCGCCGGTTCGAGGTGCGGCGCGAGCTGGCTCGCTTCGCCGGTGCGCCATGAAGCACTGCGCCGCGAGGCAGCTCCGCATGAAACGCACCCGGCATGACGCTTCCGGCGTCGTCGGGGCCGAAGTGCTGCCCTTCGTCGTACTCGTCTTCGTCGGGGGCACGCTGGTGTTCGCCCAAGCATGGGCGGCGCTGGACGCCAAGATCGCTGCAGTTGCCGGCGCCCGTGAGGCGGCACGGACCTTCGTCGAGCATCGCGGACCTCGCTTCGGCGATGTCGCCGACGCCTCAGTCGCCGCCGGCATGCAGGCGATGTCCGGCTACCGGCTCAGCGGCGAGGCATCGGTTCGTCCGGTCGGCACGACCCGGTTGCGCCGTTGCGAGCGGGTGACGTTCGAGGCCACGCGGGAGGTCCCCCGATTGGCGCTGTTCGGGGACGGATGGTCGCCGGTGACGGTCAGCGCTCGCGCCAGCGAGATCGTCGATCCCTTCCGGCACGGCCTCAGCGGGCGGGCGCCCTGTGCGCAGTGAGCGAGGCTCGGCGCTGCTGCTGGTGCCTGCTGGCGTGCTGATCGTGGCATTGCTGGGCAGCATCGCCGTCGACAGCACGGCTGCGTTCCTGGCCCAGCGCGAGGCAGAAGCGGCAGCGTCGTCGCTCGCGAACGACCTCGTCTCGCTCGCCCTCGACGAATCCTCGCTCCGGCATCAGGGGTCCTACCGCGTCTCCCCTTCCCGGCTCAGGCGGCTGGGCCCGTGGAGCCAGCGGATCGCCCAGGAGCGGTTGTCGGCGGTATTCGAGCCCGGATCCGTCTCGGTGGCGATCAGCCCTGCGGGCCCGGCGGCCGTCCGGGTGTCGGTGGAAGGCTCGGCGCGGAGGGTCATCGGCTTGATCGGGAATGTCAGCGGGCGGGCGAGCCGCCCCGTCGCCGCAGCGGCGGTCGGCCGTGTGCGCCTGTCGGGCTAGGGCCGCTGCTGCTCGGGAGGAAGGCCGAGCCGCACGGCCACTTCGTTGGCGAGCAGACGCCCGCGGGAACTCAGCTTCAGGCGGCCCCCGCCAGCAGGCTCCAGCAAGTGCTCCACGTCTTCGGGCACTGCGTCGGCAGGGACACCGACCGAAGTGCGCAGCGCAAGCTGCAAGGCCTCCGCACGGCGCTCGTCAGGCCCCAGTTCCTCGCTGCCGGCCACGGGCGAGGTGCCGGCCGAGATCGCCGCAATGAACCGCTCGGGCGTGTGAACGCTCCAGAAGCGGCGCCCGTCGCGATGGCTGTGAGCGGCGCAGCCGATGCCCGCATAGGAGCCCTGCTGCCAATACAGCAGGTTGTGCCTGCATTGCGCACCAGGCCGCGCCCAGTTGGAGATCTCGTAGATCTCGTAGCCCTCCCGGGCCAGCAGCTCGTCGGCGAGCAGGTACTTGTCGGCCATCTCGTCGTCGTCGGGATGCCGTGACGGGTCGTCGCCGAGCGGCGTTCCAGGCTCCGGCGTCAGGCCGTACACGCTCAGGTGGTCGGGCTCGAGATCGATGGCCTCGACCAGGGTGCGCTTCCAGTCAGTCAACGACTCAGCCAGCGAGCCGTAGATCAGGTCCAAGTTGAGCTGGCCGATGCCGGCCTGGCGCACTGCGTCGACCGCGCCAGCCACCATCGGCGGGTCATGGCAGCGGCCCAGCGCGTCGAGCACGTGCGCAACTGCCGACTGCACGCCGAGGCTGATGCGGTTCACGCCCAAGGCCCGGTATGCCTGCATCTGCTCGGGCGTGACCAGGTCCGGGTTGCACTCCACCGTGATCTCGGCCCCGCGCGCCAGGGGCAGTTCCGCCAGCACATCGCCGAGCAACGACGGCTGCACCAGGTTCGGCGTTCCGCCGCCGAAGAACACCGAGGTCACCGGCGGCATGCCGAACGCGAGCTCCCGAGCCTGCCGCCGGCAGCTCGCCATGTAGTCGCCGATGAGGTGGCTGCGATCAGTCCAGGTCGCGAAGGCGCAGTAGTCGCAACGGTGGGTGCAGAACGGGATATGGCAATAGACGCCGAAGGCGGGCGGCGTGCTGCCGCTGTCAGTCATGGCCAGTCACAGCACTGAGTCGGGCGGGAAGCGCTGCGAGACCGCATGGCTCTCGTCGCTGTCCTGATCGCCCTCTGGCAGCAGCTCGGCAGGCGGCACGCCATAGAACTCGGCCAAGCGCAGCAGCCGATGCACGGCCAACCCCCGCTCGCCGCGCTCATAGGCGCCGAGCACCGACGTTCGGAACTCGCCGCCGGAGGTTTCCTCGACCTGCGTCAGCGTCATGCGCCGCCGCTTGCGCACGGCCCGCAGCTGCTCCCCCACCAGCGTGTGAACGTGCTGGCGGTCGGCGGGCATCTCAGCTCTTGCTGCGACGCGTGCGCCGTTGCCGGGTTTCAGTGCTGCTCCGAGCCTTGGATCGCTCAGCTCGAGCCTCGCTACGTGCTTGTTCACGATCGTGCGGGTCGGCCGGCGCGGACCGATCGACGACGATCCCGTCCACCTGCTCGCCACGTGCGCTGGCGACGTCCCGCAGCATGGCCGCGTCCGACTTCGAGAGCTTCTTCGGGATGTCCACCCGCACCACCACATGCAGATCGCCGCGCCCGCGCCCGTTGGCGCGCGGCACGCCCAGCCCGCCCAACCGGATCGTGTCGTTCGGCTGGGTGCCCGCCTTCACCGCCAGATCCCGCGGCCCGTCCAGCGTCTCGAACGTCACCGTCGCTCCCAAGGCAGCTTGCAGCATCGTCACCGGCAGCTCGGCCACCAGGCTGTCGCCCTGCCGCACGAACGTGTCCGATTCGGCGACTCGCAGGTGCACGTACAGATCGCCAGCGGGACCGCCGCGAGATCCCACCGATCCGCGGCCGCCCAGGCGAAGCGTGGCACCCGAATCGACGCCGGGCGGCACCCGCACAACCAGCGAGACATGCTCGGCCCGACGGCCTTCGCCCCGGCAGGACCTGCACGGGTCGACAATCTCCATGCCGGTCCCGCGGCACTGGCCGCACGACGCCGCAGTGACCATCTGGCCGAGCAGGCTCTGGCGCACCTGGCGCACCTGCCCCGCGCCCCCGCAGACGCTGCACACCGTCGGCGATGTGCCCTCCGCGGCACCCGAACCGCCGCAATCGTCGCACGACACCAGCGTCCGCACTTCGATCGGCCGGTCGACGCCGAAGACGGCCTCGGCGAAGTCGAGATCGACCACCGTCTCGTGATCATCGCCACGCGGCGGGCCCGACGCGCCGCGGGATCGGCCGCCGCCGAAGGGGTTCCCTCCGAAGAACGACTCGAAGATGTCGCTGAGATCGAAGTCGAATGCCGGGCCGCCCATGCCGCCGCGCAAGCCCTCATGCCCGAAGCGGTCGTAACGGGCCCGCGCTTGCGGGTCGGAGAGCACGGCATACGCCTCGCTGATCTCCTTGAAGCGGGCCTCGGCCTGCGCGTCGCCCGGGTTCGCATCGGGGTGGTGCTCACGGGCTTTCTGCCGGTACGCGCGCTTGAGGTCGCCCTCGCTGACATCGCGGCTCACCTCGAGCAGCTCGTAGTAGTCGGCAGGCATCTGTGGCAGGTCTATTGCGGGGCTGATGGCGCGATGCCCACGGGCGCCTGCGCGACGTCGCCGTCGCCGAGCGAGGCCGACAGCCGCCGGCTCACCGTGTGCACCGCCGCCAGCGCCTTCGAGTAGTCCATCCGGGTCGGGCCCAGCAATCCCACGCTCCCGACCGTTCGGCCGTCGACCTCGTAGGGCGCAACCACCACCGAGCAGTCCGCCAGCGGCTTCATGCCCGTCTCAGACCCGATGGCCACGCTCAGGCCGCGATCGACGAGGCTGCGCAGCAGCGTCACCACCATCAGCTGCTCCTCCAGCACCGACAGAACCGAACGAAGCGATGACACGGCCTCGAATTGCTCGGTGATCTTGGCTGTCCCGCCCACGTAGAGCTCGCCGGGATGCGACTGGTCGTCGGCCAGTGCGGCCAGTGCCGCCCCCACCAGTGCATCGGTTGCCGCATCGCCGGTCTCAGGAACGTGCACCGGCTGCGATCGAGTACGCCCCATCAGCGCTTCGGCCAAGATTGCCGAGGCCGCCCCGGCGGCCGGGCCTTGGGCCGCGTCGGCCAGTTCACGGTTGTTGTACACGTCGACGTAGGTGCGCTCTACGACGCCCGACGACATCACCAGCACCACGAGCAGCCGGCCGCCGCCGAGGTCCACCAGCTGCGCCGACCGGATGCTGTCTCGATCATGGCGGGGAGCGACCACCATCGCCGCGTATTCGGTCAGGTCTGACAGCAGCCGGCTGGTGTCGGCGAGCAGCTCCTCGATCTGACCCTGGGCATGAGCGAAGAAGGCCCGCACCTGCCGAACCTCGGTGTTGTCGAGCGAGCCCGGCCCGAGGCCGTCCACGAAATACCGGTAGCCCGCTTCGGTCGGCACGCGACCGGCGCTGGTATGCGGCTGCATCAGGAAGCCGCCGGCTTCCAGCGCTGCGAGATCATTGCGCACGGTCGCGGGCGACACATCGAGGCGGGTCATCTCGAGCACTGCGGCCGATCCGACCGGCTGCGCGCTCTCGATGAAGTTCTCGACTACCGCCTGCAGCACCGTGGCTCTGCGCTCGTCCATCACTCCTCCGCAGGCCGTGCCCGCAATGACCCGATGCTACCGATGCCCTTCGAACCACCAGCGGGAACAGCTCACTGGTCGAGACGCAGCGCAGAAACGAAGGCCTCGTTGGGCACTTCGACACGCCCGATCGCCTTCATCCGCTTCTTGCCTTCCTTCTGACGCTCCAGCAGCTTGCGCTTGCGGGTGATGTCGCCGCCGTAGCACTTCGACAGCACGTCCTTGCGTTTGGCCTTGACCGTCTCGCGGGCGATGATGCGCCCGCCGATGGCGGCCTGGATCGGCACGTCGAAGAGCTGGCGCGGGATGAGTTCGGCTAGCTTCGCCGTGATGGCCTTGCCGTAGGGATAGGCGCCGTCGCGGTGGCAGATAGCCGAGAACGCATCCACCGGTTCGCTGTTGAGCAGGATGTCCACCCGTACCAGGCGCTCAGCGCGGTAGCCCGCGTGGTCGTAGTCGAGGCTGGCGTACCCCTGGGTACGGCTCTTGAGCTGGTCGAAAAAGTCGGTCACCACCTCGGCCAGCGGCAGCTCGTAGCGCAGCTCCACGCGTTCGGGCGACAGGTAGTCCATGGAGGTCATCGAGCCCCGGCGCGACTGGCACAGGTCCATGACCGCCCCCGTGTACGCGCTCGGCGTCAACACCGACACGGTGAGCATC
>JAJEFK010000032.1 GCA_022820505.1 Acidimicrobiia bacterium | reverse complement strand
CTCAAAGAAGCCATCGACCACTGGGCCGCCCACTGGAACCACGACCCCCAGCCCCTGCGATGGACCAAGACCGCAGAACACATCATCGCCAAAGTCAAACGAGCCCGAACCGCCCTAAACAAAACCGCGACACACCACTAGGTGAGCCAGGAGTGAGTGGTCGCTTGCCATGTGGGCGCTCCTATTCAGCCGATGGGCTGCACAGCAGGGGACAATGGGTAGTTGTCGTGGCGGCCGGTGTCGCCGGGCTGGATCACGAAGTCTCGCCGGTCGCGGTACAGGCGGGCTCGGTTGATGACGTAGTTGTCCTCGCCGGCAAGCGGGTTGATCTTGCGGTAGTCAGTCATCAGCCAGTACTTGTAATCGCCGACGAACAGATACGTGTTCGTCATCCGGAAGAAGCGGCCTGCGACGCCTTCGCCGGCGTGGAATCTGGCGCAGACTGCGGCGAGCAACTCCCGTTGCTCGTCTTTCTCGCTCAGCACGTACTCGTGGGGCCACGTGTCCCGGTACGTCACCGCCTCGCGCCATGGCGCCCTCTGGATGAGTTCAGTCAGTTGCGTGTTCACGTCCGTCAGCATCGCGGAGGGGTGCGACACACTGGGCGGCGCAAGTTGGGCATACCAGTTCGGCGGGGCGCGCTCTAGACGACTTCGTGCAGCGGGATCAGCCTGCCCTCGGCGGCTTGTTGCCGCGACAACCGCAACGACGCCACGAGTTCCTCGTCTTGAAGAATGTCCAGCGTTTCTTCGAGCGATACCAAGTCCTCGGGACTCATGAGCACGAAGGACGGTCGACCGTGACGGGTCACGACAATGCGCTCGCGCTGATGCTCGGCCCGGTCAGCCAAGGCGGACAGGCGGGCCTTCGCCTCCGAGATGGGAATTGCCTCGGCCATGAGTGCGAAGGCTAGTTGTGAACACTGGTCATACTTTCCGGCAAGTGTATTCACTCATCGGACTGTTGCGTGCCGAAGCAGACGACTGGCAGCGTCTTCGACATCGTCGATTTGGGTGCACCTACACAAGAACCTGGCGCGCCACGCCAGAATGTCGGCCATGAGTGAGAGCTGTGGCACTACTGCACCTGATCTTTCTGGGGTGAAGCACTACGACGTGGATGCGCTGGGTACGCGGATTCATGTGGCGGAGATGGGCGAGGGGCCGATGGTGCTGTTCGTCCATGGCTTCCCCGAGTCGTGGTACTCGTGGCGCCACCAGCTCCCCGCGGTGGCTGCGGCTGGGTATCGGGCGGTGGCAATCGACGTGCGCGGATATGGACGCTCGTCCGCGCCCGCCGCGGTCGACGATTACCGCATGGTGCGCCACGTCGCCGACAACGTGGGCGTCGTGCGGGCGCTCGGCGAGGACACCGCCGTCATCGTGGGCCACGACTGGGGCGCACCGATCGCTTGGAGCTCGGCCCTGCTGCGGCCCGACATCTTCACCGCGCTCGGCCTGGTCAGCGTCCCCTACAACGCCCGCAGCGACTTCAAGCCCAGTGCCGCCTTCCGCATGATGGGAGGCGACAAGGAGTTCTACATCGAGTACTTCCAGGAGCCGGGCCGTGCCGAGGCCGAGATGGAGGTCGACCTTCCGCACTGGCTGCTGGGCATGTACTACGCCGCCTCGGGCGACGGCGTGCGGGCCCGGCAGGCATCGGGCGACTCATCCGGCGGGGGCTTCGGCGTGACGCCGGGCGGCAAGCTCTCCGACAACTTCATCTGGCCTGAGGAAGGCTCCTGGCCCCGCTGGATGTCGGAAGCCGACTTCGCCTACTACACCTCGGAGTTCACTCGCACCGGCATGTCGGGCGGGCTGAACCGCTACCGCAACGTGGACCGCGACTGGGAGGACATGGCCGCCTTCGACGGAGCGGCCATCACCCAACCGAGCCTGTTCGTCGGGGGCGAGGTCGACGGGCCGACAGTGTGGGGCGCAGGCTCGATCGCCAAGTTCGGCGAAACCATGCCCAACCTGCACAAGTCAGTGATCCTCGACGGCATCGGCCACTGGGTGCAGCAGGAGGCCGCCGACGAGCTCAACGCCGAACTGCTCGACTTCCTCGCCGCGCTCTAGCGCACTGCTGGGCTGCTCGACCGCCAGGCGGTCGGCGACAGCCTGATCCGCTAGGCGAAGCGGGTGGCGCGCCGGGTGGCGAACAGGGGCGCCACGAAGCCGATCGCCGCCACTGCGGCGCCGAACAGGAACGTGGCGCGCAGCCGGCCCAGCGAGGGGTCCTCACCGGTGAAGGCCAGCATCGACTGGATCCCCAGGATGATGCCCATCCACATCACCGTCTGGTTCATGCCGTTGGCCATGCCGAGGTCTTTGTCTTCCACCGAGTTGGCGACCAGCACCTGGTAGGCGGGTGAGCCGACGCCTGCGGAGACACCCGACAGCACCAGCCCCACCATGATCGCCGCGAGGCCCCAGCCCACGGGCTTGGCGCCCAGGGCGAAGGCGATCATCGAGCCGATCATCGCGGAGGTGCCGAAGAACATCGGGATCCGGGCGCCGATCTTGGTCACCAGCGTGCCCCCCAGCGGCGATGCCACGGCAAACGCGCCAGGCCGGGGCACCATGAGCATCGCGGCGACGCCCACGGAGAAGCCGTATCGCTCCTGCAGAACCCAAGGCACCACCATGAAGCCGCCCATGTACGCGAACTGATTCGCCGGCGCCGACAGCAGCGGCAAGGTGAAGCTGGCTCTGCGGAACAGGCGGAGATCCAAGAAGGGGGCGGGAGCGCGGCGCTCCCACAGCACGAACAGCACGAAGCAGGCCACCGCCCCGCCGAGCATCAGCATCAGCGTCTGATCTGACAGCAACCCGTCACCTGCCCGCAGGAGCATCGGCAGCCGGGTGATCGCCCACAGCACCAGCAGCGTTCCGCCCGCGAGCAGCAGCGCCCCCAGGATGTCGATCGGCACCCGCTCGCCCCGGGGAATCGGCTTCACGACGACGGCCGCGAAGATCAACGACACGAGGCTGATCACGCCGAACAGCAAGAAGATGCCCCGCCAGCCGAACACGTTCAGCAGCGGTCCGCCCACGACGACGCCGATCGTCGGCGCACCGGTCATGGCGAATTGGAACCAGCCGACAGCCCGCGCCCGCTCGGCAGGGCCGAACGCATGCATGAGCAATGCCATGCCCGAGGGCATGAGCAGACCGCCGCACAGCCCGAACACCACCCTCACGGCGATGAAGGTGCCGATGTCGGGCACCCAGTAGTTGGCGATCATCGACGCGGTCATCCCGACGATGCCGATGAGGAAGATGCGGCGGTGCCCGAACCGGTCGGCCAGCTTGCCGCCGGCGGGAGTCGAGACGGCCATGGCCAGCATGAGGCCGGTGATGACCCAGCCGGCGGTGGGCAGCGTGGTTCCCAGGTCTTCGGAGATCGGCGTCAGCGAGACACCCACCAGGGTCATCAGCGAACCGAACCCGAGCACTGCCAGCCCGATCACGCCGAGCAGCCGCCACCGGTAGCTGTCTGACGGGGGCGCGTCGGCAGCAGTTGCAGGACGATCGGTGCGAGCAACGGGCGACGGGGCTGTGCGCGGGGCAGGGGGTGCGACCGACGGCGCGAGCGGCCGGCCGGCGGCATCGAGAATCTGCGGCACGACCGTGAAGACCGACGGCCGCCTCGCGGCCAGCCGCGCTTGTGCGCGCACGCTCCGTCCTGCGGGTTTCACGTGTTCAGGACCGACGAGGCGGCACTTCGGGCGAGCGTTCCGCTCGTGGCGACTCGGTCGGTGTCACAGGCTCAGTAAACGCCCTCGTGCACCGTTTGCCTCAACGTCGCCATGCGTGACGGCGAGCGTGACAGGCGCTCAGCGCGTGAGGTGACCGTCGTCGAGCATGGCATCAGCCTGGTAGCGGGCGATCTTGCCCATCTCGGGATGCGTCAGCACCCAGAAACGGTTGGTGCGGACAGCATCCAGCACCATCGGCCCCACGTCGGCGGGGTCCATGCCCTCGGCCAAGTAGCCCTTGAGCATGTCCCAGAACTTGTCACCCTGATCGGTGCGCACATGGTGGGCGGCATCTTCTGGGTCGCGGTTGCGCTGGCTGTACACGATGTTGGTGTTGATCGGCCCAGGGCACAGCACCGAGGCATGCACCGGCGAGTTGCGCAGCCGAAGGTCGCGTTCCAGCGTGGCCATCAGCGCCACCACGCCGTGCTTCGACACGTTGTACGCACCCAGCGAGGCGCCGCCGTACAGCCCGGCCACCGAGGCAGTCGAGTTGATGTGGCCCTCCCCGGTCGCCTCGATGATGGGCAGGAACACGTGACAGCCGTAGATCGGCCCCCATAGGTTGATGTCGAGGGTCCAGCGCCAGTCCTCGAGCGACATATCCCCGACGGGTCCCGGGATGCCGACACCAGCGTTGTTGCACAGCACGTGCACGGCGCCGAACCGATCCACAGCAGCCTCGGCGAGCGCCTCGATCTGCGCCAGCTGCGATACGTCGGTGCGCACCGCGATGGCTTCCGCACCGGTCGCACGCACCTCGGCTGCGGCGTCGTTCAGCGGCGCTTCCTCGATATCGGCCAGCACCACATTCATGCCCGCCGCCGCGAACGTGTCGGCCATGGCACGGCCCATGCCGCTCGCCGCGCCTGTCACCACGGCAACTCTGCCCTCGACCTCCATGGCCCCTCACTTGCTGGTTGTTGGTTTGACGCGGCCCGACCCAGTGCCGGGCACGCCGGCTAGTCGAAGTCGATGACGGTGCGGGTGCCGACGCGCTGGCGCATCTGCTCGTAGCCCACGTTGATGTCCTCCAGCGGCATGTGCGCCGAGATCATCTCGTCGAGCATCAGGCGGCCGTCGAGATACATGTCGACGTAGCGGGGCATGTCCACCCGGAAGGCGTTCGAGCCCATCATCGAGCCCTGCAGCCGCTTCTCGAGCATGAACACCTCGTATCCGGTGATCTCGATCTTCTCGCCGAACGGCATCATCCCCACGATGACCGTGGTGCCCCCGGGCCGCGACGACGACCACGCCTGCTCGCAGGTCTGCTTCAGCCCGATGCACTCGAACGCGTAGTCGACGCCGCCGCTCGTGAGCTCCTTGATGGCCTCCACGGCATCCACCTCGGCGCCGTTGACCGTGTCGGTGGCGCCCACCTGGCGGGCTGTCTCCAGCTTGGAGTCTTCGACGTCCACCGAGATGACCCGTCCGGCCCCCGCGATGCGGGCACCCTGCACAGCCGACAGGCCGATGCCGCCGGCGCCGTACACGGCAACCGTCGCGCCTGGCTCGATGCGAGCGGTCTTGAATACCGCGCCGAGCCCGGTGGTGACGCCGCAGCCGATGAGCGCAGCGCGATCGAGCGGCATGTCGTCGCGGATCTTCACGACAGCGTTCTGGTGGATCAGCATCTCCTCGGCGAATCCGCCGAGACGGGCGAACTGGCCCACTTCGGTGCCATCGGGCTTGGCGAGCCGCGGTGCGGCACCGGAAGCCCGAGCGACAGCAGCGGGATTGGCGCAGATGTTCGGTCGGCCGGTGAGGCAGCGCTCGCAGTGGCCGCAGAAGACCGACAGGCAGGTGATGACATGGTCTCCCGGCGAGACATACGACACGTTGTCGCCGACTGCAGTCACGACACCGGCGCTCTCGTGGCCCATCACCGCCGGCAGCTGATAGGGCCAATGGGCATCCATGAAGTGCAGATCGCTGTGGCAGAGCCCGGCGTGGCGGACCTCGATGAGGACCTCGTCGGGTGCGGGCGCGTCGACCGAGATGTCCTCGATGTCGAGTTCGCCCGGAATCTCGTTGAGCACTGCAGCTTTCATGATCGGCTTCCCCTCCCGTCACGCACGTCGGGGGCGCGACTCGGCCACGCCGCAGCGTACTCACCCTCAAGATGCCGCAGGAAACCTCACGGCGTGGGGCCGCCCCGCCGGAGCACCTCCGGCCGGATCAGCAGCCACAGCGTCATCCCGGCGAGTCCCAATGAGGCCATCAAGATGACCGCGGCGCGGGCACCGAGCTGCTGCGCTACCTCTCCGAGCACGTAGGTGCCCAGCGGCAGCGCACCGATCGCCATGCTCAGCAGGCCCATCGCACGGCCCCGCATCTCCTCTGACACTGTCGTGAGCACCAGGGTCGACTGCGTGGCAGCGAAGAGCCCGCTGCCGCAACTGGCGACGTACAGCGTGATCACGGCGATCAGCACGTTCGGCGACAGCGCCCACACGATGAGCATCGCCATCGCCACGAAGACGCCGAACGAATAAGCGATCCCCCAGCGACCGTCGCCCCACCTCGCCGTGACCAGCGATCCGGTGATCATGCCGAAGCCCGTCATCGAGCCGATGATCCCGATCTGCGATGCCGTGGCATTGACCTGATCGCCGATGAGCTGAACAGCCGGGAAGTAGGCAAACATGAAGAAGTTCGCCATCACGGTGACACCCAGGATGCTGAGCAGGCTCCGATTGGTGCGAGCCAAGCGCAAGCCAGCCCGCAACTCCGCGAGGGTCGAGGTGCGGGCTCGGCTGTGCCCCTGCGCCTCGCCCGCTCGGCCGTGTCGTTGCGCCTCGCCCGCTCGGCCGAGGGGCACAACCTCGAAAATCCGGTCTCGGAGCGCGTCCGACCATCGATCGGTCGTCGCAGCCATGGGTCGGGCCGGGGGCACCCGCGGCACCCACATGAGCAGGAACAGGCCAACGCCGAGCATGCAGGCGACGCCGAGGAAGGCAGTCCCGACACCGGCGCGGTCGGCCACGGCACCGCCGAGCAGCTGGCCTGCGGCGACGCCGGAGGCGAGCGCCATCGTCTCCCACGCCATTGCCTTGTGCAGCCGGTAGGGACCCACGATGTCCAGTACCAAGGCGCGGCGGCTGGTCATGTCGACGACCCAACCGATGCCGGCAAAGAGCAGGAACGGAAACAGCAGCCAGATGCCCAGCTGACCGGCACGCTCCGCGAAGCCGATGACGGCAACGAACGGCACGAGCAGCGCCGTCTGGAGCCTCACAGTGCGACGACGGTCGAACCGGTCCGAGATGACGCCGCCGATGGCGCCCCCCAGCAGCAGCGGTGCCCACATGACCGCGCCGGTGAGCTGCACCATGCGCGGCGAATCCGTGATCTGGTTGACGTGATAACTCGCAAGGAAGGCAATCGCCCAGCGTCCCCAGTGCCAGCACAACCCGCTGAACCACAATGGGGCGAACCCGCGTGCCGAGAATGCCCCACCGCGGACCTCGGGCTCGAGGCGCGGCGCCCCACTGACTGCCGCACCCCTGCGCATCAGCGCGGCATCCTATGAGCGGGCGTTGTCGGGTGCCCGTGCCGGCTGCTGGATCAGGCGGGAACGTCGGCGGCCGGGGCGACGGTCACCGGGACGCCGTTGACGGCGGCGTTGCCCGACGGGACATCCACGAAATCGGGCGGGACAAGCACGTTGTAGTTGACACCGGCGTACCTGCTCGCCACTGACTGGCGGGTTCCGGGCTTGTCATGGCCCCAGCCGTGGGGCAGCGACACGACGCCCGGATACATCTGATCGCTGACCTCAACTGGCACCTCGACGGCACCGCTCGACGACGCGACCCGGGCCAGTTCCCCGTCGGTCACGCCCGCGTTCGCGGCATCGTCGGGATGGATGAGCAGCGTGCAGCGATCCTTGCCGCGCACCAAGACCTCCACGTTGTGCATCCACGAGTTGTTCGAGCGCACGTGGCGCCGGCTGGTGAGCACCAGCGACGCATCGGGCCGCTCGAGACTCGCCTCCAGGCGCCCGATATCCGAAGTGATGCGCTCTGGGGCCAGGTCGATCTTGCCGTCGGCGTTCACCACGATGTCGTCGACTTGGGGGACCATCGGACCCATGTCGAGCCCGTTCGGCAGCTCCTTGAGCTTGTCGAGGTTCAAGCCGTCGGGATTCTCGCCGTAGCGGTCGCCCCACGGACCGGTCCGGATGGCCAGATCGTTCAGCCGCTCGGGTCCAGGCTCGGGCGACGTCTCCAGCGCCATCGCCGGATCCGCGCCGGCCAGTTCGGCGAGCGCTGAGAAGTACAGGTCGTCGAACTCCGCCGCATTCACGTCTCCCATGCCGGCACACATCGCTCCGAGCCGGGTGAGGATCTCCCATTCGTCGGGTCGGTCGTCGGCGGGCGGGAACAGCGGCGGCGCATACTTCGCCGCGGACCGCTTGGCCCAGCCCCACAGCATCTCGGAGTAGAAGTGTTGCTCCAGCGCGGCCAGCCCCGGCAGGACGACGTGAGCGTGGCGGGAGGTCTCGTTCAGCGCATTGTCCACCGAGATCATCGCTTCCAGCAGCGGCAAGGCGCTGTCGAGGCGCTCGGAATTGGGGGCCGACAGCACCGGGTTGCCGCCCACCACGATCAGTCCCTTGAGCTGCCCCTCGCCCGGTGTGTCGATCTCCTCGGCGAGGCAGCCCATCGGGAACTGGCCGAGCACCTCGGGAATGTCGCGAACCCTGCTCCGCCAGCGGTCAAACCCGCCTTCGAAGCCCCAGTCCTGCTGCAGCATCGACCACGCCACCGGCTTCGCCCACATCATCCCGCCGACGGCATCGAGGTTGCCGGTGAGCGCGCAGATGACGTCAGGCAGCCACGACGCCAGCGTGCCGAACTCCTGATTGCAGGTGCCGATGCGGGCGTACCACACAGCACGCTCAGCCGCAGCGAACTCGCAGGCCAGGGTGCGGATCGCCCCGGCGTCCGCACCGCAGGCGTCGGCCACCCGCTCCGGCGGGAACTCCGCAGCAATGGCCCGTACCTCGTCCACGCCCTTGAGCCGATCCGCCAAGTGCCCCAGCCGCACGAGCCCTTCGTGGAACAGCACGTTCACCACCGCGAGTTGCAGCAGCGCATCGGTGCCCGGCCGTACTGGCAGCCACTGGTCGGCGTGTGCGCAGGTCTCGCTGCGGCGGGGGTCGATCACCACCACCTTGCCTCGCTCGCGCACCAGGTCCAGCGCACCGGGAACATCGGGGCAGCCCATGAAGCTGCCCTGGCTGGCGGACGGGTTGGCGCCCTGCACCACCATGAAGTCGGTGCGGTCGATGTCGGGCACCGGGATGCGCCACGAGTGCCCGTACATCAGCTGGCAAGCCACATTCTTCGACCACGTGTCGACGGTGCCAGACGAGTACACCGTGGGGATCCCGGCGAGCTGCAGGAACATGCCGGCGTAACGGCTGATCGAGTAATTGAAGCCAGTGGCATTGCCGAGGTAGGCGGTGATCGTTTCGACGCCGTAGGTGTCCCGCACGCCGCCGAGCAGCTCGGCGCAGCGCTCGAAGGCGGCATCCCAGCTGGCCTCTGCCAATTCGCCGGCTGCGTTGCGGACCAGCGGCCTGCGCACTCGATCGGGATCGGCGTACATGTGCCCGAGCACGGTGCCCTTGGGACAGATGTAGCCCTTCGACCAGACATCGTCGCGATTCGGCCTGATCAGCTTCACTTCGCCGTCGGCGTGATGCACCTCGAGCCCGCACATCGCCTCGCACAATGAGCAGCTTCGGATATGAATCTGGCGGTCGGTCATGCGAACCCTTTTCGTGCGGCGTGCCCCAAGTGCCCCGGGGTCCCCCGAGATTACGACCCAAGCCCGGCCAACCGCCCGCTCTTGCTGTCGACTGCAACGTCGGCCGGCGGAGGCGCTCGGCGGAGGCGCTGATCGGTATTTTGCGCCTGCGGCTACTATCGGGGCGGTGACATCGACTGATCCGGCGCCTGCGCAGGCAGACGCCGGCGCCGAACCGCAGCCCGTGCTGACCGATGTCTGGCAGGGAGACGAGGGCGCCGGCTTCGACGCTGAGAGCAGCAACGTCAAGATCTGCCGCAACGCGCGCCATTTCACCTTCGACGGCTTTGCTGAAGGCGACGAGGACATCGCCACGTCGTGGCGGAAGCTGCTCGAGCGCGAAGGCAAGTCATCCCCTGACGGCACCTCAGTGCGCGACCTGATCCTCGGTCCGACGCCAGGCGACTGAGGCCGGCGGCGTCCCGGGCTCGAACGTGAGCGAACAGCCCCGCAACGAGACACCGGCGAGCGTCGCCGACCTTCAGGCACAGCTTCGCTCGGCCGGCTACCTCGCAAGCCGAGGCCTGGCTACCGCAACGCTCATCGGGATGCGGCTGGGCCGGCCGATCCTGCTCGAAGGAGAGGTCGGCGTCGGCAAGACCGAGATGGCCAAGTGCCTCGCTCAGATCGGCGGGCACGAGCTCATCCGCCTGCAGTGCTACGAGGGCATCGACACCTACCAGGCGCTCTACGAGTGGGACTACGCACGGCAGATGCTGCACGTGAGGGCGCTGTCGGAGAGCGAGCTGACCGACGCTGAGGCCGTCAGCGCGCTGTACGGCCCTGACTTCCTCATCGAGCGACCGCTGCTGTCGGCGATCAAGGCCGGCAGCAGTGCAGTGCTGCTCATCGACGAGATCGACCGTGCCGACGACGAATTCGAGGCGTTCCTGCTGGAGCTGCTGTCGGACTTCCAGATCACGATCCCCGAGATCGGCACCGTCACCGCGGCCAGCCGGCCGATGGTGGTGCTGACCTCGAATCGAACACGGGAACTGCACGACGCCCTCAAGCGCCGATGCCTGTATCACTGGATCGGCTATCCCAGCTTCGAGGAGGAGATCGAGATCGTGCGCTTGCGTGCGCCCGATGCCGTCGCGACCCTCGCCCACAAGGTGGTTGCTGCCGTTCAGCGCTTGCGCGACATGGATCTCGCCAAGCCGCCGGGCGTCGCCGAGACGCTGGACTGGGTGGATGCGCTGGGCGTGCTGGGCACCGACGATCTCGATGCGGCGGCCGCAGCCGACACGATCGGTGCGGTCATCAAGGACCGTGCCGACCTCGAATTGATCGAAACCGAACTCGACAGGGTCGTTGCCGATGCCTGACATCGGTGTTGTCGCCGATGCCTGAGGGAGTGGCGATGCCCGGAGACGACGCCGGCCCAGATCCCGCGGAGTTCGTGGCGAGGCTCGTCGGATTCGGCCATGCGTTGCGAGACGAGGGTTTGCCGGTGGGCTCCGACGACGTGACAACGTTCTGCTCCGCGGTCTCGGAGCTCACGCCGAGCGATCTCGAAGACGTCTACTGGAGTGGGCGAACGACGCTGGTCCATCGTCGGGACCACCTGCCGCTCTATGACGAGGTGTTCCGCCGGTATTTCCTGGGACACCGGGCCCCGGCCGACCTCGAACCCGCCGCTGCCGAGCCGATCGCTCAGGGTCTCAGCGGCACGCTGAACGTGCCCGACAGCGAGCCCGGCGACCAAACAGGTGACGACCGGCCGATGGTGCTCGGGCGGCAGGCCTCCGGCGTCGAGATTCAGCGCGACAAGCGCTTTGCCGAGTGCACGCCCGACGAGCTGGCTGCGCTGCGGCGGATCATTGCGCAAGTCCGGCTCGAACCGCCCCGACGCCGCACCCGGCGGCGCCGGCGGGATCCGTCTGGGGCGCGTCTCGACATCCGCCGGATGGCCCGAGACGCCATGCGGCTCAGCCATGCGGCCCCTGTTCTGCATCGCCTGACGCGAGCGGAGCGGGCCCGCCCGCTGGTGCTGATTCTCGACGTCTCGGGGTCGATGGCCGACCACTCCCGCAACCTGCTGCAGTTCGCGTACTCGATGCGCCGGGCAGCCCAGAAGGTGGAGGTGTTCTGCTTCGGCACCCGGCTGACGCGCATCACGCCGGCGCTCGACCGGCGCAACCCCGACGACGCCATGAAGCTGGCAGCCGAGCGCGTGCTGGATTGGGACGGCGGCACCCAGATCGGCGCATCGGTGGACAGCTTCATCCGCAGGTGGGGCCGCAAGGGGCTCAGCCGGGGTGCCACGGTCATCATCTGTTCCGACGGATTGGACCGGGGCGAGCCGGCAACCCTGGCCGATGCCATGGAACGACTCGGCCGGCTCTGCCACCGGATCATCTGGATGAACCCGCTCGCCGGCGATGATGTCGAGACACTGCCGAACACGCTCGGCATGGCCGCCGCCGCTCCCCACATCGACAGCCTCGAGTCGGGCCATGATCTGGACAGCCTGGAGCGCTTCGCCGCCAAGCTGGCCGATGTCGGCTAGACCGTCATCAACACGTCAAACCAGTTGTGAAGTGCTGATCGCAGAGACTGATGGGCTCGCTGGGCGCAGCACACCGGCGGCGACTGAACGGATGCGAACACATGGCCAAGTGGAGCGTTTCCATCCAGGCCGAGGGCGATCGGCCCGTCGAGCTGGACGAGGTGGTCGCGCTGGCCGATGCTGTCGCACCGCTCGAAGGCATCGCATCCGGCGTCGGTGCGATGGCCTACGGCGCCCAGATCGTTGTGGAGGCTGAAACCTCCGACCAAGCCGTCGAAGCGGCCATGGCGGCGTTCGCTGCTGCCGTCGAGACAGCAGGCCTTCCGGCTTGGCCGATGACCCGAGCCGAAGTCATCGAAGAAGACGAGCTGGAGTTCGACGAGTGACGCGGCCCCGATGATTCGGCCCCAATGATTCGGCTCGGCTCGCTCGCCGGCTACCCGTTCGAGGGACCACGGGTGCTCGGCGGCTGGACGCCGCCGGCACGTGCAGCCGTGTTCGCGATCCTGTACCGGGCCGACCCCGACGGCAAGCCGTACGACTACGCCGTGCTCGATGTCGATCACGCGGACAACCTGGCTGCAGCGGGGCTGCCGTTCGGCCATCCCCGCGCCAAGTGCTGGGAGCGGCGCGCCGGCAACAAGTGGAACCTCCACATCTGCACCTATGAGGTGCCGGGCGGGCTGCCCTCGCATCGCGAGCAGATCGTCCAGGAGCTGGTTGCCATCTACCGGCCCGGCTGCGCGCCCGACCAGTTCGACCGGGTGTGGGAGGACGAATGGATCGGCAGCTACCGGGCCCCCACCGCAGGCCCGCTCACCACCACGCGAGATCCGAGCGGTTCGGCTGGGTCGGCATCTGAGTCAGACTCAAGCTGAGCGCAGGCGACTATTCGGGGTGATAGCCGACTGCTTCGTGAAGCCGGCTGCGGCGCGTGCCCATCGCAGGCCGGGCCGGCGACGGCTCGCGAGGCTCGGGCTCGTATGTGGCGCCGGTCACGATGCCTTCGGCCATGCCGTACAGCAGCGGCAACGCGCCCGCGATGACGCCGGCCGTGTTGTTGATGCGCTCGACGCCCGGCTCGACAGCCTCGGCATCGGACTTGATCTTCCACACGATCTGCGAGCACTCCTCGAGCAGGCCGGCGATCCGGGTGAGCTGGCTGCCCACCACGAACAGGTAGAACGCGAGCCCGGCAATGAACAGGCCGATCAGGATGACGGAGAGAACTACGAGCGTCGTCATGAGCGCACCTTGTCGAGTACTCGGCCGAGAAACAGGTGATGTTCGAGGCCTTCGGACAGCACCGCATCGACCCCGTCGGCGGTGTCGGCGATCAGGGCGGTGTCAGACGTGTTGGCGGCGGCTCGCTCGAGCGTGCCTTTGATGGTCTCCACCCGGCGCTCGATCGTGCGCACCAGCAGCACCAGCATGGTGAGCAGCACCACCACGGCCACGATCACCACGAAGCCGCCGATGATGACACCCCACCACAGGTTCTCCTGGGTGTCAGTGAGAGCCAGCAGGTTCATGTCAGCCTCCTAACCGGTTGCGGCCGCGTTTGAGGCCGTCGACGATCACCGTTGCAGCTGCGATCGTCGTGTTCAGTTCCCCGAGCGCCGCCGTATTTGTGACGGCGTCTTCCAGTCCGTCGTTGATCTCGGTGGCCCGATTGCCGATCGAACGGGCCAGCATCAGGATCGGCACGACGAGGGCGACCACCGCGATCACCACGACGATGCCGATGACGTAGCCGATAACCCATCCGGTGGTGGATCCGGCGTCCGAACTCTGGGCGAGCAACTGCAGCATGGCGGCGCCTCCCTCAGATCGATTCGCAGAAGTCGTGGACAGGCATCAGCGTCGAGTTGACCGACGGCAGCACGGTGGGCACCGTCGAGGTCTGTTCGGCGATGACGCGAACGCCGCCGGCCACTTGGGCGAGCGTGCGATGCACCGCAACCAAGTGCAGCACCACCCGCAGCAGGCCCACCGCGGCCGCCAGGATGATCAAGCCGCCGATGATGACAGTGACCCAGGCAACAACAGGCATCACGTCCCCTTTCAGCCCAGGAGCTTTCCGACCGAACCGGCGTAGCGGACAGCACCGTCCGCCACTTCTTCAATCGTCTCGTCAGTAGTTGCGAGCAAGTCCTGCGTGGTGTCGAGCTCGCCGATGATCCCCACGCCGCCGGCCAAGATGTCGTCGCTGGCCTTGCGAATGCGCTCGATCGCAGCGAGCACTCGGTTCAGCAGCGCAAGCGCGACCGGCACGACCACCAGGAGCAGTATCAGGTTTCCTATCCACCAGAGCACGAGCGCCTCCTCACACGGCCTCGGGTCGGTACGGAAGGGCAAGTCGGCGCACGACGCGGGCGAGGCCCATGCCCGCGGCACGCAGACCGATGGCGAGGCCACCGGCGGCTTGAACCTGTTCGACTTGGTCTGGATCGCGGCCCTCTGCCATCGCGGCGAGCCGGTTCTGGACGTTGGCGGCGAAGTCATTCAGCAGCACAGCGGTGATGTCGCTCACCAGGCCGCGCCCGTACTGTGCTGCGGGCCCGGAGAGCTGCAGGTCCATGGCCACCTCCACGCTCGTGCCGCCCGCAGCGTCAGCGAGGCTGGCGTTGAGTTCGAGCGTGGCTTGGCCCCGGCCCTTGCGATCGGCGCCGCTGGCAGCGACAGAGATCGTCCGGTTCTCCTCGTCCCGCTGCGTGATCTCGGCACCGCCGTCGAAGTCGAGCTTGATGGGGCCGAGGCCGATGGACACGGTGCCGCCGTAGCGGTCGTCGCCTAGCTCGGTGGTCAGCTCGGTGCCCGGCAGACACGCCGCCACCTGCGGCACGTCGCCGAAGAAGCTCCATACAGCCTCCAGCGGCTGCGCGACCTGGAACTGGTTGGTGATCTGCATCAAGCGACTCCCCGCTCACGTGCGAAGGTTGTGCGGCACCCCGCGCAGCAGAAGTAGTAGACCTCGTCGCCGATCTCCAGCGACGGCGTCGCCGGATCGATCTGGACGGTCATGCCGCAGACAGGGTCGACGGCCGCCGGCATCGCCGACGCTTGGGCGCTGGCTGTCGCTGCGAACACACCCTGGGCACGAAGCTGCACCAGCTCGGCCAGGATCGACACTGCAACCTCTTTGTGCGAGGTGCTGCCGAGATCCAGGCCGGCAGGAGCTCTCAGTGCGCCGAGCTGGGTATCTTCCACGCCTTGATCAGCAAGCAGGGCCCGGACGCTGCGGCCTCGTCGAGCCGATGAGACCAGGCCCACGTACGCCGGATCGGCCTTGAACGCAGCGGTCAGCACGTCCTCATCGCCGTGCCCTTGGGTGGCAACCACCACCATCGACTGCGCCGTGAGCAGCCCTTCGCTGAACTCGGCGCGGTCGATCAGCTCGACACGCCAGTCGAGCTGGGCGGCCAGCACCGACAGGGTGGTCGCCATGGGCGAGCTGCCGACGATCACGAGGTGCGGTGTGGCCACGACGGGCTCCAAGTAGATCTGCAGGGCGCCTTCGCTCTGACACGACATGGGCACAGCAGTGGTGCCTTGGGGCAGGTCGCCGAATCGATCGCTGGCACCGAGCGCCAGCAAGCGCGGCGTTCCCGCTTCGAGCGTGGCAATGGCCTCCCGGATGAACACCGGCTCGGCGCATGCGCCGCCGATCCACCCGTACATTTCGCCCGCGGCCGTGTAGATGGCGCGAGAACCTTGCTGCCCCGATGTCGGACCTTCGCGCCAGACAACCGTGGCCAGCACGAATGCCTCACCGCTGCGAGCGAGCTCGGTGGCGCGCTCGAGCACGCCCCAGCCCTCGACCGCCCCTTGTCCGACCGGTTGGGGCCCGACGAGTCCGGAGCTGCTCATGGCTCGCTGCGCACCGGCGGAGCGCCGGAGACGTCGTGGCCCTGCGTGATGGCCTCATGGACCCGATCAGGCAGCAGCGGCATGTCGATATTGCGCACACCGCTGTCGCCGATGGCATCGATCACCGCGTTGACGAACGCCGCCGGGCCGCCGACGGTGGCGCACTCCCCGATGCCCTTCGCACCGATGGGGTGGTGCGGGCACGGCGTCACCACCTCGTGGAGCTCGAAGCCCGGTGTCTCCCACGCGGTCGGCAGCAGGTAGTCCATGTAGTTGGAGCCGATGCAGTTGCCGTCCTCGTCGAAGGTGATGAACTGCATGTTGGCCATGGCGTAGGCCTCGGTGAGCCCGCCCATGATCTGGCCCTCGACGATCATGGGGTTGATGCGCACGCCGCAGTCGTCCACCGCCACCACCCGCAGCACGTCCCACACGCCGGTCTCGGGATCGACCTCGACGGTGGCGATGTAGCAGGCGAACGGCCACGTCAGGTTCGGTGGGTCGTAGTAGGCGTTGTTCTCGAGGCCTGGCTCCATGCCGTCGGGCATGTTGCTGTAGGCGGCAATCGCGCATTCCTGGATGGTCACGCCCCGGTCAGGTGCGCCACGCACCGAGAACCGGCCCAGCTCCCATTCGACGTCCTCCTCGGAGACCTCGAGCAGGTGAGCGGCGATCTTGCGGGCCTTGGCGCGGATCTTGCGCGACACCATGGCCACGGCCGCTCCGGCCACCGGTGTGCTGCGTGACGCGTAGGTGCCCATGCCGAATGGGGCCGTGTCGGTGTCGCCCTCTTCGACCAGCACATCCTCGGCCGGTATGCCCAGCTCGTGGGCGACGATCTGCGCCCAGGTGGTCTCGTGGCCTTGGCCCTGTGTCTTGGCACCGGTGCGCAGCAGCGCCTTGCCGGTCATGTGGACCTTCAGCTCGGCCGAGTCGAACATCTTGATGCCCAAGATGTCGTACTCCCGGCTGTTGCCCGCCCCGAGGGGCTCGGTCATGGTCGAGATGCCGATGCCCAGCAGCCGGCCGCGCTGGCGCGCCTCCTCCTTCTGGCGCAGGAAATCCTCGTAGCCGATCGCTTCGAGACCGAGGTCGAGGCACTTGCCGTACTGGCCGGAGTCGGTCAGGAACCCCCACGGTGTTCGATGGGGGAAGTCGTCGTCGCGCACCAGGTTGATGCGGCGGAACTCGGCCTGGTCCATGCCGAGGTCCGATGCGGCGGCTTGCACCATGCGCTCCTGGAAATACATGGCCTCGGTGACCCGGAATGAGCAGCGATACGCGACGCCGCCGGGTGCCTTGTTGGTGTAGACGCCCTGGGCGGTGAGATGCGCTGCCGGGATGTCGTAGCAGCTGAAGGCCGAGTGCATCAGGCCGATCTTGAACTTGCTCGGCTGGGCATCGGAGAAGAAGGCGCCGTGGTCGGAGTCGGTGTGCATGCGCACGCCGAGAATGCGGCCGTCGTTGCGCAGCGCCATCTCGCCCTTGAGGTAGATGTCGCGGCCGAACCCCGTCGAGATGAGGTTGCCGCTCTTGTCCTCGATCCACTTGACGGGGCACTCGAGCAGGATCGACGCCAGGATCGACACGACATAGCCCGGGTACACCGGCACCTTGTTCCCGAATCCGCCGCCGAGGTCGGGGGACACGATGCGGATCATGTGCTCGGGCAACTCGGCGACCAGCGCAACCGCGGCGCGGATGATGTGCGGCGCTTGGGTGGTCATGTACACCGTGAGCTTCGAGGTCGCCCGGTTGAAGTCGGCGATCGAGCCGCATGTCTCGATGGGCGACGGGTGCGAGCGGGGGTAGTGCATCTCGATGGTCGAGACCACATCGGCCTGCGCGAAGGCTCGATCGGTGCCATCGCGGTCGCCGACCTCCCAGTCGAAGACGACGTTGGAGTCTTGGCCGGTCTTGTCGTCGCGGATCAGCGGGGCGCCGGGGGCCGTTGCCTGGGTCGGGTTGACGATGGGCGGCAGCGGTTCGTAGTCGACCACGATGGCCTCGCAGCCGTCCTTGGCGATGTAGGGGTCGTCGGCGACGACGCAGGCCACTTCCTGGCCCTGGAACCGGACCTTGTCGGTGGCGAGGACAGCCTGGGTGTCGTACGACAGCGTCGGCATCCACGCCAGGTTCCGGGCGGCCAGCATGTCGCCGGTGAGCACCATGCGAACGCCGGGGACGGCCCAGGCAGCGCTGACGTCAATGGAACGGATGCGGGCGTGAGCGAGCGGGCTGCGCAGGATCTCCATGTGCAGCATCCCGGGCAGGGCGATGTCGTCGATGTAATTGCCCTTGCCGCGAATGAAGCGATTGTCCTCCACCCGCCGCCGGCTGGCGCCGAGGCCGCCGATCTTGATCTCGTCGAGCGCCATCTCAGCCCTCCCCGCCTGCGTTGGAAGCAGCGCCTTCGGCGCTGCTGGCGTCGCCGGCATCGTCCGCGCCGTCGCTCTCGGCGTTGGCGCCTAGCTTGTCGGCGGCCCACATCACTGCCTTGACGATGTTCTGGTAACCGGTGCAGCGGCAGAGATTGCCCGACAGCGCCCAGCGGATCTCGTCCTCGCTGGGATTCGGATTCTCTTCCAGCAACGCCTTCGCGGCGAGCATCATGCCCGGGGTGCAGAAGCCGCACTGCAGGCCGTGCTCGTCCTTGAAGCCCTCCTGGATCGGGTGCAGCTCGCTCGCGGTCGCCAGGCCTTCGACGGTGAGCACCTCGTGGCCGTCGGCTTGGACGGCGAACATCGTGCAGCTCTTGACGGGCACGCCGTCGTACAGCACCGTGCAGGCACCGCAGTTGGTGGTGTCGCAACCGGTGTGAGTTCCCGTCAGCCGGAAGCCGTTGCGCAGCAGGTGCGCCAGCAGCAGCCGCGGCTCCACGTCGGCCGCACGCCGCTCGCCGTTCACGGTCAGCTCCACCCGTCGAACGGGCACATCTTCGGCGAAGCTCGGCGGTACCTCTTCGTACAACGTGCTCATGTCAGGCCGCCTCTTGTTCTGATCGCTGGATCTGAGCGCCGATGCGCCGCACGAAGGTGGCGACGACGTGGCGCTTGTAGTCGGCGCTTCCCCGGTGGTCAGAGCGTGGCTGAGCCGCCTCGGCCGCGAGCTGGGCTGCCGCGTCGACGGCGTCTGCATCGAGCACCGTGCCGACCAGCGCCGCCGCGGCGTCCGAAGCGTTGATGGTGGCTGGCCCGACTCCGGTCAGCCCGATGCCCGCCCGAGCAACACTGCCGCCCGACATCTCGACCGAGACCGCGACGCCGACGGTGGCGAAATCGCCGACCCGACGTTCGAGCTTGAGATAACCGCCGGCCCGGACGCCGCGTGCTGCGGGAACCACTGCTTCGACGGCGATCTCGTCGGGAGCGAGCACCGTCTGGAAGGGGCCGTCGATGAGATCGGCCACCTGAATGCTCCGGTGCCCATTCGGGCCCTGGGCCACGATGGCGCCTTCCAGCGACACCATGACCGAGGCCCAGTCGCCTTGCGGGTCGGCGTGACACACCGAGCCGACCAGCGTGCCCCGTGTGCGCACCAGCGGGTCGGCCACGACGGGGGCTGCCGCAGCGATGGTGGGTTGGGCGTCGGCGAGCGTTGCGGACTTCTCCAGATCGGCGTGCCGGCACAGCGCCCCGATGCGATAGGTGCCGTCGGGATCGGCCCGGTGGTAGTCGAGACCGCCGATGCCGTTGATGTCCACGATCATCGCCGGTGCTGCGAATCGCAGTTTCATCATCGGGATGAGGCTCTGGCCGCCCGCCAGGATCTTGGCCTCGCCGTCTACTGCGGCGAGCATCGCTACTGCCTCGGCGACGGTCGAGGGCGCTTCGTAGCGGAAGCGGGATGGATACATGCGTCAGCCCCCTGTCGACGGCCCGCCGGGCCCTTGCGGATCCGGCACAGCTCGCGGCAACGACTCGGCGTCGGGATCGGGCCGTCGTTCTTGGTGTGGTGGCCATGGCCCCTGAACTGGCTGACCAGCGACTTTGAGATAATCGATGATCTGCGGCCAGGCCCAGATCGTCGGGCTCGCACCCTCCTTGGGCGCACCCTCGATGACCTCGTACAGCCTCGGGTTGCCAGCGCTATGGCCTGATGACTCGATCGGCATGGATACCCCTTCCCCCGGAGATCCGGCCGTGTCTCTGCGGCACAGCGAACTTACCACTGCCCGTCGCGGCGCTCCGAACGAACCACGAGCCGCGCCGGTGGGTGCGCTCGCTGCGCCGGCGATACTCGAGGGCATGGCACTCGGCTTCAGCGGTTCGCTGCTCGGTGTGGGAGTGGGCTCAGGCTGGTATCAGGCAGTCCTCGTGGTCCATCTGGCCAGCGCAGTAGTGGGCTTCGGCGGGAGCGCCGTGGGCACGGTCATGCTGCGACGTGCCTGGGCCGAAGGACCGGAGGCGGCGGCGGCCGTCCGGCGTTCGTTCGAGTTCGCCTCCAGCCGTCTCATCGACATGGCGGCATACCTCGCCGGCATCGCCGGCATCATCGCCGTGATCGTCGGGCCATGGAACTTTCGGCTGGGCTGGGTGACGCTTGCGTTCGTCTTGTATTTCGCTTGGCTGGGCATAGCGCACGGTGCGCTGCGGCCAACCGGCGCCAAGCTCGCCACAGCGATGGACGACGGTCCCGAACGAGCAGGCGACGCTGAGCGGTTGCGGCGGCGGGCTGAGCTGTGGAGTGCGTTGAGCAACCTGGTCATCGTTGCCGCGATCGTGGTGATGGTCGTCAAGCCCGACTGGTAGCCGCCCGGGCGACGCGGCTGCTGACGACGCGGCGTAGCGTCGGCGCGCATGATCGAGCAGCGGCGGCACCGGGTGTGCGTGATTCCGGGTGACGATGCGGCGCCCGAAGCGATGGCTG
This sequence comes from Acidimicrobiia bacterium, assembly GCA_022820505.1. Lineage (GTDB taxonomy): Bacteria > Actinomycetota > Acidimicrobiia > Acidimicrobiales > Poriferisodalaceae > Poriferisodalis. The sequence continues at coordinate 55,882 of JAJEFK010000032.1, read as the reverse complement.
CCTCGCTGCGCGTGCTGGATGCGCTGGACCTGACCCATCGACTGGGACCACGTGCCGGTGGGCGACGAGCTCGCAGCGCTCACGCCCGACGAGCGGGAAGCGCTGGTCGGCGGGCGCATCGACGCTGCCGACACGGTGCTGTTCGGATCGTCGAACGGCACCACGCCGGGGGCGGGCTTCATGCGCTGGGGCAAGCGCACCTACGCCAACGTGCGACCGGTGCGTTGGCGGCCTGGCTATGCCTCGCCGCTGGCCCGGCCCGAGGGCATCGACTACGTGATCGTCCGGGAGAACCTCGAGGACATGTACGTCGGCGTCATGGGCCCGGCGCAACAGCTGCTCGATGCCGGGTTGACCGAAGGCCGTTCCCGCGTCCCGCCCGATGCCGCCAACGGCCGCTTCGCGGCGAAGATCATCACCCGCCCCGGCACCGAGCAGGTCACCCGCTTCGCCGCCGATCTGGCGCTGAGCCGGGGCGGCAAGCTGACCGTCTCCGCCAAGACGAACATGCTTCCTGCGACCGACAGGTGGTTCTGCGACATCGCCCGCGAGGTGGCGCAGGAGTACCCCGGCCTGGAATACGAACAGTTCATCATCGATGACATGGCGCACCGGCTGGTGGTGCGGCCCCACGATCTCGACGTGCTGCTGCTGCCGAACCTGTACGGCGACATCCTGTCCGACCAGGGCGCCGGCACGATCGGCGGCATGGGCCTGGCGCCGTCGGGCTGCTACGGCGACGACTGGGCGTACTTCGAGTCGGCCCACGGCACGGCGCCCGACATCGCCGGGCAGGGCATCATCAACCCCACTGCGACGCTGGAGTCGGCCGAGATGATGCTGCGCCACCTGGGACTCGAAGCGCCGGCTGACCGGCTGGACCGGTCGCTGGCCGCTGTGTACGAAGCGGGCGAGCAACTGACCCCCGACCAAGGCGGCACTGCGGGCACCGAGGACTTCGCCACCGCCGTCGTCGACGCGCTGTAGCGGTCGTGCAGCGGGTCCGCGGATAGACACACACATCGAACCCAGCGGAGGGGTGAGCGACCGGACATGAGCGACCAAAGCACACGCAACGAGACACTGCCTCGGGGAATTCCCGACGACCGGCCCGCAGACGGCGACGACAGCGCGCCGGTGTCGTTTCGCCTGGACGAGCTTCGGCCATGGGGCATTGCGGCGTACGTAGCGGCCGGCATGGCTGCCGACGACGCGGCGACTGTCGTCGACAACCAGCTCTGGTCGGACCGGCGCGGTGTCGACACGCACGGCTTCCAGCGGGTGAGCTGGTATGTCAACTGGTTCCGCGACGGCACCACCGATCCGACTGCACAGTGCGAGATCGTCACCCGGACACCGTCAGTGCTGGTAGCCGACGGGCATCACGGGCTCGGCCAGCTCGTGATCACCCGGTTCATGGAGCAGCTCATTGAGGCCGCCCGCGAGAGCGGTCTGGTGGTTGGCGTGATCCGCAATTCCAACGACTGGGGCTGCGGCGCGAACTACCCGTACCAGGCCGCCGAGGCCGGCTTTGTCTGCTACGGCACCACCACGTCGGTGCCGAACCTGGCGCCGTTCGGCAGCCGCCGGAAGCTGTTCGGCAACAACCCGATCGTGTGGACGTTCCCCCGCCGCGCCCAGCCGCCGATCGTGCTCGACATGGCCATCACGCCCGTCGCGCTCGGCAAGGTGCTGCGGGCCCGTTCCGAGGGCTCGGAGATCCCGGTGGAATGGGGATTCCTGGACCGCGACGGCAACCCCACGGTCGATCCCGACGTGGCGATGCGCGGCATCGTGCCGGCGATCGGCGGCTACAAGGGCATCGGCATGATCACGGCCTCGAACATCGCCGCAGGGATTCTGGGCGGCTCGGCCCACACCGGCGATGTGGCCGTGGGCCGGCGGGGGCAGTTCTTCCTGCTGATGGATCCGGGTGTCTTCCGCGATCGTGAGGGTTACTACGACGACATCGAGGACATGGTCGCCCAGATCCGCGCGGCCGGCGAAGAGGATGCGCTGCCGGGCCAGACCGTGTACCTGCCGGGCGAGCTCGAACAACTCGAGATGGATCGGCGGACTGCGGCTGGCACCGTCAGCTACCCCGCGTCGGTCGTCAGGTCGCTGGGCCGTGTCGGCAACGAACTGGGCGTGCCGTTCGAGTGCGAGCCGGTGACGTCGACATGAGCGACAAGATGCTGGCGCTGGCGGCGGAGTGGATCCCGGCGTTGCGGGAGCGCAGCGTCGAGATCGACTCGTTGCGGCAGCTGCCGCAGGACCTGGCCGAGGCGCTGGCGGCCGACGGCTTCTACCGGACGCTGGTGCCGCCCGAACTGGGCGGGTTGGGGCTTCCACCGGCGGTGGTCGCCGAGATCGGCGAAGTGCTCGCCAAGGGCAACGCCTCGGCAGCGTGGTGCACGTTCATCGGCGCAACCTCGCAGATCATGTTCGCCGCGCTCGAGCAGGCCCAGCTCGCAGAGTTGCTGGAGAACCCCGATGTCATCACGGCCGGCGTTTTCGCACACTCGGGGACAGCCACGGCTGCACGCGGGCCCGACGGCGACGACGGGTACATGGTGAGCGGGCGCTGGGCATGGGCCTCGGGTTCGCACAACGCGGCGTGGATCTCCGCAGGCGTGCAGATCGACGATGACGATGCCGCTGATCGCGGTGGCGACGGCCCGCAGCCGGCGCTCGGCCGGGCGTTCTTCCGGCCCGACGACATCGAACTGCACGACGACTGGTACACCAGCGGGCTGCGCGGTTCGGGTTCGAGCACGTTCGAGGCTCACAATGTCTGGCTGCCTGCATCGCGCATCGCCTACGAGCGCTCCATCCTGAAGTCGTCGTACGCCGCCGAGCCGCTGTACCGGATGCCGCTGTTCGGCCTGCTGGCGCTGCCCATCGGCGCGATCGCGCTGGGGATGGCCCGGGCGAGCGTGGACGAAGTGATCGACGTCGCCAGGTCGAAGGTGCCCCAAGGCTCGCGCCGCACGCTGGGTGAGCGGCCGGCACTGCACTCCGCAGTCGCGGTGGCAGACACTGAGGTGCGGGCGGCCCGGACGCTGCTGTACACGTGCATCGATGCCGCGTGGGAGCGCGCACAGCACGGCTTGTCCGACTTGGAACTGCGCCGTGACCTGCGCACAGCAACCACCCATGCGATGCAGACCAGCCTGCGAGTGATCAGCTCGATGAACTCAGCCGTCGGCGGCACGGCGGTGTTCGAAGCATCGCCATTGCAGCGTCACCTGCGCGACGCCCAGACCGCGTCGGCTCACTTCATGGTGGCCATGCCGGTCATGGAGCTGGCGGGTCGCACCTTCTTCGACCCCGACGCCGACGCCTCCGGCCTGTAAACCGTCGGTCAGCAGCGCTCAGTCGTCGCGACGACGCTGGTGCGCGGGGAGCGGGAATGTGATCGGGATGAGCGCAGTTTGGTCGATGTCGATCAGCGACGGTCCCACCGGGCCTGAACCGCCACTGGCACGGGCAACCGCCTCGCCGAAGGCAGTTTCGAACTCGGCGACGCTGCGCACGCGCCGGGCCGGCACGCTCATGGCCTCAGCCGCAGCGACGAAGTCGATGCCGCCGATCTCGGTGCCGTGGTGCTCGTCCCACAGGGCGTCCTGGATGATGCGCAGCACGCCGTAGCCGCCGTCGTTGAAGACGCACACGATGACGGGCAGGCCGTGCTCGGCGAGCGTGGAGATCTCCCCCACCGACAGCATCAAGCCGCCGTCTCCCTGGATCACGACGGTCGGTTGGCCAGTGGCGAGCGCCGCACCCACGGCCATCGGCACGCCGGGGCCGATGGCGGCGTTGGCCGCCCGGATCGACGTGCGTGGCGCCACGATCGGCAGCAGCCGGTTGCCCCACATGTATCCGGGCACGGTGGTGTCACGGACGATGCGAGCCTCATCGGGAAGCAACCGGCGGATCGTGTCGCAGATGGCTGCGTGGTCAGACCCGATCTCGTCCCGCATCGCCTCCATGTCGGACGAGCGATGCTTGCGTGCCCGCTCGACGTAGCCGTCGTCGATGGTAGGCGCGCCCTCGCCCAGCCGTTCGAGCAGCCCGGCCAGGCTGAGCTTCGCGTCGCCCACGACGGCCAACGACGCCGGGTAGTTCAGACCGATCACGCCCGGGTCAGCGTCGAGGTGGATCAGCTCCTCGGGCAAGCGCAGCGCCCACACCCGCGTGGCGTAGTTCTGGAAACGGGTGCCCACGGCCAGCAGCAGGTCAGCCTCAGCAAAGACGTCGGCCATCTGGGGACGGTCCGAGCGGAAGCCCAGCGACAGCGGGTGCAGCTCGCTCAGGGCGCTGCGGCCCTCAATCGTCGTCACCACCGGTGCACCGAGCCGCTCGGCCAACGCGGTGAGCTCGGCCGAGGCATCGGCGCTGACGACGCCACCGCCCGCCCAGATGAGCGGCCGCTGCGCGCTGGCGAGACGCTCGGCTGCGTCGTCGAGCAGCGATGCATCCGGCCGAAGGCGGGGCACCTCGGGTGAGCCGGCGATGCGCCCGTCGCCGACCTTGGCGTACTGGAAATCGATCGGGATCTCCACGGCGCCGGGCTGGGGGCGACCAGTGCGGATGTCGTCGGCGACGCGGGCGATCTCGGCAGAGATCTCGCCGGGATGCCGCACGGAGGCCACGCTGCGACACACCGAGCGCAGCATGTCGACCTGCTGATCGTTCTCGTGCAGGAAGCCCTTCCCCTTGCCGTAAAACCGTGACTCCGTCTGGCCGGTCACCATCAGCACGGCCGAACTGGTGAACGACGCCTCATAGAGACCCGGCACAGCGTTGGCGGCGCCGGGGCCGGTGGAGGTGAGCAGCACACCCATCTCTCCGGTGGCGCGGTAGTAGGCATCCGCAGCATGTGCAGCCGCCTGCTCGTGGCGGACTTTCACAACCTCGATGTCGTCGCGCACCGACAGCGCCTCGTACATCGGCAGGTTGTGGACGCTGACGATCCCGAACACGTGCCGCACGCCCAGGCGCGCCAGCGTCGCCGCGACGGCCTCGCCGCCGGTCATCTCACTCATGGCAGTCACTCACCTCGGGCCTCGCTCATCGCCCGCACGGTAGCCCTGCGGTGGCGCCAGCCGCCCGACGTGCAGGAGGTCCTGAGTTCGGCGCCGCCGCGGCCCGCCGCCCAACTGACGGATCAGGCGTCGAGGCTGAACGGCGGGTACTGATCGGTCAGCAGGTGCAGATACGCGTTCATGCGCAGGTTCACACCGAACCACGAGACGACCCACCCGCGCATTCCGTCGGGCCAGCGGCCGGTGAACAGCACTGCGAAGAAGCCGAGCACGACCAGCACCGCTGTGATGAGACCGGTGATCGCAGTGAAGATCAGGGCCGGAATCACCAGGATCAGCCGGAATGCGACCGTGAGCCGGTTGCGGTCGGTGAGCTGAGGCTCGATGTCGACAGCGACCGGAGTGCCTCCGGGCTCGGGTGCAGACATGTCGAACTCGAACGGCGGGTAGCGCTCGTGCAGACAGTCGAAGTAGGCGTACAGCCGGATGCTGTAGCGCAAGTACATGGACTGGAAATCCGCCAAGCCCTTGGGCATCTTGCCGGTGAACACGATGGCGATCCAGCCGAACAGGTTCAGCAGCCACGCGATGTGCTGCAGGATCTCGAAGATGATCAGGTGCGGGATCAGCAGCAGCCAGTGCACCAAGGGTCGCCAGTTGGCGATCCGCTCCGGTGACTCGACGGTGACGGAAGCCGGGTAAGCCATGCCGCCGAACCTACTTGGAGGCTCGGATCAGTCCGGGCATCGCCCGGCGAGGGGCGGGGGGTTGGGCCTATTCGGCGGTGCTGAAGGGCGGGTACTTGTCGGTCAGCATGTAGATGAAGGTCAGGTAGCGCGCATGGACCCGGTAGAACCCGATCACGAAATCGCGCATGCCTGCAGGCCAGCGGCCGGTGAACAGGATGATGAAGTAGGCGATCGTCACCACTGCGACGACGAGATACGAGTAGAGGGTGACGAAGACGATCTGCGGCAGCCCGTAGATCGGACGGAACAGTGCTGCCAGACGATTGCGGTTCCCCGGCTCCACTGCGACATTCACCGCCACCGGCGAACCGCCCGGATCCTCCTCCGACGAGGGGAATTCGAATGGCGGGTACTGGTCGTGGATGATGTGCACGTACGACAGCACACGGGGGTAGTAGCGGATGTACATCGCTTGGAAGCTCGCGATGCCTGCCGGCAGCTTGCCGGTGACGAGAATCACGAGCATGGTCAAGATCGCGAGCAGCCAAGCCACGACGTGGAACACGGCGAGGACCACAAAGTGCGGGATCAGCATGATCCAGTGGACCAATGGACGCCAGTTCGCCACGCGCTCTGAGGGCTGGACAGTTAAAGAAGCCGGATAGTCCATACCCCGAAACTACTCGCACTGCCACCGGCACCCGTGACCCATTCGGGCACGGCGACTGCTCTACGCGGCGACGAGGGGGAACTTGTCGTTGTCGCCGGGATACTCGCCGGCGACCGCGGTTGTGTCGTCGTCGCCCACGATGGGATCGCACCCCGCATGGGGGTACCACACCGCGTCGTCGCCCAGCCAGCGGGTGGACAAGGCCACCCGCCGGTGGTCGCCGGCATTGCCCGGCGAGCCGTGGATGATCCACGACGAGAAGAACAGCGCATCTCCGGGCTCGACGTCGAACCCGATGATGTCGTACGCGGCCCGGTCGGCCTCCACGTCGGGCATCTTCTCGCCCTCGAAGTCGGCCATGAAGCCCTTCTTGCCGTCGAAGGATTCCGGCGCGTAGTAGGCATCCCAGCTGTGCGAGCCGCGCACGAACTCGAGCGAGCTCTCCGCCACGGTGACCGGCGTCATCGCCACCCACGCCGAGCAGATCTGCTTGCCCAGGAAGGGCCAGTAGGGGATGTCCTGATGCCACGGCGTGGGGTTGGCGGTGCGTGGCTCCTTGATGAGCAGGTGGTCGAAGTAGAAGCGCGCAGTGTCCGAACCCATCAGCGCCGCGGCCATCTGCGCCATGCCCGAGTTGAAGACGAAATCACCGATGACCGGGTCGATCTCCCACCGGTACCGGCTCGTGAACAGCCGGTTCTCCGGCGCTCCTGGATTTGTGTCTGACACCCACTTGCCGGGCTCGCGTAGCTGCTGGTCGGCCACGTCGAGCACCCGTTCGACCCACGCGTCCGACACCGCATGGGTCACCTTCACCACGCCGTCTGCCGCGAACACCGCCTTGTGCTCGTCGGTGATGCGCTCGGCGGCATGCGAGCTGGCCTGGATCGGGTGGCCGTAGGGGCGACTCATGGCTCCTCCTCGACGAGAACGCCGGGTTTGGCTGCGGCTAGGCGGCGTCTGCTGACGATTCCGATGCGGGAGAGTCTGCCAGCGCTTCGGCGTCGGCTTGCGCGCCGTCTGCTGTACGGGCGCTCACCGCATCCAGCAGGCCGGCGATGCGGGCCGGGCTGTGGGTGCGCTCGGGGGTCACGCCGAAGGCGTGGTGGGCAGGTATGAGGTCGCCGAAGGGGCTCACCACGTTGACGTTGTCGCCACCGATGAGGCCCGGGTGCTCGACGCCGCAGGCATCGGCCAGCCTGAACAGCTCCTTGCGCAACCCGATGACATAGTTCGCCAGCCGGACGCTCTTGAGGGTCGGATCGAGGCCGCGAGAGAGCCAGTTGTTCTGCGTCGCCACGCCAGTCGGGCAGTGGTCGGTGTGGCAGCGCTGCGCCTGGATGCAGCCGATCGCCATCATCGGCTCGCGAGCCACACCGATCATATCGACCCCGATGTTGAACGCCAGTGCCGCGGGGGCCGGAAAGCCCAGCTTGGCGGATCCGATCATCACGATCTGGTCTGTCAGCCCGGCCTCGCCGAACGCCCGGTGCACGATGCCGAACGCCCGCCAGAACGGCAGTGCGACGTGATCGGTGAACACCAGCGGTCCTGCACCTGTTCCCCCCTCTGCGCCGTCCACGGTGACGAAGTCGGGTCCGCGGCGGGTCTCGGCCATGTGCTGGGCCAGCTCGGTCCAGAAGGCTTCCTGGCCCACCGCCGACTTGATGCCCACCGGCAGCCCGGTCGCCCCGGCCACCTCCTCCACGAAGTCCACTAGTTCGGCCACGCTGCCGAACGCCGAATGGCGGCTGGGGCTCACCACGTCTCTGCCGACGGGCACGCCGCGTGCCTCGGCGATCTCGGGGCTCACCTTTGCCCCGGGCAGCAGACCGCCCACGCCGGGCTTCGCCCCCTGGGACAGCTTCACCTCGATGGATCGGACCGGCGCCCCCTCGACGGTTTCCAGCAGGCGGTCCATCGAGAACGTGCCATCGGGGTTGCGGCACCCGAAGTAACCCGTCCCCATCTGGAAGACCAGATCGCCGCCGCTGCGGTGGTACTTCGAGACTCCGCCCTCGCCGGTGTTGTGCATGCAGCCGGCCAGCTCCGCCCCGCGGTTGAGCGCTTCGATCGCCGTGCCCGACAGCGACCCGAAGCTCATGGCCGACACATTCACGATCGACGCCGGCCGGAACGCCTTGTCGCGGTCCCGCCAGGCTCCCATGATCTTGCCGCACCCCAGGGGTGCATCGGTCGGCACGGTGCGGCCCAGCGGGAACGGGCTGTGGCGGAACGTGATGTGACCGGGCTTGTCGATTTCGTCGTCGGTGCCGAATCCGAAATAGGTGTTCTGCTGCTTGGCCGTCGAGTACACCCAGCGTCGCTCGTCCCTGTTGAAGGGCCGCTCTTCCTCGTTGTGAGCGACGATGTACTGGCGCAGCTCGGGGCCGATCTTCTCCAGCAGGAAGCGCAGATGGCCGATGACCGGATAGGTGCGCAGGATCGAGTGCCGCTTCTGGAAGCTGTCGTGAATGAACGTCAGCACCAGAAGCGCCCCGATGACGATCAGCCCCCACAGCCACCACGGCACGACCCGAACCTACCGCGGCCCGGTCGGGCAGAGATTCCTATGCTGGCCCGGTGGCATCGGTACCCGACGCAGCGGCGCTCACACCTGCGCCGCCCGGCTCTCCAGCGATGCCGCCGCTCGAGGCCGACGTGCTGGCGTTGCTGCCCGCCGCCGAGGACGCACCGCGATGCTCGGCGCACGCGGCTGCCATCGGCACCGATCCCGGCGGCACCGCAATCTCGGCCGATGCCGTGGCACTGGTGGAAACGCCGCTGCCCTGGCCGAAGCCGGTCTTCGCGAGCGGATTGCTCGAGGGCTTCACGCCCATGATGGAGCTGCACGCAGGCCTGACCCGGGTGCTCGCGGTGGTGCCGCCCCACGAGCGCGATACACACGACAGGATCCCTGTGGCCCTGCACTGGCGGGCCGGAGCGGGCACGCAATCGGCCTACTTCGACGCCAACGGCCCCGACGGACTCCGCCAGCTCTTCGCCCACCTCGGGGAACAATCGCCTGCAGACCCAGTACCGCAAGGAGCCGGGTTTGCCTCGGTCGGCTACGCCGAGAACGAACGGGCGGTGCTCATCTGCACTCAAGGCAGCCATGACGTGTGCTGCGGCAGCGAGGGCACACGCCTCGCGGCCGACTTCGAGGCCGTGTTGCGCGCCTACCGAGCTGCAGATGTCAACGAGCCCTATGCCGGTGCACCGACCGCTGGCGGGCGGGTCGCCGTGTACCGCGTCAGCCACACCGGAGGCCACCGATTCGCTCCGACGGCGATGACGCTGCCCGACGGTCGCATGTGGGCCGGCGTCGAAGCAGGCGAGATCGCCACGATCTTGGACCAAACCGCCGATGCAACTGCCATGGCATCGCGCTGCCGGGGATGGTGGGGTGCGCCGACAGGGCCCGCACAGGTGGCCGAGCGTGCGGTATTCGCACAGGTCGGCTGGCCGCTCGAGCACATAGCTCGCCAGGTTCGCTTTCGGCCTTCGGGAACCGGCTGGGACGTCGATGTCGTGGCGGCTGAGGCTGAACGAGCATGGAGGGTGTCGGTGGAGGCCGGCCGGACCGTGCCGACCATCGCGTGCCGGGCGCTCGGCGGTCTCCCCGCCAAGCCCGCGACAGAATTCACAGTCACCGATATCTGGGAGACATCGAAATGACATCACCGCTGGAGGGCATCCGCGTCGTCGAGTTCGCCAATTTCGCTGCCGCGCCGTCGGCCGTGGCGATCATGGCCGACCTCGGGGCGGAGGTGATCAAGGTGGAAGCCATCGGCGGCGACCCGATTCGCGGGCTGATGAAGCAGGCGAAGCTGCCCGAGGGCGCACACAACCCCGACGTGGCGTTCCAGTTCATCAACCGCGGCAAGCAGTCGATCCAGCTCAATCTGGAAGACCCCGACGGCTCAGCGATTGCGCGGCGCCTGGTGGCGGCTTCCGATGTCGTGGTCATGAACCTGCTGCCCGAGCGCCGTGATCGCTTCGGCCTGGGCACCGACGACCTGCTGGCACTGAAACCCGACCTGGTCATCGGCGTGCTGTCGGGCTACGGCGAAGTGGGAGACGAGATCGACCGGCCGGGCTACGACGTGACGGCCTTCTTCTCGCGGTCGGGCTTGTACGGCGCCTCCACGCCTCCCGGAGGCGCCCCGCCGCACGCCCGGCCAGGCCAGGGAGACCACACCACGAGCCTGGCCTTCTTCGGCGCGATCATGGCCGGCCTGCGGGCCCGGGATGTGACCGGCGAGGGACAGATCGTGGAGTCCTCGCTGCTGCGGACGGCGACATGGACCATCGCCATCGACATGGCCACTTCGCTGGTGGACGGTCGCCCCAACACGGAGCGTCCTCGTGAGAGCGGCCTGTCGCCCATGCTCGAAGCCTTCGAATGCGCCGACGGGCGCTGGCTGCACTTCACGATGCCCGACACCGGCGACGCGTGGGAGCGCTTCTGCAAAGCCATCGAGCGCGAGGACCTGCTGTCCAATCCCGACTACCAGACCGGACGGCAGCGCTTTCGGTCAATGCGCGCACTGCTTGCCGACATCGACGACACCCTCAAGTCACAGCCGTCCGAATACTGGATGCCTCGCCTGGATGAGCACCGCTGCATCTGGGCGCCGATCAACGACACGGCGCAAGCAGCTCAGGATCCGCAGGTGCGCGCAACCGGCGCCTTCGAGACCATTCACCACCCGGAGGCCGGCGACTTCGAGACGATCGCCGCACCGTTCCGCATGCACAACTCCCCCGACGTGGGCGTGCGCGGCCCCGCGCCACGAGCCGGTGAGCACACCGCCGCCCTGCTGGGCGACCTGCTCGGCCTCGACGAAAGCGAGATCACCGACCTGGCCGAACGCGGCGTTATCGCCTCCGACTGAACGCCTCTCGACGATTCGCCGGTAGTCGACAGCCGGTCGACCGGCGCTGTCGCAAGTCAGGCTTCGAGGCGGTCGATGATGTCTGTTGCTATGTCCTGCGGTGAGCGGCCCGCAGTGTGGACCTGCTCGAATTGCCCGTATCCCGCTGCCCGTTCGTTCAGGAGGCGGGCTACTGCGGACGCTGGATCGTCGCCTGCAAGCAGCGGCCGTACCGGGCCATCGACGTCGGCTCTCAGGCGGCGGACGATCTCGTCAGCACTAGCGGCAAGGCAGAAGACGCGACCCGTGGCGGTCAGCGCATCGGCATTTGCCGGATCGAGCAGCATCCGGCCGCCGGTGGCGATGACGTGGTGCCGGCTGCGGGCGACATCAGCGGCCGTCTCGCGCTCAAGTGCTCGAAAAGCGTCCTCGCCCTGCTCGGCAAAGATGACGTCGATCGGTCCGTGCCGAACCACGATCACGTCGTCGGTGTCGACGAATGTCCAGCCGAGGTCACGCGCGACCAACCGGCCCACGGTGGTTTTTCCTGTCCCCATGAACCCCGTGAGCACCACATTGAGATCGCCCGAGCCAGTCACAGGTTCACGCTAGGACGCCGAGCCGGCAGGCGACGCCGGAGCTAGGAGGCGGCGGCAGTGGTCGAAGGGCCTTGCGGCTGCAGGCCGATCGGGAAGGCGTCGCGGACGGCGGCGTCGATGGCGGGGCTGATGTGCGACGGCCAGTGGCTCTCGAGCGTGGCCACCACATGGTCGTGGGCCACATCGTGCGCGGCCCGGCTGCCCGCCTCGGTCCAGTCCTCGGGAGTGTCCCGGTTGGACACCAGCGGGTAGAGGTACTCGGTTTCCATGAGCTCGAGCGTCTGCGGCGAGCCCAGGAAGTGGCCCGGCCCGGCGATGACTTCGCCGATGAGCTCTGCCGACAACGTGTCGGCGTTCACCTCGATGCCGCGCACGGTGCGGTTGATGGCGCCGAGCATGTCGTTGTCGATCACCAGCGCCTCGTATGAGCACGCCAGCAGGCTCGCCAGCATCCCCGCCGACTCATAGACGATGTTCGCCCCCGCATGGCCGGCCAGCCCGACGTTCAGGCCCTTCTCATAGCCGGCCTGGGCGTCGTTCACCTTGGAGTCCGTCATTCCCGCCGCCACACCGGTGGGCAGCCCGAGCCAGTGGCCCACTTCGGCCGCTGCGGCGTTGAGGATTCCTTCCTCGCCCGATCCCCCGCTCATGGCACCCGTGCGCAGGTCCGACACGAACGGCCACAAGCCCAACAGGCAGGGATGCCCGGGCGACAGCAGGTTCACGAAGGTCAACCCCCCGAGACACTCGGCCACCGCCTGCGCCAGAGCGCCAGCGAGCGCCGCAGGCGCAGTGGCACCGGCCTGCAGCGCCGACAGCAGGTTGATAGGCATGCCCGTGCGCACCTGCGCGACGAGGCACCTCGCCGAGTCGTAGGCAAAGCGCAGCGGTGGCACGACGAACGTGTTGTTGGCCGCGATGAAGGGGCGCTTCGCGAACTCGCCCTCGCCTCGCAGCACGAGGTCGAACATCTCGACCGACTCGTACACCCACTCCGGCTCGAACCACGACGATCCGCCCGGCTTGGTGGTGCTGCACATCACTGCGTATGCAGTGGTCATGTCGAGGTCACGGGTCTCGACCATGTCGCGTGCCACCACCGTGCGCACGTAGAAGTGCAGGTTGTCGAGCGTGTCGACCAAGCGGCCGCAGTCGTACACGTCCTGCGCGAGCGAATCGCGGAACGTGCCGGTCTCGTGGTCGTACATCATCACCGCGGCGCCTGACGTGCCGAAATAGACGTGCTCGCCACCCACGTGCACCGATTGGTCGTCGTCGAAGCCGTGCCAGATCCACTCCTTGGCCGCCGTCTCGATGGCTCGCTCCACGACGCCGCGAGGCAGGTGAATGCGTCCGTTGTCGTCGACCCACCCGCCGACGGGCGTCGCCGCCTCGACGAACTCGTCGAGGGGATCGCCCATGCCGACGTCTTCGAGCAGCCCGAGCGCTGTGTCGTACACCTGCTGCATGTCGCTCTCGGTCAGGGGTTTGAATCGACCCGCGGGCAGGCCGGGGCGAACTGGCCTGCGATCGCGCTCAGGTGCTGCTTCGCGGACGGCGATGCGGCCGGCTCGGCCGCCGCCGCGACGGCGCCGAGGTGCCTCGCCGGCGTCGGTCTCGCTCATGACCGCAAGCCCTGGTTCTGCGGGTCGTAGGCGGCCTCGGCGAGCACTGTCGCGGTGCGCCGTTCGCCGAGCAGGTCAAGCTCGAAGGTGCTGCCGGGGGCTTCGAACCCGGGGTCGACGTACACGAAGGCCAAGCTGCGGCCCACGGTGTGTCCCCAGGCACCGCTCGTGCCGATGCCCATGGGCTCATTGCTGCCCGGCGCAAAGGCCGGCTCGTTGCCGCGGACGTCGTTGCCCGTCGGACCCATCTCGGTGTCCACCTCGCAGTAGACGAGCACCATCGACAGCGGCTCGCCGCGTTCTTCGGCTTCGCGACGAGCCACCGCCGCGTCACGGCCGAGGAAGGGGCGGCTGTAGTCCACGAAGCGCCCGAGTCGGGCCTCAACCGGCGTGATCTCGGTGGTCAGCTCGCTGCCCCATGCCTTGTAGGCCTTCTCGATGCGCATGACGTTCATGGCGTAGCTGCCGAACTGCACGAGGCCGTGGGGCTCGCCGGCTTCGGCGACTGCGTCATACACGCGGGCCAGATCGTCCATCGGGCAGTGCAGCTCCCATCCCAGCTCGCCGACGTAGGACACCCGCAGCGCGATGACGGGCACGCCTGCCACCGAGATCTGCTGGGCAGTCAGCCAGCTGAATGCGTCGTTGCTGAGGTCGGCGTCGGTCACCGGCGACAGCACGTCACGTGCACGCGGGCCGGTCACCCCCAAGATGGCGGTGCTGTCGGTGGCGTCGCGCACGCTCACCTGCTCGCCGGCCTCGACGTGATCGCGCAGCCAATCCAGGTCGTGGCTCTGGCCCATGATCGCGGAGGCCAGCCAGAACCGGTCCGGCGCCAGGCGGGCGATGGTCATCTCGCATTCGATGCCGCCAAGCTCGGTGAGCATGTGCGTCAGGCGGATGCCCCCGTCGCGCCCGGGCAGGCGGTTGGCCGACAGCCGGTCCAGCAATGCTCCGGCGTCGCGCCCGCTTACCTCGAACTTGGCGAACGCGCTCAGGTCGGCCACGCCGACGCGCTCGCGCACGCCGCGCACCTCTGCACCGACCACGTCGTGCGCATTGGAGCGGCGGAACGAGTACGCCTCTGGTGTGCCGTCGGGCGAGAAGTACTGCGGGCGCTCCCAGCCGTAGATCTCCTGCCACTGCGCGCCGAGCGCGTCGAAGCGCCCCCACAGCGGCGTCGTCTTGACGGGCCTGCCAGCCGCGCGCTGCTCGCCGGGCAGCCGCACTTGGTACATCTCGTGGTACTCGTCGAGGGCCTTCTCGAGAGCGAACTGAGACTTGGGGCCGGTGTGGTCGCCGAAGCGGCGCGGATCCATGGCGCGCACGTTGATCTCGGTCTGGCCGTGCACCATCCACTGGGCCAGGAACTTCCCGGCGCCCGGGCCTTGGGTGATCCCGATGGAGGCCCCGTTGCAGTGCCAGTAGTTGCGCACGCCCGGTGCGGGCCCCATGAGATAGCCCGAGTCGGGGGTGTGGGTGATCGGCCCGGACACCACCTGCTTGATGCCTGCGTCGGACAGCACGCCGATGCGCTGCTGAGCGAAGTCGAGGCACTCTTCGAGCACATCGAGGTTCTCGCCGGGCAGGTGGAAGTGCAGGTCCCAGTCGATGCCGTCGACGCCGTACGACCTGGAACCCGACATCTCGTACGGCCCGATGAGCAGTCCGTCGATCTCCTGGCGGTAGTAGCACGAGGCACGTGGGTCGCGCACCACCGGCAGCTCGAAATCGAGGGCTTCGACTTCGGGCACGGTCTCGGTCACCAAGTACTGGTGGATAACCGACACGATCGGAACGTCGAGTCCGATCATGGCGCCGAGCTGGGGTGCGTAGTGCCCGGCGGCGTTCACGACGTGCTCGCAGTGGATGGTGTCCTGCTCGTCGCGGCCGTTCGAACCGTTGCGGCGGCGGGCCGGATCGGCACCGCCGCGCACGATCGTGACATCCCAGCTGCCGTCGGCGCGCTGGGACATGCCGGTCACGAGCGTGTGGCGCATGATCCGGCAGCCGAGGTCGCGGGCACCCTTGGCCATGGCGTTCGTGCAGCTCGACGGGTCGGTCCAGCCGTCATGGGGTGTGTAGAAGCCGAGTCGCACGTCGTCGAGACTGGTCAGCAGCGGGTGCCGTTCAGCAATCTCCGCGGGCCCGATCAGATGAGACTCGACGCCGATCTGGGTGAGCATGGCGTGCACGTAGTGGTGCCAGTCGGCCTCGTCGGCCGTGCGCGCCAATCGGATTGCGCCGCAGCCGTGCCAGCCCGCCGACAGTCCTGTCTCGGCTTCGAGGCGCGGGTAGAGAGCGACCGCCTCCTGGTGCACCTTGGCCATGTTGAGATCGCCGATGAAGTTCGGAATCAGGCCGGCTGCGTGCCAAGTGGACCCAGAGGTCAGCTCGCCCTTCTCGACCAGGATCGTGTCGGTCCAGCCTTCGTGCGCGAGGGCGTACAGCAGGCCGGCCCCCATTGCGCCGCCGCCGATGATGACGCATTGCGCTTGTTCAGGCATGCTCAGCGATGCCGGGCCTGCTCAGACATACACGGGTCCCCATTTGTCCAGGCCAGACGCGAGCCGAACCCCCCGGTTCGGGCCCCGTGGCATGCCGACGTGGTGCGCGCAAATTACCACCGCTCCGCGCACCAGTGCGCGCATCTTGACGCTCTTGAATGTGCAATCCGAAAGTTCAGGTTGCAGATTGCAGGGCTACATGCGGACGCGCTGGTTGGTGGGGTCGTAGAAGCTGCGGATCGAGGGCGTGGCGGCGATGCGGCGACCGGCGATCTCGATGTCGAATAATCCTGCGTCGAGCCAGGACTTGGTGACGGCCTGCGGCTCAGGGTCGGCCGCGGTCGGGTGCGTCACGTAACCCATCGCCAGGCAGCGGTTTTCGGTGTAGCTCCACATGGCCGAGGTGACCCGTCCGACGAGCTCCCCGTCGCGCCGGATCGGCTCGTCGTGGTAGGCCAGCACGTCGGGGTCTTCGAGCCGGAACTGGATGAGACGGTGTGTGCGGGGCTCGTGGCGCTGTGCCTCCAGTGCTGCGCGGCCGATGAAGTCCCGTTGCTTGTCCCACGCGATCGCGAAGCCCAGCCCGGCTTCCAGCGGCGTGTCCTCGTCGCTGATGTCGTGCCCCCAGTGGCGGTAGCCGCATTCCAGGCGCAGCGTGTTCATGGCGTGGTAGCCGGCGTGCGCCAGATCCAGACCGTCGGCGGCTGCGGCTGCGTCCCGCAGCGCCCCGTGCACCGCGACTGCCCCGGCGTTGGGCACATAGAGCTCCCAGCCGAGCTCGCCCACGTAGCTCATGCGCACGGCCAGCACCGCAATCGGGCCAGTCGAGCACGCCACTTCGATGTGCTGCGCAGCGCCGAAACTGAACGACTCGTTATCGAGCGCGGCGTCGGTGACACGGCTCAGCAGGTTTCGTGAGTGCGGTCCCATCAGCCCCAGCACCGCCCAGTCGTCGGTCACGTCTGCAATTTCGACGTCCCGTCCTCGGCAGTGACGCCGCAACCACGCCCAATCACGGGTCTGGCAGGCAGCCGACGTGACCACCCAGAAGTCATCATCGCCGAGCCGCGTCACGGTCAGATCAGCCTCGATGCCGCCTCGTTCGTTGCACCACTGGGTGTACACGGCCCGCCCGGCGGGCACGTCGACGTCGGCGACGCTGAGGGTGTCGAGCACATCCAGCGCGTCGGGGCCGCGCACGGTGAACTTGACGAACGACGACTGGTCGAACACCGCCACGCCGTTGCGCACGGCGTCGCACTCGCTGCCTGCGTTGGCCCACCAGTTCTGCTTGCCGTAGCTGTAGCGGTACTCCCGCTCCTGGCCGGGCTCAGCGAACCAGTTGGCGCGCTCCCAGCCCGCCGTCTCGCCGAACACGGCGCCCGCCGCATCCATGGCATCGTGCAATGCCGAGCGGCGCTGGTCACGGGCGCTCGTGTACTGGAAGAACGGCCAGTGCATCGCATACAGCAGCCCGAGGCTCTCACTGATGCGCTCGCCCAGATATGTCTCGTCGGCCTGGAACGGCATGGCCCGGCGGATGTCCACTGCGCACAGGTCCATCGGCGGCTGCCGGTCCGCGATCCAGTCGGCCAGCACCCAGCCGGCGCCGCCGGCGGACTGGATGCCGACGGAGTTGAAGCCCGCAGCCACGAAGCAGCCGTCGACCTCAGGCGCCTCGCCGAGGTAGTAGGTGCCGTCGGGGGTGAACGACTCGGGACCGTTGAAGAACAGCTGCACTCCGCAGTCCGCCAACACCGGTACGCGGTGGCACGAACGCTCATAGACGGGGCCGACATGGTCCCAGTCCTCGTCAAGCGTGCCGAACTTGAAGTTGCGCGGGATGCCGCCGAGGCGCCACACCTTGGCTGCCGGTTCGAAGAAGCCGACCATCAGCTTGCCGGTCTCTTCCTTGAAATAGGTGTAGTTGGTGGGGTCGCGCACGATGGGCGTGGAGGTGTCGAGCCCTTCGAGCGGCTCGGTGACCACATAGAAGTGCTCGCACGCCTGCAGCGGAACGTTCACCCCGATCTGTGCGGCCAGATGACGGGTCCACATGCCCGTGGCCAGCACCACGGTCTCGGTTTCGATCAGGTGGTCTGCGCCGGCAGCATCTCCTGACTGCTCAGTCCGGACGCCGCTGATGACGCCATTGCGGGTCTCGAGCCCAGTGACGGCAACGCCCTCGATGATGCGGCACCCGCGAGCACGTGCGCCCTTGGCCAGCGCCATCGTGACGTCGACCGGCGACACCATCCCGTCGTCGGGCAGGTACAGCGCGCCGACCAGATCGTCGGTCCGCATCAGCGGCCACATCTCCGACAGCTCGTCCATGTCGAGCTCGCGGGACTCGACACCGATGGACCTGCCCATGGATGCGCCGCGCAGGATCTCCTCCCAGCGCTCGCCGTCGGATGCCACCGAGATCGAGCCCGGCGCCCGGAATCCTGTGGCCTGACCCGTCTCGTCCTCCAGTGCTTCGAACAAGCGCACGGTGTAGGTGGCGAGCTTGGTCAGGCTGTAGGTCGATTTGAGCTGCGCTGCCAGGCCCGCGGCATGCCAAGTGGTGCCCGAAGTGAGCTGGTTCTGCTCCAGCAGCACCACGTCGGTGATGCCCCGGCGCACCAGGTGGTATGCGACCGCGCAGCCCACGACGCCGCCGCCCACGACGACGACTTCGGCACGATCTGGGATCGTGCGATTGGGTCCAGCACGGTCTGGAAGCGAGCGATCGCCAAGGGCGCGCCCGGGTGATGTCTGTTCTGCCATCAGTGCCGCCTCAGACGCGTTCGAGCAGGTCGGGGGTCAGGTCCGCAGTGGAGCGAACGCCGTTCAGGCGCATCGTGCGGGTCATCCCCTCGACGAAGTAGTTGAGCACCCAGTCGACGCCGGTCTCGCCGGCGGCACCGAGGGCGTAGAGGTACGCCCGCCCGATCATGGCCGAGTCGGCACCCAGTGCCAGCGCCTTCACGATGTCGCTGCCGCGCCGGATGCCGCCGTCGCAGATCACCTCGCAGCGGTCGCCGACGGCCTCGCGGATGGCCGGCACGCACTCCACCGGCGCCGGCGCCCCGTCGAGCTGGCGCCCGCCGTGATTCGACACAATCACTGCGTCGAGCTCCATGTCGGCAGCGATTTTGGCGTCGTCGGGCGACAGCACCCCCTTGAGCATCACGGGCCCGTCCCAGCGATCGCGGAACCACTCGATGTCATCCCACGACAGCGATGGGTCGAATTGGCTGTTGATGTAGTCGGCCAGCGCCACGGCATCGCCGCCGTCGCCGCCCGTTGCCCCCTCACAGTTAGAGAACTTGATGGGCTCGTTGCTGAGGAAGTCCAGCAGCCAACGCGGATGCATCAGCCCGTCGATCATCGTGTCGGGACCCAGCTTGGGCGGGAGGCTGAAGCCGTGGCGGACGTCGCGCTCGCGGCGGCCCAGCACCGCTGTGTCGACCGTGATCATGATCGCCTCGTAGCCGGCCGCCGCTGAACGCTTGAGCAGGTCGGCCATCAGCTCGCGGTCACGCCAGACGTACACCTGGAAGAACTTCCTCCCGTCGCAAACGTCAGCGACCTCCTCGACCGAGCGCGTCCCCATGGTCGACAGCGAGTACGGGATGCCGGCGCGCTCCGCAGCGCGGGCCACAGCCAGCTCACCTTGAGAGTGGGCGATGCGGTCAAAACCGGTCGGCGCGATCACCAGCGGGATCGGCACCTCTTGGCCCAGGACGCTGCCCGAGATGTCCACCTCGGTGACGTCTCGCAGCACACGGGGCCGGAACTGCCAGCGGTGATACGCGGAGACGCTGCGCTCTGCGCTGATCTCGTCCTCGGCGGCGCCGTCGATGTAGTCGAAGCACCCGCCCGGCATCCGGCGCTTGGCCATGCGGCGCAAGTCGGATACGTCGGCGGCGCGGATCAAATGCCGCTTGTCCGCATCGCGTTCGAACTCGCCGAACTGCATGACGCTGCGGGCCGTTTCGTAGGCCTGCGATACCCATTTCGTCAACCCCGCCATAAGCGCGAACTCTACGATGTCGCAATGGCCACAACTGCCGATCTCGCGGAGCGCTACCGGGCCGTCCTGCCCAGCTTCATCAGCCCCTTGTACGACCAGCCGATCTCGATCGACAGCGGTGAGGGGAGCTACGTCTTCGACCACGAAGGCAACCGGTACCTGGACTTTTTCGGCGGGGTCCTCACGACCATGATCGGGCACTCCAATCCCGCCGTGGTGCAGGCCGTGCAGTCCCAAGCAGCCAAGGTGATGCACACGTCGACGCTGTACCTGAACGAGGAGATGATCTCGTTCGCTGAGGAAGTCGCCGCCGTCTCTGGCATCCCGGATCCCCGCGTGCTCTTCACCACCTCGGGCAGCGAGGCCAACGACACCGCCATCTTGCTGGCGACCAAGTTCCGCAACAGCAACCAGGTGCTTGCGATGCGCAACAGCTATCACGGCCGCTCGCTCACCGCCCAAGCCATCACCAGCCACCGGGGCTGGTCGACTACCTCTCACAGCGGGCTCGACGTGCACTTCGTGCAGGGCGGCTACCGGCTTCGCAGCCCGTTTCGCGACCTCGACGACGATGCCTTCACGAATGCCTGCGTGGAGGACCTCGTCCAGCTCATCGACATGACGGATTCTGGAGGGTTCTCGGCGTTGATTGCCGAGCCCATCCAGGGCGTCGGGGGGTTTGCCGTGCCTCCGGACGGCTTCTTCGGGGCGCTGGGCAAGGTGCTGCACTCCGAGGGAATCCTGTTCATCTCCGACGAGGTGCAGACCGGCTGGGGCCGCACCGGAGAGCACTTCTGGGGTTACGAGGCCCACGGCATCACACCCGACGCGATCACCTTCGCCAAGGGCGTCGGCAACGGCATCACGCTGGCCGGGATCGTGGCGCGCGCCGAGTTCATGAACTGCCTCACCCGAACCTCGTTCACCACCTTCGGCGGAAATCCGCTGTCGACCGCGGCGGGCCGGGCCACGCTGCGCTACGTGCTCGAGAATGACCTGCAGGGCAACGCCGCTGCACGGGGGGCGCAGATGCAGGCTCGCTTGGCGCCCGTGTGCGATGCGTCGCCGCATGTCGCTGAGCTGCGCGGCAAGGGGCTCATGCAGGGCATCGAGTTCTGCCACCCCGGCAGCATCGAGCCCGACGCCGCAACGTCGACGGCAGTGGTGGAAGCCGCCAAGGAACGCGGCCTGCTCGTGGGCAAAGGCGGCCTGTACGGCAACGTCATCCGCATCACGCCGATGCTGAACGTGACCGAAGCCGAGCTCGACGAGGGGCTCGACATCCTCGTGCAGGTCATCGAAGCGCTCGACTGAGCCGAACACCGTCTGCCGAGCCCCAGACCAAGCAGGCGGCGGCGACGAATCGCCCTTGCCTCACGCCCACAGTGCGTCAAATCCGCTGGTCAGGGTTGGTTTCGGGCTGTATCTGAAACGTTCGTATTGTATACGTCTGCAAGCGTGGCGTCAACCGGTCTGCGGGCGGGCCTCACGCGGCCTGCCGCGGCGGCGTATCGGTATCGCCGGGGAACCCGTGAGCTTTTCTGTGCGCCTCGGCGCGGGCGCAGGCCGCTGCGTCGTGCGCGGCGGTGCGCAGCAGCGACTGCGCCGATGAGCGTGTCCAGACGGTCTTGCCGGTAGGCGTCGGTATCCCGAGCGAGGTGAGTTCGGCGGCGATCTGGCCGTGGCTGGCGCCCTCAGCGCGGCGCCGCGCGGCGAGCTCCTTGGTGGCCTCGCCGTGGCGGCTGGGCCGGCCGAGGCGCACGCCGCGGCTGCGGACCACGGCGAGCGCATCGGTGGTGCGGGCGCGCGCCATGGCGGCTTCGAACTCCGCGACGAGGCCGCGAAGCCCAATGAACAGGCGGCCCTCAGGGCCTGCGATGCCGACTGGCAGGTCAAGGGCGACAAGAGCCCAGCCTTCGTCTTGGGCGCGCTCATGCAGATGCAGCAGCTCGAGAAGCGAACGCGCGAGCCGGTCCGACCTGGCCACAGCGAGCACATCGAGCCGGCCGCGTGCCAGCCGGTCGAGCGCTGCGGCCAGCTTGGGCCGCCGCTGGGCAGGGACCGTGCCCGACACGGCGTCGTCGGTGATGCGCTCCGCGACCTGCCAGCCGCGCAGCCGGGCCTCGCGGCCGACCGCCTGGTGCTGGGCGTCGGTGCTGAGCCCCGACTGGGCCTGCGCGCCGGTGGACACCCGCGCATAGGAGACGACCCTCAACATATCACGAACATACGTTTGGTTATTCATGGGCGCGGACCGTACCCGAAACCAACGATTCGCGGACGCGTCGCCCGCACGGGCGGCACAGATGCATGGGTCCCACCGGAGCGGGCGACGCAACCGCGGATCACCACCGCAACCCGCTACCTGCCCAGAGGAACCGACATGCCAAGACGAACACTCACAGCGCTCGCCGCGCTGCTTGTCGCCGCGTCCACGCTCACCGTCATCGCGGCGTCGCCTGCCGGCGCTCACACGCAGACCAAGCGCTACTGCGCGTTCGATCCGTTCGCCGGAAACCAGTGCTGGACCGAGAACGTGGCCCACAAGCACGCCCCGCCGCCGACCTGCGGCGAGGGGATGCTCGGCACCTACCCGAACTGCTACCCCGCCCCGTCCACCAACGAGAACCACGACCCCAACGACGACAACAACGACGGCGGGGGCGGCGATGACTCCGGCGGCAGCGACGGCGGGGGCGGAAGCGACGATGGGGGCGGCTCGGGTTCGGGCAGCGGCTCCGGCTCGGGTTCGGGCGGCGGAGGCTCCGGACGTGACGGCTCTGACGGGGACAGTTCGGGCGGGGGCGATGACTCCGGCGGCGGCTCAGGGACCAAGGGGCGCTGCGACACTCATCCTCCGCAGCCAGGATGCAAACAGCAAGGCGCGGGCGGTGAGAACCCGATCAGCAAGGCGTGGTCAGACTTCACCGACGCGCTCGACGCAATAGCCAAGACTGACACTGCGACGCTCGCAGAGGTCTGGGCGGCCTTGCTGAAAAAGAGCTTGTCTGACGAGCAGCAAGACGCGCTCGAAGAAGCCGCCGAGAGCGCCGGAAACAAGCTGATACAGGCCGCGCATTCAGCTTCCCTGCACACTCAGCAAGGGCAAATGCTGCGCCAGTGGGCTGACACCCCCACGGAAGCCAAAATCCTCATCGGAGCAGGCGTCTGTGTCCCTGCTTCCGGGCTTGCTTCATTTGCGTGTAGCGCGATTGCCGGTTTCGAAGACCATCTCCAGGTGACAAAGAGGTTCGTCGATTACCTCGACAATCACCCCGCCAACAATGGCGGGGACGGTTCGGGCAACGTGTGCCCTGACGGACAGACCGGCACGCCGCCGAACTGCACCGAGCCGAACAAGAACGGCAAGGGCAGCGGTAGCCAGCAGCCGACGCCGGACCCGGACGATCCCGACGGCGACTACGACGGCGACGGCACGACCTCGCGTGACGAGCTGGCGAAGGCGGATCAGAAGCTCTGGGACGAGGAGATCACCCCCGAGGAGTACATGCGGATTTGGTACAAGTACGCGTGCGATCAGGGCGACACGTCCTACTGCGGCAAGTGAGGCGGGAAACGACGATGAACACCACCAACTATCCTGACACCATGAGCACTGCACAGGCTGAACCGCGACGGTGGCGACGGTTGCTCACGACGCGCCCACGGGACGGCCGCGAAATGCTTGCCTTCGTTGTGGCCGCTGCAGCGGCCACAACGCCTTGGCTGGTAATCAATCGGGCAGTCCCCTCGTGGGGCACGTTGCAGCTGCTGCTCGTGATGCCCGCAGTTTTGGCGCTCTCGATGACCCTTGCCATGTGGCCGGTGGCTGCATGGCAGCAGCGGCGCTCTCCGAACGTCAGGCCGCAGCGCGGGTATCCGCGGCCGGTGTCTGCTGAGCGGGAGCGGCCTGCCGCCGAGGTTTCGTCGGCCTGACGTTCGGCGCTGCCCGGCGTTGCGCCGGGCCGGTATCTAGCCTCGCCGGGGTGAGTCGGATCGAGGGGTTGTTGGGCGATCCGTGGGCGGGTCATTTCGCGGCAGCTGCGATTGCGGCGCGTGACCGCGGCGAGCGTGAGACGGCGGGGCTTTTGGCGATGAGCGCCCGGCGTGCTGCGCGTCTCGATGCGCTGTGGCAGCGGCCCCGCAGGGTGCGGCCCCGACCGTCAGCTGCTCGCCGGCGGCCGGCGCGCCCTGCCACGCCGGGCGCGCCCGGCGTGGCACCCTGAGAGCCACAACAACGGCGAGAGGCCGGCCCGAAACCCCGGACCGGCCCCTCAGCGAATAGGAGGCATTCGACCATGCCCGCACTATCCGCCGCTACTGCGGCGAACGATACCGAAGGGGAGCGACACGCTGCGCGAACCCCGCAGCCCACCCGCCGCGAGCGGACCGGGCAGCAAGCGCTGTGGCCCGCCGCCGCGCTGCCGACGCTATGGCGGAGGTTTCGTTGGGCTGACATTGCGCCTGCACCGGGGGGCTGCACGTGTGCGCCGCCGAGCAGACCGTCACGCCGCCGACCCTCGCTCGTCACCATCTGCCGCTCCTTCACAAGTCAGCGAGACCACGACCAGAGGCGGACAATTGACCCACGGCACTTCCGCGGCAAACTCAGACGCAGCACATCTTGGTGCCCTGACCAACCCCCCGCACCCGCTCCTTTGCCAGGGAGCGTCTGACCGGTCCATTGAACATTGGAACAGCAACGTCCTGCTGCCTAGTTTCAAGGTCAGGCCACCTCCGCTACCCGATCACCGTCATCCCAGACGAAGAGCCGTTGCCGATAGACGCATTCCCGACAGAGGCAGCAGCGCAGGGGACGGCCGGGTCGGAGCCCGGTTGACCACTCTCAGCAGGTGGCTACCGTGACAGAGTGATGCGCCTCGCTCGTACAGGTCTCGGGATTGTGCTCTTGGCATTGGCGATGACGGCGCTGCCCGCCGCTGGCGGCGCACACGACATTCCGGACATTGCGGGCCGGTACAGCGCACACGCGGGCGACGGCACTGCGAAGGTGCATACATCGAAGCTGGAGTCGGGGTTGTCGTGGCGACGGGCTGCCGCTGCCGTGGCCACCGATAAACTCTCCTCGTGCGGGCTGCACGCCAGCGGCCGGATCGAATGCTGGGGCTGGGCCATAGGCCTCGGGGTGCCGCCGACTGGCTCCTTCACGGCCGTAACCACCGGATTCGCGCACGCATGTGGACTAGGCATCGACGGGCGAGTCGAATGCTGGGGCATTAACGATCTCGGACAGGCATCAGCGCCGACAGGTACCTTCGCTGACATCTCCGCCGGGTTCTGGCATGCGTGCGGGCTGCTCACCGACGGGCAGATCGAATGCTGGGGCGGCAACGATCACGGACAGGCATCACCGCCAACGGGCACCTTCATAGCCGTCTCGGCCGGCGACGGTCATTCGTGCGCGCTTCGCACTGGCGGCAACGTCGAATGTTGGGGTGACGACGAGTACGGACAGGCGACGCCGCCGACAGGCACCTTCACGGCAGTCTCGGCCGGGGCCGTACATTCGTGCGGGCTGCTCACCGACGGGCAGATCGAATGCTGGGGTTACGACAGACGGGAGGCAGGGCCATTCCTCGATGATGTCGACCCGACGGCTGCCGGTCAGGGCCAAGACCCATCACGTTCGACGACCGCACCGTGCGTCGCTCCGCTCTGCTTCTTGGGGCGAGCGTCACCACCCGCGGGTGCCTTCACGGCAGTCTCAGCCGGGAGCCTTCACGGCTGCGGGCTTCGCACCGACGGGCAAGTCGCATGCTGGGGCTTCAACGAACATGGACAAGCATCACCGCCCGCAGGCGCGTTCATCGCCGTCTCCGCCGCGCTCTGGCATACGTGCGGGCTGCGCATCGGCGGCGAGATCGAGTGCTGGGGCGACGACTACTTCGGACAAGCATCACCGCCAGCAGGCACCTTCGCCACCGCATTCCACTTCATGTGCGTGCTGCAAGCAGAGGAGCGGAGCGCCTGCTGAGGCGGTGACAGCAACATGCCGGGCAGCCCTCGACGAATTGGGGCTCGGCATCCTCGTGCAGGTGATCGAAGCGCTCGACTGAGCCGACTGCGTTCAATCTGCCGCTGTCAGATGCAGAAGAGATGAGAAAAAGTAGCGCTGCTGAGAATTCGCAGCACTCGCAACGCCGGGGGAACCCCGGGGTTATGCAGAATTGGGATCAGCGGCTATACAGAATGCCGGTTAGATCTCTGACTAAACTGTGATTTGAGCACTACTCTGGTTCGCATGGATCTCGTCGACAGGCACATGCGGCCTCGGCTGGCGGACGCGCTCGACAACGCGCGGGTCGTGATCCTGCACGGCGCCCGTCAATGCGGCAAGACCACGCTGGCCCGTGCTGTTGGGGCCGAGCGCGGCGGCACCTACACTACGCTCGACGACCAACAGATGCTCGATGCTGCGCGTGCCGATCCGCGCACCTTCTTGCGTGCCTATGCGCCGCCACTGGTCATCGACGAAGTGCAGCTCGGCGGAGACCGGCTCGTGCGCGAGATCAAGATCGCCCTCGACGAGGACGGCGCCCGGGGCCGCTTCCTGCTCACCGGCTCGACGAACTTCCTGACCGTGCCGATCGTCAGCGAATCTCTGGCCGGGCGGGCCGTCATCTTGCGTCTGTGGCCGTTTTCGCAGGCTGAGCTGGCCGCTGACGGCAGGACATCTGTCATCGAGCGCTGGTTCGAAGGAGGTGTTGCTGCGCAGGAAGCGACCGCCGCCCCAGAGGGCGGCTGGCCGGGTCGTGACGATTACTTGAAGATGGTGTGCACCGGCGGCTACCCCGAGGTGCAGCAACTCACACCGGCAGGAAGCGCTGAGTGGTTTGACAGCTACGTCGAGACAGTCATCAGCCGCGACATCGTGAACATCGGCGACATCCGGCGCGCCGAACTCCTCGAACGGCTGCTCAGTCTCGGCGCTGCTGGCACAGCCAGCGAGGTGAATATCGCACGGTGGTCACAGCAACTCGGCGCGGATCGGGCAACCGTCGAGTCGTACTTGGGTTGGCTGCGCACGGTGTTCCTGGTACATGAACTGCCGTCGTGGACCCGCAACAGGTCGGCACGAGTCGTGCGTCGCCCGAAGTTGCATCTCACAGACAGCGGGCTGGCCGCAGCGTTGACCGGCGTCGACGCCGCCGCACTGCGCTCACCGACCGCAACTGCGACAGGCCCGCTGCTCGAGACGTTCGCCGTGAGCGAGATCGCCCGCCAACTGGCAGCCAACGCTGATCGTGCGGCGCTCTACCACTACCGCGACAACGCGGGGCGTGAAACAGACCTCATTGCAGAGCGACCCGACGGCACCGTCATCGCCGTCGAGATCAAGGCCACTTCGTCGCCACGCGCTGCCGACCTGCGCCACATTGCCGCCCTGCGCGACAGCCTCGACCGTGCAGAGCCCGGCGCATTCCGCGCCGGTGTCCTGCTGCACACCGGCCGATACGCGCTCAGCTTCGGCGACCGCCTCCACTCAGTCCCCCTTGCAGCGCTCTGGACGCCCCCGCATCAATCCGACGACCGAGCCGGCTGAAGTCAGTCGAAGCTGATCGAGACCTTCAGTGCGCCGGCGTCGTGGGGTTCGTGGGCCATCCGGAAGGCGTCGCCGATCTCGCTCACGTCGTACACGTGGCTGAGCAACGGCGACACATCGATGTCGCCCGAAGCGATGAGCTGCAGCGCCTGGCGAAATGACATCGATCCGGGCTCGTCCTGGGCTCCGTAGGTGCTCGCCGCCGAGAGCCGCTTGCGGAAGAACTTCTGGAAGCGCACGTGGATGTTGTCGTCGGTCGACGGCAGTCCGAACCACAGCAGCTGACCGTCCATGCGCACGAGCTCGACTGAGTCGAGAAAGGTGTCCGAGCGGCCGACGGCCTCGACGACATAGTCGGCGCCGCGACCGTTGGTCATGTCCTTGACCGCCTCGATGACGCCGGCGTTGCCGAGCTCGGCGGCATTCAGGCACTCGTCCGCGCCGTATGCCTGGGCGACGGCCAGACGAGTCGGCGACAGGTCCGAGACGATGACTCGCTCGGCGCCGGCCCGCTTCAGCAGGTAGGTGAAGAACAGCCCCGCCGAGCCCTGGCCCATGACCATGACCGTTTCGCCGGCGACATCACGTGGGTGCTGGCGCATGGCGTAGATCACCGTGCCGAGCTGCTGGCCCATGAGCAGGTGCGAGCGAGGCACCTCGCCAGCCGGCAGCGGCACGCAGTAGCTGGAGTTGACCCGTTGGAAGGCGCAGAAGCATTCGCCTACCGGCGGATTCGGGAACGTCAGCACATGAGTGCCCTCAGGAAGGCTCGTCGCCCGGCTCTCCACCACCATGCCGATGCCTTCGTGGCCCGGGAAGCCATGCGGGCAGGGCGGTCGGTGAGCGAGACCGGCGCCCATCATCACCATGTGCAGGTCACTGCCGCAGATCGATGCCATCTCCGAGCGGATGAGCACGTCGTAGTTCACCGCCGTCATGCCCAAGGCGGCATCGGGCCGGGACGATGGTGCGGCGTCTGAGGAGGCCTCGTCCAATGGCGGCACCGGGATCTCTTCGCACACCATGCGACCCACATCGACCATCCGGCCCGCCTTCATCATCTCCATCGGCTCGCTACTCCCCGCGTCGACGGCGCATCGGGGCAAGTTAGCTGGCAGGCTGTCGTACGTGAATGTGCCGGTGGCGACCGCTGAGCGCAGCCAGCGGTTCGTTCGGGGCTGGGTCGTGCTCGCCGGAATCTTCGGCGTGATGATGATCACCTCGGGCATGGTGTTCTACGCCCTCGGCGCATTCTTGGACGCCTTCGTCGACGAGCAGGGATTCAGCACCGGACTGGCGGGTGCGGGCGTTGGCATGTTCTTGCTGGCGTCGGGTCTGTGCGGGTATTACACGGGCAAGCTGGTCAATCGCTTCGATGCCCGGTGGGTGATCACGGCGGGCACCGCAGTCAGCACCGTGGGCATGGCACTGCTCTCTCAGGTGCGCAGCGGCTGGCAGATGTTCGTCGTGATGACGATCTTCGGCATCGGCTTCGGGCTCTGCGGTCTGGTGCCCACCACCACGTTGGTGACGCGCTGGTTCGAGCGCCGACGTTCGGTGGCGATGGCGATCTCGTCAACCGGTCTGTCGCTCGGCGGCATCATCCTGCTGCCGCAGATGAGCGTTCGAATCGAAGCGGACACGTTGGTCTACTGGGCACCCCGATTCGCCGTCGTGTACTGCGTTCTGCTGCTGATCTCCACGTGGTTCTTTCTTCGTGCATGGCCCCGGGATGTGGGGCTGCTGCCCGACGGCGCCAGACAGTCCAGCGTTCCGGGCGACGCTTCCGCCGGACCGCCGCCCGGAACGCCATACCAGCAGGCCATCCGCACACGGTTCTTCGTCTTCACCGCCATCGGATTCGTGCTGGTGATGAGCAGCCAGGTCGGGGCGATTCAGCACATGTACAAGTTCACCGGGGACCGGTTGGGGTCGGATACCGCCGCCGCAACCGCTGTCGCGGTGCTCGCGGGCACGAGCGTCGTGGCAAGGATCTGCGGCGGCATCGCAGCGCTGAAGGTGTCGCTGCGCTGGCTCACGATGGTGCTGATGGTGGTGCAGGTAGTCGGGTTGAGCATGCTCGCTGTCGCCGGCAGCGGGCTTGCCATCCTGTTCGGCGTGCTGGTGCTGGGCAGCGCCATGGGCAATCTGCTGATGCTGCACCCGCTGATCCTGGCCGACGCCTTCGGCGTGCGGGACTACCCGCGCATCTACGGCTTCGGCTCGCTGTTGATGGTGTCCGGCCTGGCCGGGGGGCCGTTCCTCACCGGGGTCCTCAACGATGCGTACAGCTACCGGTCCGCGTTCTTCGCTCTGGCAGCGATCGCCGTGGCGGGTCTGGTCGTCTACAGCTTCGCCGGCAACCCAGTCCGCGACTACCTCACAGCTCCGGCGCCGGAAACCGCGTGGGCGGCTCCGGTCCGGCCTCGATCCGCACGGCCGACGCCGACACCCGTGCTGACCGTCACGCGTGACCTGCCTGAGGGAGTGCGCCAGCCGGTGCTTGGCAGCAATGGATTCAACGGCGTCCTCGAAGAAGCATCCGAGCTCGACGAGATCGAGCAGATACGTCGTCGGACCGCCCCCGCCGTCTGGGTCGTGGAGTCTGCGTGATCTGGCCGAGCTGATCAGGGCCTGTATGCGATCGGCCGCTGTACGAGCTGAGCCGGCCGGTTCACCACCCGGTATGCACCCTCGATCCACTCGCAGATCAGCCTTCGGGTGTCGCGAGGATCGATCATCTCCTCGATCTGGAACCGGTTGAGCGGGCCGATGGGGCCACGCGCTGCTTCGATGCGCGCTTCGAGCTCGGCCCGCAGCGCCACCGGATCATCGGCTTCGGCGAGCTGCCGCTTATAGGCGGCTTCGATGCCGCCCTCGGGCGGGATGCCGCCCACATCGGCAGCCGGCCATACCACCCGGGCGTTGTGCTGGCGCCGGGGTGTGGCGTAGTTGTTGCCGGCCACGCCGAAGCTGCGCCGCATGAGCACGGTGAAGATCGGCACCGCGGCCTGGGCGAACGCCGTCATCCACGTCGCACCCTTGCGGATGGTGCCGGTGATCTCGTGCTCGACGCCGACTGCGAAGCCGGGGTTGTCGCAGAGGTTGAGGATCGGCATGTGGAAGAGGTCGCACAGGTCGATGTGGCGGGTCAGCTTGTCGCAGCCGTCGGCGGTCAGCGCGCCGCCGTTCGGATGACGGCTGTCGGACGCCAGCACGCCGACCGGGTGCCCGTTCATCCGTGCGAACCCGACGACCTGATCGGTCCCCCACAACGGGCCGATCTCGAAGAACGAGCCCCGGTCACAGATCAGCTCGATGCCCCGGCGGATGTCGAACGTCGTGGTGCGCTTGCGGGGGATCAGCGTCAGCAGCTCCTCGTCACGCCGGTCCGGCGGATCGTCGGGGTCCGGCGGCAGCACCGGCGGCGTCTCATACACCGACGACGGCAGGTACGACAGGAAGCGTCGAACGAGCTCGGCAGCGTCTTCCTCGGTCTCGGCGAGATTGTCCACCGAGCCGTTGGTGCAGTGGATGCGCCAGTCGCCGAGGTCTTCCTTGGAGATGTCGTAGCCCATGGCGTGGCTCACGACCGGCGGCCCGGCAACGAACAGCTGCGAGATGTCGCGCACCATGACGGCGAAGTGCCCCAGCACGGCCTTCGCCGCTCCGATGCCGACCACGCTGCCCAGCAGCATGTTGACCACCGGTACCGTCGCGAGCTGCTCGGCGTACTCGGTGCTGCCCAAGTGCGACGGCAGGAACGAGCCACCGCCGCCCGTCACCCGAGGCCGGCCGGCTTTGATGGCCCCGGTGCTCTCCTTGGCACTGCTCTCGCCTTCCTTGCGCTGCTCGGGAACCATCGAGGCGACGCTGCCGCCGCCTGATGAACCGTCGAGCAGCCGGATGGACGGCACCCCCAGCTCGGTGGAGAGCAGGTCCAGGTAGATGCTCTTGGCGCCGATGGCACCGTCGGCATGGCCACCTCGCGAGGTGAAGTCGTCGGCGCAGACCACGACGTCCCGGCTGTGGATCTTGCCGGTGCCGCCGACGTGATTGGCCGGCGTGAACGCTGCGATCTCGCCCTCGTCGTCGTAGGAGGCGAAGCCGGCCAGGCTGCCGACCTCCCGGAAGCTGCCGTCGTCAAGCAGCAGACGGATGCGGTCGCGGCAGTGCAGCTTGCCCCGGTTGCGCTGGCGGACCACGCCGGGCTCGTCTGAGTCGGGACCCAGTCGTTCCTCTGCCAGCCGCTGCAACGTCTGCACGTCGTCCAGCAGCGGCTCCCAGCCGCTGAGAGCGGCGCCCGCGCTCGAAGCGCCGCCGGCGTCTGCGCCGGACAGCACCACGGCCAGCACGTCGCCAGCCGCCAGCTGGTCGCCGGGCTGCAGGTCGCGCAGCGCTGAGACTGTGCCCTCGCACGGGGCGGTGACCTCCGTCTCCATCTTCATGGCCGACAGCACCACGAGCGCTTGCCCCGCTGTGACGGTGTCGCCGGCGCTCACCCGGACCTCGACGACACTCGCGGGCAGCGGGCTGCGAATAGCTACCTCACCGTCGGCGAATTCGCGGTCCGGCCATGTCGACGCCGGCGCCGTGGCCGGTGACGGCGTCGCAGGCATGACCACTGGGGTGCTCTCCAACATCGCAGCGCGTCGCGAGGCGCTGCCTCGGGCATCGCCCGATACGCCGTTGGTGCTCGTGGCGACCGCCGTCCCGTCGCCAGGCAGCGGCACCATTTCTGTGAGCAAGGTGGTGCGTGCATCACCGCTGCGCACGGCGGGGTGGCTGAGAATCTGGCGAAGCGTGTCGATGTTCGTGGGCAGCTGGCCGATGTGGAAATCGGCCAAGGCGGCCGATGTGCGCGCCACTGCAGCTTCGAGAGTGCTCCCGGTGCCGATGACCTTGGCAAGCAGCGGGTCGTAGTGCGGTGGCGGCGTGTATCCGGCATAACCGGCGGCGTCGACCCTGACGCCCGCGCCTGACGGTTCGTGGTACGCCGAGATCGCGCCAGAACCAGTCGCTACGACTCGTGCCTGCACGGCGTAGCCGCGCGGAGCGGCCACGGACGCCGCCGCGGCACTGCCCCGGTCTGCGTTGTCGGCGACGACGCCGATCTCCTCCAAGTGCACACCTGCAGCGATCCTGAACTGGGCCTCGACCAGATCGACGCCGGTGACCTGCTCGGTGACGGTGTGCTCCACCTGGATGCGCGGGTTGCACTCGATGAAGAAGTGGTCGCCGGTCTCGGGCGACACCAAGAACTCCACCGTTGCTGCATTCGCCAGACCGGCCTGTGCAGCGAGCCGAACGGCATCAGCGTGCAACCGGTCACGCAGGCTGGCATCAAGTCCCGGCGCGGGCGCGATCTCGACGACCTTCTGGTTGCGCTGCTGCACCGAGCAGTCCCGTTCCCACAGATGCGCCACGTTGCCGTGGACATCGGCCAGCAGCTGCACCTCGATGTGGCGCGGTCGTTCCACGAGGCGCTCCACAAACACAGCGCCGTCGCCGAAGGCCGCTGCGGCCTCACTGGAGCACCGTTCGAACGCTTCGGCGATGTCCTCGATGCGCTCCACAGCGCGCATGCCCCGTCCGCCGCCGCCGGCAGCGGCCTTCAGCATCACCGGGAGACCGATCTCCGCGGCAGCGTCAGCGGCCGCGGCCGCATCGGCAACGGCACCCGGCGATCCTCCGGCGACGGGAACATCGATCGAAGCAGCCAATGCGCGGGCGCGGACCTTGTCGCCGAAGAGCTCAAGCGTGTCTGCGGCGGGGCCCACAAACGTCAGTCCCGCTTCGGCGCAGGCAGCGGCAAGAGCTGCGTTCTCCGCCAGGAAGCCGTAGCCAGGGTGGACGCAGTCGCAGCCGTGCTCGGCAGCGATCCGCAGCAGGGCGTCGATGTTCAGGTACGCGGCGAGCGGATCGCCGCCCGGCAACGGCGCAACCTGATCAGCGGCCACCAGGTGCAGCGAGCGCTCGTCGACCGGCGCGTGCACGGCCACTGTCTCGATTCCCAGGGCACCGGCAGCCTTGGCGATCCGGATGGCTATCTCGCCGCGATTGGCGATCAGGACACGGGTGAAGCTCACGATCCTCCCTCGATATGACCATCACATGGCGATGACACGGCCAGGTACCCGGCGATTCTGACGCGAAAGCTATGCCCGGCGCGGAGTTGGCCGACCAGTGCGAGACTGGCGAGATGGAGATTTACGACGTCATGCGCACCACCTTCGCCGCTCGGGACTTCACCGACGACGAAGTCACCGACGAAGTGCTGTACCGCATCTTCGACAATGCCCGATTCGCCGCCAGCGGCGGCAACCGCCAGGGCCACAAGGTCATCGTGGTGCGCGATCCCGCCCGAAAGAAGCGCCTCGGCGAGCTGTGCATCCCGGCGATGCGCGTCGCCGCGGCGCAGGTCGCTGCCGGCGAGGTGTACTGGCAGAGCTACAGCCCGTCATCGGTGAACATCGAAGAAGCCATGGCCGACGAGTCGTTGAAGTTCCCGCTTCCGATGTTCGAGCACATGGACCAGGTGCCGGTGGTGCTGGTGGTCACCGTCGATCTGCGCAACGTGGCATCGATCGACAAAGAGCAGGATCGCATCGGTGTGGTCAGCGGCGCGTCCGTGTACCCGTTTGCGTGGAACATCCTGCTGGGTGCTCGCAACGAGGGCCTGGGCGGCGCGATGACCACGCTGCTCTCGGCAAGCGAGCCCGCAGCCAAGGAACTCCTCGGTTTGGAGGACTGGGAGGCAGTGTGCGCCCTGCTGCCGATCGGCAAGCCGACCAAGCAGCTCACCAAGCTGAGCCGCAAGCCGGTCGAGGAGATCGCCGTGCGGGAGCAGGGCGACGGGGAGCCCTTCACGATCTAGCCATCACCTGCCGGCTCGCAGCAGCCAGCTCGCAGCCGTTCATCACAGGAGGACGCCCGATGGCCATCGACTTCAGCCTGAGCCCCGAACTGGAGGAGCTCCGCAAGCGCATCGCCGCGTTCATCGACGTCGAGGTACGTCCGGTAGAAGGACGCATCGATGCCGAGCGGCTCGAAGAGACCGACCGCGAGGCATACGTGACGGCGCTGCTGGGCATGCGCAAGCGGGCACGCGACGAGCACCTGTGGCTGCCGCACATGCCCGCCGAGTGGGGCGGCATGGGGCTGGGCCATGTCGAGATGGCCATGGTGCAGGCCGAGGCCGCCAAGACCCGGTTCGGCCCGTGGGTGCTCAACTGCCAAGCGCCCAACGAGGGCAACATGCACACGCTGCTGCACTGGGGCACCGATGAGCAGAAGCAGCGCTACCTGGCGCCGCTGTGCGAGGGCCGCGCCGAGTCATGCTTCGCCATGACCGAGCCCGAGGTGGCTGGCTCGGATCCCACGCTCATCCAGACCAAGGGCTATCCCGACGGCGACGAGTGGGTGCTGAACGGGCACAAGTGGTTCATCTCGAACGCGCACCGGTCCAAGTTCGCCATCCTCATCGCCCGCACCGAGGACAACCCCGACATCCCCCAGGCCGGCAACTCAGCGTTCATTGTCGACCTGCCAGCCGATGGCTGGACCGAGGTGCGCCAGATCGAGACCATGCACGGCTCGACGGGCCACAGCGAGATCCTCATCGAGGACTTGCGAGTCGGCGCCGGCCAGATGCTGGGCGGTCGGGGCCAGGGACATCTGCTCGGCCAGTACCGGCTGGGGCCGGCGCGCCTGGCGCACTGCATGCGCTGGATCGCCCAGGCTCAGACGGCGCTCGACATGATGGTCGACCGGTCGCTCAACCGGTTCGCCCACGGTTCGCTGCTCGCCGAGAAGCAGGGCATCCAGTGGATGATCGCCGACAGCACCATGGAGCTGTACCAGGCGAAGCTGATGGTGCTGCATGCGGCCTACAAGGTCGACCGGGCACAGGCCGGCACCGGCGAAGACTTCAAGGCCGAGGTATCGATGGCGAAGCACTTCGTGGCGAACATGCTGGGCCGCGTCATCGACCGCTCGATCCAGGTGCACGGTGCGCTCGGCTACTCCACCGACACCCCGCTGGCGCACATGTACCAGCACGCCCGCTGGGCCCGATTCGCCGACGGTGCCGACGAGGTGCACCAGATGCGCATCGCGCAGCGCACCATCGCCGCCTACACCGATACCGGCAGCACCGGGGCCGCCACCGGCAACCTGCCGGTGTGAGCGTGCCCGACCAGCGAACCGCCATATGAGCGGCCAGCGAGACATCTCGTGAGCCGCGCCCGGCGGGTCCGATGAGTGTCCTGGAGTACGTGGTCGCGGCGCTGTTCGTGGCTGCCGGCGCGGGAACGCAAGCGTGCATTGGCATCGGCATGGGCTTGATCGTGGGCCCGGTGCTGGTGACCATCGAGCCGACGGGGATACCCGGACCCATGCTGATGCTCGCCGGGGGCATCAACCTCCGTAACGCCATCGCCGACCGAGCGGCACTGAACGCCCCAGCCTTGCGCAGGCAGCTGATCGCGGCACCGCTCGGTCTCGTCGGCGGTGTCGCGCTGCTGACCGTGCTGAGCGACCGCTCGCTGGCGATCGCCGTGAGCGTGTTCGTGCTGGCAGCCGTGGCAGTGCAGGCCATCGGTTTCCGGCCGCCCGAGGGACGCCGAGCTGACTATGCGGCCGGCGCGGGAACAGCGTTCTCGTCGTCGGTGGCGGCCGTGCCCGGGCCGGTGTACGCCGTGTTCGCCAGCCACTGGGAGCCGGCAACCCTGCGGGCCACCTTGGCCACCTTCATGTTGTTCGTCGGCACGGCGATCATCGCTGCCCTCGCCGTCATCGGGGAATTCGGCCTGCGGGAACTCTGGCTCGGGCTGGGCTTGCTGCCCGCGGTCGCACTCGGCCTGCCGATCGGCCGCTGGCTGCGGCCGCGGATTGCAGGACCGCGCTTCCGGATCATCGTGCTGTCGGTGGCGGCAACGAGCGCCACCGTCGTGCTCGTCCGCCAGCTCGCGAGCTGAGCGATCGGCCCGCGCCCCTCTGAACCGGCAGGTCTTGGCGCAGGTGGCAGACTGAGGCGATGAGCGAATCTGACACACGTCAGGAACGCCAGGAAGCCACCAAGAGGTGGATTGCGCGCATGGTCGCAGCCAGCGCCAAGGACGACAAGGATCTGCTCGACTCACTGCGGGCCACGGACTGGCAGCGAACCCGCGGCGACGAAGTCGCCATGGTGCTCGAGTTGGCGCTTGCCTTTCCCCCAGGCGCAAAATCTGAGTTGGAATATCCGCTGTTTCCCGGCACATGACGGGTTCACTCACATTCACGGCCCGAATTCACCAGCTCCATCACGCACTCGACCAAGCCGAAGTGGCCCATGCCTTCGGCGGCGCGATTGCATTGGGTTGGTGCGTTCCGCAGGCACGAGCCACCATCGACATCGACATCAACATCTTCCTGCCGACTGAGCAGTTCGAGCGGGCGCTCGACGCTTTGCCCGAGGAGATCGAAGTCACTGAGCGGTCTCGTGAACAGCTAGGCCGAGATGGGCAAACCAGGCTGCGATGGGGCGTCGTTCCCGTCGATGTGTTCCTGAATACGACGGAGTTCCACCGGCGCGCAGCCACTCGAGTCCGTCGCTGGGACTTCATGGGCGTAGAGATTCCCTGCTTGTCCTGCGACGACCTCGCCGTGTTCAAGGCGTTCTACGACCGCCCCAAGGACTGGGTCGACATAGGCGAGATGGTCAAGATCGCGTCCTTCGACATCGCCGAGGTACGGGCAACGCTTGCCGAATTGCTGGGCAGCGACGATGAACGCATCTCAAAGCTCGCCGGTGCACAGGCTGAGGCAGCACGCATGCTGCGTCGGGCGGCTGGCTGCACCGCCGGCCCGTAGCGCGTTTGGCAGCGTCGTCTACGTCCAGGGATCTTCGGGGCCCGATGGCGGTTTGGGCACCGGCGTGGTGGCCTCGGCGATGACACTGGCCGCTGCTGCGGCTCCCGAACCGCCCATCGGCGCATCCATGGATCCGAGCACGGCCTCGATCGTGCCGATGGTCCCGAGCAGCATCGGCGGGTTGAGGTGCCCCATGTGCCCGATGCGGAAGGCCGCGTCGGGGTCGCCTTGAATGTTGAGTCCCAAGGTGAGGCCGGCTTCGTCTTCACATGTATGGCGGATCTGGCCAGCCGGCACCTCGCCCGTGCGAACCAGCGTCACCGAGTTCGAGCGATGCGACGGCACCGGCACGTTCAGCTCGAGAGCGCCCGGCGCCGACCACGCATCCACCGCAGCGTGCACGGCTCGCGCCATCACATCGTGACGTGCCCAGATGTTCTCCAAGCCCTCCTCGTCGATCATGTCGAGCGCTTCGGCGAGGCCCCACAGGTGCTGGACCGGCGGGGTGCCGCAGAAGATCCAGTAGTGCGCGTCGGGATCGGTCCGCCGTGACCAGTCCCAGTAGGCGGTGCGCAGGTCGGCTCGCTGATGTGCTTCCCATGCCTTCGGGCCCACCCAGACAATGCCGAGGCCCGGCGGCACCATCAGGCCCTTCTGGCTGCCCGCGACCGTCACGTCGACACCCCAGGCGTCCATCTCGAAGGGCTCGCAGCCCAGTGATGCCACGCAGTCGGCCATCAGCAGCGCCGGGTGATCGGCCTCATCCAGTGCGCGCCGTACCGCGGCGATGTCATTGCGCACTGTCGTCGAGGTGTCGGTCTGAGCGACGAAGACCGCCGCAAACTCCCGCCCGACGTCGGCACGCAGCCGGTCCAGCACGGCATCGAATTCGATGGCTGCCCGATCGGGTGCGTGCAGCACTTCGAACTTGACACCGCTCATCGCGGCCATCTCGGCCCAATTCGTGGCGAAGTGACCCACTTCGAGCACGAGCACCTTGTCGCCGCGTGACAGCGTGTTCGTCGTGGCCATCTCCCAGGCACCGTGCCCGTTGGAGATGGCGATGTAGGCCCGGTGCTCGGTGCGGGCCAGCGCGGGCAGCCGCTCGAGCAGCGAATAGGTGAGATCGACCACCTCGCCCTCGTAGATGTTCGGGAGGGGACGGCGCATCGCGTTCAGCACCCGATCCGGGATGACCGACGGCCCGGGAATCATGACCAGTGGCCGGCCGTATCGCAGCGACATCGAAACTCCCTTCAGCGGCAGCACCCTCGGGCAGGCCGCCAAACGCCATCAGCCTAAAGAGGCTGAGCCCCCGGCCCGAGCGCACGCGTAGGCTGCGCCCAGGCTCTCGGGAGCGCAAACACGGGGGTGTCCACCATGGACAGCAACGCACTCATCCATCCGTATTCGATTGTCAGCCGCAGCGAGAACGAGTTCATTCGGATCGTCTCGGGCGAGGGCGTCAAACTCACCGACGACGCTGGCAACGAGTACATCGACGGCCTCGCCAGCTTGTGGCTGTGCCAGATCGGCCACGGGAACCGCACCGTCATCGACGCCATCGGTGCGCAGCTCGATCAGCTGGCGACCTACAACACATTCGAGCCCTTCTCCAACGGCCCCGCCGTCGAACTCGCCGAGATGGTCCGCGCCCGATCACAG
Organism: Acidimicrobiia bacterium; assembly: GCA_022820505.1. GTDB lineage: Bacteria > Actinomycetota > Acidimicrobiia > Acidimicrobiales > Poriferisodalaceae > Poriferisodalis. Next base: position 16,765 of record JAJEFK010000032.1, on the reverse strand, counting down.
CACCCTGACGGCCGAGTGTTCCTGGCATGTTCGGGCTCCGAAGCCGTGGACACGGCGTTGAAGTTCGCCCGTCGCGTTCACCATCTCAAGGGCGACACCGATCGGCAGATCATCGTTCGCCGCTCCGCCGGTTACCACGGCGTGAATGTGGGCGGTACCAGCGTGCAGGGCGGAGCTGCGTACCGCGAGGGCTGGGGCGATCTCATGCCCCACGTGGTCGAGATACCCAACGACGACGTCGAGCCCGCCGCTCAGCTCTTCGCGGAGCAAGGCGAGCGCATTGCGGCGGTCATCTCCGAGCCCATTCAGGGCGCCGGAGGCGTTGTTCCGCCGCCACCGGGGTATTTCGAGGGGCTTCGTCGACTGTGCACCGAACACGGCGCTTTGTTGATCTTCGACGAGGTCATCTGCGGCTTCGGACGTACCGGGAGCTGGTTCGCCGGTCAAACCTTCGGCGTGGCACCGGACATGTTCACGTTCGCGAAAGGCGTCACATCGGGCTACATCCCGCTGGCAGGCGTGCTGGTGTCACGCGACATCGCCGACCTGCTCGAGGCCGACGAGACCAAGTTCATGCACGGCTACACCTACTCCGGTCACCCGACAGCTTGCGCGGCCGGGATCGCGAATATCGGCGTCATCGAGTCTGAAGGCCTGGTCGATCGGGCAAGCGAGATCGGCGACCGGATGGAAGAGGGCTTCCTGGCGCTCCAAGGCGACGGGATGATCGACGGCTACCGCGGACTTGGCGGTATCTGGGCCTGCGACTTGGGCCGAGACGCCACTGAGGCCAAGGAGGCCTTCCTCAAGCGAGGCGTCATTACACGGTCCATCGGCAATGCACTCGCGTTCTGCCCGCCGCTCATCATCACCGACGACGAGATCGGACTGCTGTTCGACCGGCTCGACGATGCGCTGCGCGCCACAGCGCCCTAGAGGCTGAGCCGAATCGCTTCGCAACAGGAGGAATGACGACAATGGAGAGTGCCGAGACGCGGGCATTGATGGAGCGCTACTACGCAGCGCTCACCACCGCAGACCGAGACACCATGCTCGAGTGTCTCGACCCGGAGGTCACGTGGGTGCTGCCCGAGACGGCCGCCCAGGGCAACGCCGTCGACACGATGACAGGCGCAAAAGAGGTGGTGGAGGCCTTGGGAGGTCGTGTCGTCAGGCAGACCTTCGACATCTCCCAGCCGATCAGCCTTGAGGTCCGCAGGATGATCGTCGACGGCGGCACCGCCGTTGTGCAGCAGCGGCTGACGGCCACCGCCAAGGCCACCGGTCGCGACTACGACAACCAGTACTGCTGGGTGTACGACTGCCGCGATGGATTGATCGCCCACATGGAGGAATACACCGACACGCTCTACGCGGCTCAGCGGATGGGCTGGGACATCGAGGGTTGACATTCCTCCGCGCCGACAAGCACGGCTGTCGCCTCACGCGGCACAATCAAGACGTCACAACCGAGGCATCGCAACCGGGAGATCACATCCGGGGCGTCGGACGCGCAAGCTTCAGGAGATATCGCCATGAGCACCTACGACATCGTCATCAAGGACGGGATGATCTTCGATGGCACCGGGGCACCGAGGGTGCGCGGCGACGTCGGCATCGCCGGCGGACGCATCGCGGCTGTCGGCCGGGTCGACGCCCGCGAGGGCGCCAAGGTCATCGACGCCTCCGGCATGCACATCGCCCCCGGGTTCGTCGACCTGCACACCCACTACGACGCGCAGGTCTTCTGGGACCCCTACTGCACGCTGTCGGGCTGGCACGGCATCACCTCGGTGGCCATCGGCAACTGCGGGTTCGGCTTCGCCCCGGTCGATCCCGACATGCGCGAGTACGCCATGCGCTCCATGACTCGGGTCGAGGCCATCCCGTACGAGTCGATGCGCCAGGGCATGCCCTGGGACTGGGTGACCTTCCCGGAGTATCTGGACAGCCTCGAACGCACCCCCAAGGCGATGAACATCCTTCCGTATGTGCCGATCGGCCCGATGCTGGTGATGGTGCTCGGCCTCGACGACGCGAAGTCTGGGCGGCTGCCCACCGAAGGCGAGCACGAGATGCTGGCCAAGCTGGTGCACGAGGCGATGGATGCGGGCGGCTGCGGCTGGTCGGCACAGCGGCTGCCTCCGACCGGGCCCGCTGCGGTGCAGCGCGACTGGGACGGCACGCCGATGCCGACCGACATGATGAACGACGAGACCGCCCGGGTGCTGGCCCGCGTGCTGGCCGAGCGCAATGAGGGCGTCGTGCAGATGACGCTCACCAGCGGCAACGTCGCCCACGACATGGCCCACCTCGAGGAGATCGCCTCGATCAGCGGCCGCCCGCTGCTGCACAACGTGGTGCAGGCGTTCGAGGACAAGCCAAACATCCACCGCCGTCAGATCGAATGGCTGGAGCGCTGCCGCGAGCAGGGCGTTCCGGTGTACGGCCAGGGCGTGACCAGCGATGCCGGTTTCACATTCACTCTCGAAGACTGGAACCTCTACGACGACTCCGAGGCCTGGATGGAAGCCTGCATGGGCGACAAGGACGAGCGCCTGGCCAAGATGGCCGATCCCGAGCGCCGGCAAGCCCTCAAGGACACGATGCCCCGCACCGCGACCGCTGGCATCGAGACCGTGACCATCCTGTCGCCGCGCAGCGAATCGACCGAGCAGTACCGGGAGATGTCGGTGGGCCAGGCGGCAGAGGTGGCGGGCAAGCACCCGGTGGACCTCATGCTCGATGTCGCCGTGACCGACGGGCTCGACACCTTGTTCTTCGTGGCGCCGCCGCAGGGCAGCTCAGAATTGCTGCGCGACGTGGTGCAGTACCCGCACATGCTGTTCGGCGTGTCCGACGGCGGGGCGCACACCAAGTTCCTCACGGCAGGGCGCTACCCCACCGAGACGCTCTCCGAGCAGGTGCGTGAGAACCAGTGGGTGACCTACGAGGAAGCCCACCGTCGGCTGGCGGCGCTTCCCGCGCAGCTCGCCGGATTCCGTGACCGCGGCCTGATCCGCCAGGGCGGCCCTGCTGACGTCGTGGTGTACGACCCGGAGAACCTGGCCGTCGGGCCCAATGAAGTGGTGCACGACCTGCCGGGCGGCGAGTGGCGTCGCATCCAGCGGGCCAGCGGCTACCGCAGCGTCATCGTGAACGGCGCCGAGACCATCTCCGAGGACACCCAGACAGAGACCTACAGCGGCCAGCTCCTCCGCCACGGCGGCTAGCGGCCCGCACCTGCAACCCAGGGGGAATCATGACGACGTATGCCGGCGAGCGGCTGATTCACGACACCGACAGCCACCTGATGGAGCCGGTGGACTGGCTGGCGAGCTACGCCGACAGCTCCGTGGCCGCCAAGCTCCGGGACCTGAGCTTGTTGGGCGGAGGCGACGCGGCGACCCATGAGCTTGTGGAGCAGTGCTGGGCGCGGCGCGACGATCCTGAGGAGACGGCCAAGCTGGCGGCCGACGTGGTGGGCGGGCCGAAGGGCTACTTCGCCTACGGCTCTATGGATGCCAACGAGCGCGTCGGCGCGCTCGACCAGCTGGGCTTCGCCAGTCAGCTCGTGTTCACGACGTTCGCGCACACGCAGTTCCACGCCCGCGGCGACGTCAATCTGGCGTACGGCGGCGCCTCGGCACACAACCGCGGCATCGCCGACTTCTGCTCGGTGGATCCGCGGCTGCTGGGCGTGGCGTTCGTGCCGCTGGAAGACGCGCAGCGCACGGTCGAGTGCGCGCGGGAGGCCATCGAGGTGGGATGCCGGGCCGCATGGATCCCCCACGGCGTGCCGACCGACATGAGCCCCACACACCCCGACTTCGACCCGCTGTGGGCGCTGCTGTCCGAAGCCGGCGTGCCGGTGCTGATGCACCTCGGGCCGAACGGCGGCAACCAGCTGCCGAAGACGTACCACAACAACGGGCGTGTTCCGGGCAAGGACTTCGTGGGCGGCGGCGAGAACATGCGCTCGAAGGACTTCTTGAACCTGTACCACGACGCCGAGAACCTGCTGGCCTGCATGGTGCTCGACGGCATCTTCGAGAAGTTCCCCGAGCTGCGCTGCGGGCTGATCGAGCTGGGCGCGGGTTGGGTGCCCAACCTGCTGCGCTCGCTGGACAACAGCGTCAAGGCGTTCGGGCGCCACGAGCCCGAACTGTCCAAGCTGACGATGGCACCTTCGGACTACATCCGCCGCCAGGTGCGCTTCACGCCCTGGCACTTCGAGGACGTGGGCTGGCTGGTGTCCAACAGCGGGCCGGAGCTGTACCTGTTCTCGTCGGATTGGCCGCACCCCGAAGGCGGCCGCGACCCGATTGCGGAGTTCCAAGCGTCGTTCACGGCGGCCGGCCTCAGCGAGGGTGTCACCGCGCCGTTCTGGGCTGGCAACGCTTCGTTCCTGCTCGGCGTCTAGCGCTGCTGGGCCCGCCCGGGCCGACGGTAGATTTGGCGCTCTAGCGCTGCGATGGCCGCGCCCGGCGGCTCGAGTCGCGGCGCAGGAGAGCAGACATGGCTGAGAATCCCGATCAGCATTCCGAGCGCCAGCATTCCCGCACAGCACTGCTCGTCGTGGACGTGCAGCCCACCTTCTGCGAGGGCGGCGCACTGGCCGTCGAGGGCGGCAACGATGTCGCCGCCAACGTGGCCGACCTGCTTGCCGGCGAGCACGGCTACGACCTCGTGGTGACCACCCAGGACTGGCACATCGACCCGGGCGATCACTTCAGCGACGAGCCCGACTTCGTCGATACCTGGCCGCCCCATGGCGTGGCCGGCACCGCGGAGGCCGAGCTGCACCCTGCACTCGACGCTGTCGTTGATCGCATCGATGCGGGTGTGCGCAAGGGCATGCACGCTGCCGCCTATTCCGGCTTCGAAGGCACGGATGACAACGGTCGGGCGCTCAACGAGGTGCTGGCCGCCGCCGCCATCACCGATGTCGACGTTGTCGGGATCGCGTTCGACCACTGCGTGCGTGCCACTGCGATGGACGCAGCGGCGAACGGCTACTCGACCACGGTGATCGATGGGCTCTCCGCCTCGGTGGCGCCCGAGACCGAAGCCGCTGCTCGCACCCAACTCGCCGGCGCCGGTATCGACGTCATCGCCTCTCGCTGAGCCGGCCGTTCAGCTCGTCGGCGGCCTCGCCGGTCTAGAGGGTTTCCTGCTCGATAGTGAACTCGCTGCCCGCCTCGGCGATGCGTTTGTGGTTGCGGATCACCTCGTCCATCACGAAGTGCACGAACTTCTCGCAGAAATCGGGATCGAGTCCCTCCGCCAAGGCGAGCCGGCGCAGCCCGTCCACCTGTTCATGCTGGCGAGGCAGGTCGACCGGCGGCATGTCGTTCGCAGCCTTGTACACGCCGATGTCATGAGTGATGCGGAAACGCTCCGCGAGCAGCCGAACCAGCTCCGCATCGACCTTGTCGATACTGCGGCGGAAGGCAGTGAGCTCGTCGTCGGACATCGGCCCAGTTTCTAGCCCATCGAGCCGCGACAGCCACCGGAACGCCCATGTCGTGGGCCGAGCTGCGCAACGACCGGCGCGGGCAGGGGTGCACAACGCTTGGCTACGGTTTGCGGCCGTGAGCGAATCGGGACGCGGCCTGCGCGGCCGCACGGCCGTTGCCGGCGTTGGCGAGACCACCTACTACAAGCGCGGCCAGTCGACCGATCCCGAATTCGTGCTGGTCGTGAAGGCGATCTTGGCGGCGTGCGAAGACGCGGGCATCAACCCACGGGAGATCGACGGATTCTGCTCCTACAGCAACGACCGCAATACGCCCGCGCGGCTGGCCAACGCCCTCGGCCTCGAAGAGCTTCGCTATTCGAACATGCAGTGGGGCGGCGGGGGCGGCGGTGCCGCAGCCGTCGTGCAGAATGCCGCCAGCGCCGTTCATGCGGGCTCTGCCAACGTCGTGGTGGCCTACCGGGGCCTGGCCCAGGGCCAGTTCGGACGTTTCGGCCAAGGCGGGCGCCGACCGGCCGTGCGGGGCGAGTTCGCCTACACACTCCCCTACGGCGTCATGAGCCCGGCCCAGATGTATGCGATGCGCACCACCCGGCTCATGTGGGAGCACGGCATCGATCGCTCCGCCATGCGGGCGGTGGCGCTGGCTGCGTATCACCACGCCCAAAACAATCCCCGGGCGGTCATGTACGGCCGGCCGCTGGATGCCGAGACCTACGACTCGTCCCGCTGGATCACCGAGCCCTTCCGGCTGTACGACTGCTGCCTGGAGAACGACGGCGGCGCGGCCATGATCGTCACGTCGGCCGAACGCGCCGCCGATCTCAGCGACACGCCGGTGCTGGTGCTGGCGGCCCAGCAGAGCGGCGGTCACCGTTCGGGCGCCTGGGTCCACAACCCGACCGACTATGCGACCTCCAGCTTCAAGCTCGGGGCGCAGCACCTCTACGAGCAGGCCGGCGTGACGCCCGACGACGTCGACGTAGTGCAGAGCTACGAGAACTTCACCGGCGCCGTGGTGATGAGCCTCATCGAGCACGGCTTGTGCACCTACGAGAACGCCAACGAGGTGCTGACCTTCGAGAACCTGCGGGCGGACGGTGGGAGCATCCCGCTGAACACCAGCGGCGGCAACCTTGCAGAGTGCTACATGCACGGGCTCGGCATGCAGATCGAGGCAGTGCGGCAGGTCCGCGGCGACTCCACCAACCAAGTGCCGAACGTGAACGTGTCGCTTTCGAACGCCGGACCGATGGTCGAGATCGCCTCGACCGCGATCTACGGCACGGCGGAGGTGCTCGGATGAGCTCCCTCGCCGAGGGCACCTACCTGCCCGAGGGCCTCACCCAGCCTGCCCCGATGCGTGACGGGATGGACGCGCCGTACTGGGAGGGCACCCGCGAGCACGAATTGCGGGTACAGCGCTGCGCCGACTGCGGCACCCACCAATGGGGACCCGACTGGGTGTGCCATGCCTGCCAGTCGCTCAACGTCGAGTGGGTGACGGTCGAGCCCACAGCTCGCATCTACTCCTGGCAGCGCGTGCATCACCCGGTGCATCCGGCGCTGGCCGACCACGGCCCGTACATCGTGGTGCTCGTCGAGCTGCCCCACGCCGACAACCTGCGCATGATCGGCAACCTGCTCGGCGACCCGATGCAGGACATCGTCATCGGCAGCGACGTCGAGGCCGTCTTCGAGGATCACGACAACGGCAGCCCGCCCTACACCCTCGTCCACTGGCAGGTCGCCGGCAGCTGATCGGGCCACTGCACGTCGACTCCGCAACGAGTCGATCGACGTGAGCCAGTTCAGCCGTGCTTGTCAGGGCCGGCCTTGGTGATGTGGAAGCGGACCAGGCAGCGCTTGTCCTCCACCATCGCTCGGCGGTAGTCGTCCCAATCGGGGTGCTCGCCCTGCAGCGTGCGGTAGTACTCGACCAGCGGATCGAGGGCGGTCTCGCCGGAGATGATCTCGGCCTGGCACTCGAGCTGAACCCAACGGCCCAGCCACTTCTCGGGAAACACGCACAGCCACGACTGCGGGTCGCGATGCAGGTTCTTGACCTTGAAGGCCGTGTCCCGTGTGCTCATCACCACCGTGTCGTCGACCACGGCCAGCGTCACCGGCGACAGCTGCGGCGTGCCGTCGCGTGCCTTGGTGGCCAGCACAGCGCGGTCGTTCTTGCGCACGTAGTCGAGTGCCTTCGAGATCTCCATGCGCGCAGCCTCGCACATACGAACCCCGGCGACCCGGGCTGAGGCCCGCGCATTTCGCGAGACTGCCGCCATGAAGATCTCTGCCGCGTTCCCGCCCGTGCCCGAGACGCCGGACCACATCGTGCTGGCCGAGGAGCTGGGCTACGAGACCGCCTGGGTGTACGACACGCCGGCACTGCAGCTCGATGTCTGGATGACACTCGCGCTCGCGGCGGTGCGCACCGAGCGCATCCGTCTCGGACCCGGCGTGCTCATCCCCTCGCTGCGGCACCCGATGGCGACCGCATCGGCGATTGCGACGCTGGTCGGCCTCGTGGGTCCCGATCGGGTGATCGTGGGTGCCGGCACGGGCTTCACCGGCCGCCGGGCCATGGGTCAGAAACCGCTGCGCTGGGCCGACTTCCCCCAGATGGTCGGCGACACCCAGGCACTGCTGCGGGGCGAGATCGTCGAGGTCGACGGCAGGGCCGCCAAGATGCTGCACTGGCCGGGGCAGGCCGTCGAGCGCCCCATCGAGGTGCCGTGGATCCTGGGCGTGAATGGCCCCCGGGGCCTCGAGGCCGCAGCGAAGATGGGTTGCGGCGTCTTCACCTCACGGCCTCGGCCCGACGCTGACTACGCCGGCATCGATGACGTCATCCTGCTGGGCTTCGGAACCATCCTGGACGACGGCGAGACAATCGCGTCGCAGCGTGTCATGGACACCGCCGGACCGGGGGTGAGCGTGGCGTACCACGCCTTCCTCGAACAGCGCGACGCCCGACTGAGCACGCTGCCCAACGCCGAGCGCTTCAGCGAGATCACCGACTCCATGGACCCGGACACCCTCCACCTCTCGCTCCACGAGGGCCACCTCACCGAGCTGAACCCGATCGACCGGCAGGTGCTCACCGCCGAATCGCTGCGGATCGCCCCGTTCGTATGCCACGCCGGCGAGGTGCCTGAGCGCATGGAGCGCCTCGCCGCCGCTGGGATCACCGAAGTCTCGTTCCAGCCCATGGGCAACATAGAACGCGAACTCCGTACCTTCGCCGCAGCCGCCGGCCTCGGTAACTGAAGCGCAGCAGGCGCACCGGCTCGCACCTGCAATCTGGCACTATCAGGGCGATGAACCCGGACCCGCGGGACGACCTCGACGACGCCGACGCTCTGAGCTTTGCGGAGGCAGGCATCGAGTCGCCGCTGACCACCGCCGAGCTGTGCCGCGTCGTCGGCAGCCGGGTCCGCGAACTCCGCCAAGCCTTGAACATGACCATGTCGGCGTTCGCCAACGATGCCGGCATCTCGCTGGGGATGCTCTCCAAGATCGAGCACGGCCAGAGCGCCCCCAGCCTGTCGACGCTGGCCCGCCTCGCCGGAACGGCGAAGGTACCTGTGACCGCATTGTTCCGGGGACTCGACGAGGAGCACGACCTGGTCATCGTGCGAGCGGGCGAAGGCCATGAGATCCACCACGACCGTGGCGGGCCGGACCGGCTGTACCAGGATCTCGGCACGCTGCGAGGACCCAACCGGGTCATCGAACCGATGATCACCACCATCACCGAGCCGGGAGGCGTGTTCCCGCTCTACCAGCACCCCGGAGTGGAGTTCCTCCACGTGCTGGACGGGTCGCTCTACTACGGCTACGGGGGAAAGGCCTACCTGCTCAACACCGGCGACACCATGCAGATCCACGGCGAGGTAGCCCACGGCCCGGTCGAACTCGTCGAGTTGCCGGTGCGGTTCATCTCCATCAAGGTGTACCCCGCCAGCGAGCCGCGCACCGCGGCGGGAGGGTGACGCCATGGGCTTGATGTTTGTCGCCGACTGGATCAGCGACACCGGCTTCGCACGCCGAAGCCTCCTTTTGTGGATCCTGCTGGCAGCGGCGGTCGGCCTCACCTACTGGGAATGCCGCGAACGCGGCTACCGGCAGACCGTCATGCTGTGGTGGATGTCCTTCGTGGCCATCACCCATGTGGTGGGCTACGTCATCCTGCGCCTCGTCGTGCGCCCTCCCCGAGACGACTGAACCCGTCTGCTTGCGAACCGAAAGACATCCCGATGCCTGATGACGAGTTGATGCCCCCCGAGCCGCTCGACGGATCGAACGGACTCATCAGCCGTCTGAATGCAATGCCTGGTCGTCCGCTCCTGCTCATCGCCGTCGGCGTGGTCCTAGCCATCCTGCTCGTCTTCGCTCCGGGGAGCTGCTCCGGCGTGGACCTCGAGGAGAACGAGGCCGTGGCTATTGCCCGCGCCGAGCTCGACAGCCATCCCGACAGCTTCAGGCCGGAACGCACCGAGGCCAAGGTGCTCCGCCAAGGCTTCCCCCCAGCCCCGATGTGGGTCGTGGTCTTCACGATCCCAGACCCCGACGGGGGGCCGGAGGACTTCCTCCACCACGCAGCGATCTGGGTGCATGCCGGCACCGGTGAGATCCGCGAAGTACAGGTCGGCGGAGCCGGCGACGGCTGACCTAAGCGGCCGGGCTCAACAGACGACGTCGGCATCACCCACGCCCCTGACGCTGGATCACCCACGCCTCTGACACACGGGACCTGATCAGCGTTCCGGGCCGTCGATCATGCGCGGCCAGCCTGGCCACCTCGCTCAAGAAATCACCCGCGACGTTCAAATTCCACCCATGGCGCGGGTGATGTCGGATCGAACATTGCGAACCTGTTACGGTTTCCTCCAATTGGTCTGGCGCCCGGGTTGATGGGGACTCAGCGCAAACCGAAAATGGGGGGAGGCGCGATGGATACCTCTGTCGTATTCACGGAGGCTTACTACTTCTTCACGGTCGCGATCATGTGGCTATTGCACGTCGGCTTCATGACGTATGAAGCCGGCGTCAGTCGTCGCAAGAACATCATGTCGACGGCCATGAAGAACATCATGACGATCGCCGTCGTGACACCGACGTTCTATTACCTAGGTTGGTACGTCTACTTCTGCATGCAGGAGGGCTTGAAGTTCACCGGGAGCGCCAACGGCAACACCCCGGCGGGACTCGAAGGGCTCTACTTCTGCGGCGACCAGTACGGCCTGCCATGGGACGGCTCCGCGGGGCCGAACCTAGGCGACAACATCACCGGCGTCTTCTGGGCGGCCTTCGTGCTGTTCTCGTGGACGACCGGCTCGATCATGTCGGGCTCGGTGCTGGAGCGAATCCGGATCTCGGCGTACCTCTGGCTTACCGCTCTCATGGGCGGCATCGTCTGGGTGGTTGCAGCCGCCTGGGGCTGGAGCTACGGCGGCTGGCTGCCGGTGCACTTCGGCTATCACGACTTCGCCGCTTCGGGCGTGGTCCACGGCGTCGCCGGCATCTTCGCCTTGGGGGTGCTCTTCAACCTCGGGCCGAGAATCGGCCGCTACGACGCGAATGGCGGTACACGGGCGTTCAAGCCCCACAACCTCCATCTCACGTTGATGGGGCTGATGATCATCTTCACGGCGTTCTACGCGTTCTACGCGGCGTGCCTGGCGATCACGGCCGACACGACACCGGGCTGGGCGAACATCTACTTCAACCCGGCCACGCTGTCAGCGATCACCTACACCATCACGATGGGCTTCGCAGGCGGCTTCGCAGGCGGCTACATCTTCGCCAAGGGCGATCCGTTCTGGACCATCTCCGGCGGTCTGGCCGGTGTGGTTGCAGTCTCGGCAGGCGCCGACATCTACAGCCCGAACCTCGTGCTGATCCTGGCGTTCTTCTCGGCCGGTCTCGCCTACATGGCGGGCAACTGGATCGAGCAGAAGGCCCGCATCGACGACGCAGTCGGGGCGGTTTCGGTGCACGGCGTGATGGGCTTCTGGGGTGTCATGCTCATCGGCATCTTCGCCGGCGGTTACCCGACGGGTCCTGCCGGCGTAACGACCAGCTTCCTCGGCCAGCTCGTCGGAGCGGCGGCGATCTTCGCGCTGTCGTTCGTGACCGGCTACGTGGCCTCGTGGATCCTGAAGAAGCTGAACCTGCTTCGGGTGCCGCCCGAGGTGGAGCTCGAGGGCCTGGACATGGCCGAGTTCGAGACCGACTTCTTCCCGGAATTCGGTCGGGCCGAAGAGACCATTGTCCATGCCGACGGTTCGGAGGAGGCCGCAGCGGAGACGCTGCGGGCCGACTACGCCGCCAATCGCTAGCACGAGGTGTCCGGCTCATGGCTGCAGCTCGCACTCGCCATTGTCGTCATGTTCTCGGTGGTCGCTGCCGCCGGGTACTGGGGCAAGCGCAAGCGCGCTCAGCAGGAGGCCGGGCATGTCGATCGACACAAACGTTGACATCGTTCAGAACTTGAGGAGGACTGAATGAACACCTTCCCGTATGACAGCTGGGAAGCCGCAATCGAGGCAGCCGACGGCACGACCGGGTACTTCACATGGGGTCCCGGCGGCAATGGAATGTCGGTGTTTCTTGCCCTCGTCGGGATCGCCGTCTCGGTGGTTTCGGCTGTATTGGTGACCACGCGCGAGGACAAGCTGCTGAACCACGCAGCCGAGCGCCTCGCCAGCAAGTACAACTAGCCCCGGAGGACAGACATGGCTCGTGGAAAGCAGATCGAGTTCCAAGGCCTGCAAGGGCACAGCAAGGCGGTCGAGAAGGCGGTGCTGATATTCACCGTCGCTTGCATCGTCTTCACGATCATCGCCATCCAGGTAGTCGGCTGACAGCAGTCGGCAGACGTACCACAACCAACGCGGCAGACGCCGCGTCGCCACCGGCGACGCGGCGTCTGCTGGCGCGTTGAGGTTCTTCTAGGTTGAGGTCATGAGCGCCGCTCGCAAGTGGATCGCCCAAGCGTGCGTGGTGGTGGCGGGCGCGGCGATGTTCCTGCCGTGGAACGTGAACGCAGGGCTGAGCGAAACCCAGACGGTGTCCGGCATCAGCACCGGCATCGGGCGGATCCTGCTCGTCATCTGCATCCTGACCGTGGTGCTGATACAGATCCGTTGGCGTCCCGCATGGATCGGCGCCGGATTGGCAGGTGCCATCGCGGTGCGCGAGCTCTTCAGCCCGTCAGGCATCGGCACACCCGATGCGGGCTTGGGTCCCCAGATCGCCTTCATCGCGTGCGCGGTGGCGGTCCTCCTGCTGGGGTGGAACATGTTCGCCGGCGTCGCTGCCGGTGAGGGTCGCGACCCCGGCGAGCCCCCGCGCTGGTTCTTCTCCGGGCCGCTCGGCCGACGCCGATGACATCTCTCGCCGCAGTCCAAGCCGAGGTCGTGGTGCCGGGCCTGATGCTGCTTGGGCCGGGAGTAGAGCGCTACCGGGTGACGGGGGGCGGAGCGACGGTGCTCGCGCTCGCCGCCGGCGATGAATTGGAGATCGTCGATCCCGAGGGCTGCCAGCCATGCGAGCTGGTCGCATTCGATGCCGGCGGGAAGTCGGATCCGGGCCTGCTCGAGGTAACCAATGGCAGCGCTGCAGCGTCCGCCCCAACCGACCCGGCGGCTGTCGGCATCCTCTCGGCACCGCTGACCGACGCCCGCCGCGTACGGGCCGGTCTCGAGCGCGTCGGCGTCGACATGCGCGCCGTGCAGGCAGCGACCCCGTTGAGGCTGCTCGAGGGCGACACGCCGGCGAACGTCACGGCTCGCGTGACCGCACTCGACGATGTCGCCTGCGTGGTCGCGGCACCCGGCGGCCCGATGTCAGCGCACGAGGGTGCTCCGCCCACCGATCTCATCGCCTACGTCCATCGCCGTGACCCTGCCGGCAACGGTGCCGGGCCACTGCTGCCGACGCCGCTGGCCGACCCCAGCCAGGACTTCATCGTGGCGGCCAGCACGGCTCGCGCCTATCAGGTGTCGAAGGGCGACTGGTTCCAGGTGGTGGACATGGAGGGCCGGCAGTGCTCAGACTTCCAGTGCTTCGCCGTGGCGGATCTCGAAGCGGGCGAAGACCTCTGCCTCGACGCCACCATCACCCGGTCGCTCATGGGCGCGAGCTACCCGATGCCAGGCCTGTACTCCAAGTTCTTCAACGCCAAGATGCAGCCGCTCGTGGAGGTGGTGCAGGACACGGTGGGCCGCCACGACACCTTCAACACCGCCTGCAACGCCCGCTACTACGAGGAGATGGGCTATCCGGGCCACATCAACTGCACCGACAACATGAACGAGGTGCTCAACCCCTTCGGCGTCGCTGCACGGCGGGGCTGGGAGGCGATCAACTTCTTCTACAACACCCAGGTGGACGACGCGAATCAGATCTACCTCGACGAGCCGTGGTCACGCCCCGGCGACTACGTGCTGCTGCGGGCGCTGGAGGACTTGGTGTGCGTCAGCACTGCGTGCCCGTGCGATGTCGACGCTGCCAATGGCTGGAACCCCACCGACATTGCAGTGCGGGTGTACCCCGCAGCGAACATGTTCAAGAAAGCGACGGCCATCAGAATGACCGCGGACTCCGAAGCCCAGCTCACCAAAGAGACCGGATTCCACTCCCGCACCGCTGCGCTGACGCGCAGCTTCAGCGAGTACTGCGGGTACTGGCTGGCCGATCACTTCACGGCCCACGGCGCCGTCGAGGAGTACTGGGCGTGCCGGCAGGCCGCAGCTGCCATCGACCTGTCGCCGCTGCGCAAGTACGAGGTGACCGGGCCCGACGCCGAGCTGCTGATGCAGACCTGTGTCACTCGCAACGTCCGCAAGCTGGCTGACGGGCAGGTCGTGTACACCGCCATGTGCCATCCCACCGGCGGCATGATCGACGACGGCACGGTCTTCCGGATCGGCCGCGAGAACTTCCGCTGGATCGGCGGCCAGCTCGGCTACAGCGGCGTCTGGCTGCGCGAGCAGGCCGAGCGGCTCGGTCTGAATGTCTGGGTGCGCAACTCCACCGAGCAGCTCCACAACCTGCAGGTGCAGGGACCTCACAGCCGCCGCATCCTCGACGAGGTCATCTGGACGCGCCCCGACCAGCCGACGGTTTCCGAGCTGGGTTGGTTCCGGTTCGCGATCGCCCGCATTGGCGACTACGACGGCATCCCGATCGTGGTATCACGCACCGGCTACACCGGCGAGCTCGGCTTCGAGGTGTTCTGCCACCCCTCCGACGCCCCGGCCGTGTGGGACGCCATCTTCGACGCGGGCACACCCCACGGGCTCGTGCCCATGGGCCTGAGCGCGCTCGACATGCTGCGCATCGAGGCCGGGCTGGTGTTCGCCGGCCACGAGTTCTGCGACCAGACCGATCCCTACGAGGCGGGGATCGGCTTCACCGTGCCACTCAAGACCAAGGAAGACGACTTCATCGGACGCGATGCGCTGTTCGACCGGCGCGACAACCCCCAGCGGAGGCTGGTGGGGCTGGAGCTCGACGGGGGTGAGCCGGGGGCGCTGGGCGACGGCGTGTACGTGGGGCGCAATCACGTCGGCGAGATCACCAGCGGCACCATCTCGCCCATCCTGCGCAAGAACATCGCCCTGTGCCGCATGACGCTGCCCTACAACGAGATCGGCACGGCCGTCGAGGTGGGCAAGCTGGACGGACACGAGAAGCGAATAGCCGCCGAGGTAGTGCGCTACCCCTTCTACGACCCCGACAAATCCCGAGTGCGCTCCTAGCACTGGCTGTGTGGAGTTGGAAGCGACCTGCTCGGCACGCGTCATGAATTGGCGTGACACATGAGCCGTGGGTCAACGACACTGCGGGAAGGTCAGACCTCGGCGTCCTGAGCGATGATGCGCAGTTCGATCTGCTCAAGGTCGCATATCTCGGGCCAGTGTTGTCCGACGTTTCCTTCGGCCACAAGGATTGGCACTCGGTGATGGATCGCGGCACCGAGCAGATCGGCGACGATCATGTTCAGCCGGTACTCGATCTTGAGGCGGGTCGCCAGCCTGGTATACGGCCGTGGGTCGAGGACGTGCAGCATCGACTCGGGTGGGGCCAGTGCCCGACGCACCAGCGCGGGACTCGCCCGGCGACTCAGGTTTCCGGTGTCTGACGGGCTTTGCAGTGCGAGGAGCAGCCTCGAGTACAGCACCCATGGAATCGCAGGGGATTCGGCGGGCCAGTAGGTGTCGTCTCCTTGAAGCGCCCTCAGCGCAAGATCATCGTCAACGATGATCACGCTTGGGCACTGCGATGCTGGGACGCCGGTTCAGGTCGTGGATAGACGATGACAGGGCCGTCAAGGGGCTCGTCGCCCGCGAGGAACATGTGCACGATGAACTTGCTGAGCGCCTCGCTTGTCGCCGTAGGCCAATCGGGCGGTTCGAGGTCACGGGCCATCGTCGCTGGATCGTTGTCCAGCTTGGCGTCGCGAGGAATCCGAACGGCCATCGCATACACGTGCCGGTCCGCCAGATGGCCTGTGAACGCACGCTTCGTCGTCGACATCGACGAGACGACGGGGCTGTCGTGCTCAGCGTCAGGCTCGAATGGATCGTCCATTCGCAGATCGGGATCGTCCTCGAACAGCTCCTGTCGTATCGACGGGTAGTTGCGGGCGAAGTCGGCGAATCCGGCCCGTAGCTCGTCCTCGTCGTCGCCAGCGGAATCGTCGCCGAGTTCTGTGAGGACCCGTTCGATGAGCTTGCGCACGCAGTCGCTGATCGTGCTCTGTTCGGCATCGGCGCGCTTGCGAAGCAGCTCGTCGAACTCATCGGAGAGCAGCACCTCGATGCGTGCCATACCCGAAGCGTAACCCCCGCCCTCCGAACCTCTCGAAGCAATTTCTCGACCCGCGTTACCAAGTCAGTGAGCAACCAGAAGACCAAGGTTGCACAGTCGTTGCCTTCGAGACCTCACATGACTCCGAACACGGCCGTACGGAGTCGGCCGCTGCCCGCTGATCTTCCTTCTGTTGTCATTCGCATACTCTGCATGCATGACCCAAGCGGTCGATCGCATTGAGCGATTGCTAACCGATTGCCCGAGAGGAGAGGTGTGGGCCGTCGTCGGATACGCCTCGGCTGCAGGGTTGCACTGGCTAGTTGAGTCCCTGGTAGTGGTGTATGGAGGGGGGCATCCCTTGGGCGCGTGATCACCGCGTCTACCTCTGGAAGTAACGACTCATCCAGAGAGGAAGACACGGTGATCAACCCCAACACGATGGACGCGCTCGGGTGG
>JAJEFK010000027.1 GCA_022820505.1 Acidimicrobiia bacterium | reverse complement strand
CCGCCGCCGCAGCACATGGTGACGAGGGCTGTGTTCTTGTCGGCCCGGTGCAACTCGTGCACCGCCTTGGTCAGCAGGATCGCACCGGTGCCGCCCAGCGGATGACCCAGCGCGATCGCACCCCCGTTGGGGTTGACCCCGTCCATGTCGGGGTTCACTTCGCGCTGCCAAGCGAGGACGACCGATGCAAATGCCTCGTTGATCTCGACGATGTCGATGTCGGACATCTGCATGCCATTGCGCTCGAGCAGGTAGTTCGTGGCCTCGATCGGCCCGGTCAGCATCAGCACCGGGTCGCTTCCGACCAGGCAGGTGTCGACGATGCGAGCCAGGGGGCGCATGCCCAGCTCGCCGGCACGGCCGGCCCGCATGAGCAGTACCGCTCCCGATCCGTCGCTGATCTGCGACGAGCTGCCGGCTGTGTGCACGCCGCCGTCCATCACCGGTGAGATCCCGGCAAGGCCTTCCGCCGTGGTGGGCCGTATGCCGCCGTCGCGCACGACGTGGCGAGTCTCATCGGTGGGCTTGCCGTCTTCGTCGAGCACCGGCGCGTCGATCTCGACGATCTGCGTGGCGAAGCGGTCTTCGGCCCACGCCCGGGCGGCGTTGTTCTGGCTTCGCAGGCCGTAGGCATCGCATTCTTCACGGCTGATGCCCCACTGCTTGGCCATGAGCTCGGCGCCCTGGAACTGCGTCGTGTACTCGTAGTGCTCCTTGTAACGAGAGGTGGCCGTGCGCTGCCCCTTCTTGTAGCTCGACCCCATCGGGTTGCGCGTCATCGACTCGACACCGCATCCGATGGCTGAGTCGACCACGCCGCTGCGCACGAGGCCGTACGCCAGCGTGGTGGCCTGCTGGCTCGAACCGCACTGCGCGTCGACGGTGGTAGCTGCGACCGAGAGGGGATAGCCCGCGCCGAGCCATGCTGTGCGCGCGATGTTGGCCGTCTGCTCGCCGGCTTGGCTGACGCAGCCGCCCACGATCTGGCCGATGCCGGCCGGGTCGACCTGGGTGCGGTCCATCAGCGAGGTCAGCACGTCGCTGAGCAGATCGGACGGATGGATGCCGCTCAGGTCGCCGCCTCGGCGGCCGACGGGGGAGCGGACGGCGTCGACGATGACGATGTCGTCGTCGTGGGTCTGGGACGTGGAAGCGCTGCTCATGGCCGGCACTGTACTTGCGCCCCCGCACTGCCCGCCCAATGGTTTGGCCGCCCGTGGCCTCTTGCGGCCGGCATCAGGCGGCGTGGAGATCGATTTCGGGCGGGCGTGCCGTGGCTGCAAGCGCCGCCCGCGCCCGAGCAACGCCCCGCAGGCCTTCCTGACGGGTGGCCCGGTTCAGCCGGTGGGGCATCCGGCTGGTTGACACCAGCCGGAGCTGAGGTGCGACATCAAGCTGTTCTGTCATGCGCCCAGTGTGATCGGGGGGTGTGACACGAATAGCCCCCAGTGCGCCTCCGGCGCACTCCGAAGCCGCCTCACGGAATCGTCTGGCCTCCGCTCACTAGCCTGCGCGCCGTGACCGACAATCGACACGACTGGCGCTACGGCATCACGATTCCCTTCGAGGGTCCGCTGCATGCCCAAGCCGACCTCTACCGCGAATTCGCAGATCTCGGCTACACCGAGTTCTGGAGTTCGGAGGCCGACGGCACAGACGGGTTCACCCCGCTGGTGCTGGCCAGCCAATGGGTGCCCGGTGTGCGGCTGGGCATCGCCATCATCCCGGCCTTCACGCGTGGCCCGGCGTTGTTGGCCCAGCAGACGGCTGCCATCTGCGAGGCGGCACCGGGCCGCTTTGCCATGGGCATCGGCGCCTCGTCCAATGTCATCGTGGAGCGCTGGAACGGCATCCCCTTCGACGAGCCGTTCAAGCGAACGCGTGACACCGCTCGATTCCTGCGCCAGGCGCTCACCGGCGATCGGATCAGCGAGTCCTACGACACGTTCGACATCCAGGGATTCCGCCTCGGCCGCCCGCCCGAGGTGCAGCCGCCGATCCTGCTGGCGGCCCTGCGGCCAGGCATGCTGCGGCTGGCCGGCAGCGAGGGCGACGGCGCCATCATCAATTGGCTCTCGGCCGATGACGTTGCCGCCGTCCGTCCCTATGTCGATGAGGGCGGCGATGGCAAGGAGGTGGTCGCCCGGATCTTCGTATGCCCCAATCCCGATACCGAAGTGGCTCGGGCCGGCTTCAAGCGTGCGATCGCCGCGTATCTCAATGTTCCCGTCTATGCCGAGTTCCATCGCTGGCTCGGCCGGGGCGAGCTGCTCGCCTCGATGTGGGAGCGCTGGTCTGAGGGCGACCGTCGAGGAGCGCTCGAGGTCATCGACGACGACCTTGTCGACGAACTGCTGGTGCACGGCCCGCCGGAGGCCTGCCGCGAGCACATCGACCGCTATCACGCGAACGGCGTCGACGTATCGGCCATCTCGATCATGCCGTTCGGTGGCATCGACCCGGTTCAGGCCGCCCGCGATCTCGCTCCAGCAGCCCGGCACTAGACGCGGCTGAGGGCTACAGGGCCGCGTAGTCTCCCGAAGAGACTGAGCCGGCGGCACCACACGAGGAGCAACCATGGACCTGGCAACGATCACCTACGAAGTGCGTGACGGTGTCGCGCATGTGCGGTTCAACCGACCGGAGGGCGCCAACGCCGTCAACCCCCAGTTCTCACGCGAGCTGCGGGCCGTCATGCTCGAAATCGAATTCGATGACGCAGTCAAGGCAGCGTCGGTCACTGCGGAAGGCAGGGTGTTCTCGGCGGGCGGCGACCTGAAGGAATTCCACGCAGCGGGCGACGGACTGCCCCAGCTCGCATCGGACATGGTCATCGACCTGCACGCGGCGATCAACAAGATGAACCGCACGCCCAAGCCGTTCGTTGCCGGCGTGGGCGGCAGTGTCGGCGGTGCCGGCATGTCGCTGGCCGCCTCGTTCGACTTGGTGATCGCGGGCGAGTCGGCGAAGTTCACCATGGCCTATACCCGGGCCGGCGTGACGCCCGACGGCACGTCGTCGTACTTCCTGGCGCGCCACATCGGGCTGCGCCGGATGCTCGATCTGACGCTCACCAACCGCGTGCTCTCCGCGGAGGAAGCCGAGCAGTGGGGCCTGGTCAACCGCGTCGTGCCCGACGACGAGGTCGACGCTGCCACCGCCGAGCTGGCCCAGTCGCTGGCCGATGGCCCGGCGTGGGCGCTGGGCCACGCCAAGCGGGTGATCTACAACGGCATCGACTCGCCGCTCGAGCAGGCAGGCGAGTTCGAGGGCAAGACGATCACCGACGCCATGCTGACCCACGACGGCCGCGAAGGCATCGCCGCGTTCGTGGAACGGCGCGCGCCGAACTTCACCGGCAACTAGGAGCACGAACCATGCCCCCCCAGGAGATCACAGCAGAGCCATTCCCCTGGCTGGACACCAGCCGGTATTCATTCTCTCAGGGCATCGACGCTTCGGGAGCTGCATGGCTGGCGGGGCAGACCGCCGGCGCGTACGACGCCGAGTCGGGCCGGGTCACCGTGCGCGGCGACGGCGCCGAACAGGCCAGCGTGTGCTGGGCCAAGGTGGAAGCAGTGCTCGACGCAGCCGGGCGAGACGTCAGCGACTGCTCTGAAGTGACCGAGTACATCACGGTGGCCGGGGCTCCTGAACGCGATGCGATTGCGGCCCAGCGGCCTCACAGCCTGGGTTCGGTGATGGGCGGCGTGCGCCCTGCGACATTCATCGTCGAATCGCTCGTGCGACCCGAGGCGCTGGTGGAAGTAGAGGTGGTAGCCGGGCAGGTCGACGGCTTGGTGCACGTGCCCCAGGTGCTGCCCGTCGACGACGACGGCAATGCGGTGCTGGAGGGCGATTTCGTCGGCCAGTGCGAGTGGGCGCTCGAAGAAGCCGGCCGCCGGCTCGAGCCCCACGGCATGGACTTGAGCAACGTCGTACGAATCGTGCAGCAGACCACCGCGGCCACGCGCCGCCAGTACAACGAGACCGCAGAGGCACGCCGGCGCCTGCTCGCACCGCAGTTCCCGTCCTCGACGGGGTTGCTGATGCCTGAGCTTCCCCATCCCGGGGCGCTCGTGGCGCTCGATGTGTGGGCGTCGGCGCATCCCAAGACGGTGGTGCCCTACCTGGCTGACGCCTACTCGTCACTCACCTTCAGCCCCGCCGTGGAGGCCGGCGGGCTGCTGTTCATCTCCGGCACCACGGCGTTCAATCTCGGCACCGGAGAGACCGTCGCCGAGGGCGACATCGGCGGGCAGGCCGAGTTCGTCTACGGCGAGATCGCCGCGATCTGCGAGATGGCCGGCACCTCCATCGACAACCTCGTCAAGACGGTCGAATACGTGACCCCCGACGGCGTCGGCGACTACCGCGCCGTCGGCGAGGTACGCCAGCGCGTGATGGGCCGACCGTTCCCCGCCTCGACGGGTGTGGTGGTGTCGGGGCTGCTGAGCCGCCGGTGGCTGATCGAGGTGGAAGCCGTCGCCTTGATGCCCTGAGCCAGGGTCTGGGCACTTCCCATGACGCAGTTGCTGACTTCCGATGTGCGTGCTGCGCTCGGCTCGACCTACACCTATGTGGCCCCCGAGCCGCTCAGCCGGGCATCGATTCGCTATTTCGCGCTGGCCATCGGTGCCGATCCGGGGCGCTGGCGCGACGAGGCGCCACCGACGCTGATCTGCGAGACCGCGCAGCTGACCGGTCGCGCCGTTCCTGACGGGAACTCATACCTCGGGCACACCTGGGAACTGCCCCTGCCGGTGCCATGCGCCATGTTCCGCGGGGGCAACGACTACCGGTTCGAGCGGCCTGCCCGTTTCGACGACGTCATCACCACGACGTGGACCTTGACCGATGCGACCGAGCGGCTCGACCGTGCTGGCGGATCGCTGCTGCTGGTGACCGCCGAGGCCCGCTACACGGCAGGCGACGATCTGCTCGCCACCAACACCGAGACCATGATCTTCCGGCCGATCGGCCCTGCGGCCGACGACACCGGGGACGAGGCCGCCGACGCCACGCCGCCAGCAGACGGTGAGCGAACCCGAGACCCCGAGGCGGAGACCACAGGGGCGATGGCGGGGGAGCGACGTCAGGATTCGGCAGCCGGCGGCGCGACATCAACGGCGGATCCCGCGGCAGACGATGCCAACGGCACCGTGCCGCTGCCACGACACCGCCTGGCACCCGGCCGGCCTCTGCGGCCGCTGCGCCGACGCATCGCGCTGGCGGACATGGTCGCCTATGGCGCCGCCACCTGGGACTGGCATCGCCTGCACTACGACGAGGCTCACGCCCGTCGGCTCGGCGCTCCCGCACCCTTGGTGGACGGTCAGATGCTCGGCGCGCTGCTGGCCGAGTGCGTGCTGCGGTCCGCCGGCCCCGGCGCCCGGCTGGTCCGGCTCGCGTATCGCAATCGTGCGCCGGTGCGTGCCGGCGAGACGGTGGTCTGCGCCGGCACGATCGCGACATCCGACGATGCGGGCATCAGCGTCGACCTGTCGGTCTCGGTCGGCGAGCAGCTTGTCGTAGCTCCGGCGTTCGCCCAGCTCGCTCGGACGGCTGGCTGACACGGCCCGCACACCGCCGACCGCCTTTCGCTCAATCCCAGACGTAGCCGCCATAACCTTGCTCTGAGCCATCACGGAGGACACTCGGGTGCCACTCAGCGACGACGAACTGCGGATGCGCCTGCAACTCGGAGAGGATTCGCGCTGGGAGTTCAAGCAATTCGACTTTCGCGATTCCCGGCCGATATCGCCTTCCCGGGACGACGTCGCGGATGAGATCGCTGCTTTCGCCAACGCTCTAGGCGGAACGCTGCTGTGTGGCGTCACAGACGACGGCGATGTTCAACTGATGAGCCGGGCGCAGCTTGACCAGGTCGAGATGCTGGTTGTCGAGGTCTGCCGCGATTCCATCGAACCGCCGCTCGTGCCCGATGTTCACCGTCGCCAGCTCGATTCACGCGCCTTGCTCGTCGTAGAGATTCCGTCTGGAACAAGCGCGCATGAAGTCAAGGGTCGGAGCTCCGTGCGCATCGGGAGTTCGAAACGGATCATGACCAGCGACGAGCGGTTGCGCCTGGCGGAGCGCCGCGCCCAAGCGCGCTACCGATGGTTCGACGAGCAACCGGTTTCGAATTCCGGCATTGCAAGCCTCGACTCAGCGTTGTGGCGACCACTGCTCAGCACGAGAGGGGCCATGCAACCTGAGCAGTCGTTGATGCAGATGGGGATTCTGACGGAGGACTCCGACGGGACACTTCGGGCGACGGTGGCCGGGGTTCTCTTGTGCAGTCAAACGCCGCACGAATGGCTGCCACAGGCGCGCATCACAGCGACCCGTTATGCGGGGCAGTCACAGTCATCAGGCCAATCCGATGCCCGCGAGATCACGGGCCCATTGAGTGCGCAGATCGCCGAGGCGATGGCCTTCGTCCGGCGACACAATCGGGTTGCGGCCCGCAAGGCTCCTGAACGCATTGACGTTCCCGAATACAGCACCAGAGCTGTCTTCGAAGCACTGGTGAATGCAGTTGTGCATCGTGACTACTCGATTGCCTCCAGTGCGATCCGCCTGTCGATCTTCGACGACCGTATTGAGATCGTGTCGCCCGGCGCGCTTCCCAACGGATTGACCGTCGAGAGCATGGCGTCGCGGCAGGTGACGCGAAATGAGACCATCGCCTCCATAGTTCAGCGAATTGAGGTGGAGTCGATCGCTGGTGCCGGCGAACGGCGATTCCTTGTCGAACGCAGGGGGGACGGCGTCCCGATCATCTTGAGCGAGACCCGTGCTACGAGCGGCAAGGATGCCGAGTACCGACTCATCGACGACACCGATCTCGTGCTGACGCTCCCGGCTGCTTCGCTGGACAGAACGGAAGCGATTGCTGTCGTGACGGTGTACGCGGATGC
This sequence comes from Acidimicrobiia bacterium, assembly GCA_022820505.1. Lineage (GTDB taxonomy): Bacteria > Actinomycetota > Acidimicrobiia > Acidimicrobiales > Poriferisodalaceae > Poriferisodalis. The sequence continues at coordinate 12,232 of JAJEFK010000027.1, read as the reverse complement.
CCAGCCCCTCGCAGACGCCGACGTCTTGGCGCTGTTCCCGAACAAGACCTGGAAGCGGGCGATCACGAACGACGACGGTGAGGTCGAGCTGGACCTCTATGCAACGCATCTGCCGATGACTGTCTACGCAGCGGCACCTGGTCGAGCTGCGGGACGCATCGAGGGCTGGGTGCCAGCCGATGGAGCGCTCGCTCTCGATCTCGAAGCAGTGGCTGGCGGCGGATCGGTGATCTTTTCAGAAGCGACGGGTCACATCCCGAGGCTCAAAGGACGCCTGAATCCGATTCTCGACACTCACGGCCGTACCTACGTCTATGCGAACAACATTGCCGTCAACCAAGGTCAACAGCAACCTGTGAACTTTGCACTCGGGCAACCGCTCGACATGGTCGATGCCGATGGGAATCGGTTCGAAGTTGTCGTGGCGGACATCGTGGGCCGCTCGGCCTTGCTGCAATACCGTCAGCTGCCGCTGACCTGAGCGACCGCACAAGGGGGCACGACGTGGACTTCTCCATGAGCGACGAGCAGGCGCTGATCGTCGAGACCGTTCAGCGTTTCGTCGAGAGCGAGATCATCCCCCTCGAGGCCGACCTCGACCCCGACGCCGGCGAGCTTGAGCCCGACGATGCGGCCCGGCTCACGCAGATGACCCGCGACATGGGCTTCTACGGGCTCGACATTCCCGCGGAGTACGGCGGGCCGGGTCTCGACACCACCACCCGCGCGCTCATGGCCATCGAGATGTCCAAGCACCGAGCCGGGCTCTACAACCCCTGCTACGGGGTATTCGGCGGCGCAGGCCTGGCGCAGCTCTACGAGGCCACCGACGAACAGAAGGAGCGCTGGCTGTACCCGACCCTGCGCGGCGAGAAGATGGGCTGTTTCGCTCTGACTGAGCCGTCGGGAGGGTCCGACCCCGGCCGGGCCATCCGCACGCGCGGCTACAAGGACGGCGACGAGTGGGTGCTGAACGGCTCGAAGCTGTTCATCTCCGGTGCCGACAAGGCCGACTACGCGCTGCTGTTCGCCCGCACGTCGGATGACCCCGGGCGCAACGGGGTAACGGCGTTCATCGTCGACACCGACACGCCCGGGTTCAACGTGCGCCGGGTGGTGCACACCCTGCGGGCCACCCGCTACGCCACCGAGCTGGAGTTCACCGACATGCGGGTGCCCGAGAGCCATGTGCTCGGCGAGGTGAACGGCGGCTTCGGCATCGCCAACGATCGGCTGAGCCGCCAGCGCATCCCGTATGCCGCGGGCTGCCTGGGGCCGGCGATCATGGCGCAGGAGATGGCAATCGAGTGGGCCCGCAGCCGCGAGACGTTCGGATCGGTGCTGGCCGAGAAGCAGGCGGTGCAGTGGATGATCGTCGACAACGAGATCGACATCCGCCACGGGCGCTGGTGCGTGCTGGAGGCGGCCCAGAAGGCCGACCGCGGCGAGCGCTTCCGCACCGAGGCCGCCATGGCCAAGCTCGTTGCCTCCGAGGCGGCCGGGCGAGTGGTCGACCGCTGCATCCAGATTCACGGCGGCATCGGTGTCACCAAGGACCTGCCTCTGGAGCGCTGGTACCGGGAGCTGCGCATCCGCCGGATCGGCGAAGGCCCCAGCGAGGTGCAGCGGCTGATCATGGCTCGCGACATCCTCGGCGGCAGCTTCAAGTGAGCGAATCGGATACCGGGGCCGGCGAGCCGCCCCGACCGCTGCCGCTCGACGGCGTGGTTGTGCTGGACCTCGGGCAGATCTACCAAGGGCCCTACGCCGGTCTGCTGCTGGCTTACTCAGGCGCCAGGGTCATCAAGGTGGAGCATCCCCGGGGCGAGGCGCTGCGAGGCCACAGCCACCAGCTGCCCTTCGCCATGCTCAACTCGTCGAAAGAGATCGTGTCGCTGGATCTCAAGTCGCCCCGCGGCCGCGACCTGTTCATCCAGCTCGCCGCCGGCGCCGATGCGGTGCTGTGCAACTTCGCACCCGGTGTGCCCGAGCGCCTCGGGATCGACGCCGAGACGCTCTGGCAGACGAACCCCAAACTGGTCTTCGCCCAGGCCAGCGGCTACGGCCTCGACGGCCCGGACGCTCAGCGGACTGCCATGGACGTCACCGTGCAGGCGCACATGGGCGTGATGAGCATCAACGGTTTCGCTGACCGCCCGCCGGTCAAGTCCGGTGCGACGTTCATCGACTTCCTCGGCGGCACTCACCTGTACGGCGCCGTCGTGACGGCGCTGTTCGAAGCGCAGCGCACCGGCCGAGGTCGCCTGGTGTCGACATCGATGGCGGAGGCTGCCTACTACACGCTCACCACCTCATTGCAGGCGTGGCAGTTGCACGGCGTGACCGGGCGCATGGGCAACCGCAATGCCGCCATGAGCGTCTCGCCGTCCAACGTGTATCCGTGCAGCGACGGGCACATTGCGCTGATCGCCGCGATGAATTCGCACTGGCGGTCCGTGCTGGAGGTGATCGACCGGGCCGACCTGCTCGGCGATGAACGTCTGCGGAGCAACGCCGGACGCTGCGAGCACATGGACGAAGTGGACGAGCTCGTGACGGCCTGGACCTCTGGGCGCACCCGCGCCGAGGCGGCTGCGGCACTGTCGGCGGCGGGCGTGCCGGTAGCGGAAGTGCGCGAAGTCACCGACGTCGTGCACGACGATCACATGATCGAGCGCGGCTTCCTCCAATGGACCGAGCTGGACGGCTTGGGCGAGATCCCGCTGGCGCACAGCCCGCTGCGCTGGCACGGCTCGGACATGCGCGAGGTGGAGCCCTACCGGCCTGTCGGCGCCGACAACGAGTCGATCTATCGCGAGTTCTGCGGGCTCGAAGCCGACGAGCTAGCCGCGTTGGCAGCCGAACGCATCATCTGACTCACCCCATTCGGGGCCCCGACCTGCGACTTTCGGGCTGGGGCTGCACCCGAAGCGATGTGGAGCAGGGGGTTGCATCATCCTGCGCGCACTGGTTCACTTCGCGGTGTGCAAAAAACACATAGAGACATCGGATATGTGAATATCCACAGTTTCAACGGCCAGAGGCCGGATGCCCGCGTCGTGCAGGAGGTGCCCGCATGAGCGTGTCGGATTCGCCGCGACTGCGATTCGGGCGCATGACGCGTCGCCCCAGAACGCTGATTGCAGCCTGCGTTGCGGTGGTGGCAATAGCCGCGTCGACGCTCGGCCCTGCGGCCGCTCAGGCGCAGGCTGCCGCGCCCTCGGTGACCGACGTGGCGGTCTCCTCGAACGCCGGCAGCGACCAGACCTACGCCCTCGGCGAGACCATGTCATCACCGTCAGCTTCAGCGAGGCCGTCCTCGTGACGGGCACGCCCCAGATCGCGATCGACATGGACTCCGCCTTCTGGGGCGCGAAGTGGGCCGTCTACCAGGAGGGCACCGGCACGGCCAGCCTCACCTTCGCTCACACGGTCGTCCGGCCGAACTTCTCGGCCCAGGGCATTGCCGTGCTCGAGAACACGCTGCGGCTCAACGGCGGCACGATCACGTCCGCCGCCTCGCCGGCAGCCGCCGCTCTCGGCCACGACGGACTCGCCCACGACGCCGACCACAAGGTCAACTGGCAGCTCGCGCCCTCAGCGCCGATGGTCACGGCCGTCGCCGTCTCCTCCGATCCCGGCGACAGCAGCACCTACAACCTCGGCGACACGATCCGCGTCGCTGTGAGCTTCAGCGAGGCCGTCAGCGTCACGGGCACGCCCCAGATCGCGATCGACATGGATCCGGCGTTTTGGGGCACGAAATGGGCCGCGTACGAGACCGGCAGCGGCACCGCCACCCTCACGTTTGCTCACACGGTCGTCCAGCCGAACTACTCGGCCCAGGGCATTGCCGTGCTCGAGAACACGCTGCGGCTCAACGGCGGCACGATCACGTCCGCCGCCTCGCCGGCCGCCGCCGATCTCGCCCACGACGGGCTCGCCCACGACGCCGGCCACAAGGTCGACTGGCAGATCGCCCCGCCCGCCGAGCCCGCCTGCGAGCTGACCGCTCCCTCGTCTGTCGAGGCGCTGACGATCGGCCAGGGCGCCGTCGTCTCTTGGACGCTGCCCGACATGGACGACGCCTGCGATGTGAGCGGCTTCACCATCACCGCCGTCAACGACGATCCCACCCTCGGCAGCCTCGCCAACCGCGTCACCGACCCCGACGCGCGCAGCCACACCCTGCGCGGGCTGGACCCGGGCGATTACCGCTTCTCCGTCAGCATCGAGTACGCCGAGGGCGACTCTGAGGAACTCGTGACGGCTCAAGCGAACAGCGTGCCCGACGCCTGCATGACGCTCGCCGTGCAGCCCTACTCGCACAACGCCATCAGCGGCAAGATCGCCAGCGTCAACGGCACCGGCTGCATGGCCCGCGAGACGTTCGAGATCGAGATCAAGCGCACGGCCGATGACTTCTGGGACACCTACGGCAGGTTCACGTACCCGGGGCGGCTCGAGGACAATCCCTTCCGACCTGCCTGGTCGATCGTCAATCCAGATTTCGCCAACCAGCCCGACTTCGTCTTCGGCAGCCGCGAGCCGTACGTCGGCTACGACTTCAGAATCGCCGCCTACGACGCCTCGGGCAGCAAGTACACCACCAACCCGGCCAGCGCCACCGTCGTCGCCGAGGACCCTGCCGACACCGCCGATGCCAACAGCCCCGGCAACGTCCGCGTCTGGGCCGACAACAACGACGGACTGATGGTCACCTGGGACGCGGCGGCCGTTGCGGCTGGCCGCACGCTGAGCGCCTACGTGGTCGAGTGGAAAACCGCCGACGGAACCGCGATGACGAAGGAGATTGAATCCGACAGCTCCCCCAGCTCCGAATTCGCCCGCCGGTTGACCCGCATCACCGGGCTGACCAACGACGTGCGTTACACAGTGCGCGTCGCCGCTCGCACCCACCCGAACGGCCAGTCGACCGACACCAGCGATGCTTGGTCGGTCCGGGCGCCCGGCGTCCGCACCTGGTCCGAGCCCACCCAGCTCTGGTTCTCCGAGAGAACGCCCAGCTACATCATTGGGAGAGTCTACGTATATGTCGTGAGCAACAAGAACTGGGGGAATGTCAGCTGTCCCATCAGCAGCACGGGTGGCTCACCAAACACCGTCAACTGCCCGATTAACAACTTGGTCAGCCACGCTGTTGCGGGAACGGTCACGGTCAACGCCAACTATTCGTTGGGCGCGAGTGCCAGCTCGGTGGGCGAGGTCGGTGGCCCGCACGCTCCCGTTGTCTACGCCTCCGCCGGCGCCGCACCGTCCGACAATGACGTGAACACCCACGAAGGTCGGATCGCCGTCGCCTGGGACGCCGCGGGCAGCACCGGTGTCGTAGGCTCGATCGACGCCTACATCGTCCAGCACCGCTCGGGAACCAGTGGCGCCTGGACCGAGACCATCAAGGCAGCGGGCGACCGCTCCCACACCATCGGCAGCCTCGCCGACGGCACCTACCAGGTCCGTGTGCGGGCTCGCAGCGACGGCAACGACAACAACCCGAACACCACTGACACAGCCAAGCTGGGCTTCACTTCGGCGATCCTGACCGTCAAGGTGAGCGCGGCCGACACCGGCACGGTTTCGCCGCGGGTCGACGCGACCCTTGGCGACAGCGGTTCGTTCACCGTCCATTGGGAGCTGCCCGACAGCGGCTCGGTGCCCCACGCCTGGCAGGTCCGCCACCGGCTGCAGGGCACCGCCGACTGGACCGAGAGCCCGGAGCTCTTCCCCCGCATGACCCGTCGCATCTGCGCATTCGATGGCACTGTCCAACGCGACGACGGCACCTGCGAGAACCCCAGGCGCTACGAGGTCTCCGGCCTGACCGGCGGATCGGTGTACGACCTGGGAGTCCGCTTCCGCAACGCCAACGGCTGGAGCGACTGGCAAGACTGGACCATCCGCCCCAACAACTAAGTCACCAGTCCGCGCGAGTGTCGCCTAGGACGGAGTGAGCCGCCCGACGCGCTGTGCTTGGTCGCGCTGCGGTTCGGGCAGCTCGCCGTGGTCGGCGAGATGCAGCATCAGCAGCTCGTCCCAGCGGCAGCGGTAGTTGGAGGTGAACTCGCAGCGGAACTGCGTGGCGTTGCCGTGCTGTTCCATCTCACGCCGGAGGGCGGACTGCATGCCGAACGGCTCACGGGCGCCGGCATAACCCACCGACAGCACCGTGCCGTGGGCATCGGCGACGTGGTACACGCCGAGCTGCGCGGGCAGTGCATCGATTGCAGCGCCGTTGAGCGGCCGCCAAGGCTTGTCGAGTCGGATTCCCATGCTGGTCCCCTCAATGTCCTCGCGGCGCATTCGACGATACCCGCCCGGCTGCTGGCGCTTCCGGGCTCGGATCGGCACGACTGGCACCCAGGCACCGTCACGGCGGTTCCAGCAGAACGACTGGCGAAGCGATGCCCGTCGGCGCAGCTTCGAGCCCGAGGAATGCACAGAATAGACCGTGAAAGCTGAAAATGCCTCGTGACATTTCGGAGTGTATGCATAGGATCGCGGCGCGTGGCGGAGGTGCGGTCGCAGGCATGATCGAATTCGTTGTGATTGGAACACCGAGGAGGCACAAGGCTCGGTCGAGACCACGGTGGCAGGCCACCGTAAAGAACGCCGTTCCCGTACGTGCCGGTGTTCTCACCGGAGACTTGCGGCTGCGCATCGATTTCTTCTTCGCTGAGACGACCGACTTGGATGCCGACAACATCATCAAGCCGATTCAGGACGCGCTTGAGGGAATCGTCTACGACGATGACGAACATGTCGTGGATGTCTGTGCTCGAAAGATCGACCAGCAACATCTGCCGCCGATCATTCATCCGTCGATCATGCTGAGCGACGCTCTCGCACAGAAGCCGGGCGATTTTGTGTACATCCGCGTCGCCGAGGCTCAACCGCAGGTGGCATTCTCATGACCATGAGAGCCGAGGCCCACGAGGCGCTGCTCGACGCCAAGGCAAAGTACGAGGCCGAGGGTTACGTGGTCAGCCTGTCTGAAAGGCTGCCGAAACCATTCGAGGCGTTCACGGCGGACGCGATCGCTCGCCGGGGCGATGACATCGTGGTGGTCGAGGTCAAGTCAGCGAACATCAACGACTGGCCACGCGAGAGGCTTGAGGAGCTCACCGACATCTTGCGGGCCGAGTGTGGATGGCGTCTCGACATCATCACCTACGAGCGCGAGACATCCCCGCCTGTGCCGGATCTGAACCTCGCGCGCCGGCGAGTTCGCGAGGCACAGCAACTCGCCGAGAAGTCACCCGATGCGGCCAGTCTGTTGCTGTGGTCAGCAGTCGAAGGAGCGCTGCTCGCGGAAGCCGACAAGCGAGAAGTCTCCCCGGCGCGGACATTGCCGCCGCGCAGCCTCGTCAAGCAACTCACCATGGACGGCGTGCTCAGCGACAACCAAGGGTCAGAACTTCGGGACTTCGCGATTCGCCGCGACGCGATTGCGCACGGAATGCCCGCCGACCCGCCTGCTCCCGAGCAATTCGACTGGTTGTGTCGTTTCGTCATCGCTGCTGCCACGGGCCGACACGCCGACCTGCATGACATGGTGGAGTGGTTTCGCGCAAACTACTCCTTGCCCGAGGACGCCGGAGTGCCCTACGTCAGTGACCTCGACAGATATCTCTGGGACGGCAACGGCCCTTGCGACGCCGAAGAGGTCCTGCGGGACCAGTTCGAGGATGCCCTGGACGCGGACATCCGCGACGCGGTGCAGATCATCGAACGCGACGGAACCGAGTGGGCGCGACGACATCGTTCTTGAGGCTGCTGTTTCGAGTCGGAGCAGTCAGCACGATGGAGTGCGTGCGGGACTGACGCGGGTGCGTCGGTTTGCGAGTTGTATGCCCCGGGACCTATGCAGCCGCCGCCACGACCGGCACGTCGCGCACCGCAGTGCCCATCAGGTCTTCGAAGTTCAGCCGGAAGAAGCGCTCCTGCACATCGGCGGGTAGGTGCTCCACCTCGCGGTCGAAGCGCCGCAGGGGGTTGCGGCCTCCCTCCACGTGTGGATAGTCGGAGCTGAACATGCAGATCTCCGGCGCCGTGTTCTCGATGATCCAGCCGGTCGGCTCGGTGGGGTAGGGAGTGACCCGTACCTGTCGGTGCACGTACTCCGAAGGGCGCAGGCTGAGCTTTCCGAGCCGCTGCTCGTGTCGCTCAAAGGCGTCGAACGCGGCTTCGAGCTGGCGCATGAAGCCCGGCACCCACACGGCGCCCAGCTCGATCACGCCGATCTTCAGCTCCGGAAAGCGCTCGAGCACGCCGTCGAAGATCAGCATCGACAGCGCCTGCAGCGGCGCAGCGGAGATGGCCATGTACGACACCGAGCGGAAGTTCTCGCCGCCTCCGTGGAAGTCGGGCTCGGGCGGCAGGCCATTGTTGCGGTGCTGCGGCGGCATCACCAGGTCGGGCGTGGCCACGTGCATCACCACCGGGATGCCTGCTTCTTGGGCGGCCGCCCAGACGGAGTCGAAGCCGACGTGGCTGTGGGCGTGGTGCTTCGGCATGCGGTTGGGAATGAGCAGCGCCGCCGCGCCGTCTTCAATGGCCTGGCGGGCATGCGGTCCCGCTCGTTCGATGTCCTGCAGCGGCACCGAGCACACCGGCAGCAAGCGGGGATCTTCCGAGCAGAACGCGATCTGGGCCCGGTTCGCCGCCGTGGCAGCCGCATAGGTGAGGGCGGGCTCGGCAGCGTGCTCCATCTCCTCGATGAGCGTGTTGGGCATCGAGGGGAACACGAGCTGGCTGGCGAACCCCAGGTCGTCGAGTGCTTGGGACCGATCGGCGGGATCCCAGGCGCCCGGGGCGATGTAGTTCTTGCGCAGCATCACCTCGGCTGCGGCGCCGGCGCGGAACTCCGGGTCGGCCTGGCGGGCACGGGCCTTCTCGATGTCCGCGAACACCTTGTCGTTGTCGCCGATGGAGAAGTGATCGAGCGCGTACCGCGCCACCTCGGCGGAAGCGAACGGCTCCAGCCACTCCGGCGGCTCCATGGTGTGCGCATCCGCGTCGTGAATGATCCTGTCCTCGACATAGGCCATGCCGATGCCTCCCTGCGTTCCCGGCGCCGTACCCGACGATACTGGCGACTCCTGGCAACGTTCCGAGCTCGGATCGGTGCCGATCAAGCGATCGCAGGTGACCCGACTCAGCTTGGGTTCGTCGCTCAGGTTGACGTCGGCAGCAGGAACGCTGACATCAGGTCAACCCGAGCGCGGATGCCTTCGGTTGAGACCTCGATGAGTCCTGCATCTTCGAGCCGGTTGAGGTCGCGAGCCAGCGTTCGCGGCCCAGTGCGCGCGTACATCTGCGCCAGTTGCGGCGTCAAGCCGGCGATATCCGACCGTGGAACTCTCGCCGCAGGCTCCAATGCCATCACCAGTGTGCGTTGGCGCTCCGACGCTGGGCTCGTCGGGAACTGGGCCATTGTCTCTGTGACATAGCTCTGCCAAGCAAGACCCAAGTGTTGCGCTCTCACAGCCGCCGAGTGCTCGACGAGTCCGTCCACGAGCCCTTCGATGCCGTATTCAAGAAATCCCAGGACGTCGCGTTCACGGCTGGCCGCGGCGAGCCGTGCGTAGTACCGGTCACGCGTGAGGTTGAAGTGATTGGCCATCAGATTCGCCGCTGCCAGCGGGACCATGCCCGATCTGGCGAGGATCAGGTATTCGAGCAACCGTGCGGTACGGCCGTTGCCATCGGCGAACGGGTGGATCCATGCGATGTAGAGGTGCGCGAGCAGGGCGCTCAGCACAGTGCGGGCGAAAGCGTCGCGGTGCTCGGCGCTCTCGCTGCTCGTGGAGCGGAAGTCGTCGCCGTCGAGCCAGTCAGCCAGCCGCTCGAGCAGGTGCCAGCAGTCACGCGCGGGAGGGCCGACGTAGGAACCGACGACGACCGAATGCGTTCTGATGGCACCTGGTTCCAGAGAGGCGTCGGGGTCGACCCCGTCAAGCACCCACCGGTTCATGTCGCAGATCAGTTCGGCGCTCAGGCTGAGGTCGCCATCGTCCATCACCATGTAGTCGAGTCGTTCGAACGCCTCGAGGACGTTGCGGACCTCGCGTTCCTGGTAGGCGCGGGATTGGGGCGCGGTGAACTCCCCGGCGTAAATGCTCTGTACTTGCTCGACGGTCAGCGTGTTGCCTTCGATGGCCACCGTGGCCTGGGCACCTCGGATGAGTGCATGTTGGTGGAGCGCTTCAGCAACTGCCGGGGCGAGGGGTGTTCCTGAGAGCTCGGCGCACCTTGCGTATGCCTCGCCGACCTGCATCCACGAGCGTGCCCCGAGGCGGTTCGCGAAGCTCGCATCGAAGTCGATCCACGGATGTGTGTCGGCGTATTCGCGAGCTTCGTCGCGGCGGTTCACCACATTTCCGCCTGATATCGGGTGTGCATCAGTGCAGTGTAATCAGGCGTATAGCGCTATCTGCACCTAGTTTTGACCTAGCAGATGTCCTTCCGAGTGTCACTCGGATTGACGGGTGCGGTCCGGTACCTACGGCGGCGTGCGATCAGTTCTTGTGGAGTTCGGGGTTGATGCCTTCCCAGCGGCTTGGGTCGGCAACTCGCATCTCGATGGCGCCGGTGACGCTGTTGCGGATGAGCAGCATCCCTGAGCTCCCGGAGATGTCGCGGCCCTTCACGACCGAGCCGTCGGGCAGGGTGATCAGACTCCCCGCGGTGACATACAGCCCTGCTTCGACCGTGCAGTTGTCGCCGAGGGCGATGCCGATGCCCGAGTTGGCGCCGAGCAGGCAGTGCTCGCCGATCGACACCCGCTCCCGGCCGCCGCCCGACAGCATCCCCATGGTGGAAGCGCTGCCGCCGAGGTCCGAATGCGCCCCGATGACCACGCCCGCAGAGATGCGGCCTTCGACCATCGCAGGGCCGAGCGTGCCGGCGTTGAAGTTGACGAAGCCCTCGTGCATGACCGTGGTGCCGTCTGCCAAGTGGGCGCCCAGCCGCACCCGGTCGGCATCGCCGATGCGGACGCCCTGAGGGATCACATAGTCGACCATGCGCGGTATCTTGTCGACGGCCGTCACGCTCACGGGTTGGCTGAGTGCGGCCGCGGCCGTTCGCAGATCGTCAACCCGTTCGGGCAGCACCGGCCCGGCGCTGGTCCACGCGCAATTCGTCATCAGGCCGAACATGCCATCGAGATTCGCGTCGTGAGGTCGGATCTCCCGCCGGCTCAGCAGGTGCAGCCGCAGGTACGCATCGGCCAGGTCAGCCGGCGGAGCAGCGAGATCGTCGATCGTGACCGTGACCGTCTCGCCCACATTCACGTCAAGCTCTACAGCGAGGCACGACCGGGCCGGCGGCGAGTCCTCCGTGGCTCCTTCCGGAAACCAAGCGTCCAGCCGCGTTCCTGTAGCGGCGTCCACATAGCTGTGCCCGACCGCGCTGATGCTCCCCGATGTATTCACCTGCGCATCCTGCCATCACAGCCCCGCAACCCGTCGCCCGTCGGTGTAAGAGCTGCAGATCGGCACAATCAGTGCGGACCTATCCTCGGCTCAGTGGTCTGTGGGCGACGTGCGGAAGCTGTGAAGCGTCTGATAGCGGCGCTCGGCGTTGGTGCCGCACTGTGGGCAACTGCAGCGTGTGGCGGCCTCGAGAGCGGCGTGATCGCAGCCGAGGGTGGCAACGGTGACAAGGCGGTCGCGGGGGCCGATGCAGAGCGGGATGCCGTCGAGCGGATCGAGACGGTTGACATCGAAGCCGTGTCCTCGGAACCAGCCACCCGGTCCGAGGGCGCTGATGCGGCATCGGCCGCGCGCAATGACGCTGTCGCAGGTGAGCCGTCGCCCACCGAAATGTCCACCGGCCCGATCTTGCAGTGGACCGAATTCGACCCGGCCATCGACGGTCCCGGTTCGCTGTACTCGATCGGCGACGGCCGGGTTGTGATCCGCGGCGAGACCTCAGCAGGGGCGTCGCAGCTCCTGAGCACCACCAACGGGTCCGATTGGTCGGCAATGCGATTGCCCGCCTCCTTGTCACCTGAAGTCTTCGACCTGACCGGCGCTCGCTGGGCGGTGGCCGGATGGTCGCGCGAGGAGCTAGTGGTGTGTCGCGGTTTTGTTTAGGGCGGTTCGGGCTCGTTTGACTTTGGCGATGATGTGTTCTGCGGTCTTGGTCCATCGCAGGGGCTGGGGGTCGTGGTTCCAGTGGGCGGCCCAGTGGTCGATGGCTTCTTTGA
>JAJEFK010000006.1 GCA_022820505.1 Acidimicrobiia bacterium | reverse complement strand
GGCGCCGGTGGCGAGGTGCAGGAGGTCTTCTCCTTCGAGCTTCATGGGGGTGTTGCCGCGCGGGTGTCTGCGAGGTTGCCGGCGACCTTGACGCGGACGCGGACGGAGCCGCCGGGGACGTAGGCTACGGGGAGTTCTTCCACCTCGAGGACTTCGATGGTGTTCGCCGCGGCGCCGGCGGCTACGGCGAGGTGGGACGCTTCCTGCTTGGCCGTTTCGATTGCGTCGGCGCGGTCGGTTTTTTCGTAGGAGAAGACGCGGTCGGTCTCGCCGCTGATCTTGGCGATCGTGGCGCCGACCGCGTTGGCCACGTCGGCGTGTTCGGGGACGATGATCTTCGAGGCGCCCGGGATGTTCCCGTCGATGAGTGCCGCGCCGCCGCCTACGAGGATCAGCGGGAGGGGCTCCGCGCTGGTCTTCATGCGGTCGACGCCCTCTTCGACGATGGCGTGGATGCGTTCGAGGCCCCGCCGGACCGTGTCCTTCGGGAGCTGTCGGGTTCGTGCACGGTCCCCGATGTCCGCGTGTCCGGCGGCGACCGCGACGTCGGTGGCGGTGACGGTCGAGCCGCCGAAGACGACCGCTTCCGTCGTCAGCCGGAAGCCGACCGACTCGGGACCGACCTGGACTTCGCCGCCGTTGCTGGACACACGCGATCCGCCGCCGAGCGCGCGCACCAGCAGGTCGGGCATGCGGAAGTTGGTGCGCACTCCGCCGACTTCCACCGCGGCGGTGGACTCACGGGGGAAGCCGTTGACCAGGATGCCGATGTCTGCCGAGGTGCCGCCGACATCGATCACGAGCGCATCGGTCAGTCCCGCCAACGCGCACGCCCCACGCATCGAGTTCGTCGGTCCTGAGCCCACGGTGAGCACTGGGTAGCGGTCTGCCTCCTCCACCGTCATCAGCGTCCCGTCGTTCTGGGTCAGGAAGCTCTCGACGTCGAGTCCGAGGTCGGCGAGCGTGTCACGGAAGCCGTTCACCACCCGCCTCGCGACCGTCAGCAGCGATGCATTGAGGATCGTGGCGTTCTCACGCTCGAGCATGCCCAACGACCCGACCGTGTGGCTCAGCGAGACCGGCAGGTCGGCTCCGCATTCGGCTTCGATGATCGCGGCGGCTTGCAGCTCATGGTCAGTGCATGCCGGGCTGAATGCGCACGACACCGCAACTGCGGAGACGTCGCCCGCGCACTCGCCGGCGAACCGGCGGATGGCGTCTTCGTCGAGGGGTGCGATCGGCGTGCCGTCGTACTCGAAGCCGCCCTCGATGATCTGGCTGCGCCCGATGACCAGATCCCGCAAGTCTTCCGGCCAGTTGGCGCTGGGCCGTACGCCCAGCGATGAGGGCGCCGCCAGCCGGAGTACACCCACCCGGTCCAGGTCGCGGCGCCGGATGATGGCATTCGTCGGGTGCGTCGTGCCCAGCATGGCCTTGCCCAGCCGGGAGGTGTCGTCGATCTGGTCGATGACTGTGGTGATCGCATCGATGATGCCGTCGATGGGATCCGGGGTGGTCGCGGTCTTCGTCTCGACGATGATGTGGCCGTTGCCGTCCACCACGACGGCATCCGTGTTCGTTCCCCCGACGTCGACGCCAAGCCGCAGGTCCTTCATCTCCTTCATCGCGCACGCTCCCGGAAGTCGACGTAGTCGATGTCGTATCCGAAGGCCCTGGGCCCCACGAGGTCCAGCATCCCGTCGCGGTGCCACTCGGGTGCGCACGGCATGGCCAGCACATTGAGGCGTTGCCCGTAGGCCAGTCCCTCGGTGGTGATCGGATCGGCCGACTCGTAATCGAGCAGGCAGAGCAAGTCGGGCACGGTGACCACGGCGTCGCCGTCTTCGAACGCAACAAGGTTCTCGTTCTGAATCTCGACGCGCATTGTCCGGCCGGGATCGTCGAGGTGTTCAAGCACCACCGTGCCGCGGGCGAAGCCTTCGGTGGTCCGGCGGTCGATGTCGATCACCTTGCCGCTGAAGACGTGGGCCGCATCGGTGTAGTCGAGGAGTTCGTCCCACGCTCCTTCGGCACCCAGCTTCACGTGAGCGAGCCGCTTGCCGACCTCGGTGCAGTAGCTCATGGAGCCGGCGATGCCGGCCCGCCGCACGTCAGCCACCTTCATCGGGTAGCAGCTGATGGCGTCGGCGAGGCCGAGCTGGATGACGGCGGCGCGGGCGAGCGACTCGGCGATCTGGTTGGTGTTCGCCTCGAACACGCACATGTTGCCCTTCTCGTCCGCGATCGACAGCGGACCTGCGGGCAGGTCGTGCAGCGTGAAGACGGTCATCTCGATCTGGGGGAATGCTCGACGCATGCCGTCAGCGTTGACCACCGGCAGGCCCATCTCGACCGCGGTGGCGATCGGCACGAGGGTGTTGACGCCGCCCACCTCGATCGGCATGAGCGCCACTGGGTCCTCGCCGAGGTAGGCAGCCAGTGCCTGTATGCCCGACCGGAACTCAGTGCCGGCGGGGATCTTCTCCAAGATGACCGTTGGAGCGCCGATGATGGCGGTCGTCAGCACCAGGCCGTCGTCGGGCAGCTCGTCGGCGCTCACGACCCGGGCGGGTCCATGGTCGGCGATGGCTTGGGAGACCAGCAGCTTGCCGACGTAGGGGTCTCCCCCTCCGCCGGTGCCGAGCAGCGTGGCTCCGAGCGCCAAGTCGTCGATGTCGTCGAGGGTCAGTTCTCTCACGAACATCCTTCCGCCGGAACGGCTCGACCGCTTGGCCAGCGAATGTAGGCGGCCGCTGCGCCGGCCAGCGATGGGCACATCGCAACCCCAAGCTCACCCAACAACGCACTCTGCCCTACGCACGTCATGATCGCTAGTGCATGAAGCTTTCATGCTAACTTCATGTAATGGCGAATCTCCAAGTGCGGAACGTGCCCGATGAACTCCATGAGCGGCTGCAGCGCTGCGCACAGCAGCGCAACTGTTCGATGAGCGCGGTTGTGCTGCAGGCCCTCAAGCGCGAACTCGAGTGGTCCGAATGGAAGGAGCGTTGGGAGTCGATTCCTCCGCTGGATATCGAACTCGACGTCGTCGCCACCCTCGACGAAGTGCGTCGCGAGCGAGATGAGGAACTCTTTGGACGCCTACGTAGTTGACTCGTCCGCTGCGATTGAGTACCTGCTGCGCACTCCTGCAGGAAACGCGTTTGCGGACACGATCGCGGGATGTTCGTTGGCTGCGCCCGAGCTGTTCGATGCCGAAGTCGTCTCGGCGATGCGCCGCTTCGTGGCCCAGAGAGAGATCTCCGTGGCGCGCGCCGAGGCGCTGCTCGACAACCTCGCTGCGTTTCCCGTCGAACGCATCTCACATCGCTTCCTGGCACGGACGGCATGGCGCTACCGCGACAACGTCACGGCCTACGACGCCATGTATGTCGCCGTAGCCGTCACCAAGGGCGCACCGCTGCTCACGGCCGACGGCAGGCTCACCCGCGCACCGAATCTTGGGATTGCCGTTCATCACATCCAGCTGAGCTGAACGGCGGTCGGCCGACATTGCTAGGCCGGCCGTTTACTGACGTACGAGCAGCCCGATCGTTCGCCGGTGTTCCAGTGGTGAACTAGCCGAGCGGCCCGGAGAGGTTGAGGATGGCGACCCGATTCAGCGGGTCGTTTTCGTTCTCTCCCCGACAATGGATGACAACGAAGACGAACCGCCGTGCGCTGCGGCCCTCGACCGGTGACTGCGACAACACATGTCTCCCTGCAAGAGTGGCGCCATGGCAGTTGCGCAGCATCGAGTCTCGGCCAATGGTCGGTTGACATTGCCGACTGAGACACGCCGTCGTTGGGGAGTCGCTGAAGGCGGCGCAGTCGAGATCGCCGATCTTGGCACCGCGCTGGTGGTGGTGCCCGCAGGCCGTGGCGGATTGAGGGCGATGCTCAGCGAAGCCATCGAGGAAGCCGGCGGCTACCAGTCGCTCGCGCACCGGGTCGCTGCCAGCGAGCCCGATCTCGCATGACCCCGTGTCTTCCGTGAGCCAGTGTCGCCTATGAGCTCACGCGTCGATGGGCGTGAGGGTGATTTCCATCTGGTACCCGAGGCCAGCGAAATAGCGAGTCAAAGTGCTGAGCTTGGCCTCCAGCATGCCGCGAGCTTCAAGCTGGGAAACGGCGGACTTGGTGACGTCCATGGCCCGTGCCACATCTGTCTGGCGGATTCCGGCGGCGACCCGGAGGCTCTTGAGGCAGGCGTCCAACGCAAGCAGGCCGGCTGTCCTGTCCTCAATCTGCGATCGTTCCGCGTGCGTGAGGTCGAGTCCGTCGAGGATGTCGGCGACCTCTTCGAAGTCGTCCGAATTGCTGGTGTCGGTGGTCTTCATATGCGGCCTCCAGCACTCGGTGCCATCGCAAGCGAGTTTATGCAGAACTAAACCACTTGCGTATCCTCGACGACGCGGCTCTTGGCCGGCGCATGTGCTGAGGGCTCAGCCGAGGAGGCCCATGCCTCCGACGGTGTCGCGCTCATCGACAAGTTCGGCCCAGGAGGCTTCGATGCGGGCGCGGCTGAAGTCGTCGAGGTCGAGGCCGGTCACGACGTGGTACTGGCCGCCCGAGACGGTGACCGGGTACGAGGTGATGATGCCTTCGGGGGCGCCGTAGTCGCCGGTGGACGGGATGCCCATCGACACCCAATCGCCGCCGGGTGTGTCCGAAGCCCAGTCCCGCATGTGATCCACCGCCGCCGAGGCTGCCGACGCCGCCGAGGAGGCGCCGCGGGCGTTGATGATCGCGGCTCCGCGCTGCTGCACGGTGGGGATGAAGTCGTCCTCCAGCCACGCCTGGTCGTCGACCAGGGCCGCTGCGTTGTGGCCGCCCACCTCGGCGTGGAAGATGTCGGGGTACTGGGTGGCGGAGTGGTTCCCCCAGATGGTCATGCGGGTCACGTCATTCACCGACACGCCGGCCTTGGCGGCGAGCTGGGCGACGGCCCGGTTGTGGTCGAGCCGGGTCATGGCGGTGAACTGCCCGTCGGCGATGGCGGGCGCATTACGCATGGCGATCAGGCAGTTGGTGTTGGCCGGGTTGCCCACCACCAGCACCCGCACCGACGGGTTGGCCGAGTCGCTGAGCGCCTTGCCCTGCACAGTGAAGATGCCGCCGTTGGCCTCGAGCAGGTCGCTGCGCTCCATGCCTGCCTTGCGAGGCATCGAGCCCACCAGCAACGCGTAGTCGGCGCCCTCGAAGGCCTCGTTGGGATCCGACGTGCCGGTGCGTGACGCCAGCAGCGGGAACGCGCAGTCGTCGAGCTCCATCATCACGCCGTCGAGCGCGCCCATCGCCGGGGGGATCTCCAGCATCCGCAGCTCGACGGGCTGGTCGGGGCCGAGCATGGCCCCCGAGGCGATCCGGAACAGCAGGCTGTAGCCGATCTGGCCCGCTGCACCGGTCACAGCAACACGTACGGGATCGTTCACTGCACTCTCCTGATTCGACGCGCCGGGCACCCGCCCCGGCCGCGTGCGTTTCTAGCGCAGCATCTTTCGTGCTGCACCCCGCTGAAGCTGTCAGCTTTGCCGGGACTCACCGGTAGCGGCCGGGGGAAGCTTGGCCCGGTAGGCATCGAGGAATCTGGGCCACCAGCGCTGCCAGAACTGCTCGGCGGTCTCGTCGAGCGACCGGACGATCTCGGCGACGAATGACGACATCGAGTGCGAATTGCGGTAGAGCTCGCTGCGGGCGCTCACTGCGGCGTGAGCGGCCATGAACGCCCGGCGCGCTCGACTTCCCGCCCAGTCGTCGGGCAGTGCTTGGGCGGGCAACAGCGGATCGTCGCGATGGATTGCCTCCGTTTCCGCAGTGGCAGCGAACATGGCAGCGGCGAGCTCCTCGCCGCCGAGGCGGTCGGCATCCGCTTCGATCGCTGCGAGCCTGAGTTCGAGTACGCCGTAGCGATCGGCGAGCTCATCGAGGGGCCAGATACGTCTCGCGAACTCCGCCGGATCGTCGTCTGTGGGCTCGGCGCCCTGGGCCGCGACGAGGCCTGTGCGGATCGACGGCGTGACGAAGCTGCGCACCGCATCAGGCACCTCGAGATGCTCGGCAAGCTGGGATACCAGGTCGAAGAGATCGTGCGGGTGCACGTACAGCCCTGACTGGATCGGCGCAGCACCGAGCTCGATGAGCAAGCGACGCAAGGCATCGCGTGCGGCTCGACGCCGCTCGGGCACCTCGAAGGCCGTGAGATGCCACCATCCGTCCCACGGTTCGAGACCTGAGTCGACGCGATGCGCGTAGGCGGCCCACCCGATGTCGCTCTTGATGGCCGCACGGCCCGCAGCAGTCACGCGGTAGCTGGCGCCGCGGCCCCGCCCTGCATCGTGAACGAGGAGCCCCTCGCCGGCAAGCCGAGCCAGGCAGTCACGCACCGCCTTGTCACTGTGGCCGAGCAAGGCCGACATGACAAAGATCGGCTCGGCGTGCAGTGCGCCGTCAGTACCGACTGTCGACAGCACCAGTGCGCGAGTCGGGAGCGAGATCTGCTCCTCCGCAGCGTGATCGCTCAATGCTGACTCCTTGCTTCTATGCCGCAGATTATCAACGGCCGTTGATTTCATACGGCATTTCGCGTATGCTGCTCGCATGAGCCCTGGCCAGATGGTGTTCGACCCCGATTCGGCACTGCCCAACGTCGCCTATCGAGACCCCGCGATCTTTGCCGCGGAGCTGGATGCGATCTGGCACGGCGACTGGGTGTTCGTCACGACCGCCGATGCCGTGCCCAATCCCGGCGAC
The DNA here is from genome assembly GCA_022820505.1 of Acidimicrobiia bacterium. GTDB lineage: Bacteria > Actinomycetota > Acidimicrobiia > Acidimicrobiales > Poriferisodalaceae > Poriferisodalis. Next base: position 14,868 of record JAJEFK010000006.1, on the reverse strand, counting down.
CAGTTGCCGGTGATCGTCGGCAGGCAGCCGGTGCTGCTCATCCGCCAGCAGAACGGCGATCTCGCTGCGCTGTCGAATCTGTGCGCCCATCGGGGCACGCTGCTGGTGGACCGGCCGGCCAACGCCAAACGTGTCCAGTGCCCGTACCACGCATGGACCTACGACGACGACGGGCGGCTGCTGTCGGTGCCGCACGCACCGCGAGACGCCGTCGACAAGCCGGCGCACTGCCTGCCGGTCTACCGGGTGGAGTCGTGGCATGGCCTGATCTTCGTCAGCCTGAACCCCGATGTCGAGCCGCTCGCCGAGCGCTTCGCCGCGGTGGAGCCTCACGTCGCCGCATACGGCCTCGACGCCGTGGCACACCGGTCATACCAGCAGGAAACGCAAGAATGGGCCTGCAACTGGAAGCTCGCGATCCTCAACGCGATGGAGAGCTACCACCTGTTCCGGGTGCATCCCGAGACCCTCGAGCCGTTCTCGCCCACCAAAGGCGCCTACTACATCGCCGGTTCGGCTCGGGCGACCGCCACGGGCGGCTCGACCTCGTCCGGCGACGATTACCTGCTGATCAGCCTTCCGCCCGGGTTTGTCGGCGCGTTCAACTCGGGCGTGTTCTTCTGGCAGGCCGTCCACCCCATCGATGCCGAACGATGCGCCGTGAGGACCGGCGCTGCCTGGGGCACGGCGTCAAGCACCCGCCCTCGCAGCCGGATCGCGAGCTGGTTCAGCCGCTGGACAGCCAGTGCCGGATACGGACTGCCCGACTTCCTGCCCGAGGACAAGGCGATCTGCGAGCGCGGGCAGCGTGGTGCGATCGGTGACTTCGCTCCCGGCCCGCTCGTTCCCATCGAACGGGTCGTTGCCGATTTCGGGCACTACCTCAACTGGCGCCTCAACGGCGTCGAGCCGCCGGCTGTGCACACGGCCCCCGACACAGGAGAGAACCGATGATCCAGAGCTGGGACGATCCGCCAGCGACCCGCCTCCGGCGTCCTTGGATGACGTGGGCCGGGCTGGCCGCCCTGTGGGTGCTGACGTTCTCCGGGCAGTACTGGATGTGGTCGGTGCTGTTCCTGGGCTGGGCCGCCTACGACATCATCACGGGCGAGAGCAGCTTCATACAGCGCGTCACCCGGCGAGGCGACCCGGTCACCTATTGGCTGATCATCACGTCCTGGGTGGCGCTGTCACTGCTGTGGCTGCTCTATCCCAACGGATGACGAGCGCATCGCCGCGCTGATCTAGCCGGCTGCAGCGGCTGCGTCGACAGTGTTGGCGAGCAGCATGGCCCGGGTCATCGGGCCGACGCCGCCGAGGCGAGGAGTCACCCAGCCGGCCACCTCGCCGACTGATTCGTCCACATCGGACAAAATCTTGCGGCCTTCGCGGGTGATGCCCCCGCCGACCACCGCGGCGCCCGGTTTCACCATGTCGGGCGTGATGAGGCCGGGCACGCCGGCCGCGGCGATGACGATGTCGGCCTCGCGGGTATAGGCGCCCAGATCCGCCACGCCGGTGTGCACGACGGTCACGGCCGCATTCGCCACGGGCCGCTTGAGCGCCATCAGCAGCGCCATGGGGCGGCCGATCGTGAGGCCACGGCCCACCACCACCACGTGGCGCCCCTCCACCGGCACCCCGTAGTGCTCGAGCATCACCTGGATGCCGCGCGGCGTGCACGGCAGCGGGCCGTCGACGCCCATCACGAGCCTGCCAAGGTTGACCGGGTGCAGGCCGTCGGCGTCCTTGTTGGGGTCGATGGCCAGGAGTGCCGCTTCCTCGTCGAGCTGGCGGGGCAAGGGCAGCTGGACGATGTACGCGTGCACGGCCGGGTCGGCGTTGAAGCGCTCGATGACGGCATCCAGTTCGGCTTGGGTGATGTCGGCGGGGAGCTCTTCGTGGATCGAGGAGATGCCCACCTCGCCGCAGTCGCGGATCTTGGCTCCCACGTAGCTGTGCGATGCCGGGTCATCGCCGACGAGGATCGTGCCGAGCCCCGGCTGCAGGCCCTCGGCCGCAATCCGTTCTCGCAGGTCGTCCTTGATCTGTTCGGCCAACGCCTGACCGTCCAACAGCACCGCAGTCACGGCCCGCCACCGTAGTGGCGCTGCGCCCGGGCGCTTGCCGTCAGGCGTCCCGGTCGAGGCTGGACGGGAGCGCTAGCTGATCGGGTCGACGGCCATCAGTCAGGGTGCCAGAGATGTCGGGCCCAGGCTCGGGCCTCAGCGCGTGTCTTGGGAGATCGCGTTGCGGGCGCGGGATGTACGGCGTTTGTGCACGCGACGCAGAATGGGCGAGGCTGCAGCGAGGGCGCGGTCGGCGGCGGCGAGGACTCGGCCGGGCGTGCCGGGGGTCTCATTGTCGATGAGGTTGCCCATCACTTGCAGGGTGAGGCGGGCGATGGCGTCGGTGCCGACCGCCAGTCGCAGGCCTGCTCGCAAGATGCGGGGGTGGCCGATGAGGAACGAGAACCGCCGGCCCGTCCGCAGGAAGGCGTCGAACTTCTCGGCGACGATGCGGTCGTAGGTGTCGGTAACCGCGGGCGGGTCCTCTGAGAACAGGTCGGCCACCAGAATCCCGGTCTCGAGGCCGTAGTCGATGCCCTCGCCGTTCATCGGGTTGATCAGCCCCGCAGCATCGCCGATGGCCACCCAGCCGGGGCCGTGCCGCTGAGTAGCGCTCATGGGCAGGCGCCACGCCCGCGGCCGCTCCAGGTACGGGCCAAGCTGCCAGCTCTCGGCCACCAGGTCGCGGTAGCTGTCGCACAGCCGGTTCAAGTTCAGGTTGGCGAAGCCCTTCATGGTGTTGAGGGCGCCGACGCCGATGTTGACCGTGCCATCGCCGGCGGGGAACAGCCAGCCGTAACCGGGCACTGCAGTGCCCTCGGCGTCGCGCAGCGTCAAGCAAGCCTCGAGGTACCCCTCGGCGTGGCGGGGCGTCTCGGCATAAGTGCGGATGGCCAAGCCGAACGGCTCGTCGGGATCGCGCAGCGCACCCAGCATGCGGGCGGCCTGGCCCTGGGCGCCGGCCGCCAGCACCACCAAGTCAGCGGTCCAGCGTTCGCCGCCGGCAGTCACGCCCACCGCCCGGCCGTCGTCGATGATCGGCAACGCCTCGGTGCCGAAGCACAGCTCGGCACCGGCGTCGGCCGCGCCGTCGCACAGGGCGCTGTCCAGGCGGCGGCGGGGCCAGACTGCGCCGTAGGGGCCGAACTGCCCGTTGGCCGGCCAGTCCAGCTCGCGCACGCGCCGTCCGGCGATCATCCGCAGCCCCGCAATGCGGTGCGCCTCCTCCAGCGACACGCCCAGCTCGTCGAGCGCAGCCACCGCCCGCGGCGTCAGGCCGTCACCGCAGACCTTGTCGCGCCCCGCAGGAGCCTTCTCGAACGCGGTCACCTTGATGCCGGCGCCCGCAGCACGCATGGCCGCCGCCGCACCGGCGGGACCAGCCCCGATCACGATCATGTCCCGGTGCGGCACCGCTACAGCCTGCCGCCGCCAGCACCGGATCGCTCGCGCAGCGCGCCGTCGCCCTGCTCAGGCCCGGGATTCAGCATCTAGCTTGCACCCATGACCGAAACGCTGACGGGCACCGATCGCTCGGCTGGGATCAGCTATGACGAACTGTTCGACAACGACACGCACCCGGTGTCGGACGTTCTGCGGCGAGTCGGCGAACACCTGCCGGGCAACACGCGCGTGCCCGCCCGCGTGTACTACGCGCACGACGTCCATGACCTGGAAGTCGAGCGACTGTGGAGCCGCGCGTGGCAGCTCGCCTGCCTCGCCGAAGAGATCCCCGAGGTCGGCGACTACCACGTCTATGACATCGCGCACCTGTCGTTCCTGATCGTCCGCACCGCCCCCGACCAGATCAAGGCCTACCGCAACGCCTGCCTGCACCGGGGCCGCAAGCTGCGCGAGCACCACGGGCGGGGCGCGTCCAGCCTCCGCTGCCCCTTCCACGGCTGGTGCTGGGAGCTCAACGGCTCGCTGCGGGAGATCCCCTGCCAGTGGGACTTCCCCGATGTGGACATGGCCGACTACGGGCTGCCCGAGGCCCTGGTCGACACCTGGCACGGGTTCGTGTTCATCAACCCCGACCGCGATGCCGCGCCGCTGGCCGACTACCTGGGCGACCTGGCCGACCACTTCGAATTCGTGCCGTTCGAGCGCCGGTACAAGGCGGCACACGTCTCCAAGCTCATGCCGATGAACTGGAAGACGTGCCAAGAGGCCTTCATGGAGAGCTACCACGTGGTGGCGACCCATCCCACGCTGATGGAATCCCTCGGCGACGCCAACAGCCGCTACGACATCTTCGGCAACTACAGCCGGGCGATGACCGCGACGGGCGTGCCCAGCCCGCATCTCGACGGGCAGCCCCGCTGGGAGCGCATCGACGACGGCAAGGAGTACGGCCGCTGGCGGCATCCGCTGAGCGGGCACATCTACGAGCGCAACGCCGAGGGGCAGGTCGCCGTCACCGACCTGGACGGCAACGTCAGCACCTTCGACGAGCACGGCAACCACATCGACGGAGCGCAGACCCAGGCCGACCCGCACCTGTGCAAGTGGATCGGCGGCCCGCTGCCGCCGGGCTTGGAGGAGATGCCGCTGATGACGCCCCATCCCCCGCCGGAGGTGACCAACGTGCGGGGCTGGCTGGCGGACCGCAAGCGGTCACAGGTACGACGGCAGCTGGGCGACGCCATCGATGTCGAGGCCGTCAGCGACGCCGAGTTCATCGACTCGATCTTCTTCTCGGTGTTCCCCAACTGGTCGCCGTGGGGCTGCTTCAACCCGATCATGTACCGGTTCCGGCCGAACGGCGACAACCCCCAGGAGTGCATCTTCGAGGTGATGCTGTTCCCCCTGGCCCCGCCCGATCCGGCCGACCGGCCGGCGCCGGCAAAGGTGCGCCACCTCGGCTTCGACGACGACTGGACGCTGGCGCCCGAGCTGGGGCCGCTGGCCAAGATCTTCCAGCAGGACTCGCTCAACCTGCCGCTGGTGCAGCAGGGCCTTCGCGCTCAAGAGCAGCAGGAGGTGATCTTCGCCTCCTACCAGGAGACCAAGATCCGGCACTTCTACGAGCACTACTTCGCATGGCTGGGGCCGAAGCTCGACCGCTCGACGGGTGCGGTGGCTGTTGGGTCAGAAACGGCTGTGGGCGTGGGCACGCGCGAGAACGGCAGCGCTGACTGAGCTCTCAGTCGCGCTCGCTGCCGAGTTTGCCGCCTGACCACCACGACTCGAAGCGCGGCTCGATCGCCGACCAAACCAGCTCGACGATCGGTCCGCTCGGGGGCACGACGTAGGCGAACACGCCGTAGCCGTCATCGGGCGGCGCAGCCGCTGCGGCAACGTGCCAGCCGGCCCCCAGGCAGCGCTCGGTCTCCGCAGCCACATCGTCGACCCACACGCCCACGTGATGCACCCCGGGATCGCCCGAGCCGTCCCAGATAGTGCCTGGTTGGCCAGCCAGCAGCTCAAGATGCTGCGGCCCTTCGCACGAGTAAGTGAAGATCAGCTCGACCGATTGCAGGCCGTGCTGCGGCGTCCACACTTGCTGTGCTGCGTTGTGCTGCACCGACGCCCAGCTCACGCCCAGCGTCTCGCCCATCTCTGCCATCGCCGCATCGAGGTCCGGCACCCGGATCCCCGTGTGGAAGAGCCGCTGGTAGTCGATCATCGGATTGACCTCCCGAACCCGGCCATACTCGCGCAGGGGGTGTCTGGATGAGCCGCGAGACGCTTGTCGAACTCACACGCAGGACGCTCGGGCACGCCCGCGCGGGAACGGTGCCGCTGGCCGGCGACATCGGACGGGTGCCGGCGGCCAACTACTACGACTCCGATCGCTGGCAACTGGAGATGGAGCGGGTGTTCAAGCGCACCCCCCTGGCGCTGGGCTTCACCTGCGAGCTGCCCGAGCCCGGCAACTACAAGGCGCTGGAGGTCGCGGGCGTGCCTGTCCTGCTGTCACGGGGCGCCGACGGCCAGATGCGCTCGTTCGTGAACATGTGCAGCCACCGCGGCTCGATCGTCGTCTCCGAGGGAACCGGCACAGCCCGCCGCTTCACGTGCCCGTACCACGCGTGGAGCTATGACAGCGAGGGTCGGCTGGTCGGCATCCTCGACCGAGACGAATTCGGCGACCTCGACCCGGATTGCCATGGCCTCACGCCGCTGCCCGTGGCCGAGCGAGCCGGGATCGTCTTCAGCGCCTTGACCCCGGAGGCGCCCTTCGACATCGACGCCTACCTCTGCGGCTACGGCGAGATGCTGGCCCATCACGAGTTCGCCAGCTGTGCCTACGTGGGCAGCCAGGCCGTCGACGGGCCGAACTGGAAGGTGGCCTACGACGGCTATCTCGACTTCTATCACCTGCCGATCCTGCATCGGGAGTCGTTCGGGCCCGGTTACTCCAACAAGGCCATCTACGACGCGTGGGGCCCGCACCAGCGGGTGACCTCACCCGACCGCCGGTTCCTGGCGCTCGACAGCCTCCCCGAAGACGACTGGCCCGCCGACCTGTTGACCGACGGCGTGTGGACGATCTTCCCGCACACCTCGGCCGCCGGCTTCCAGGTGGGCACCGACGAGGTCCCAGGCGACGGGCGGATGTACATGATCTCGACGCTGTTCCCCGGCGAGACGCCCGACACGTCCCGCACGGTCCAGCACTTCCTCGCCACATTCGAGCTCTCCGAGCAGCTCGACGGGCTCATCGAGGCCCAGAAGGCCTTCCTGCTGCACGTGGTGCGCGACGAGGACTACTACAACGGCAACCGGATCCAGCGGGCGGTGAAGACCGGGGCCAAGACCGAGTTCTTCTTCGGTCGCAACGAGGCCGGCGGTCAGCGCTTCCACGGCTGGGTCGATCGCCTCGTGGCCGCAGAGACCGACGACGACTTCGCCCAACTCTTCGCTGGTGCTGAGGTGTCCTTCCAGCGTTAGCTGGAAGCATCAAACACAGTCAGCGTTAGCTGCGCGTGGCGAGCCAGTCGGCCGTGGCCTTGGCCATCTTCGAGCCGTCATATCCGATGCGCTGGGTCGGCTCCACCTCGAGGATCACCCGCCGGGGCGAGTCCAGAAACGAGACGAACGCGGCCTGGCCCGCTTCGTTGCCCGGCCAGAGCGCCTCAGCGAGGGCCGGGTAGAACCACGCCTTGGTTTCGGCGTCGTCGTGGACCGTGCACGTGCCCTTCCATGTGATCGCCTTGTTGCGCGGCATCGGTGAGCCGGTGCTCGTGACCACGATGCACACCCGCGGATCACGTCGCACAGCACTGATACGCGCCCGCTGGCTCGACGCCGTCAGCCAAAAGCGGCCGTCTTGCCAGATGTACGACATGATCACGCCCACGGGCCAGCCCTCACGGTTCGCCCAGATGAAGGTGCACTCGTTGTGTGCGAGCAGCAGCTGTTCCTCGACGTCGGCGTCGAGGTCGTACACCGTGACGTCTTCGTAGTTCTCCTCGGGGTGGACCTCCGACGATGGCTCCGGCATAGCGTGACTCCGTTCGGCAGCGGCATCGGCCGCCTGTGTCCATTCGTACAGGATCAGCTCGTCGTGCGCGTTCGCCGCCTCAGGACGGTTCCGCATGGTGGGAGCCACGCCGTCGACCGGCCGCGGCCGCGAGCGGGAGGATCACCAGTTCGTGGGCGAACTCCAGCACCCGCACTGCAACGGCGAACGCCGCGGCATCGCCGACCCCGAAGCGCTCGGCCAGCAGTGCTGCAACCACGACCTCGCGCACGCCGAGCCCTGCCGGCGTGATGCCGACCATGCCCACGACGATGCCCGCCGCAGTCGCCCCAGCAATCAGCCAGATGTCGACGCCGCCGGCGGCAAGCAGCGCAGCGGCCAGCAATACCGAGGCCATGAGACGCTGTGCCACTGCCAGTCCGTAGATGAACGCGGCTCGCCACACGGCTGGCCGCTCGGCGTTGAGCGCGTCGGTCTGCATCCGCCCCGAGAGCCATCGCAGCACGACCACCCGCTGCATCAGTCCGTCGATGCGACGCCACCACCCCCCGGCGCCCGCCAATGTCCACGGCAGCGTCACCAGCCCGGCGGCCGCGCCGACGCCGATGACGATGCGGGCGAGCCAGCCTCCCGCAGTGCCCAGCCAGTCGGCAGGCGCCCACAGCGCAGCGAACACGGCCGACCAGCCGACCAGCGTGGCTGTCTCGACCACCACCGACGCCCCGGCAGCAGCCCGGTTCACTCCGAGCGGGGCGGCCAGGCCGGCGCGGGCGACCACTGGCACCAGCCCGCTCGGCAGGTAGCGCGTTGCCTGCGACAGCATCCAGATGCGCAGCGCCGGGCCTTGCGCCAGCGGCGTGCCGTAGCCGCCGATGAGCTCCCGCCATCCGAGTGCCAGGCACCAGGTGGCGGTCATTGACACGATGACAGCGGCCACCAGCCCGATGGCATCCACTTGCAGGTCGATCCGGCGCAGGTCGTCCCAGTAGCGGACGGCCAGCCAGACGATCATCGCCGCAGTCGCCAAGCCCAGCGCCCACCTCACCGCAGTGCCGGATCGCTGCCCTTCGACGATGCTGCCGTTCGACCCGGTCACGGCTGCGCTCCCGTGATGCTGCGCATCGGCCATGTCCGGCGCACCCGGTACTTCTGGCACCCGGCCGGCATGCCGCCGAGCGTACCGGGGTGCCAGCGAGCCACCCGGAGCCCCCTCGGGCGGCACGCAGCCGCAACGTTGCGAGACTGGGCGCGTGCGAGTGGTGTTGGTTGCACCGGGGTTTCCGACGTCGCTGGACGATCACCACAAACCCTTCCTGCTCGATCACGCACGAGCGCTGGCCGGTGCAGGTGCCGAGGTGACGGTGGTGTGTCCCGCTCACCCCGATGCGCCGCGCCGCCACGTGGTGGGCGACATCGAGGTGCGCAGGGTGCGGTTTGCCCCTCGACGGATCGAAGCACGGGTGGCGCTGGGCGAGAGCTACCGGGTCTTCTCCGGATTGTCAGCGCTGTGGGTCATCCCGATGATCGCCCGGCTGACGCTGGCCGCAGCACGCCAGGCACGTCGCCGCTCGGGTGACGGCGCCGTCATACACGGCCACTGGTGGTTTCCCTGCGGACTGGTGGCCGTTGCTGCCGCTGCCCTTGCGGGACGGCGGTCAGCCAGCGTGGTGCACATCCACGGCTCCGACGCCGCGGTCACCACCAATGCCGTCCACCGATGGCTGGCACGCCGGGTACTGCGCCGCACAAGCGCCGTGGTGACAGTCTCCGAGGACCTACAGCACTGGGCCTCGTCGCTAGTGCAGCGACGCGGTAGGCGGCGGCCCCGGTCTCGCGCCGACGACGGCGCTGAGCGACCCCCGACGCAATCAAGGGTGTCACAGCCGCTGCCCGACATCGAACGAACGGTACGGCCATCGGTGCCGCTGCTGCAGGTTGTGCCGATGCCGGTGGGCGTCGACCGGCTCGGGCCGGCTACGCCGACACCGGCTGACGGGCCAGTCGTCGCCCTCGGCCGTCTCATGGCCGAGAAGGGCTTCGATGTGCTGATCGAGGCTGTGGCGCTGATGCCGCCATCCGAACGACCCGAGCTGGCCATCGTGGGCGACGGACCCGATCGTGTTCTACTCGAGGCGCTGGCACTCCGGCGCGACGTGAACGCAACCTTCACTGGAGCCGTGGCGCCCGGCGAGGTCGGCGAGTGGTACCGGCGGGCCCGGCTGGTGTGCGTGCCGAGCCGGAGGGAAGGCTTCGGCATGATCACCGCGGAGGCTCTCGCCGCGGGCCGACCCGTGGTGGCCACCGCCGTAGGCGCCGCACCCCAATTCATCACCGAAGGCGTCAACGGTTTCCTGGCGCCCCCTGACAGCGCTGACGCTCTGGCGGAGGCGCTCAACAGGGCCCTGCGATCAGACCTTGCCGTCTCGGCGTCATTAAGCACTGCGGCGCAGGCACCGTGCAGCCCTCGAGCCCACGCTGCAGCCCTCAAGGACCTGTATTCCGCGCTCATCGGCGGCACACACCGAGCTGTTTCGACTGAACATCACGTCCATTCGAAGTAGACTGAGGAAATCATGAGGATCAAGGCACTCATGTGACCAAGTCATCGGTTCATGTAAAGCATTTCAAGCAGAAAATTGACTTGGCCATAAGCCTGCATCCGACGATCAACAAGTTATCCGAACTAGCCGAAGCAATTCCTCTCTCACAAGACTATGTAAGTCGGATCGTCAACGGTAGTCGAGGTCTCAGTCAAACGAACCTTCACGAGTTCTCTTCTAAGCTAAATGTGCCATACGAATCGTGGATGCTAGATCTCGAAGATTTCGTCGACAAATTAGGTGGCAACTATTCTGTACTGTCGAAATTGGAAGGGCTGCAGCAGTTTGGCTTTGATTTCCAGTCGCGAGTCAAGGAAGAATCCGTAATATCAAGATTGCATGAACTCATTGGAGGACATTGGGAAAGCTACTACTGTTCGGTCGCGAGATCAGATCGATTGGTGGCGTGTCGAGATTATGTGTATTTTGGGAGCCCAACTGACGATGGGCTCATTCCGTGTTACATTCGAGATGTCATGTTTGAATATGAAGGCCACTGTTTCCCGGTCGAGAATCATCTATATCTAATGCTAGAGAAACGCAGAATATTTAACGAAATAATTGTATACATGCTTAACCGGCCGCAGACTTACCCTCCTCGCCTGGAGGGTCTCATTCTCTGCAAGTCGGATGGTGACAATCAGTTTAGCTCTATTCCTAGTGCGGCCCGTGTCAGTTTCCGCTTTCTCGGCTCTACTGAGGATCTCGGTGAGCCAAAACACGCTCACGGGCCGAGACGACACCAACTCGCTCAGACAATTCCTGCCTACGTTTGGGAGTCTGACCTAGAACTGCCGGAACAACGAGACATCCTTGGGCGGATCCAGAATGTCGTAGATGAAGATGAACTCCCGAACGCTCTTCGAATGGTCTTCGGCAGCTAACGCGGCCTGGCAACTTCGCTACAGCCTGATTAAGCTGCCGTCGGCATCATATCCGCCGTCGATGACGAAGCAGGTGGCTCAAATATTCCAAGGGCTTCGTCCAAGAGAATCGCCATTCCACGTTCCCCAATGGAAATGCCAAACTGTATCGAGTCGAGCGATTCTTCCGGCATTCTAGTGATCGCCTCATACAGCTGCGCTACATGCTCAGCATCAACTTCCACATGCAACCGAAAGAACTCGGTTTGAAGGTTTGGGAAATATCGGTGCAGTGCAACATCAACCGCATCGTAAGTGATGGGTGTCATGCCTTCGTTGACAAGCATGTAACCCAGCGCAATCCCTACGTCTTCGCCCTCGGAAACGCTATACGCAAGATCGAGAGCCAGCCGGATACCAGATCGCTCCACGTACGCGACAAATGTTGACTCCGACAGACCGATTTTCTCAAGTAGATAGATGTAGTGGCGAAAGTGTGCGTGCTCTGGATTGCCGTTTCCAAACTCGTCGGCGAGATTGGCCTCGAGAATGCTCCTGACGCCTTCGTCGGTCGAGCGCTCGATCATGTTGACCAGAACGTCCGGAAATGACCGGCTCTCTCGTCCTGCACAATAGATCCACCTTAAGACCTGCTCCTTGCTCAAGCCGCCGGCGTGAGCGCGTTCGATGAAGGGGTGCGCCCGTATTCTTGCGAGGCAATCACTGTTGTGTACTTGTATTTCTCTGAGATGTTCTTGGTTCACGTGACTGCCCCTCAAGATCGCCGCTTGTAGATCCAGTCCTCAGACTAGGTAGAGAGCACCAGCACATGCGACGGATTTTTGTGGCCCATTCTCGGTCCGCGCGCGGACCGTCGGAGGACAGTGATTGTCGTGTGTTTTGCCGACGAAGCTGGCGAGCAGATCACGCCGAGAGATGCAGGCAGCCGACGAGAATACGGTATTGCAACTACAGCTCGGCGACGATCTCCGCCATGAGCTCGCCGGCCTCGGTGGGGTTCAGGCCCACGCGCACGCCAGCATCGCGCAGCGCATCCATCTTGGCCGCAGCAGTGCCCTTGCCCCCCGAGACGATGGCACCAGCGTGGCCCATCTTCTTGCCCGGAGGCGCAGTCACCCCGGCGATGTAGCTCGACACCGGCTTGGACATGTTGTCCTTGATGAACGCAGCAGCCTCTTCCTCGGCCGAGCCGCCGATCTCGCCGATCATCATCACAGCCTTGGTGTCGGGATCGGCTTCGAACGCTTCGAGGCAGTCGATGAACGACGTGCCCGGCACCGGGTCGCCGCCGATGCCCACGCAGGTCGTGACGCCGATGTCCTTCTGCTGCAGCTCGTACAGCGCCTGGTAGGTCAGCGTGCCAGACCGGCTGACGATGCCCACCGGGCCGCCCGGCTTGGCGATGTGGCCCGCGGTGATGCCGATGTTGCACTCGCCCGGCGTGATGATGCCCGGGCAGTTCGGGCCCAGCAGCCGCACCCCGGGGTGGTCGCGCTTGAGCATGTTGAAGAAGCGGGCCTCGTCGTGGGCCGGCACGCCTTCGGTGATGCAGGCCACGAATTCGATGCCCGCCTCGGCGGCGTCCATCACGGCGGCGAACACTCCGGGCGCGGGGATGAAGATGCAGGAGGCATTGGCGCCCGTGGCCGCGACCGCTTCGGTGCAGTTGGCGAACACCGGCACGCCTTCCACGTCGGTGCCGGCCTTGCGGGGGTTGGTGCCCGCCACCACGTTGGTGCCGTAGTCGCGGTTCAGCATGCCGTAGTACCGGCCTTGGGAGCCGGTGAGGCCCTGGTAGACGACCTTGGTGTCTTTGTTGACGAAGATGCTCACGTCACGCTCCCCTGATCAGGCCGCGGCCATCGCGACGGCTCGACGGGCAGCGTCGAGCATGGTCGGTTCCATCACCAGCTTCTCGTTGAGATGAGGGGCGAGGATCTCGCGCCCCTCCGCGGCATTCGTGCCGTCGAGACGCAGCACGATCGGCGCTTCGATGTCGACGGCCTCGAGCGCACCGATGATGCCGTTGGCCACTTCCTCGCCGCGGGTGATCCCGCCGAAGATGTTGATGAAGATGGCCCGCACGTCGGGGTCGTTGTTGATGACCTCGAGCGCATTGGCCATCACCTGGGCATTGGCGCCGCCGCCGATGTCGAGGAAGTTGGCGGGCTTGCCGCCCACCTGGTTCACCACGTCGACCGTGCTCATGGCCAGACCGGCGCCGTTGGCGATCACGCCCACGCTGCCCGCCAGGCCCACGTACTGCAGGCCCTTGGCGTGCGCCGCTTCCTCACGCTCGTCACGGGGCTGGGTCTCGTCGTACTGCGCGTAGTCCTCGTGGCGGAACACGGCGTTGGCGTCGAGGGTGACCTTGGCATCGAGCACGTGCACCCGGCCCTCGGGCGTGAGGATCAGCGGGTTGATCTCGACCAGGTCGGCATCGCCCTCGGTGTAGGCCACATAGAGCTTGCGCAGGATCTCGACGGCCTGATCGGTGGCGGCGGGGTTGAGGTTGGCGCCCTCGACCCACGCCCGGGCGGCCTCTTCGGTAAGCCCCTCGGCGGGGTCCACCAGCACCTTGCTGATGGCGTCGGGATTCTCAGCCGCCACGGTCTCGATCTCCACTCCGCCCTCGGCCGACAGCATCCCCAGGTGCTTGCGGGCGGAGCGGTCGAGAGTGAAGCTGGCGTAGTACTCCTCGGCGATGTCGGACGCCTGCTCTATCCAGAGACGGCGCACGATATGGCCCGAGATGTCGAGGCCCAGGATGTCGGAGGCGTGGCCGCGCACCGCGTCGAGGTCGGCGGCCAGCTTCACGCCCCCGGCCTTGCCCCGACCGCCGGTGTGGACCTGGGCCTTGACCACCACCGGCAACCCGAGCCTGCTGGCCGCTGCGACGGCCTCCTCGGGCGACAACGCCACCTCACCCGAGGGCACAGGGAGCCCGTAACGGGCGAACAACTCCTTGCCCTGGTGTTCGAACAAATCCACGGGAGGCGATACTAGGCCGCGATGCCTGTTTCCAGCGGACCCCGGCCGAGCTTGCGGGCTGCGGTGATGGTCGGTCTGGCCGGCGTGGTGGTGGCGCTGGGCCTGGTGGGGGCGGTGCTGCTGCTGACCCGCGGTGGCGGCGAGGTGGAGATCCGCCTCGGCGACCGCGACTTCCGGGACATGGAGATCGGACGGATCAGCGCCGAGATAGAGGACCGGGGCCCGATCCTGTTCGGCGACGTGGCCGCCGGCAGCCTCGACATCATCCTGCAGCACGTCGGCGACGACCCGGAGACGGGATGGTTCGCCTTCGAGGCCCGGCGCACGGGCCAGAGCCGCGACTGCTTCTTCCGGTGGCGGCCCGACGAGGCCGACTTCGCCAACACCTGCGACCCCGACGACATCGTCGACGCGGCCGGAACCGGCCTGCGCCAGTTCAACGTGGCTGTCGTGGACGGCGACGTCCGGGTAGACATCAACCCATCCTGACTAGCCACACGGGAGGCCCCCATGGCTGACGTGAACCCCACCGACCGCATCTTCCTGCGGGACGCCCAGTGCCAGACCTTCGACGCGACGGTCGTCGCGGTGGACGACTCCGGCAGGGTGGCCCTCGACACCAGCGCCTTCTACGCCACCAGCGGGGGCCAGCCCCACGACACGGGCTCGCTGAGCTGGGACGGGAGCTCGGCGGCGGTGACCGACGTGCGGGGCCACGACGTTGTGTGGCACACCCTCGACGGCGATGCCCCGGCGGTGGGCACAGCCGTGCACGGCGAGCTCGACTGGGAGCGTCGCCACGCCCTGATGCGCACCCACACCGCGCTGCACATCCTGTGCGGGGTGATCTACAACACTTGGGGCGTGTCGGTGACCGGCGGCAACATGGCCCCGCT
>JAJEFK010000050.1 GCA_022820505.1 Acidimicrobiia bacterium | reverse complement strand
TCTAAGCGACTGCGCAACAAACACAGCAGTCGCGTCTAAGCAGCTGCTCGGGTGGGGCGTACGCTGCGCCTGAGATGAAGTCTTCGGTCTCGCGCTCTGTCGCAGCGGGTGTTCTGCTCGTGGGCGTCGCTCTCATTGTCTGGACCGCTGTCGACGAGCCTGAGGACGAGCTGAGTGTCGCCGGGCCCGTTCGCACACCGCCGGTCACATCGCTGGCCGCGTCGGCCGAGGCATCGCAGACGACGGCAGCAGTCGAGACTGCTCCGCCGGAGTCGGTGACATCGACGACTGCCGCTCCGGTGCCGACGACAACGACCGAGGCACCCGAGCCCATTCCGGTGCTGGGCACAGCGTTCACCCTCAGCAAGCTCGACGGGTGGCTGAACACCGAGGCCACCTCGTTGGAGGACATCCGGGCGAGCAACGAGATCACGGTGGTGCAGTTCTGGACGTTCGGCTGCCGGAACTGCAAGAAGACGCTCGATGCGCTGGCCCAGTTGCATGCCGACTTCCGGGATCGAGGTGTGGAGGTTGTTGGGGTCCATTCACCTGAATTCGGCTACGAGGCCGATGTCGACAACATCATCGAGGCCGCGGCCGAACTCGGCGTGGTCTGGCCGATCGCGCTCGACACCACCAAGTACAACTTCCACGTCTGGCAGGAAGGCCCCACCGGCTACTGGCCCCGCGTCTACATCATCGACAGCGACAATCAGATCCGGTTCGATCGGCGCGGCGACGGCGCGCACACCTACCGCGAGCTCTACGCCACCGTCGAGCGCCTCCTCGCTGAGGCCTGACCGGCGGGCCGGTCGCCGTGAGCACCATCTTCGACACCCTCACCGAGGGCATCGGGGTGATCACGTGGGCCTGCACGCTCACGGCCCTGGTGCCGGGGCTCGCACTGGTGCTGGTGGCCCGCAGGGCACGGCTGACGGTGGCGCTGTACTACGCCGCAGGTGCTGCGTTCCTGGCGTGGGCGCAAGCAGCCGGGCACTGGTGGGTCTCGGCGCGAGGTGCTGCTGTGGTGATCGCCGGCATCGTCGCCGCCTGCACCTACGCGGCGGCGTGGCGGGCGCCCGGCCATTCGTCGCCGCTCGCCACCGGCGCCGGCCTCGTGGGCGGCGCGTTAGCCGGTTGGCTGTGGCGGCCCTGCGTCGGCGAACTCCTCGGTGACATCCTCAACGACGCCTCCACTGCCGGCCCACGCACGCTCGGGCTCATGTTCATCTACATGGTCGGCGTGTTGCTGCCGCTGCTGCTCATTGCCATCGCGCCTCACGCGGTACCCGCGGTCGGCAGGGTGCTGGACCGCCTGCCGTTCGCCATCGCCGGCGCCACCGTTGGTGCGGCCTACGCCGTGGCCTTGGCCATCGGGCAGTACGACGACCTCATCGGTGAGCTGTACCGCATCTCCGCCGGCTACTGAGCAGCCTGCCCAGTGGCGGCTCTGCTTGGGCGACGGACGCCTCTAGTCATCGAACGGCTCTGGTGCGCCGGTGGATTCCCGGAGGATCGATGCGGCCTTGATCGTGGCCCGCCTGGCACGAGTGACGCTGCGCTCCAACCGGGCGCGCTGATCGCTGGTGTCGGCATCGGCGAGAGCGCCCTGTAGCAGCTCGATGCTGATCTCGGCCAGCCGCTCTGCGGTGTCGTCGAGACAGTCGGCCAGCTCAGCGATCTCGTCGTTCATTGCGGCGCGCCGCCGTTCAGGTGCTCGGCCACGATCTCCAGCGGGTGCCGGACATCGAGGCCCACGGCCTGCAGGTGCAATGTGCATCCGGGGTTTGCGCTGGCCACAACGCTCGCGCCGGTGCGTTCGACAGCCGCCGCCTTGCGCTCCCTCACTGCTCCGGCGACCTCAGGATGTTGCTGGGAATATGCCCCGCCAGCGCCGCAGCACAACCCGTCGTCGTCGAGCTCGACTACGTCGAAGAACCGGCTGAGCACCCTTCGCACCGGCAGGTGTGCCTGCTGGACGTGGCGCAGGTGGCACGGGTCTTGGACTGCGATCTGCAGCGGCGCTGAGGTCGGCGCGCCTTCCGGCAATTCGTCGACCCGTGCGGCCAGCCACTCGTGCACATCCTGCACGCGTCCTGCGAACTGGCGGGCCTCTTCGGTGCCCAGCAGGTGTCCGTATTCCTTCATCGTGGCGCCGCAGCCGGCCGAGTCGATCAGGATCGGGGCCTCACCGGGCAGAGCGGCCATCACCTTGCGTGCCAGTCGCCGGGTGTCGGAGGCCAGACCCGCGTGGAGGTGGAGCGAGCCGCAGCAGGCAGCTCCCGCCGGCGGCAGGGCCACGCCGGCACCAGTCGCCTCGATCACCGATTGCACTGCCCGGTGGGTGTCACGCATCCACGCGTCCATGACGCATCCGGTGAACAGCCAGACATCGTCTCCGCTGGCCGTGAGCGGTGCCTGGCGCACCGGCACTCGCGGCAGCGAGGCGGTCATGGCGCCGAGCTGGCGAAATGGACGCACACGACCCAAGAGACTCACCAGGCGCATCAGTCCGAGCCGCTGGGACAGCCCCAGCAGGCGAGACCCGAAGCCGAGCAGCCGGGGCATGCCCAGTGCGCGATAGGCGAGCCGCCGCAGACGGGGCTGGTAGCTGGTCTGGGACGCCAGCGCCTCGCGGGTGGTTTCCATCATGTGGCCGTAGCGCACGCCGGCTGGGCAGGCGGTCTCGCAGCCGCGGCACTGGATGCAGGCGTCCATGAACTCCACGAACGCGGCGTCGGCCTCGCCCCGCTCGGCGACATCGCGCATGAGTGCGATGCGGCCACGCGGCGAAGCCGACTCCTCGCCGGTCACCCGGTAGGTCGGGCAGTGCGGCAGGCACATGCCGCACGCCACACACGAGGCGAGCGTGTCGCTGTCGATGTCGAGCTGCAGCGGAAACGTGCTCGCTGTGCCCGATCGCTCGCCCACGGGTCTCACTGCGCTCACCAGGGCCTCCTGCCGGGGTTGAGGCGGTTGTCGGGATCAAGTCGCTGCTTGAGCTGGTCCATCAGCAGCGCATTGGCCGGCGAAACCGGGGCCGCCTGCACAGGTTCGGGCCGATGGACCAGACCGATGCCGACCTCTGCCAGCCAACCGCCTGCTGTGCCGGCGAGCGCTCGCAGGTCAGAGGGCCGCATCGACTCGCGCCCTGCAGCCGGGATCGGCGGCGGGCCGTCACACGGAGCGAATCCTGCTGTCTCCAGCTTGCTCGCCTCTGCCGCAACGTCGGCCGGGTCACCCTCCAGCAGGATCCAGACATGCGAACCGTTCCACAGGATGCTGCTCGGCCGGTACAGCAGGTCGAACGCCGCGAACGGGTCGCCGTCGCCTTCCAGCCACTGCGCGGCGGGCGGCACCGGCAGGGTCCGCAGGATCACCTCGGCCAGCAGTCCGAGCGTGCCCAACGAGCCCACCAGCAGGCGGGCCAAGTCGTATCCGGAAACGTTCTTCACCGTGGGACCGCCGGCGGTGACCACCTTGCCGGCGGCGTCGACGTGGCGGGTCTGCAACACGAGATCACGCACATGCCCGTAGCGAAGCCTCCGGTGCCCGCTGAAGCCGCACGCCAGCACCCCGCCAACGGTGGCCGCGTCGTCGACCGGGTCGAGCGGCACCATCTGGCCGGTTCGGGCGAGATGTGCCGCCAGCTCGGCCACCGTCGTGCCGGCACCGCAGCGAACGGTCATCTCCGACGGCTCGTGTTCCCACACGCCCGCAGGCGCGCAGACTTCACGCGTCCCTGCGAGCGGAACGCCGCCGACGTCCCGATGCGTCCGCGCGCCCACCACCGTCACCGCGCCGCTGCTGCCGACCTCGCCGGCGAACGCGGTCACTTCCGCAGCAATGTTCGCGGCCAGGCTGGCCCCCGCCGCGGCCGGTCCCGTGCTCGCTGCCGCTGCCGGCGACGCGCCGGCGCCGCTGGGCTGCGAACTCACACCCAGGCGCCTTCGGGCACGTGCTGGTGGAATGAGTCGCTGCAACGCGAGCCGGTCGGGATGATCTTGAGAGGGTTGGCGAGGCCGTCGGGATCGAACGTCTCCCGCACCACGTCCTGGGTGTACATGTCATGGGTGCTGAACAACATCCCCATGTAGTCGCGCTTCTCCAAGCCGATGCCGTGCTCGCCGCTGAGCACGCCGCCGGCTTCGATGGACGCAGCAACGATGTCACGGCCCGCTGCCTTTACCCGCTCGTCCACGCCAGGCTCACGCCGGTCGAACGCCAGGATCGGGTGCAGGTTCCCGTCGCCGGCGTGGAAGACGTTGACAGCGATCAGGCCGTACGCATCGGCGATCCGGTACACCTTCTCGAGCACCTCGGTGAGCTTCGAGCGGGGCACGACCGTGTCGTGGAGGTAGTAGTCGGGCTTGATCCGTGCGACTGCGCCGAAGGCATTCTTGCGTCCCTTCCACAGCAGCGCCCGTTCGGCGTCGTCTGCCGCGACACGCACGTGGCCGACGTGGTGCTTCTGCGCCACCTCACGCACAATCTCCACGCCCGCCTCCACCCCGCCCGGCAGGCCGTCGAGCTCCACCAGCAGCACGGCCGCAGCTCCGGTTGGGTAGCCGGCGTGGGCGAATGCCTCCACGATCTCGATGGCGCGCTGGTCCATCATCTCCAGCGCCGAGGGCACCAGCCCGGCGGCGATGATGGCGCTGACCGCCGCCGAGCCTTCGCTGACATCGTCGAAGTCGAGCAGCAGCGTGCGCACCGCTGGCGCGTTGGATGTCAGCCGCACTGCGGCCTTGGTGGCGATGCCCATGGTGCCTTCGGAGCCCACGAACAGCCCGCGCAGGTCGAGCCCGGCCGGCTCGGCCTCCACGCCGCCCAAGACGGTGGTGTCGCCGGACGGAAGCACCACCTCGAGCGCCGCGATGTGCGCTGTGGTGACGCCGTACGCCAGGCAGTGCGGCCCGCCGGAGTTGTTGGCAATGTTGCCGCCGATCGAGCACACCTGCTGGCTGGAGGGATCCGGGGCGAAGTGGAAGCCCTGAGGCGCCAGCGCACGTGACAGGTCCAGGTTCAGCACTCCCGGTTCGACCCAGGCAATCCGGTTGGCGGTGTCGATCTCGACGATGCGGTCCATCTTGGAGGTGGCAACCACCACCGGCCTGCCGACGGGCACTGCGCCCCCGGCCAAGCCGGTGCCCGAGCCTCGCGCCAGGAACGGCCGGCTGTGGCGACGGCAGACACGCACGATCTCGGCGACTTCGGCTGCGGAATCGGGCAGGCACACGATCGCCGGCGGGCTGCCCTCGATCGAGCCGTCGCGGCTGTACAAACCCCGCTCGAAGTCGTTGTCGCGGGCACGGTCGCCGAGCACGCCACGCAGATCAGCAAGCAGGGCCGCATCGGCCGCGGCGTCCTCAGAAGTCACGCCCCGACCGTACCCCACAAGCGCCGCAGATCGACTTGGCATCACTGCCTCGGCCAATGTCCCCCGCTCTCGTGAGCTTCGCTCACGGGCCGCTCGGGCCCCGGCCTCCCAAGCTCGGCCTCGTAGGCTCGGCGCGGATGGCTTCTGATATCGGTGCGGGCCCCGATGGCTGGAGCCTGGGCGACGACACCCGGGAATGGCTGTCGCTGGAAGATCCGCTCGAACACCGCACTTGGCTGTTCGACGTGACCTTCCTGGCCAGCGACTGGACGTGCATCTACGGCACCGGCTGCCCCGGCATCGACAGCGAACCGGCCCCCGAGCTGGCGCTGGGCTGCTGCAGCCACGGCGCCTACATCAACGGCCACGACGACCTCGCACACATCCGGGAGATGATCGCCGAGCTCGACGTCGAGCTCTGGCAGCATCACCGCGATCCCGACGAGGCACTCTGGCAGGACAGCGAAGGCTGGTGGCGCACCCGAGTCGTCGACGATGCGTGCGTGTTCGCAAACCGGCCCAGCCATCCCGCGGGTGCAGGCTGCGCATTCCACCTGCTGGCTGAGCGCACCGACCGGCGGCCGATGGACACCAAGCCCGAGATCTGCTGGCAGGCCCCGCTGCGCCGCGAGGACCACGAGACCGTCACCGGCCACATCTACACGATGGTGCGGGAATGGGAGTTGCGCGACTGGGGTGGCCCCGATACCGACGTCGCTTGGTGGTGCACATCCGCCGAGAGCGCCCACGTCGGCACTCAGCCGGTGTTCAGGGCGCTTCGCGACGAGCTGACAGCGATCTGCGGACCCCAGATCTACGCCGAGCTACACGCCCAACTCGACCAGCGAGTCGCCTCAGCCCAGCTACTCCCCCACCCCGCAGTCCGCCACCGCCGCAGCTAGTCAGGCGGTCTCGCGCTGCGGGGCCTCTTCGTCGGCGTCGGAATCGAAGTCGGCGTACTTGGCCTCGAGGTCCGAATAGTCGTCGTACTTGTCGGCAAGATGGCCGTACTGGTCGTCGGGAGCCGATTCCTCGTCGGCCATGTCACGATCTCCAGGCTCCACCCCGAAGCGGTCGGAGTTGTCGAAGTCGTAGTCCTCGATGGTGAAACGTTCCGCCGTGGCCCGCTGGAACTTGCGAGCCTCCTCATAACGGCGATGTCGACCCTTCTTCACCGGCTGGCTCCTCGTGCTCGACTGCGAGGCTTCGCTTGCCTGCATCCGGATATGCCCCCATCCGCGCCGGAGAGGGCATGTGTGTTCTACGAAGTGCCCCGCCACCCTACCGTTTGGGGCACAGCGCTGCGTGTCATTCGCACTGTTCAGGCACCTTGCGGGGCCTCGACTCGAGCTGCAGGCCGGCCGACGGATCGAACGCAAGTGCGGCTTCCCCTGCCAGCAGCGACCCGATCCCGTCGCCCACCACTTCGGCCCTCCAGCCTGAGCTCAGCTTCGAGGCCGGATCGCCCGCGAGCAGCGCGGCGATGTCCGAACGGGTCGCCAGCAGGCTCCGGTCGATGCCCTCGGTGCGCGCCACCTCATCGACCCAGGCGCCCACGAGGGGAACGGCCGGCTGCAGTGCCGCATCCACGTTGGGCCCCGCCGGCAGCGCACTGGTCGGAATGTCGCCGGGCGCCATGTCGAGACCGCGCTTGACCTCAGCCATGATCCGGTCGCCGGCCGCGCCGCGGAATTGGCCGCCATCGACCCCCCGCAAACCCCCGAGCTCTTCGATGCTGCGGGGACGGCGCTGCGCGATCGACAGCAGTGCCATGTCCGACAGCACGAAGCGCACCGGGATGTCCCGCTCGCTGGCAGTTCGCTCCCGCCAGGCAGCCAGCCGGTACGCGACCGCTCGCTGGGGCCCGCGCAACTGGCGTGCTCCCTTGATCCGGGTCCATGCTTGGGCAGGATCCGGCGGCGGGCCGGGGGGCCGACGCCACAGCTCGCACTCGTCGAGTGCCCACTGCCAGCGACCTCGCGCCGTCAGGCGGGAGCGCAGCTCGTCAAGCAGGGGGATCAGGTACGCCACGTCGTCGGCTGCGTAGTGCTGCTGGGCCGGTCGCAGCGGCCGCTCGAACCAGTCGGTCAGGCGGTTGCCCTTGGCCAGCCGCACACCGAGCAAGCGGTCGGTCAGCGCCCCCAGCGAGGGCGTGCTCATGCCCAGAAAGCCGGCGGCCACTTGCGTGTCGAAGAGCCGTGACGGGATGGCGTCGCACTCCTGCAACAGCACCTCGATGTCCTGCGCGCAGGCGTGCATGACCGTCAGCACATCGGCCGCCAGCACATCGCCCAGCCCGGTGACATCGGTGGTGGTGGGATCGATGAGCGCAATCCGCTCGCCGAAGGCAATCTGCACCAGGGCCAACTGCGGTCGGTAGCTGCGTTCGCGATGAAACTCAGTGTCCACGGCCACGCAGTCAGCGGTGAGCAGATCGGCGACCAGCGCCTCAAGGCCTGCTTGGGTGTCCACCCATTCGTGCTGGGAAGCATCCCGGCGGGACGAGTCGTTGCGAGGCCGATCGCTGCGAGGCGAATCCTGGCGAGGCCGATTGCTGCGAGGCGAGCTGCGGCGAGTCCGGTCACGCGGGGGTGCCATGCGGTTCAGCCCGTTCCCGGCTGGGCCGATTCGCGAACCGCCAAGATCGCCTCGGCTGCGGCGAGATCGGCGAGCGTGTTCACGTTCAGCACGTCGGACGGATTCACCGGCACGGTCGGGACGCTCTCGATGTCGAAGGCCTCCTTCGGCCCGCGTGCCCCGGCCTGCAGGCCCGCTCGCAGCATCGAGAGCGATCCGCCGGCGTAGTGGCCGATGAGCGGTTCCGGGCGGTCGCTGCGAGCCAGCACTACCGGCGCGCCCATGCTGCGGGCGTGCTCAGCCAAAGCAGCAAGCAGCGCGGCGGGCACCGTCGGCACGTCGGTCGGGCACACGAGCACATCGCCGTGGCGCTCCAGCGCATCGATCAGGGCCGAGAGCGGCCCGGCTCGGGGCGAGCTGTCGGGTTCGGCCACGAGCGGCGGAGGAGGATTGCCGCCCTGCGCTACGACGGGCTCCGCGCCCGCGGCCGACAGCGCGTCGGCAACCCACAGCGCCAGGGGCCGGCCCGCAAGTTCGAGGCCGGCCTTGTCGCTGCCCATGCGCGTGGAGGCGCCGCCGCACAGCACGACGCCGGCGGGCTTCACGCCTGCGGCCACTCGCCTGTCGCGGGCTCGCCTCCGGGGTCAAGCTGCATCAGGAAACCGGCGCACCGGTCGGCCTCGTCGTGCTCGCCGATGACCGCAGCGCAGCGCCCCAGGCCCAGCAGCGACCACAGGAAGCCGCCGTTGGTGGGCGCCGCCCAGCGGACGTAGCCGCTGCCTCGCCAACCGGCGGCGCGCAGCGCGTCAAGCCCCCGGTGGTACCCCACCCTGCAGTAGGCATAGGCCTCGATGTAGCGGCCCTCGCTCGCCGCCCAGCGTCCCAGCTCCGCCCAAGCCTCCAGCAGCCGCGGCCAGCGGGCCGCCACCTGCGACAGCTCAGCGCCCCGCTCGGGCGCCGGCTGGGTCATCGCCGCTTCGAATGCCGCCACCGCGTCCGGAGGCGCCGGATCCAGCACGGTCTCGGGCAGGCCGCCCGGACGCAGGTCGATCGGGGTTGCGGCCATAGGCGAACCTTAGATGCGCAGCCGCTGGGTGGGCCGTCTCTGTGCAGCGCCGCTGGTCGCCCGTGCGTTGACAAACCCGTATTGACCTCGGTGCGCAGCGGTGCCGGGGCCCGGTAGCGGTCCACGGGCGCTGCCGGCACGCTGCGTACTCTCTGATGGAGTGCTGCCCGAATGGCTCGACGCCGACCGCCTGAGCATCGCTCTGGTCGGCGGGATCGCTGCTCTGGCGGTGGCCGCCTTCGTTGCGCTCCGGCTGATCCGCCGGCTGGTGCTGGCCGTGCTCATCTCGCTGATGCTGATCGGCGGGGCAGCGGTGCTGGCCGTGCAATGGACCGGGCTGCGCGACTGCCAGGAGACCTGCTCGTGCGAGGTCTTCGGCCGCCAGGTGCAGGTGCCGCAGAACCCGCTGTGCGGGCCCGACCGCATCGACCCCTCCCGCATCGACGTCGATATCGACATCGACACCGGCTAGGTCCTGTTAAGGCACGCGCATGGCGCGCAGGTTGTCAGTGGCGTGCGACTCGGGGCTCGACCCCGACACCACCACCACCATGTCGCCGCTTCGCACCACACCGGTACGTGTCGCTGCGTGCACTGCCTCGAGCGCCGACTCGGCCGGGGTCAGGCGCTCGCCGAAGACCAGCGGGCGCGTCCCCCACGACAGCGAGAGCTGCATCGCAGTGCGTGGCTCGGGCGTGAGGCCCAGCAGCGGCATCGACGGGCGGAACCTGGCCATGCTGCGAGCAGTGAATCCCGAGCGGCTCAGGCAGATGATGGCCTGAGCGCCCAGCTCGGTGGCCAGCCTCGACGCCGATTGGGTGATGCCGTCGGTCACTCGCAGGTAATCAGCAGCGCGTTCGTCGAGCCTGCGCACTGACAGCAGCCGGTTCCACCAGGCCTCGTAGTCGAAGCGCTCGTCGGCTCGCTCGGTGATGCGGGCCATGGTGCGCACGGCGTTCACCGGGTCGTGGCCGATGGCCGTCTCGCCGCTCAGCATCACCGCGGACGTGCCGTCGAACACCGCGTTGGCGATGTCGGAGGCCTCCGCCCGCGTCGGCACCGGCGAGTGCAGCAGCGACTCCAGCATCTGTGTGGCGGTGATGGCCGGCCGGCCGTGCGCCACACAGGCTTCGATGATCCGCTTCTGCAGGTGGGGCAGCTCCTCGATGTCGCACTCCGCGCCCAGGTCGCCACGCGCCACCATGACCGCCGAGGAGGCTTCGATGATCCCGTCGAGGTTCTCCACGGCGGCGTTGGTCTCGATCTTGGCCACCAGCAGCGGGCCGCGGGGATGAGGCTCGACCCCCAGGCGCCGCATGTCATGGGCCGAGCGCACGAACGACAGCGCGACCATGTCGGTGCCCAAGTCGATGAACGTGTCGGCCAGCTTCAGGTCCTGCGGCGTCGGCGTGCTGATGCGCAGCTTGGACGAGTCGACGTGCAGCCCGGGCCGGCCTTCGAGGTGGCCGCCGTGCAGCACACGGGTCTTGAGGGCGTTGGAGGCCCGGTCCTCCACCACCAGCACCACGTTGCCGTCGCCGAACGACAGCCGGTCGCCGGGGGCCACGTCGGTGAGCAAGCCCTCGTAGTCGACCACGAGCCGGTCGGCCGTGCTGGCGTCGCCTTCGATGGCGAGCGAGAGCACGGCGCCTTCGGTGACGGCGCAGCCGCCTTCGGGGAACGGCTTGCAGCGCACCTTGGGGCCGGGCAGGTCCACGAGAATCCCGACGTGCCGCCCGGACTCGGCTGATACAGCACGCAGCCGCCGGAATGTCTCGACCTGCTCGTCGAGCGTGCCGTGGGCCAGCCCGAGACGCCAGACATCGACGCCTGCTTCGATCATGGCCGTCATGGTCGCCTCGTCGTTGCAGGCTGGTCCGACGCTGGCGATGATCTTGGTCCGTCTTGCCATGTGCTACCACGGTACCGCTCCCGTCAAGGCAGTCAGCCATGGATTTCGCCCTCTAGTGGTGTGTCGCGGTTTTGTTTAGGGCGGTTCGGGCTCGTTTGACTTTGGCGATGATGTGTTCTGCGGTCTTGGTCCATCGCAGGGGCTGGGGGTCGTGGTTCCAGTGGGCGGCCCAGTGGTCGATGGCTTCTTTGAG